>CAJUFE010000014.1:0-73512 GCA_910585635.1 uncultured Lachnospiraceae bacterium | reverse complement strand
TGCCTTCACGTATGCCCTCCAGCTTGCCTTCACGTATGCCCTCCAGCCTGCCTTCACGCGCGCCTTCTAGCCTGCCTTTACGTCTGATCTCCAAAAGCTCTTCCTCTACGAGCTCATTTACGATCTGCTCCACAACTTCACACATGACCATTTGCCCCTCCTCCGTTTCTTTATATCGCCGCTTACTCCGGGAAGTGACCGGGAACTTATCGCTGTAAGCATCGTCCCGGGTGAACACCTCCATCAGTTCTGCTACATCAGAACCATCCTTTACCTTCGCGTTCACATACACCTCGGTAAAGCCGTTCCCCACAGCCTTGCCCGCCTCTCTGGCTACACGGTCAACATGATAGCGTACATGTCCCCCTTCAAAAAGGTCGAACCGGGAGATGAACACGCCGCACACATCCGGGACCGCTTTAAACTGTATGCCCGGATCGGCTATGTTTGCGGTCAGGATCGAACCATTATACCGCACACGCCGCTGGTGGTCGTCATCATCCCTCTTCTGGACCTCGATGTCCACCTGCTGTCCGTCCCCAAGGACACATCGTGCGTCCAGCACCACTGAACGGCCCTGGAGGTTCGTCCCCGCATACTCTGGGATCGACTCACGCACCTCCAGCCCAGGGTCCGCGAGGATGACCCGCAGGATCTCCTCACAGAACCCAGGCTCCTCCGCCATCTTCCGGAACATCAGGTCATCGATCGGGTTCAGCTTCTTCGCTCTTTCTCGTATCTTCGCTTTATTGCTCATCCGTATCCCGTCCTCTCGTATCCTGTATCCTGCTATCCGCCGCCCTGTATCCCAGTTCGGTCCGTATCAGCCGCCTTTCGCCTGGCCTGGATAGTAGATGGATATATTTTACATATTAAGCATAGCATATCGGATCAGCACTGTCAAATATTTTTCTATTTTATCCCAGTATATATTTTCCATATCCTTGAGCGTGAATGGCACGCTTGCACGATCATGCAAGTCCACTGTCCTCTGATGGTCCTATCATAACACATCTGCAGGAAGATCGCATTAAACTGTTGGTTCAGATCCAGATCCACATCCTTACAAAAACTTAAGAAAATCCTGCGCAGATTCTTGACAGAAGTGGTTGGAGAGGGATAAAATGGAGAAAAAACAAAGGAGAGGGCGATATGGGGAAATGGAAGAGGATGAGGGCCGGTTTTTCTGTTTGTATGGCCATGGCGGTGTTGGCGGGCAGTTTTTCGGTACGTGCGGCTACGCAGGACCGGATGACAGTACATGAGGGAGAGCTTATCTGCGGACAGGAGGAGCATACCCATAGCAACACATGCTATGATCGGGCGTCTGCTTCAGATGCAAAAAAGGATACTTCAGATACCATCTGCGGCCTGGAAGAGCATGTACATGATGCTGATTGTTACGAGAGTGGAGAAAGTGTAGACGAGAGCCTGACACCCACGGAAGGATCCGCACCTGACCAAACGCCGGGAACTGAGGAAGAAGAAACGATATCAAACGGAGATGGATCGTCAGACACCTCATCGGAAGGCACTGTCCAGGAAGATACCGTGACAGAAAGCCCCGAGATAGAAGGCGCAGAGCTGGAAAAAACGGATCTGGAAGAAACAGGCTTGAAAGAAACGGACCCGGAAGAGGGGATAGCTCTGATGTCGGCGAGGCTGGAGCGTGAGGGTGATACCTTTCGGGTAAGTGATTTTGCTGAACTGAAGGAAGCGATAGCAGCCATAGCTAATGAAGGATCTAGCAGCCAGGAAGAGGATAAAGGAGATTACCAGATCGAGCTGGAGGCAGATATTAAAGACTGGAATGAATGTGTAAAGATCCCAAGTCCTTCTATCCTGCTAAAGCTAAATGGACATTCGATCACGATATCAACAAGGCAGGCTATCTATACCTACGGGGGTGGAGTTACGATCCGAGGGACGGGTGCAGAGACCATAACAGTCGCATCATCGGTAAAGCCCAGCGATACTATCGGTGCCCGCGATAACTACATTATCGGAGGATTTGGGGGACTTGAGTTGGATAATGTGAGGATCACAGCAGAAAGCAAAGAAAAAAAGCTTCCTCCGCTGATCCATACAGGTGGAGACTGTGTCTTAAATAATGTGACTGTTGAGGATTATCCGGTCCGTGGAAGCTTGATCTACTTAGAGCCGATATATGATTCAGGTGCTGTGCTTACGATCCAGGGTGGTATGTTTTCCAGGATCCATTCTGACGGATCCGGCGCGGTAGTTGATGTCACAAACTGGCGCGATGAAGACTCGAGAGACTTCATATACTCTGCAGGCAGGACCGTGATCCATGACGCGGTCTTCAGAAATAATACCGCAACGAAAGGTGCTGCGGTTGTGGTCTACTCAGAAAATGGCTTGGAGATAAAAGGGTGCGTTTTTGAAGGGAACCAGGCAACAGGGGAAGGGAGCTATGATGGCTATGGCGGCGCGGTTTATGTCAGCGGCTTCCCTGCCTATGCGGATGTCGATATTGAAGGATGTAGCTTTACCGATAATGTTGCGTCGGGATCAGGAGGGGCTATTTATTGTGATGCAAGTGACCTATCCATGGTAAATAGCACCTTTGAAGGAAATAAAGCTTCTGATGGCGGCGCACTCTTTGCTTTGGATGGGCATATCAGCAAGACGACCTTTAAGGACAACCGTGCAGAAAACAACGGAGGGGCTGTATACGCCAACGGCACGGTCCGTATGGAAGATACAACATTATTGATCAACAAAGCGACATATCGGGGCGGTGCTGTCTATATGGAAGAGAACACATCCGAAGACGGGACAAGCCGATCAGAGCTCATCCTTACTGACGCAGTGATCATAGGGAATCGTACATCGGAAAACGGCTATGCCGTTGACTGTACGTATAGTCTGCAGATGGAAGGCGGACGCAGCCCCGCGTTTTTTGACAATACCCCAATGGTCGGATGCGGCATTTATCTCCATCCGTCGGCAAAGGCTTGCACGGTCTATGGAACCATACTGGGGGAAGGATCTGGAGACTTGATCATCTTTCCCGGGTCCGATAGTCCTTGGAAGAGCCTGAGCAAAGGAGAGAGCGCCACGATCGATCCTGCCGCCGATGGGGGGGATTTTCTGAGTTTCTTTCTATCGGACAAAGATCGAAAGGACATCCTTACCCTATCTCCAGTGGTGCTGATGGATGGGAACGATGGGGGAGAGACCGGGAGCGCGATCTATGGCACGGCGATCACCTTTATCACTAATGAGAAGGAAGTCCCGGAGGGACCTGAGCCAGAAAAGCCGGAGCCAGAGAAACCCGAGCCGGAAAAGCCTGGACCGGTAGAACCTACCCCGGGAGAGACCCTTCAGCCAGGAAGCACGCCGGAAGGATCCGTTCCGGAACAGACCACCGTTTCGACCTCCACAGGAGGACGCCGCAGAAAAGACCGGGACAGATCGGTCTCAGGAACTGGCAGCACCACAGCAGGCAGCTCCTCCACGCCGGGGATGAGCATCACAAAACCCTATCATCTCCAGCTTGCAGCTACCGGACGTGAGTTGACAGATGGCAAGCCCGGATGGCGGCTCAAGAAACCAGACGGGAGCTATGCCGCTTCCGAATGGGTACTGGAGACAGACGGTTCATGGTACCTGTACGGAGAGGACGGCTACACCTGCAACGGGTGGCAGAAGGTCAACGGCGAATGGTACTATTTTGATGAGACTACCCAGAACATGAAGACCGACTGGGTCACCATAGACGGGAAATGGTATTACCTTAACACAGCGCAAGGCTCCATGGAGACCGGATGGGTCATGCTGGACGGCAAATGGTATTTCCTCGGCACAGATGGAGCGCTGGTGACAAACGGCTATACACCGGATGGCTTCTATGTCAATGACAAAGGGGAATGGGTCCGGCGATAAACGATAGATGGTACAGCGGGACAGATGCTCGCTATTTGGATACGCCTGGATAGCTTTGCGCTATCCGGGCGTTTTTCTGTGAAAGGATCCGCTGACCATGATGGCTCCCTGGCTGGCCTGTAAAAAGTATGCCATTTCCCATCTTTACAAATAGTTGACAGAACGCTATACTAAAGCCAAACAAAAGCAAAAAAGAGAGGGACAAGCTATGGAACGTATGAAAGATCTGGCATATTATAATGGAAAGATCACCCCGATCAACGAGATGATGATCCCGGCTAATGACCGGGGATTCTATTTCGGGGACGGGATCTATGAGGTGGCGATGGTGTTCGGCCACAAGATCTTCGCTCTCCAGGACCATCTGGACCGGATGGAGAGCAGCGCGGCGAAGGTCAAGATCGACCTCCCCTATACCAAGGAGGAGATAGGGGATCTGCTGACCCAGCTTTCCCAGAAGGTGGAGAGCAGCTGTCAGTTCCTGTACTGGCAGGTGACCCGTGGGACCTCGCCCAGGAACCATCTGTTCCCGGAGGGGGTATCCAGCAACTTGTATGTGTACAGCAAGCCCTGGAAGGGCGTGGAGATGTCGGACAGCTATAAGATCAAGACCGTGGCCGATACCCGTTTCCTCCATTGTGATATCAAGACCATCAATCTGCTGCCCAATGTGATCGCGGCCCAGACGGCCAAGGAGGCGGGCTGTCAGGAGGCAGTGTTCGTCCGGGACGGCTTCGTGACCGAGGGGGCCCACTCTAATGCGTCGATCATCAAGGACGGCGTGTTCATCACCCATCCTCTGGATAACCTGATCCTGCCGGGGACCGAGCGGAAGCATATGCTCCGCTATTGTAAAGAGCTTAAGATCCCGGTGGAAGAGCGGGCCTTTACGGTGGAAGAGATGCTTGAGGCCGATGAGATCATCATGTCCAGCACCAGCCACCCCAGCATGCGGGTCATGGAGATCGACGGGCAGGCAGCCGGGATGAAGGATAAGGACCTGGTGCAGAAGCTCCGCGACCGGTACATGGAGGAGATCGGCCAGTAAAGCCAGGTGGCCAAGAGAAGAAAGAGATGACGGAAAGCGCCATAGGGAGAAGATAGACAGCTGAGAACGAAAAGGCGGACTGGAAAAGGAGGACAAGAGCATGGAACAGAAGAGGATCAGGGAGTTTGGTATGACCATAGGCCGGATGCCCACGGGGAAACGGGATAAGATCACCGATGTCCCAGGTGTATCCGTGGGCCATGTTACGATCAAGGATGCAGATAACCATACCGGCGTGACCGTGATCCTCCCCGGTCCGGGCAATGCCTTCGCAGAGAAGTATACGGCTGCCGCCTATGTACACAATGGGTTCGGGAAGAGCTGCGGACTGGTCCAGATCCAGGAGCTGGGGACTCTAGAGACCCCCATCGCGTTGACCAATACCTTGAACATAGGGTTGGTCTGGGACGGGCTGGCCGACTATGTGATCGGCCAGTGCAGGGAGGACAAGGTCCAGGCCTTCAGCATAAACCCGGTGGTGGGAGAGTGCAATGACTGCCGGATCAACCACATCCAGCAGCGGGCCGTTAAGGCCAGCCATGTGCGGGAGGCCATCGAAGGGGCAGGGGAGGATTTCCCGGAGGGCGATGTGGGCGCCGGGGCAGGTACCCTCTGCTACGGGTTAAAGGGCGGCATCGGATCAGCCTCCAGGATCTTTAATGTGGATGGAAAAGAGTATGTGATCGGCGTGCTGGTCCAGTCCAATTTCGGAGCGACCAGGGATCTGGTGCTGGACGGCCGTCCGGTGGGGGAGCAGGTCATCCGGCTGATCGAGAAAAGGAAGAGCGAAAGCCGGAAAAAAGCTGGAGATGGGGAGAAGCCGGCCCTCTCCCTCCAGGACCGGGGCTCGATCATGACGATCCTGGCCACCGACCTGCCGGTGTCCCACCGGCAGCTGGAGCGGATCATCCGCCGCGCCGGTGTGGGGATCGCCCGCACGGGCGCTTATACCGGCCATGGGAGCGGCGAGGTGATGATCGGGTTCACCACAGCGAACAGGATCCCCCACGAAAAGTCCAGGAAGCTCCTCCGGCAGACCATCCTCCATGAGGACCTGATCGACCAGGCCTTCCAGGCAGCGGCGGAGGCCACCCATGAGGCGATCCTAAATTCCATGGTGTGCGCCGGGCAGACCGCGGGGATCCATGGGGAGATCTACTACAGCCTGGCTGACCTGCTCCCGGAGCTGCTGCGATGATGCTGCAGCGTTCATACCAGCATAGCCAGCCCGGCTTCCGTGATCTCACAGCCGCCCTTGGTGCGGTGGATCAAGATCAGGTCATCCTCTGCTAATTCTTTCAAAAGCCCTCGCAGCTTTCCGTCGCTGATCTCGATGCCGGAGCCGGCCAGGGCTTTTTGTATGGCGGCACGTCCGGCCCTGGGGGTGTTCTTGATGACCGCCAGCACCTCCTTCTTCAGCGCGCTGCGGCTGTTCTCTGTCATGGAAAGGCTGCTCCGGATGTAGGCAGGCAGCTGGGACAGGATCAGCGGATGGGCCGCATACATGGAGAACAGGTGCTGAGCGATGTTCATCAGCTCCTGCACGTTGCCCGGATAATCGTAGCGCAGGAGGAACTGGTACAGGCTCTTGGACAGGATCGCCTCGCTGTGGAACTTGGGGTCGTGGAACATGCTCTGGAAAAAGTGCTCTAGGAGCAGGGGGATATCCTCCCGTCTGTCCTTTAAAGGGACGGTCTCCAGGACCGCTGTGCTCAGCTGGAAGAACAGGTCCTGCCGGAAAGCGCCTTCCCGTGCCAGAGCATAGAGATCGGTGCAGGAGGTGGCGATGATCCGGACATCACAGGCAGGATAGGAGGTCATGGGATAGCCGGAGAGATTTTCCAGCACCTGGACCAGATCCTCCTGCATCTGGGGGGAGAGATGTTCGATCCGGTCGATCAGCAGGGTCCCGTGCCCGGCTTCTTTTAGGATCTCCGGAAAGGATAGCCCGGAAAGCGAGAGCATCTGGTTCAGGCTGATAAAGGGCTGGTTCCTTCTGGCAGAGCTTTCATGGATCGCCCGTGCCAGCATTTTTTTCTGGGTCCCCTCCTCTCCCTGGATCAGGATGGGGAAGTCATACAGGGACATCCGCTTGGCATGGGCCAGGACAGCCTGGAACCGGGCAGAGCAGGTCAAGAGGTCGAAAAAGATGTTCCGCTGGCGCTCGATGGGCGAGCCCCCGTCGGTCTGCTCTTTTGCGGTCGGGTGGTCTACGAAGAGCGCCTTCTCGGAAAAAAGGTGGGGAGGCGCATCATCCTGGCTGTCTGTCACAGCCTTCTTCCCGATCAGGAGGAATACATGGGTATGGCCGGGCAGGGAAAGCTCCAATACGCTCAAGAACAGGAGATGGCCGTCCACAGTCTTGATCCGATGGTCTGCGGTCCGGTCAAAGGAGAGGGGAGGCTGGGTCTTTGGCAGAAAAGAGGCCAGAGACTTCCCTGCGGCGTTCTTCTCCGAAAAGCCCCCGTCCGCCGCGAAGTGCTTGTTCACCAGCAGGATATCCCCATGGTCGTCCAGCAGACAGATGCTCAAAGGGAGATTGGAGACCGTGGCCAGCAAAAGCTGCTGGGAGGTCACAAAGCTGCTGTAGTAATTCCCCGCTGCTTTGACCACCTTGATGATATGGGAGATATAATTGCTGGTGATCTTATTCCCGATCTCAGCGGGAAGGTGGAAGAGGACGCACAGCTCATTGACCGTCGAGATGTCGATGATCCGGTTCCCGATATTGATGATATTGCGCACATGGTCCGGGACCAGCTGAGGCTCCCCCATGGTGATGGCGTAGCGGACAGAAAAGTCAATCCTCTGGGTATCGCCGGCATAGGGGATGAACGCATACTGGGTGATCCCGAAGCTCTGGAACTGCTCGATGATGTTCAGGGCCGGGTCCAGGGAGTCATTGATCACATACACCTTTTCGCCGGGCGGGATCTGGATGATCTGGTCTAAAAAGGCATGGTTAAAGGTCCTGGTGCAGACGATCTGGGCGATCTGCTCCGGGATCTTCAACGGGAAGGTCTGCTGGACCAGCTGGCTGGAAAACAGGATACACTGGTACGGCTCCAGCTGGCATGGATCGGTCATCTCTGCCAGATCCCAGGCGTCGAAAGTGATATATCCGCCCAGGAGGGACTGGAGGTAATCCTGGAATTCGATCCGTATATAGGGGTTTAAGCAGGCGATGAACACTTGATATCGTTTTTTTGCCGGTTTTTCTGTGGTGGACATAGAGTCTCCTTTTTTGATCTTCTCTGACCGCTTTTGCGGTGTATTTTTAGGAAGATTATACATAAAAAATAGATCTAAATCAACCAGAACACTTAAAAAAATTAAAAAATGGTCGTCCAGATCCTTGTGTTCAACACTTTACCTTGAAAAAGGGCGGGAGCAGGACTACAATAAAATTTAAATGGCAAGGGCGCAAGTTAGATACAGTTCGGGCTTCCCTTGCCTTTTTATTTCCGCGGGAGATGAGCTAAGTGCCGTGCCCATACGAGTATTTGGCGGATACCGCGAGAGGCCGATACCTGCTGTCCGCAGGGGGTATTGGTCTGATGGACTCCGGTCGGCGCGTACCTGTGTGCCGTGCCGGATGAAAAGGACAAGGAGGAACTTTATGAGAAGAACAGGAAAAAGATTTTATGCGTTGCTCCTGGCTGCGGCTATGGTCACGCTGACAGCTTGCGGCGGCGGTTCCGGCAGCGGTGACGCCACCACAGCGGCGGCAGGCGGCGCAGCAGGCACCGAGAGCGCAGCGGCAGGCGGTGAGACACAGGCCCAGGCGGAGGTCCCGGCAGGGGAGTCCGTCTCCCAGGACAGCGATGTAGTGGCGGCGGTCAATGTAGACTTTGTCACCATGGATCCTATGGATACCAGCGATACTTTATCCGGCGGTATCCAGCGTATGATTATGGACGGTCTCTTCGGCTTTGACGATGACATGAAGATCATCCCCATGCTGGCTACCGGCTATGAGGCGAATGAGGACGCTACCGAGTTCACCATCACCCTTCGGGAGGGCATCAGCTTTTCGGACGGCACACCCTGGAACGCAGATGCGGCATTGGCGAACCTGGCGAAGTGGGATGATGAGTCTTTAGGCTTAAAGAGGACTACCTTCTTATGTAACGTGCTGGACAGCTTTGAGAAGGTGGATGACTATACGGTTAAGATCAACTTGACCGAGCCCTTCGGTGCGTTCATCAGCAACCTGGCCCATCCGGCCTGTGTGATCATGAGCCCGAAGACGATCGAAGCCGGCGTGGAGGCCTGTGCCAGGAGCCCGATCGGTACCGGCCAGTACACCTTCGTAGAGTGGATCGAGGGCGATCATCTGACCCTGGCCCTGAACAAGGACTGGTGGGGCTATGACGCCGATATCTGCGGCGGGACGGCTCTGGCCGATGCAGACGCAGGCTTTAAGACCATCACCTTCAAGCCTGTACCGGAGAGCGCTACCCGCGTAGCTATGGTCCAGTCTGGAGATGCCCAGATCATCTGGCCGATCCCCACAGAGAGCGTATCCGTGCTGGAAGCTGATCCCAATGTCAATGCCCAGCAGGGTGAGGGCATCGTGGTCCGTTACTTCTTCATGAACAACCAGAAGCCTCCCTTCAACGACAAGCGGGTCCGTCAGGCGATCGACTACGCTGTCGATAAGAACGCTTATATCCAGGTGGTGAAGAACGGCCTTGCCACACCGGCAACCTCCATCATCGGACCGGCAGTCCAGTATCATAAGGCTAACGATCCTCGTCCCTATGATATCGAGAAGGCTAAGGCATTATTAGCAGAAGCCGGCTATCCTGATGGCTTTAAGACCAGTGTGATCTTCGCCAGCACCACAGCGAACCAGAAGCAGTGCGAATTCTTCAAGCAGCAGCTGGAGCAGGTCGGGATCGAGCTGGAGTTAAAGGGTATGGAGAATGCCCTGGTGGTCGAAAAGGTAGAGGATACTAATGCTGCCGGTGCAGACGCCGAGGTGGACTGCTTCGTGATCGGATGGTCTCCCTCCACCGGTGACGCGGACTGGGGTATCCGTCCGCTGCTGGCTAAGGAATCCGAGCCGCCTATGAGCTACAACATCTGCTACTTCGAGAATGACGAGCTGGACGGCTATCTGCAGACCGCTCTCCAGAGCGCAGATGATGATGTCCGCCGTGAAGCCTATGAGAAGGCTCAGGATCTGATCTGGGAAGAGAGCCCGATGCTGTTTTTGTGCAATGATTCTAATACCTGGGCGACCGGACAGAACATCCAGAACGTAAAGATCTATGCTGACGGTGCCATCAACATGAGGAATGCAAAGATGTCCAAATGACCGGCCGCAGATCCCCTGTCTGTCCGATGACAGAAGGGGGAGGCCTGCCATGGACTGATCATACAGAAAGTCCGCCACCGACGGCGTTTCTGCATAGGTGAGCATCAGAACAAGGCGCTGCGAACAAGGGGAACAGATGTATGGGATCTCTGCCCTTGCAGCGCCTTGTTTTTGTATCATACAGCTTTTGGCTGTATCCTGGGTGCTTCTTTGTACCTGCTCTGTCTTGTGCGGCTCTATGTGTCCCTCTTGGGGACCCTTTAGCAGCCGCCACGTATATCCTTTTCCTTTATTTTTTGCGAGCGATGACGCGAGGTCTTTGATCTGATCATGAAAGATCGTGTGTGAGATCAACGGGAGCGCCAGACATGGGCCGCCCCATTTTTATAGATATCCTGTATAGGGATAGGAACTGTATAGATAGTGTATAGAAGTGTATAGATAGGAACTGTATATAGTAGGAACTGATGTACATGCAGCCAGTAAGGAGATGATAGCAACATGTTACGATATACCTTAAAACGGATCGTGGGGGTCATCCCCACGCTGATCATCGTAGTGACCTTCGTATTCTTCTTTGTCCGTATGATCCCGGGCGATCCGGCCCGTCTGGTAGCCGGCGAACAGGCCACCTTAGACCAGGTGGAGGCGGTCAGAGAGCAGCTGGGCTTGAACCAGTCCATCCCGGTCCAGTACGCCAAATATGTGGGCGGCCTCTTAAGAGGCGATCTGGGGATGTCCCTGCGCACCAAGCGTCCGGTGATCACGGAGATCGGAGCCCGGTATGCTAATACCATGTCCCTGACCGTCGCCGCCCTGGTCTGGAGCACCATCGTAGGGGTGCTCCTGGGGGTATGGTCGGGGAAGAACCGAGGAAAGTGGCAGGATTTCACTGGTATGACCCTGGCGGTCTCCGGCATCTCCCTGCCGGGCTTCTGGGTGGGCTTCCTGCTGATCATGCTCTTTGCGGTGAAGCTGCGCTGGCTGCCTACCACAGGGGCGGGCAGCTGGAAGAACCTGGTCCTGCCGGCGATCTCCCTAGGGACCAGCATCGCCGCGATCATCGCCCGTTTTACCCGCTCCTCCATCGTTGAGGTGATGAAGGAGGACTACATCCGCACGGCCAGGGCCAAGGGCTTGAAGGAAAAGACCGTCACCTGGGGCCATGCTTTTCGGAACTCTATGATCTCCGTGGTGACGGTGGTGGGCCTGCAGTTTGGTTTCCTCCTGGGCGGTTCCGTGGTCACGGAGGCCGTGTTCGCCTTCCCGGGCTTGGGACAGCTCTTGATCGAATCGGTGAACTACCGGGATTATCCGGCGATCCAGTCGTTGATCTTGCTGTTCTCCCTGCAGTTCATCATCATCAACCTGGTGGTGGATATCCTGTACGCCGTCCTCAATCCAGAGATCAAATTGTCATAGGAGGTTTTCATATGATCGGAAAGAAAAAAGCCGCGTCTGCGGAATTGAATGAAAAGACAGATATCAAAACTCCTGTTTCAGAGATGATCCGGAAATTTAAAAAGCAGAAGAATGCGGTGGTAGCCCTTTTCTTCATCCTCTTCCTGGTGTTCTTGGCCTTTTTCGGCGAAGCGCTGGTACCCTTTAAGATCAATGAATATGATTATAACGCGATCCTCCAGGGACCCAGCGGGGCCCACTGGTTCGGTACCGACGAATTTGGCCGCGATCTCTTCTCCAGGATCATCTGCGGCACCAAGATCTCCCTGGCGGTAGGCTTGTCCGCGGTCTCGGTGGGCGCGGTCTGCGGCACCATCTTAGGGCTCTTAGGCGGCTATTACCGCGGGATCGTGGATTCGATCATCATGCGGATCTGTGATACCCTCTTTGCCTTCCCGGGCATCATCCTGGCGATCGCGATCGTGGCGATCTTAGGCAGCGGCATCGGGAACGTGGTGATCGCGGTGGCGGTGTTCTCCACACCCACCTTCGCCCGTCTGGTGCGGGGGCGGACATTGGCCCTGAAAAATTCGGTGTTCGTCCAGGCGGCCAGGAACCTAGGCGCCTCGGATGCCAGGATCTTGTTCCGCCATATCCTGCCCGGCGCCGTGCCGGAGATCATCGTACAGTTCACCATGTCCGTGGGCTCCTCCATCCTGACCGCATCCTCCCTAAGCTTTTTGGGGATGGGCGCACAGCCGCCCACACCGGAGTGGGGACTGCTCTTGTCCAACGGGCGGAACTACATGCTGACCAGCATGCATTGTACCCTGTTCCCCGGCCTGGCCATATTCCTTACGGTACTTAGCTTCAACATCCTGGGCGACGGCCTTCGGGACGCCCTTGATCCGAAATTGTCCGATTAAGAAAGGGGGAAGGCACGATGGCAGAGGATAGAAAGAATGTATTAGAGGTAAAAAACCTCCACACCTATTTTTACACCGACAGCGGCGTGGTCCGGTCTGTGGACGGTGTGGATTTTGAACTGAGAGAAGGCTCGACCCTGGGGATCGTAGGGGAGTCGGGCAGCGGAAAGAGTGTGACCTCCCTTTCCATCATGGGTCTTTTAGCCGGCACCACCGGCAAGATCGCCGAGGGGGAGATCTTATTAGAGGGCAAGGATATCGCCCACATCAGCGAAGAAGAGAAGCGGAAGATGCGGGGCAGCAAGATCTCCATGATCTTCCAGGAACCCATGACCAGCTTAAACCCAGTGATGAAGATCGGGAAGCAGCTGACGGAATGTATCCTGCAGCATGAGGACATCTCCAAGGAGGAGGCCTACAAAAAGGCCGAGGACATGCTCCGGAAGACCGGCGTCCCCCGGGTGGAGCACATGATGAAGGAATACCCCTTCCAGCTCTCCGGCGGTCAGCGCCAGCGTGTGATGATCGCCATGGCCCTGGTATGCCGTCCGAAGATCTTGATCGCGGACGAGCCCACCACGGCCCTGGATGTGACCATCCAGGCCCAGATCCTGGATCTGATGAACGATCTGAAACAGGATATCGGCACCTCCATCCTGTTCATCACCCACGACTTAGGCGTGGTGGCCGAGGTTTGTGACGATGTGGTGGTCATGTACTGCGGCCGGGTGGTGGAGAAGGCGGATGTACGGTCTCTTTTCGCTAACCCATCTCATCCCTATACGAAAGGCCTGTTAGGCTCGATCCCTAAGCTGGGGGAGGCGGTAGAGGAGCTTGAGGTGATCCCAGGCAATGTACCCAATCCCAAATATATGCCCAAGGGCTGCAAATTTGCCCCCCGATGCAGTTATGCCTTTGATAAATGCCAGACAGAAGAGCCGGGCTTCTTTGATATCGGGAACGGCCATCTGTGCAAATGCTGGCTCTGTGAAAAAGGAGGCGAGGGAAAGTAATGGCGGATATCTTATTGAACGTAGAGGATATGAAGATCTATTATCCGGTAGCCGGAAAGAAGTTCGGCACCACGGACTATGTGAAGGCGGTGGACGGCGTCTCCTTCCAGGTGGAGCGGGGCGAGGTCTTCGGCATCGTAGGCGAATCCGGCTGTGGGAAATCCACCCTGGGCCGGGGCATCTGCAAACTGGAGCAGCCCACCGGCGGCAAGGTGGTCTTAGACGGGGAGGATATCTCCTCTTACAACAACAGCCAGATGCGCCCGGTCCGCAAGAAGGTGCAGATGGTGTTCCAGGACCCCTACGCCTCCTTGAACCCCAGGATGTCCATCTTCGACATCATCGCGGAGCCGCTGATCATCCATGGCCTGACCAAGGATAAGGCAGAGCTGGAGGCAAAGGTATTGGACCTTCTGCGGAAGGTGGGCTTAGACGATTACCATGCCAACCGGTATCCCCACGAGTTCTCCGGCGGCCAGCGCCAGAGGATCGGGATCGCCAGGGCATTGGCCGTACAGCCAAAGCTGATCATCGCCGATGAGCCGGTGTCCGCCCTGGACGTGTCCATCCAGGCCCAGGTGCTGAACCTGATGAACCAGCTGAAGAAGGAATTTAACCTGACCTACATCTTCGTGGCCCACGATCTGAGCGTGGTGGAGCATATCAGCGACCGGGTGGGCGTGATGTATCTGGGGAATTTCGTGGAGGTGGGCAGCAAGGAGAGCCTGTATAAGGCCCCCACCCATCCCTACACCCAGGCGCTGCTCTCCGCCGTCCCTGTGCCAGATCCCACGGCGAAGAAGGACCGGGTGATCTTAGAGGGGAATATCCCCTCGCCGCTCAATCCACCTACCGGATGTAAATTCCATACACGGTGTCCGAAATGTATGGAGATCTGTAAGAAGGAAGCGCCGGTGAAGACACAGCTCACGGACGATCATTATGTGTATTGCCATCTGGCGTCGCAGAAGGGGTAGGGAAGGCGCGGTTTTTCGGAAGAGGCAGAGAAGGCGCGGCTTTTCAGAAGGGCTTTGATCAGATCTGGTAGAGAAGATCGGTAGATAATATAGTAGATAAAATATAGTAGATATAAGACTGTCCATGCACGGCAAGAACGCAGGCATGGACAGTCTTTTTTGTTTGCGGTCGGGAGGAGACCTGGTCAGAGCAACATTGATCAGAGCAGCTGCAGGATCTCTTGCAGGATATTACAGATCTTTTCCTGTGTCTCGGTTGGCAGCTGGGAAAGGGACCTACTGATCTTGCTTAAAGGATCATTGTCCGGGGCTGCAAGGACCTCGATATTATTGAACAGGTTTTCCAGACTCACGTTTAGTGCGGAAGAGATCTTGTATATGCTCTCGATCGTCGCATTTTTTTCTCCACGCTCGATCTGTCCGATATAGGTGGGGTGGAGATCGCACATCTCGGCGAACTGCTCTTGACTGAGCTTCATCTTTTTTCGGTAAAAGCGTATCCGCTGTCCTAACTCCCTTGTGATCGACATATATGTGCTCCTTTTTGGTTTAATCTATACTATAAATATTATTTTGAAATTAACAACAGACTATTGACTTCATTATTGCGATAATCTATACTATAAATACTATTATTGGAAAAGAAATGATAGCAAAAATGGAGAAAGGAACACCGATGGGGGCTGGGTCATTACCTATGATAAAGAAAAAGATGATACTCGCAGACCGTGATCAACGATACTTGAACGAGCTTTCTCACTACTTTATGGAAAATGTTCCGCAATTGGAGCTGATCGTCTTTACAAGAAAGGAAAAGCTGTATCAATATCTGGAGCAAGGAGGTACGGCCGATATCCTGATCGTCGATGAAACGCTTGCGGAGGAAAAACTAAGAGAGATGGCCTCCGATATGACACGGATGGTGCTGTTTACGGATCTATCTCCGGTGGAAGGGTTCGAGCCCATAAAAAAATACCAAAAAATAGAAAACATATCGACGGCCGTCCTGCTCCGTTATGCAGAAGAAAATGATTCGCTGGAAACCGTTCGAGGAGACAGCGAAACAAAGGTTGTCGCATTTTATAGCCCGGCGGGCGGTACGGGAAAGACGGTACTGGCATTGGCCTTGGCGTCTGCGGCAGTAAGGGCTGGATCGCATACATTATATCTGAACTTGGAGGAGATCGACTCGGTATCAGACCTTTTAGGAAAGACTACAGGCGGCCTTTCGGATGTATTTTTGGCTTTGAAGACAAAAGGGATGAATGTAGGGATCAAGCTTAAAGGATGTATCTGTACAGAGCCTACGGCCGGTTTTGACTATCTTCCAGGTGTTGACAGCATTTCTGAATATGAGGAGATCAGTAGAGAAGATCACAAAAGACTACTTGATAGTCTGCGGGAATTAGCTGATCACCATTTGGTGGTGGTGGATCTTTCTTCGGATCTTAACGATCGGGCATGGGCCATATTAGAAGAAGCCGATAGGATATTGGTCCCCACGATCGCAGAAGGGAGGAGCTTATCCAAATTACAACGTTTGCTGGATGAATCCAGATTGCATGACCGGTATGAGCGGCTATTTCAAAAAATGTATCTGATCATCAATAAAGCAGATGGGAGAAAGGACTATATGGGATGGCTCCCACACGATATAAGCAGCAGACTCCCCTGCTGCGCCAATGTTATGATGTCCTCTATCCTGGCAAGAGGGATCGATATCTTACGTTCAGGCGATATGCTGCTGCAGATGATGGGGCCGGTATTACAGGTAGCAATGGGGGATGATATACCATAAAAAGAAACGTGATGGTCCAGGAGGATGGAGAGCGATATGATCGAGGATATGCCAGAGTACATAAAAAGGATCCGAAGGATGGTATCAGAGCGTTTGGATCTAACGCGGTATGTAGACGATGATGAGATCCGGGAGGTGATCGCAGCTATCGTCACAGAAGAATCCAGACAGCAGTATCTGTCACTGACAGAAAAACGCGAGATCATGGAAGGGGTTTTTAATTCCATGAGGGGATTGGATGTGCTCCAGCCTTTAGTTGACGACCCATCCATCACAGAGATCATGATCAATGGCCCAGATCATGTGTTTGTTGAACAGGCAGGAAGGCTTTATCGGAAGGATGTCAGTTTTGAGACAAACGAAAAGCTAGAGAACGTGATCCTGAACATCGTATCAAAAGTAAACCGTACAGTCAATGAAGCGAACCCCATCGTCGATGCCAGACTTTTAGATGGTTCCCGTGTCAATGTGGTCCTGCCTCCGATCGCACTAGACGGCCCCACAGTGACGATCCGCAAGTTCCCGGAAGACCCGATGACGGTACAGAAGCTGATCGCATATGGTTCGATCACACCGGAAGTGGCAGAGCTCCTGGAACGGATGGTCAAGGCAAAATACAACATTTTTATCAGCGGGGGTACAGGCTCTGGAAAGACGACTTTTTTAAATGCTCTTTCGAATTTCATCCCTAAAGATGAACGGGTGATCACCATAGAGGATTCAGCCGAGCTCCAGATCAAAGGGGTAGCGAACCTGGTACGTCTGGAGACAAGGAATGCGAATATGGAGGGAAAAGGGGAAGTGACCATCCGTGATCTGATCCGGTCCTCGCTGCGTATGCGGCCAGAGCGTATCGTGGTCGGAGAAGTCCGTGGGGCGGAGGCGCTGGATATGCTGCAGGCGATGAACACAGGCCATGACGGTTCGTTGTCTACAGGCCATTCCAATTCGACAAAAGATATGCTGAGCCGTCTGGAGACCATGGTGGTATCCGGGAACAGTATCCCGATCGAGGCGATCCGGCAGCAGATCGCCTCGGCTATCGATATCATCATCCAATTGTCCAGGCTCCGTGATAAGTCTCGGAGGACGATCGAGATCACCGAGCTTGTTGGATATGAAGATGGTAAGATCATATTGAACCCCTTGTATCGATTTGTGGAGGAAGGGGAAGACAAAGAGGGAAGGATCATCGGCGGATTAGTACGGACGGAAAATGCTATGGTCCATATCGAGAAATTCCAAAATGCCGGATTGTCCAAAGAAGTATGAGCAGATCCATAGAGGAAAAGGAACAGGCAGGGGGAGCATATGTTTGGAAAAAAGAAAGAGGTCGAAGAGATCATAGAACGGGAAGACGGTCTGACGGATTATGATGTGTATATCATGGGTGGAACGGAAAAGATCGTGAACATCATTTTGGCTGCTGTCGTGCTGTTTACAGTGGGCTATATCTTCTATCATAGCATCCCGTTATCGGCACTTTTGATGCTATTCGCGCTGAAATGGCCAAAGATACGCACCCGCCAGATCATCGAAAAGCGAAAGGGTCAATTGACATTGCAGTTTAAGGATATGCTCTACTCACTTGCCTCCGCACTATCTGTAGGGAAATCTGTGGAGATCGGGATCCAGGACGCGCTAAAGGATCTTATGGTCATCTATCCAGATCCTCAGACGGATATCCTGTTGGAGTTGGGATATATCCTGCGGGGGATCGGGATGAACTGTACCGTTGAAAGTATGTTCAGTCAATTTGCGGAGCGTGCTCATCTGGAGGATATCGATAATTTTGTGGATATCTTTGTGACCTGTAAGCGGACTGGTGGAGACTTGATGGAGGTTATGCGGTCTACTTCAAACACGATCGGGGAAAAGATCGAAGTGAAGCATGAGATCGAGACGACGATCTCAGGCAAAAAGTATGAGTTTAACCTTATGATGGTGCTCCCGGTCGTGATGGTGCTGTTTTTAACGCTTACCTCTGGCGATTATATGAAACCGGTATTTACTACCATAGTTGGAAAGATCGCGATGACGGTGGCGATCGCGATCTTTGGCCTGTCCTATCTGGTAGGATCAAAGGTCATGAAGATCACCGTCTGATCAGGAGGTAGAGAGCGATGGTGCTGAAGATCATTTCCGCATGGATGTGTGGGATATCGGTGTTGTTATTTATGGTATTTTACTTTAAGTCAAAGGGTCAGTATGATGAGTATCTGGAATATGTAGATAAAGAAGAATATGGTTTAAAAGACTTTATCCCGATCGGGTTGGCTATGAGTGAGATCACGGTCTTTCAAAAGGTCATACCCATGTCTCTGCGGTCCATCCTGGCCCGTCACGATAACCAGGTCTATCAAAAGATCCTGGAGATCAGAGGTCCGAAGGATGCAAGGTTTTATCAGTATATCCATAAAGGGTATCGTCTGGCAGTGGCGTTGATCGCCGCAGTGGGTGCGTCCCTGATGGGGATGATCATGGTGATGCAGGGCAGCACAGATGGGATGCTGTTAACTGTTGCATCTATCGTTGCCTTTGCAGCTGTCCCTTTTTTGGTAGATGGCAGCCTGGGAGAGGATATCCAGAAAAGGCGGCTTTCGATCCAGATGGAGTTCCCCGAATTTGTAAACAAATTGACCCTTCTGGTCAATGCGGGGATGACGATATCGAAGGCCTGGGAAAAGATCATCAATGAAAATAAGAGGGAACATATCCTGTACAGGGAGATGCGGTATGCCTTGGCGGAGATCAAAGCCGGAAAGCCGGAGGCAACGGCCTACGAGGAATTTGCCCGAAGGTGCCATGTGAAGGAAGTGACGAAATTCGTATCGGTCATCGTGATGAACTTAAAGCGTGGCGGAGCCGAGGTCGTCCCGGTCTTGCGGGAACAAGGACACGAGTGCTGGGAGATGCGCAAGAACGCAGCGAAGGAGTTGGGCGAGCAGGCCAGCACGAAGATCCTGCTCCCGATGATGATCATGTTCCTGGGGATCGTGCTGATCGTAGCAACGCCAGCGGTATTGAGCATGACATCGGGGATGTGAGGAGAGAAGATCCTTGATCCGATAGATACGCACGGTCGATGGGATCTGCCATACGTATCGCTTGGTAAAATTACCGGTCTGCGGTATTTTTATAGAAATCTTTTAGAAAAACGGAGGAAATGGATATGGAGTTACTCAGACGATTTTATGAAGAAGAGGATGGGATGGGGACGATCGAGCTTGTTATGATCATCGCGGCATTGATGTGTATCGCGTTGTTATTTAGGAAGCAGATCATGGAATTTGCCAAGTCGATCATGGAGAAAGTATTTAAAGCTGATGTGGTAGAAACGCCCAGCGCAGGCTGATGGTATCGAGATATCCACTAGGAAGGACCCGTATCCCAGTGGATATCTTCTGTGATATGGAAATAAGGCTATAGGGGAGATACAGAAAAATGGATGGGGTTAAAAAGCTTGCCCGGATCATCCGATCAGTATGCAAAAAAGCAGAAGACGGCTATCTGACGATCGAACTGACTATGATCTTTCCTGTTATCTTCTTTTCTCTGCTGCTGATCCTATTCATGGGGATGGTCCTCTATCAGGAAGTGAACCTGCAGAGCCTGGCGGTCCGGGCATCGGAGCGAGGCTCGGTGGTATATAGCTCCAGGGTATCCGATATGACGACCGGGATCAAGACCTTGAGCGATTTTAAGATCAGGGATCCTTATCGGAATGTCCCTTTTATGGGCGGAGGAACGAAAAGAGCGTATACGGCTCTTGTAGACCGATATGTGGCAGAACGGATGGGGAAAAGGGATATCCTATCTGGTGATGAGCAGAATGGTGGGAGTTATACCTCCATAGAAGACTATCTGATCGTTAAGCGTATAAAGGTGAACATCCGCAGCACCTATCACACACCGATCGATGTTATGGCAAGGATGTTCGGCCAGACGGGAGCTTTTGACGTTGATACCACAGCCGTATCGGCGGTGGTAGACGCTCCAGATTTTGTGCGGAATGTGGATATCATCACCGATATCGTCAGCCAGACAGAAGCCTTCGGTACCGTGCAGGATGGTTATAACAAGATCAAGGATGCCATACAAAAGGTGGCAGATCTGCTGAAATAAAGGTGGTGGATGTATGGAGCTCTTTAGGAACAGGAAGCTGAAAGGGGCGATATCGATCTTTCTGGTCATCATAACCATTCCTACGATGTTATTTTCAGCGGTCTTGATCGATGGGAGTCGTATGGCCAGCGCGATGGCGATGGCACAGGAGGCTACAGATCTGGCAGCGGCCAGTGTCCTGTCCTCTTATGATCAGAAGCTAAAAGATCAGTTCGGGTTATTTGCCCTTGATGAAAAAGAACAGGAGAAGCTGGAGACGGTCTACAAGGAAAGCCTGAGCGCGACGCTATTGGCTTATGGACTGTCTGGAGATGATACCTACTCGGAACAGATCTGGAACATCATGAAGACCACCTTGACGGGGCAAAAGTCCTATATGGGAGAGGATTTTTTAAATCTGTACGATTTTCATGTTGATGGCTGTAAGGTAGAGCCCTTGTATCAACTGGCTGAGCAAGATGTACTGGCAAGCCAGATGGTAGAATATTCCAAATTCCGTGGTCTGTATGTGATGGCAGATCGTATGGATATCTTTAAAAGCCTGGGAGATCTGAAAGCGGAAGCAGAAAAAAACCAGGTCACATCCCAGGTGATGGAAGATAAGATGGGAGTCGATGAAGCGAATTCTGCTGCAGATGGAGAGCTTGTCAAACTGCGGAAGGAGATCGATAGCTTAAATACAGCGATCCAGACAGTCAAAACGGCACAGGCTAACTATCTGACCTCCTTAAAAGGGAAGATGGAAGAGATCCGGATCGAGAATATCGATACAGAAGAAGAATTGACCTCTTCAGAAAAAAAGGCAGCAAATGCGTATGGGAATGACCGGTCTGCCCTGAAAAAAGCAGCAGGTGCTGCCTGTAAGCAGGCAGGAAAGGTTTTAGATCAGGCTAAAAAGTCAAAAAAGGAGATCGAGGGGTCGATCCAGAGGCTGCAGAACTTCCAGTCTGAAAACCAAGGGAAAGCGGCTGGAAATGAGTCTGTAGCCGACATGATCCAGGACGCAGAAAACAATATCAAACTATATAAAGAAACCTATCTTCCTGAAGTCCAAAAACTCATAGATGATCCGATCTTAGAGCAGATGGATAAAGACACATCGATCGGATCGGAGCTTGATCATGTGATGAAGGATATCCATGAGGCGATCACAAGATATATCGAGGAGATCGAGCGGATGCGGGAGGAGATGGCGGAAGATGGCGATGATGGCGGAGAGGATGGAGAAGAGGAAGAAGAGGAAGAGGAGATCACCGAATATTACTATTATTATCTGAACAGTGCAGATAGCACCACCAGCATCGATGAAGTGGTGTCCTCCGGAGGAGTAGCAAGGAGCTATCAGCCAGCGGTCAGCAAGCTTTCTGCCTATTTTATCGATAGGACCTGGGATCCGGAGAAGGTGAACCCCTCCAATAAGTATACAGGTGTATCTAGTGATAAGATCGATCAAAGTTTTGCAAAAGGCCAGTCTGGAAAAACAGGCAATGCGGAGACGGATCTGGAGGGACAGGCAGAAAGAGGGACCGTGGACGGAGCGGTCTATCAGGCACGACCGTCTAAAACCTGGAGCACCGATACAGGAAAGAGCAGCGATACCGGATTTTACAATGAAACGAATGATCTGTCTGCCTCAAAGGCCATATTGGACCAGGGAAAGCACAGTATGATCCTGGATATCGCGGAAGCCGGACGCGACGATATCCTCTGCCTGACGTATATGTTCGGCACCTTTAAGACCAGGTTGACTGGCGTAAAAAAGTTTTCTTCTTCTGGGATGTCGGAAAAGGATAAGAGCAGCTTTTATATGCCAAAATGGCGGTATGCCCATCCAGATGGGGAATTGGACATGCGGTTCACACCAAAAAAAGACCGGGATACGGTCTTGCGCAGTGAGATTGAATACCTGATCTATGGGAACCAGAGCGATCAGGCAAATGAAGCTGCGGTATATGGGACCATATTTGCAGAACGGCTGGCCAACAACGTGGTCGCGATGTACGGAGAGAAAAAGGTGATCAACCCCAGCTGTCACGCGGCTGCGGCTGCAGCCTCCCTGCTCACCGCAGGTGTGGTGCCAGAGGCCGTGTTTTTTTGGATATTCCTGACGGCATGGGCGACGGCAGAGACTTTGCTGGAAATGGACTATCTGATCACTGGCGGATATAAGATCCCGCTGCTAAAGACATCGAAAAATATCCTCCTGACGGTGGATCCAGATGCCACAGGGGAAGAGCTGATCTCCCATTATGGCGAGTCGGGCCTTTTTGTCTCCTACGAAGATTACCTGCTGATCCTCCTGCTGCTCAAGGGGAGAGAAAAGTGCATCATGCGTTCTGCGGATCTGATCGAGATGGATATGAAAAAGATCGGTGAGACCGATTTTACCATGGCGGACGCTTATACCTATCTGCATGCAGATACAGAGCTGTCGATCCGCTATCTATTTGGAAGTGTGCAGCCCTTCCAGAGCGAGTATGGGAGGAATGGCTACACAGGACGGCTGCATTTTACGAATACGATCTACCAGGGATATTAGGGGAAGAAAGTTATGGACAGAAAGAATGGCCAAAAAGGAGCGCTGACCATAGAGGCCAGCATTTCCTACTCGATCTTTTTGATGATCATCGTGACCATCCTGTATATCATGCGGATCGTATATGCATATGGCCTGATGCAGCATGCGGTCAGTCAGACGGCGAAGGAATTATCTATGTATGCATACCTGTATCAGGTGGCTGGGATCAATGATCTGAACCAGCAGATCGCAGGCGCGACGGGGGAGCGTACAGGGAAGCTGAATGAAGACATGGGCGAGGTGGTCCAGTTCTATGAAGATTTTAGCTCAGGCGACCTTAATGCATCCTATGATGGTACGACCGACCCAAAAGAGATATTGAAAAATATCGGAGCCGCGATCTTAGGGGAAGCCGGCAGGGAAGTGAACCATCAGCTTTTTGAGGCCGTGGCCAGGCCGATGATCGAGGGCTATATCGGCGCAGACTCAAAAGGGAACAGTGCCGATGCAAGGCTGAAGGCGCTGCGTGTTGTCGGTGGGATCGATGGCCTAGATCTGAACAGCTCCAGTTTTTATGAAGATGGCGCCACGATCGATCTGGTCGTATGCTACAGTATCGATCCGATCATGCCGGTGGATATCATGCCAGAGTTAAATCTGGTGAACCGTGCCTATATCCGAGGGATGAGCGGGACCTCCGTATTTAAAGAGAGCAGTCCTAAAAAAGAAGAGGATGAGAAAAAAGAAGAAAGTGTATGGGATCGTCCGCTCTTTGAACGTGGGAAGATGATCCAGGAGCAGGAGAAGGTGCGGAACCTTCCAGGCAATTTCTCCACCTTTTCCGCTTACGATGCAGGAACGGGCCAGGCCACCGCAGAACTTTCCATCGATATCCGGGATGTGAGCTACGAGAAGGCTTCCGGGATCAAGGCCACCCTGCGCAAGACCTGTAATAAGGTGAAGGGGTTCAAGGATACCACCTATGATGGCGTCACGCTCAAGAAGGATGATATCAAAAGCACAAGATTGATCGTGTATATCCCATCTTCGGCAAAGGGCAGAGAAGTGGACCGCACACAATATGACCAGGCAGTAAAAGAGATCCAGGCGCAGTATCCGGATATCCAGATCATCACAAAAGAGATCGATTGACCGCATCCGGACGCTTGGAAGAAAGAGCTTGGCGGAAAGAAAAAGGATGAAAAGGATGGGATCAGATGGTGACAGGCGAGATCCTCACATGGTTTGCATTATCGATATTAGGCGGTATAAAAAGCCTATATGGGATCGATCTGTGGAGAGGAAAGGAATGCTCGATAGACCGGATATGGGCCGAAAAGAGACTATATATACTGTCCATAGTCTGGATGGCTGGATATCTCCTTATCTGGATCGGCAGCGGCAGGTCGGTGGCGGCTGTCCAGATCGCAGACCTTTTATGTACCTATATGCTCCTGGCATTGGTGGATGGGAGATGCAGGGTCGTGCCGGGGATGATCCTGCTGTGCTATCTTTCAGGACAGATGCTCCTTGGTGCTCTGTACAGGACAGCGGAAGAGCTGTTTTCTATATACGTGCCAGGGATCCTGTTCGCAGCCGTGACCTGTATCCTGGCTCAGCTTTCAAAGGGAAAGGTCGGGATGGGAGATGCTAAGCTCCTGGGAGTGACCGCGATAACAGCCGGGTGGGCGTACACGGTGCAGATCTTGCTCTTTGCAATGGCATTATCCTTTATCTATAGTATCGGTCTGCTGCTATTTGCGAAAAAAAGTATGCAGGATGCATTCCCTTTTGTCCCATTCCTGGCAGCGGGGATAGCGGTCCATCTTGTCTTCTTTGCTTTATGACAAAAAAGACGGAACAGATAAAATGGAGGTTTGAACATGAATGGAGGATTTACGGTATCCTATGAGACCATAGGGGCATCCAGTTACATGACCGTGCTGTGTCCGGCAGATGTTGAGCTGGTCCAATATCAGTTGGGGATGCTCCTGTCTAATGATATCAAGAACCTTTTGGCCGTATCCAGGCAGGTGCTCGATGGAGAAACGGTGCTATATTATAACATCACATCCAGAGTCCCTCTTGGACAGATCTTAGAAAAAAGACCGTTAAAGCGAAAGGAGCTGCTCTGTCTGATAGAAGGAGCCATCGGGGCGATCAAGGATGCATCGGATTACCGTCTGCCAGCGGAAGGCATCCTGTTAGAGGCAGACCATATCTACGTGGATCCTGCGACATGTGGACCTGCATTTGTGTATCTGCCCGCACCGGGAGGACAAAGCGCGGGGTTAAAAGGATTGATCACAGGATTGGTCGTAGACGATAAGATCGAGATGTCAAACGATAACCTGATCCAGGTCTTGCTGCGAGAGCTGAACCGGCAGCCATTTTCGGTGGAACAGCTGGAGAAAAGCCTGAAGCCTTATCAGACGACAGGGACAGGCGTCTACAAAAACGAGGCGCCGGCGGGTGCTCCAAGATCTATGGGCCAGCCAACGACGTACCAACAGCCGGTCGGTATGCCGTCTATCGGAACGCAGCCAATAAATAGACAGCCTGCAGAGCAGCAGATGACCAGTATCCAAGATCAGGCAGGTGGACATCCAGACTATAGGCGCCCTGCCGTGGCCACCAGTATGTATCAGCAGTCCGATCCATCAAGAGGCCCTGTAGCGGAGGAGGGACAAAGAGCAGGCGACCCTCCACTGCCTGTCCCGGAAAAACCGATAAGAAAGAAAAAGAAGGCGGAGCGGATCGATACGACGGACAAAGACTCGATCGCTGATGAGGAAAATAGGTTTGATCCAGAAAAAGCGAAGCGTATATTTTTATTGCCGCAGGCGCTGCTCATGGTAGTCACAGCCGCCAGCATTTCCTTCGGCCTGTTTGTCGATGAGGCCGGAGGACTCGTGATCAATAATATCCTTGCCTTTGTGATCGTTATCCTGCTGGCGGAAGTGATCCTTTATCGGGAAGCATATGTTAATCCCAAAAAAGAGCAGAATAGCAGCAAAAAGAAAACAAAAGGGAAGAAGACGGGTCGGCCCGGGCAGACGGTACAGCCGAAAGCAAAGCCGTCTATCCCAACAGCTCCAAGGCCAGGCATACGGCCAGAGCCAAGTGGTGGCTTTAGCGCAAATGCAGGCCAAGCTCCCAGACCGGATCTGCGGCCAGAGATCCAGCCAAGACCACAGCAGGAGATCCAGCCAAGACCACAGCAGGTCATCCGGCTGGAGCCGATGCAAGGACAGTCTGCCCCTATGTCGATGGGATCACATCCAGTCGATACACCGCAAAGGACCGGCTATCCATTCTTGCAAGATGCAGAAGATACAGAAGGGATCGAAGGGACTGAGGGGGAGACTGAGTTATTGGATGGAGGTCCAGGCGGGGATATGCCTGCCTATCTGGAGTATTATGAAAACGGCCGATTGACCAGGGTCCCCATCGGTACTGGAAATGGTGTGATCGTAGGCCGTCTGCAGACAGAAGTGGACCTTGCGATCAAAAATCCGAAAGTGGGAAAGATCCATGCCAGATTCTTCTGCCAGGGTGGACAGTATTTTGTGGTTGATATCAATTCAAAAAACGGGACCTATATCAATGGAAATGGGATGCGGATCGAAAGTAATCTCCCCCATCTCCTGCATGATAAGGATCGGATCATGCTGGCAGACAGTGAGCTTGTGATCCGCTGTGCGGAGATTTAGATGATGGAGCTTACCTATCGCTGTGGAGCGATGACGGATCGTGGTGACATACGGACAGAGAACCAAGACAGTATCCTTTATTTAGTGGATGTCATAGAGGGGCAGACAGCAGCACTCTTTGCAGTGGCAGATGGCATGGGAGGGCTTTCCTACGGTGCGCAGGTGAGCCGATATATCATCGAGCAGTTCGAACGCTGGTGGTATGAGGATCTTTCCCAGATGCTCCGAGTGAGAAAAGATACGGATGAGGACATCCAGGAATTGCTGGAGCAGGAGATCTGGGATGTCAATCAGGCGGTGCGGGGATTTAACAGTAGGATGGGGTGTCGTTCAGGTTCCACGCTATCCTTGTTGTTGCTCTATAAACAAAGATACTATATCGAAAACATCGGAGACAGCCGGGTCTATCGCTGGCGGAAGCGATGCTTGCGCCAGCTGACGAAGGATCAGTCTATGGTCGCGCAGATGGTCCGGGAGCATCGGATATCGCAAGAAGAAGCGGAGGGGTCTAAACTGAAAAATATCCTGACCATGTGCATCGGGATGTTCCCTGTCCCGCAAAGTGAACATCTCACAGGAAGGGTACACCATGGCGATCGTTTCCTGCTCTGCAGCGATGGCTGTTATCATCCACTAGAGAAAAAACAGATCAAAGGGGTCTTAGGGGATCGAAAGCTGGACGCACAGGAAAAAGCCGAGTCCTTACGGCAGATGATCGAGCCAGGAGGAGCATCGGATAATGTGTCGATCATCATCGTGGAAGTGGATCGGGCAGGACAGGGGAGATGGAGGAGATGAAGGGGAGTTGGAGGAAAGATATAGACTGATCATGTCGCTGCTCGCAGTCCTGCTCGCAGGATGTGGGGCATGGACAGATCTTAATGACCATAAGATCTACAATCGTCTGACCTTGCCATCGGTCCTGATCGGTATGACCCTGAACCTGCTTTTTGGCGGGATAACGGGACTAAAAGATAGTGTACTGGGTTTTCTGCTGGGGAGCACCTTCATGCTTTTCTGGATCTTGGGGATGTTAAAAGCCGGAGATGTGAAGCTGTATATGGCAGTCGGTGCATTGGCCGGAGCACGGTTCTGTGGGTATACCATGATCTGTTCGGTCTTGATCGGAGGAGTGGCGGCTGCTTGTGTGATGGCGACCCGAAAAACAGGCAAGGCTTCCCTCATACGGATCAAGCAATACCTGCTCGCTCTTTTTTATACCAGGCAGTTCCGACCTTATCGGCCAGCAGAGCAGAGCGCATATTTCAGCTTCGGCTGCTGTATCTTTGCCGGCGCGCTAGGAGCTTTTTGGCTTTTATATCATAGGTGAAGGAGGAGGGGTGAGATGCCAGATCTATCAGGGAGTGCATTATTATTTTGGGGAGGGATCGGTATCATGGCAGGAGCTGTGCTGCTGACGATCCTATGCGTGATCGTTTTTGTGCTTTCAGGCCGGAAGCTCAAAAAGATCCTGGAACAGGAATATGGGAAGCCTTATGGATGAACAAGACAGAAGACAGCAGGGATCACGCACATTCCGGGCGGAGCGTGCCCAAAGGACATGGTATATGCCCTACAGTAAGGAGGAGGAGAGATCATGCCCCAGGTGATCGCAGGGATATATGAGATAAATGAACAGATAGGAGCCGGCGGTGGCGGGATCGTATATCTGGGACGCCATCTGCGATTGGAAAAGCCGATCGTCCTCAAGGCAGATAAACGTAAGCTGAGCACAAAGCCGGAGATCCTGCGGAGGGAAGTGGATATGCTCAAAGGCCTGAGCCATATGTATATCCCTCAGGTATATGATTTTGTGCAGGAAGATGGCGTTGTGTATACGGTCATGGATCTGATCGAAGGAGAGAGCATGGACAAGCTCTTAAAGAGGGGAGAGGTCCCTTCGCAGCCCCAGGTGATCGCCTGGGCCTGTCAGATCCTTGAGGCGTTGTGCTATCTCCACAGCCGTCCGCCCTACGGGATCCTCCACGGAGATATCAAACCGGCGAACATCATGGTCCGTCCAAGTGGAGATATCTGTCTGATCGACTATAACATCGCCCTTGCCCTGGGCGAGGACGGAGCGGTCAAGGCAGGGGCCAGCAGAGGCTATGCTTCACCGGAGCATTATGGGATGGAATACGCCAGCAGCCGGAGGCGTGCCGCCGCTGCCGCCGCGCAGATGTCCAGGACCTCCCTCCACAAACGGGAGAGCGATGATACCGAGACCATGGAGATGGCGGACGATACCACGACAGAAACAGCAGATATGCAGGCTTCGTCCGGGAGCAGTACCGGCAGCTCGTATACGATCATGCTGGATGTCCGCTCGGATATCTATAGCCTTGGCGCCACATTGTACCATTTATTATCTGGAAAATGTCCGGCACAGGATGCATTAGAAGTAGAGCCCTTAGGCCCGGATATCTGCAGCCCGGATGTATCAAAGATCATCCAACGGGCGATGGAGCCAGCCAAGGAAATGCGTTATCCATCGGCCAGTGAGATGCTGGAAGCCTTTCGGATGCTCCATAAACGGGACAGACGGGTGCTCCGGCGAAGGAAGCATATGATCATCGCGGCCTTTTTGTTATCAACGACCTTTTTAGCAGGAGGCACATGCTCTTTTGTAGGGTTAAAGCAGATGGAGGGAACTCAGGAGGCATTAGCGCTGGCGGAGTATTCGGCCAACAGTCTTGCGGAGGGAAATGTATCTGGAGCGGTCAGGCTGGCCCTTCAGGCGATACCGAAAGAAAAGGGGCTCCTGGATGCGCCGGTCACAGCACAGGCGCAGAAGGCGTTGACAGATGCTCTGGGGGTCTATGACCTGTCAGACGGTTTCAAGGCACTGGATACGTTGGAGCTGCCCTCTGCGCCTTTTGCTGTCATGATCTCTCCGGATAGTACATATCTCGCCGTGACCTATGCCTATGAAGCAGCCATATATGAAATAAAGGACGGCCATAGGGTCGCCACATTGCCTTTAGAGCAGTCGGCATTGTCGGACCTGCTCTTTATCGATGAGACCCATATCGTCTATGCCGGGGAGCAAGGTGTGACGGCATACGATCTGGCTGAGCAGAAGACCTTGTGGACAGGAGATAAGGCGACCACCCTGGCGCTTTCTGGCGATCGTGAGACGGTCGCGGCGGTTGATCGCGATGCGGACCATGCCACGATCTATCGGGTCTTGGATGGAACGGTCATGATGGGATGTTCTTTTGGAGGACGGCATATGCCAGTGGCCGCAAATGATATTTTTGCAGATCCGGGGGATACGATCTTCTCATTAAATATGGATGGCAGTATGCTGGCGGTCAGCTTAGATCAAGGAGGATTGACCGTCTTTGACTTAAAGCATCTGGAGGATGACCTGATCATTTATGACAGCTCGGACTATATGGGCTTTCAGGGCGGTTTTTTCGGGGAATACTTTGCTTTTATCGCGGGTAAGGCGGAAGGGGCCTTGTTTGGCCTAGTCGATACCAAGGAAGCGGTCTATCTGGGAGATTTTGAGACAAGGGGACGGTCCTTGCTCACCGTAGATGAGACGGGGATCTATCTAGCTAATGGGGGCGTGCTGGTCCGCTTCGACCCGGATACTTTGGAGGAAAAAGAGCTGGCTTATACAGACGATGCCGATATCATCAGCTTTTCCATAGGCAGAGACCATATCCTGACAGCAGGAGAAGATGCCAGCTTTTCCTTTTTCAACAAAGGGGCTGCCCGGATATTTACGGAAAAAGGGAAGGAACCCTTGGATCTTGTAGCTATGGGGGATGGCTATGCGGTCCTGGGCGATCGTGATGAACCTTCTGTGCGTGTGCTGCAGATGGAAGAGCAGAAGAGTCCATCACTTTTCTCCTATGATCCCAGTTATCCCCATGATGAAGCCCGCGTCAGCCAGGACGGAGAGACCCTCATGCTTTTTAGCCATAAAGGCTTTTGTCTGGTCGATCGGTCTGGCCGCGAGTTGATCCAAGAGGAGATGCCAGATCCGGGTCATATCTATGACCAGCAATTTCGACGAGATGGGAACGGATCTTGGCTAGAGGTGACTTGGTATGATGGGACAGTCCGCTCCTATAGCGCGGCTGATGGATCCCTGCTCTCCGAAAAAAAGATCGAGCCGCCATCGACCGATCTATATGAAGAGTTTTATACAGATCGATATAGGATCCAATCTCCCCTCCATGGGACCCCACAGGCATATGACCTGAAAACAGGCAGGCAAGTGGCTCTTTTAGAAGAAGATTCCTATCTCACGTATGTGACGCAGGTAGGAGACTATATCCTTACAGAGTATATCAGTACTTCCGGGGGGCGATACGGCCTTCTGTTGGATGGGGATCTTCAAACATTAGCACGTCTGCCGGGGCTTTGTGACAACATGGATGGGATGCTGTTCTTTGACTATGGGACCGGCGATATCCGGAAGAGTCCGATCTATCCGCTCCAGGAGTTGGTCGCACTGGGAGAAGGATATCTACAGGAAAATGAAAAAGGGAGTGAGTGACGGACATGAAGAGGATGTGGATCAAGAGAGGCTTGGCAGTGACCCTGGCAGTACTGTTCCTGTTGCCGGATCGGGTAGTTATCGCGGCAGAGGAGCAGGCCAAGGAAGTCGTTGAGCAGCAGGAGGAGCGTCTTTCAGGAGATACAGAAGAAATATCGGACAGTGGAGAGAAGGAGGGCCTAGATAAAAAAGAGATCCAGGATGGAGAGGAGGAACTGGATAAAAAAGAAGAACTGGATGAAGAATATGACCTAGATAAAGAGGGATTGTTAACGGAAGAAAGTACTGGAGATAAAGAAGCAGATCCTGAGATAGAGGACCAATCAGAAGGAGGCATGAGTACGGAAGAAGTGAAAGAAACGCCTGTTGATCCAGATGATGATGGAGATAAAGAGCATTATGAGACAGAAATTCCGGCATCCAAAGGGGAGACGGATACGGAGGAAGATCCTTCTCTCGAATGGGATGAGGAAGATGCGGTAGAAGATGAACTGCCGGATATCGAGGTTGAGCAAGAATGGGCCATAGAAAAGAATCTCAAAGCCGCTACGCCGCCGGTACAGCCTTTGGCTCTTGAAGAGGAAGATAGCCAAAATGTTGTGATCGGGGAAGGTGCTACCAGCGTTGAAGGTTTTTTGAATGACGCAGATCTGGTAAATATAAGTATCGCAGATAGTGTGACGATTATTGGCCCAGGTGCGTTTAATGGGTGCCCAAACTTGACCAGTGTCAATATCCCAGATAGTGTAACAACTATCGGGCCTGGTGCGTTCCGTGAGTGCCCAAGTTTGACCAGTATCAATATCCCGGCCAGTGTAACGACTATTGAGAATGAAACGTTCTATGGGTGTTCAAACTTGACCGATATAGATATCGCGGAGGGTGTTACGACCATTGGTGCATCTGCATTTTGTTTTTGTTCAAGCTTGACCAGTATCGAAATCCCAGACAGTGTGACGACTATTGGATCTAGTGCATTCGCTTGGACAAACTTGACTAGTATCGAAATTCCAGACAGTGTGACGATCATTGAGAGCAGTGCGTTTATGGCGTGCTCGAACTTAACCGATATCACTATCCCGGCCAGTGTAACGACTATTGGAACTTATGCGTTCGATGGATGTTCAAGCTTGACCGATATCGCTATCCCGGATAGTGTGACGGCTATTGGAGCGTATGCGTTCGCTGCGTGTACAGGATTAACTAGCATTGAGATACCTGAAAATGTAGATGAGATTGGATCTAGCGCCTTTTATGGATGTAGTAGTTTAAAAAGTATTAAGATTCAAAATGGTGTATCGAATATTGGAAATGGTGCATTTGCTGAATGCAGTAGCTTAACAGAAATCGATATTCCTGGCAATGTAAAGGTCATAAGAGAGGGTGCTTTTGCGAACTGCAATAACCTAGAAAATGTGGATTTATCTGAAGGGATCCTGGAAATTCACCAGTCTGCATTTCAGTGTGCTAATTTAATGAGTATTGTGATCCCAGCTAGTGTAAGGACGATCGGAGCACAAGCCTTTGGATATTACTTTGATTATAACACCTTAGACATAAAGCGAAACGATGGATTTATCATCATGGGGATATCCGGCTCCGCAGCAGAACGGTATGCCATAGATAATGACTTCACCTTCATCGCCCTGGATACCCTGGTAGACCCGATCATCACGACCACAGAGCTCCCCGTGGGTGTCAGATATGCGCCATATGAGGCATTGATCGAGAACAGCAGCACCAATAGCTGGAACACCGTGACCTATTCGCTCGTGGATGGAGCGCTGCCTTCTGGAATAGACTTGGATTCGTATAGTGGCAGATTGTACGGGGTCCCCATGGGAACGGGCACATCGACCTTTACCGTCCGCATGGAGAACAGCTTCTCCCGGTTCCCAGACAGGGAGAAGACGTTTTCGATCACAACGATCGACAATACGGACTGGAACGTGGCTGACTATACCGATGCCGGATACGAGATCACCCAGCGCGTGCAGGATATGATGATCGATCTGGCCTATGATCAGACGGTGGTCTCGCGAGGCAGCTTTGATGAGTTCACGACCGTGTTCATCGATGGCGTGGAGCTGGTCCGGGATGTTGATTATATAGCAGAAGAAGGAAGTACCCGGATCACGATCATGAGGCAGACCTTCCAAAGGTTTGCTTCTATAGGAATCCATACTATCAGTATCGAGTTCCGGACCCGGGATAAAGGACTCTTAAAACGTGCAATCCAAAACTATGAGATCAAAGCGACTAACAGCGGCAATAGTAGTAGTGGCGGCGGCAGTGGCGGACACAGGGATCGTGGGAGCAGCAGCGATGGTGCTCCTGCCAATGTGATCATGGTGATCTTCGACCCCAAAAAAGGATATGTCCATACCGTCACCGGGATTATCCCCAGGGAATGGGCCGGCTATTCCCATTGGGTCAAGGATGAGAAAGGCTGGAGGCTGGTCTACGCCGATGGGACGGAAGCCTGTGGATATATGGTCGAGCAGGCGGATGGGGATGCTCTGGAACAAGTCCTCTGGGAGATGGTAGAGGGAGCTTGGTACGCCTTTGGCGCAGATGGATATCTGAAGTCAGGCTGGGTCTTCGATCATCAGTTGAGCGGCTGGTATTGCTTATCGGCAGAGGATGGCATGCATACGGGATGGTATCATGACCCACAGGACGATCATGATTATTATTTGGATCAGACCACAGGGCGGATCAGTGCCGGATGGAGACAGATCGATGGGAAATGGTATTACTTTAAAGCGGACATAACGCCCCCCACCTGGAAGTTTGATAAAGACACAGGGACATGGGCTTATGATCCTATGAACATCAATAAGCCATACGGCGCCATGTACCACAGGGAATGGACTCCTGATCGATACTATGTGGATGATGATGGCGTATGGGATCCAAACGTCGGATCATAGATGAAGGAAGGAGAGATGACAAATGAGGATGTTCAAACGAGGGCTGGCGATGACAATGGCCATATTGCTCATGCTGCCAAGCCAGCCGGTCATGGCCGAGGAGCTGCTGCCTGCAGAGATCCGTATGGAGGGTAGCTTTGAGAAGGCTGTGGTGCAAAAACCCCAGGAAGATGGGGCCTTGCTAGAAGAGCAGGAGGATCCAAGCGGTGATGAGGTCCTGAAAGGATCAGGGGCGGGCGGGTTTACTGGCGATGAGGTACCAGATACCGGCGATGAACTAAGTGAAGATGAGAAAGACCCTTCTAAAACCCCAGAAAAAGAAGGAACCGAAGAGGAAGCTGAGACAGAAAAAGAGACAAAGCCCGCAGAGGGAGAGGAGACAACAGAAAAGGAAGAGGCTACTGATAAAGAAGAAACTACTGATGAGGAGACCAGGATTCCCGCAGACGAGAAAGCTCCTGGCTCAAATGAAGAAAACAACATGATCGATAGAGAGGATCCCCCTGCTGAGAAAACAGACCCTTCTTTAGAGGAAGAAATCCTGGATGAAGTAAACGAAGAAGTGTCTGGAGCTGTATCGATCGATCAATTCCTTCAGGCAACATCGAGCAATGCGACGAATAAGAAAGTGGAAACAACGAAGGTAAATGATGACATTGAAGAGGAAGACCTAGAAGAGGACGAGTTAGAAGATCTGGAGAAGGTGACGGATCCAGAAGAGGAAGTGAAGTTCAATCTGGGGACCCATACATACAGTGTTGTCAGCGTGGAAGACTTCTTTGACCATGCGTTAGGAGATGCTCCTTTTGACGAAGACGGGAGTTATACGATCAACATCCCGGAGATGAACGCTTTCTTCCCCTATGAGGTACAGTTTACCTATCAGGACAAGGTGACGAGAGAATGGTTCATGACGCCGGACGATCAGGTGGAGATCGGTGGTCATATTTTTTATGTTTCTGCGTCCTTCGACGGATCTGTTGTGACCCAGATGAGCTTTGCGGTCGGCGATGAGGAGGTCGTGGTCTATCCTGATGAGAAAGAGTTCACAGATGAAGAAGATGGAGATGTGACACCGCTTTCCCTGCTACCTTTAAAAAGTAGGAGCTTGAATGCCGATCTATCCATGTATACACCGGTAGAGCTGACCATGGTCTCCTTAGATAAGATCTTTATGGGAGATAAGGCGCTGGGGAGCGGCGATAAGGTGATGTGGAGTTGGCGTGATAATGATTACAAGATAAGTTCTCCGGGCGATAAGATCGACTTAAGCCATGGGACCGTCTCTGGACATGGAAATTGGACGATGATCGTAGGAGATCCCGATCAACTTGCCGCTGATAATATCCGGTATCATGTGAGTTTGGATGTGACAGGATCTGAAAAGTGGCTAAAAACTACCATTTACACACAGGATAGTGGTGGGAACAGAAAAAATGTTCCTCTGATGAAGGACGGAGAGGATGATGATCGTAATTATTACGATAATCACTCTGATGGCAAAAGAAGATTACAGTTTTATGTACCATCTAACCAATTAGAAAGAGGCCAGCAAGCATATGTCCATCTCGCTGTCGATCCTTCCGTATTTCCTGCTCCAGGGTATGACCGCTTACGTGCATATGAAGGAAGCTATAACTCAGCAGAAGAGGCAATGGTCGGGTTTGATATCACAGAAAAGCTTTTTAATGCCGATATGGCTCAGGTGGATGCTGGTTATCCGATCACAGCAAATGGAGAGTACAAGATTACGTTAGTCAGTTTTGACCGAACAGGAAATGCTACAGGGTGTCTGCCGTTATATCTGCGTCTGGGAAGAGGTAATAGTGATAGTTATATTTCGGGCTGGCTATATGCACATGAAAGCTATTCTTCCGGTAACTCTTCTTTTAGTTCTTCTTTCAGTATTGTTGCTTCGGACCGTTATGACGATGATATGAAAGATAGTATAGATACATTTACCTTGTACAAAGGCTACGCCGCTAATAATCGATATTATCTTGAGCTAGATTATATTAGAGAAAACCAGAATGTTAGTCAAAATGAAGCTGTGACTGCAGCTTATGTGGGAAGATATGCATCAGTCCAAGAAGCTGTGAATGCTGGAGGGAGTGACATCAAGGAAGCGCTATTTGGCCAAGGCTATGCCGCAGATTACAGCGGGGGGGTTACCTTCACGATCTTCGTTGGGGAAGAGGTTTACTATTTTACGGCTAAAGCCGTAGAGGGAACAACACCAAAGCCTCAAAACTCTGGGACGGTCTTGCATTTTACAGGCTTTTTAGATGCTGCTAACAATACGATCGGTTGCTATCAGATCCCGGATAATGATACAAATAGCCGTTACATAACTATACTGGTGGAGAAAGATGTGGACCTTACGCATCTGGCGCCATTGTTCTATGTGAGCGCAGAGGCAAACGTATATACAGAAGGAAGCTCAACACCAGAGATAAGCGGGAAAAATTATCACGATTTTTCGCAAAAACCTGTCGAATACTCTGTGGCTGCAGCAGATACAGCACACAGCGGTAACTACTGGGTGCGGATCATAAAATTGGATACAGCAGGCGGTCAGCTCTATATCAACAGCCTCGAGGAAGAGAACGCGCACACCAGCGTAAAGGATGGTGTGATCTACTCTACTCGAGAGATGTTCCTGGACGGCCGTTACGACTACAAACATGATATCGTAGTGTTAAATGTAGGAAAGGATGCGATCCCGGCCCTTTCTGTGGAGCTGGTATCCGATCAAGTACAGCTGGATGATTACTGGACCCTGACCGGAGAACAGATACTGGCTGGTGTAGATACAGAGCCGGAAGATTTCCATCTTAACGAAAGCAGTTTATGGAACCAGGCCATGCTCCGTATCCTGCCCAAGGAGGGGGTATCGGAAGGCGGAGATATCCATGGTACCTTGACGATCAAGTCTGGGGATAAACCATTGATGGTGCTGACCCTGACCGGTACAGTAGGCGACCCCGGCATCGTGACCAAGGAGATCCCACAAGCGGTCAAATATGTCCCGTATGGCACCATGATCCAGAACAGCAATAAATATGACTGGAATCAAGTGAGCTATGAGCTGATCGACGGTACGTTACCGCAAGGCATGGAGGTCAGGCCAAACGGTGAGTTATATGGCGTGCCAAAGGAGACCGGAGATTTTACCTTTACTGTGGAGATGGAAAATAGCTATAGAGACTTTGCTCCCAGTCAAAGGACCTTTACATTGACAGTTATCGATAATACCGACGAAAACGTAGATGCTGCCACAGACACAGGCTATGATCTGACCCAGCGAGTACTGGATATGTATGCATATGGGGTCTATGAGCAGACGATGGTCTCCCAAGGCGTTTATGGTGAATTTGTCTACATATTCCTTGATGGTGAAAAGCTGGAGGAGGGTGTGGATTATACATCTGAGTCCGGCAGTACCAGGATCACCATCAGAAGTGAGACATTTGGAAGGTCCAATACACCTGGAAGGCATACATTAGGTATCGAGTTCCGTACGAAGGATTCGAACACCTTAAAGCGTGCGGCACAAAACTACGAGATCACGACCACAACTCAAAGCGGCACCAGCGGTGGCGGTGGAAGACGCAGACACGACAGAGACCACGGGGATACCGCGAATACAGGGACCATCTCCATCGATCCTAAGAAGGGCTATGTTAATTCCCTGACGGGGATCATGACGGGGGCGGGGAGCGGATATTCTAATTGGCAGCAGGATGAAAAGGGCTGGAGGTTGATCTATGCGGACGGCACTGCGGCGGCTGGTCACATGACGATGTTGGAGAGCGGTGCTTCTGTAGAGCAGGTACTATGGGAGCGGATCAATGGAGCCTGGTATGCCTTCGGAGCAGATGGCATCCTAAAATCCGGCTGGGTGTTCGACTATCAGTTAGGAAGCTGGTATTCTATGTCCGTTGATACTGGGATGCGGTCTGGCTGGTATATCGATCCGGCAGATGGTTATACGTATTACCTCGACCCAGTGAGCGGAAAGATCGTAAGTGGATGGAGACAGGTGGACAGTAAATGGCACTATTTCAATGAGATCGTGACTACCCCGACCTGGATATTTGATCCAGAGACAGGTACATGGATATATGACGCCTTGAGCGGGAGAAAGCCTTACGGTGCGATGTATCGTGATGAGCAGACACCGGATGGATATGCTGTGGACGGGGATGGGGCCTGGATAAACTGATCATCTCTGACTCCTATCATGGTCCGGTCTAGTTGAGATGATGTGAAAGGATGGGGAGGCGTTCGATGAAAAGAGATGTATCTCTACAGTACGTCTCCTTTGTCCAAGTTTTTTTAGACTATCAGCTTTGTAAAAGATCAGGCTACATATAAGGATCGGACCTATCTGCATTAAAAGTAAGTATGGTGAACGAATGAGGAGAAAGTATGAAAACAAAGGATAAGTTTTCTAAATTACTGCTGGTTTTATCGATGCTCCTGCTTTTATCATTCCCTTCCTTTGCCCAAAACCTCGTGGCGATCACCTCCTGCCAGATCGTGGAGGACGGGCAGGTTGAGGTCGCCTATCAGCTGGCGGTGGAGGTACCCTCCGATGATGGGCAGATCTATCTCTTCGCCCTGCAGCCCTATGAGGACCACATCGGCCAGAGGACCGACCATCTGCGGGCAGCGGCGATGGGAGACGGGCGATTCCTTATCCCTCTGAACAAGGGGAAAGGGGACAGCCTCCTTTTCGCCCATTTTGTCCTGGCAGTCAAGCAGGGCGGGCAGTTTACCGAGGTCAGTGACCCCATGTACCTGACCAACCCGGAGGCGGCCGCTGCCTACCGGGAGCCGGTCCCGGCAGCGGCGTCCAAAAAAGGACTCCTGATCCACACGGGCCAGCTGGCGGATGTGAAAGCGCTGGGAACGAAACAGGCGATCGTCAACATCCCGATCTCCCAGCTGATGTCCAAGACCAGGAGCGCGACCTCCACCTCCTACCAGTACCACGGGAAGACCTACTATCTTAACATCGGTGGGATTGACCGGGTGATCGAAGACCTGACCAGGCAGGGGATACGGGTCACGGTCACGATCCTGAACCCATGGGAGCCTGGCATGCCGGAACTGTACCGGTCCGGCGTGACCGAGATGGGGGATGTATATTATTATGGCTTCAATGCGGCCACACCGGAGGGAGCGGAGACGGTGGAGGCCATCGCCACCTTCCTGGGTGAACGCTACAGCGGCCGGGGGAGAGGGCGGGTGGCTAACTGGATCATCGGCAACGAGATCGACGCGCCCAGATGGGATTTCTTCGGCGATATGGATATGGGGAGCTATCTCAAAGAATACGAGCGCAGCTTCCGCATCTTCTATAACGCTATCAAGAGCAGCAGCGCCTGCGCCCGTGTCGATATCCCTCTAGGCTATGCCTGGAACATGGTCAACCCGGCCCAGCCCCATTCGAACTATCCGGTCCGTGACCTGCTCACCGCCTGGAACGCCCAGACCTGGCAGGGCGGCAACATCGACTGGGGCGTCGCCTATCATCCCTATCCGGCTGTGATGACCGAACCGGAATTCTGGAACGACGGCATCTACGCCATCCAGCATCCCAACGCAAAGGTGGTGAACTTCAACAATCTCAACGTGCTGACCGACTTTATGCAGGCCGCCACCATGCGCGACCGCAGCGGCCAGGTGCGACATCTGCTCTTATCGGAAGCCGGGTTCAATTCCCAGAGCCCCACGAGAGGGGAAGTGGAGCTCCAGCAGGCAGCGGCATTCGCCTATGCTTATTACATAGCAGAGAGCAACCCCTTCGTGGATGGCTTCCTCCTGAACCGGCAGGTGGACAACCGGCAGGAGCAGGGGGACAGCTTTTCCTTTGGACTGTGGAAGAACGATACGGGGGCAGAGTCCTTTGAAGCGCCTACGGAAAAGAAGATGATCTGGCAGGTGTTCAGGGATATCGATACAGACCAGTCGCTACAGGCTACCGAGTTTGCCAAGCCGGTGATCGGGATCGGCAGGTGGGCAGATGTGATCCCGGGATTTAGCCGCGCGGAGTAAGAAGAACGCTAAGGAAGATAAAAACAGGAAGCATCATCCATGTCTAAGGTGGCAGCCATATCGCCACCTTTCTTTTATCTTTTTAGGGATTTTTTGTAAAACATACTTCCATTATCTTACAAAGTATGCTATAATAAGATCATCTGCTGGATATCTGATCTTGTACTATAGGATGGAAGGCAGATCGAAGACATCAGAGAAGGAAGGCAAGCGCTCCCGGACCTGTGGATGCGCACCTGCGAGATGGCTCTAGAAAGACCGGAGCCGTGCCGCAGGTGTGTAAACACCAGAGAAAGGAGGACGGGTCTATGGGTTTTTTAGATGCCTCAGTATGCAGAAAAGCTGCCAGTGACAGCTTTTCTGTACATCCTGGGCTGTGTGATGGGTATCCTTGTCCATGCGGTCACCCTAGTGGAGAAGGGTGCTGCATACATACAGCGCAGAAAGGAACGGACAGAAAAAGACCCATCAGCTAGCTTCCTGGCGACTGATGGGTCAGAAGACGAACGCAAAGAAAGATAGCGGTCGTTCATGTCCAAGGCGGCAGTAACATCGCCGCCTTTCTTCATGTTTAATCTTACCATCTGCACACAGCAGAGTCAAGCGCAACCTGATCATATCACATTTTCCCTATTTTACACATCATTAGTATAAGGAAATTTCCTGCAAGATATGGTAAACTGTCTGTGCGTGGGAGTCCCTGTCCGGACCCCTGCCCAGAACCTATGACCTGTCCAAAGAGGATCGGTCCCATAAGGATCGGTCAAGTAAAAAGGAGTACGCTATGGCGATCATTTACAACGAGAGCGCAAAGACGATCACGCTCCAGACAAAGAACACGACCTATCAGATGAAGATCGGCAATCTGGACTATCTGCTGCATCTGTACTATGGCTCTTCGGTCCCGGATATCGATATGAGCTATCAGATCAAGCAATATGACCGGGGATTTTCCGGGAACCCTTATGAGTCCCGCAATGCCCGGACATTTTCTCTGGATGCCCAGCCCCAGGAATTTTCCACCCAGCAGCAAGGCGATTTCCGCACCACTAGCATCGAGGTGGTCAACAGCGACGGCAGCTATTCCTACCATGGAAAGACGGCAGGCTATAAGATCACGAGCGGGAAATATCAGCTGGATACCCTGCCCTGTGTGTTCGCCAGAGATACGGACACGGTGAGCTCGCTGGAGGTCACACTTTGCGATGGGGCCAGTGATGTGCAGGTAGTCCTTTTATATAGTGTGTTCGAGGAGGCGGATATCATCACCCGGGCTGTAAAGGTGGTGAACCGGGGGACCGGATCCATCCAGCTGAAGAAGATCATGTCTGTCTGCCTGGACTTTTTAAATGGGTCCGGCTTTGACTTAGTGAGCCTTCCGGGGCGCTATGGCCAGGAGCGGCAGGTAGAGCGGCAGCCCATGACCCACCATATCCACAACATCGGCAGTGTCCGCGGGTCCTCCAGCCATCAGCAGAACCCCTTTGTGATCCTCTGCGACCGGGAAGCCACCGAGGACCATGGCCGATGCTATGGCTTTTCCCTGATGTACAGCGGCAATTTCCTTACAGAGGTAGAGCTGGACCAGTACGACCAGCTGCGCCTGGTCATGGGGATCGGTCCCAAGCAGTTCGTGTACCAGTTGGCCCCCGGCGAGACCTTTGAAGGGCCCGAGGTGGTGATGGCGTTCTCGGAGCACGGCCTTACGGGATTGAGCCATCTCTATCATGACTTTTATCGGACCAACCTCTGCCGCAGCAAGTTTGTCTCGGAGGTGGAGCGTCCGGTGCTGATCAACAGCTGGGAAGCGGCCTTCATGGATTTCGACGATGTGAAGCTGGTAAAGATCGCTAAGGCGGCCAAGAACATGGGTGTGGATCTTCTGGTCATGGATGACGGCTGGTTCGGCAAGCGGGATGACGATAACAGCGGCCTGGGCGACTGGTATGTGAATAAGGACAAGATCCGCTGCGGCCTCCACAAGCTGGTGGAGCAGATCAATGCATTAGATATGAAGTTTGGGATCTGGTTCGAGCCGGAGATGGTCTCCGAGGACAGCGACCTCTACCGCGCTCACCCGGAATGGGCCATGCAGATCCCAGGCCGGCATGCGGTGCGCAGCCGCAACCAGATCGCATTGGACATGAGCCGCCGGGAGGTCCAGGACTATGTGATCGAAAAGGTCAATGGGATCTTGGACGATGCCAACATCTACTATGTAAAGTGGGATATCAACCGCTCCCTGGCAGATATCTGGTCCAATGCCCTCCCGGCCGAAAAGCAGGGGGAGGTCTACCACCGCTATGTCCTGGGCTTGTACCGGGTCATGGACGAGATCATCCTGACCCACCCGGATATCCTCTTCGAAGGCTGCAGCGGCGGCGGCGGACGGTACGACCCGGCCATGCTCCATTACTATCCCCAGTACTGGGTCAGCGATAATAACCATCCGATCGACCGGCTGAAGCTCCACTATGGGACCTCCTTCGTCTACCCCACCTGCACCATGGGCGCTCATATCTCCGACAGCGGAAAGTTCGTCTCTCTGGAGACGAAGGCTGTGGTGGCCATGTGCGGCACCTTCGGCTATGAGCTGGATGCCACCCACCTTTCCAAAGAGGAGCAGGAGATCTGCAAGGAGCAGAGCGACCGGTTCCGGAAATATCAGCACATCACCTTTAAGGGGGACTTTTACCGCCTGACGGATCCCTTCAAGGTGGGGAATATGACCGCCTGGCAGCATGTGACCAAGGATAAGGACGAGTCCCTCCTGAGCGTGGTGGTCACGAACCTGACCTGCAACGGTCCTCAGGAGTACATCCGCGCCAAGGGTCTTGACCCAGGAGCCATGTATTCGATCAATGGCAGCAAGGAGACCTATTCCGGCGCGGCCCTGATGAGCGCAGGACTGCCCATCGACCGGGAGGTGCCGGAGTATTCCGCCTTCCAGTTCCATCTGGTCAGGGAACGCTGTACGGTCTGAGCGGTCCTCTGGGCCGGCTTTATCATCGGGACGATGAGCTGAGCGCAATGCTGAGTACTCCGTTAGTATGCATAGGTGATGCGCTTAACACCATGCGGTCCTCTGCCGATATATGGACGTTTTTCGACAGTTCCTGCTCGCGCATAAGATAAAAAGATCTGCCACAACATGAGGTATATCCTCTGTGTGGCAGATCTTCTGCATTTTTGCGTTTATGGGATCCTTTCGCTATAGGATCTGGACCGATGTCTGTGGACCGGAGTTTATGTGCGTCCTGCACCACCTGGGCCCAGCTCTCAGATCTTCCCGCTGTATTTCTCCTCGCAATACATGCACCGGTAGGTCTGGGTCTTCTCATCGGCCAGATAGAACACATCCGGCAGCTCCTGCTCGATGGAGGTGACGCAGCGGGGGTTCTTGCAGTGGATGATATTGGTGATCTTTTTCGGCAGCTTGACGGTCTTCTTGTCTACGATCTGGCTGTCCCGGATGATGTTCACGGTGATGTTGTGATCGATATAGCCTAGTACCTCCAGATCGATCTTGTCCAGCCCGCCTTCGATCTTGATGATATCCTTGCGGCCCATCTTATTGCTCCTGGCGTTCTTGATGATTGCCACCTGGCATTCCAGCTTGTCCAGCCCCAGGTGATAATAGATGTCCAGGCTCTTTCCGGCTTCGATATGGTCTAAGACGATCCATTCTTTTAATCCGCCGATGTTCAACATCGCTTCTCCACCTCCAATAGCTTCATGATCAGGGCCATACGGATATAGACACCGTACTGGGCTTGCCTGAAATAGGCTGCCCGCGGATCCTTGTCCACCTCCACAGAGATCTCATTGACACGGGGGAGGGGATGGAGGATGTACATGTCTTCCTTGGCCAGCTTCATCTTCTTCGGGGTCAGGATGTAGCAATCCTTTAAGCGGATGTAATCCTCTTCATTAAAGAAGCGCTCTCTCTGGACACGGGTCATGTAGAGGATGTCCAGCTCTGGAAGGGCCTCATCTAAGTTCCCCAGCTCCTTGAACTCCACATGGCCCGCCCGCAGCACGTCCTGGCGGATGTATTCCGGGATCTTTAATTCAGGCGGGGAGATCAGGATGAACCGTACACCTGGATACCGGACAAGGGCATTGATCAGGGAGTGGACGGTACGGCCAAATTTCAGGTCGCCGCACAGACCGATGGTCAGATCGCTCAAACGCCCTTTCAGAGAATGGATGGTCAGCAGGTCGGTCAGGGTCTGGGTGGGATGCTGATGGCCGCCGTCGCCCGCGTTGATCACCGGGATGCCGGAGTGGAGGGACGCCACCAGGGCAGCTCCCTCTTTCGGATGGCGCACAGCACAGATATCAGCGTAGCAGGAGATGATGCGGATCGTGTCCGCGATGCTCTCGCCCTTGGCCGCAGAGCTGGAATCCGCCGAGGCAAAGCCCAGCACGCTGCCGCCTAAGCTCAGCATAGCCGACTCGAAGCTCAGACGTGTCCTGGTACTGGGCTCATAAAAGCAGGTGGCCAGCTTTTTGCCGTCGCAGACATGGGCGAACCGGGAAGGATCCTTCTCGATCTCACCGGCCAGGGCCAAGAGCTCGTCGATCTCCTCCACCGTAAAGTCTAATGGGTTGAGTAAATGTCTCATGAGAACCTCCTTTGTGTCTAGTCTCACATGATCAGGGGTCGATCGAAGCTGATCTTTACCATTATAGAGCATTTATAGGGAGATTTCCACTAGATTTTTTATTATGTGAGGCTGTTGCCGCAGCAGCGATCGTTCAGCTAAAAAACATTGTATTTTTTACCATGATCAGTTGCATTTTATGATTTTGTTGTTATAATATAAACAGGTCTATATCCCTGTATGCCGGGGGTATCATACTATTCTATACATTATCATGTAGGAGGACAAACAAAAATGGCAAGAAAAATGAAAACCATGGATGGTAACCAGGCTGCTTCCCATGCGTCGTATGCGTATACGGACGTGGCTGCCATCTTCCCGATCACGCCTTCATCTGTCATGGCTGAGCATACGGATGAGTGGGCGACCGACGGGAGGACCAACATCTTCGGACGGACCGTACAGGTCACCGAGATGCAGTCTGAGGCTGGCGCAGCAGGCGCTGTGCACGGCTCTTTATCTGCTGGTGCGTTGACTACCACCTACACCGCTTCTCAGGGTCTGCTGCTGATGATCCCGAACCTGTACAAGATCGCAGGCGAGCAGCTCCCAGGCGTGATCAATGTTTCCGCTCGTGCGATCGCTTCCCACGCATTATCGATCTTTGGGGATCATTCCGACGTTCTGGCCTGCCGTCAGACCGGCTGTGCCATGCTGTGTGAATCCAGCGTACAGGAGGTCATGGATCTGACCCCAGTGGCACACTGTGCAGCGATCAAGGGCAAAGTGCCGTTCATCAACTTCTTTGATGGTTTCCGTACCTCCCATGAGATCCAGAAGATCGAGACCTGGGACTATGAGGACTTAAAGGATATGGTGGATATGGATGCGGTAGAGGCATTCCGTGCCCATGCACTGAACCCGAACCATCCTTGCCAGAGAGGTTCCGCGCAGAACCCGGATATCTTCTTCCAGGCACGCGAGGCCTGCAACCCCTATTATGATGCACTTCCGGCAGTGGTCCAGGAATACATGGACAAGGTCAACGCCAAGATCGGCACCGACTATAAGCTGTTCAACTACTACGGCGCTGCGGACGCAGAGCAGGTGATCGTGGCCATGGGCTCTGTCAATGATACGATCGAAGAGACCATCGACTATATGGTGAAGACCAGCGGCGCGAAGGTGGGCGTGGTGAAGGTACGTCTGTACAGGCCGTTCTCCGCATCCGCTCTGATCGACGCGATCCCGGATACCGTTAAGAAGATCACCGTATTAGACAGGACGAAAGAGCCGGGCGCTTTAGGCGAGCCGTTATACTTAGATGTAGTGGCTGCATTAAAGGGCTCCAAGTTCGACGCTGTCCCGATCCTTTCCGGCCGTTACGGCTTAGGCTCCAAGGATACCACCCCGGCGCAGATCGTGGCTGTCTACGAGAACACCGAGAAGAAGATGTTCACTTTAGGGATCGAGGATGACGTGACCAACTTGTCCTTAAAGCTGGGCGCTCCCTTAGTGACCACTCCCGAAGGGACCACCAACTGTAAGTTCTGGGGCCTTGGCGCGGACGGTACCGTAGGCGCCAACAAGAACTCCATCAAGATCATCGGTGATAACACCGATATGTATGCACAGGCATACTTTGATTATGATTCCAAGAAGTCCGGCGGTGTGACCATGTCCCACCTGCGTTTCGGACATACCCCGATCAAGTCCACCTACCTGATCCACAAGGCGAACTTCGTGGCCTGCCATAACCCGGCTTACATCCGTAAGTACAACATGGTACAGGAATTAGTGGACGGCGGCACCTTCCTGCTGAACTGCCCATGGTCCGATGCGGAGTTAGAGCAGCATCTGCCAGGCCAGGTGAAGAAGTTCATCGCCGATCACAAGATCAAGTTCTACACCATCGACGGTGTGAAGATCGGTATCGAGACCGGTATGGGCCCCACCCGTATCAACACGATCTTACAGTCCGCGTTCTTCGAGCTCACCGGCATCATCCCGGCAGAGAAGGCGAACCAGCTGATGAAGGATGCCGCCCAGAAGAGCTATGGCCGCAAGGGTCAGGACGTGGTGGAGAAGAACTGGGCCGCGATCGACGCCGGCGCCAAGAACGTCCATGCAGTAGACGTGCCGGATAGCTGGAAGGATGCTAAGGATGAGGGCCTGGATTATCAGGTGGTGACCGAGGGCCGCAAGGATGTGGTGGATTTCGTCAACAACATCCAGACCAAGGTCTCCGCACAGGAAGGCAACACCCTGCCTGTATCCGCATTTAACGAGTATGTAGACGGTTCCACCCCCTCCGGCTCCTCCGCATATGAGAAGCGCGGTATCGCTGTGAACGTCCCGGTATGGAACCCGGATAACTGTATCCAGTGTAACTTCTGTTCCTATGTTTGTCCTCACGCGGTCATCCGTCCGGTAGCTATGACGGCTGACGAAGCTGCTAAGGCTCCCGAAGGGATGCTGATGAAGGATATGACCGGTATGCCAGGCTACAAGTTCTCCATGACCGTTTCCGCTCTCGACTGTACCGGATGCGGCTCCTGCGCGAACGTCTGCCCGGGCATGAAGGGCAACAAGGCTCTGACCATGGAGAAGCTTGCCGATCATCTGGACGAGCAGCCGGTGTTCGACTTTGGCCAGTCCTTAGGGGTCAAGGAAGAGATCGTTGCGAAGTTCAAACCCAACACCGTTAAGGGCTCCCAGTTCAAGCAGCCCCTCCTGGAGTTCTCCGGCGCCTGCGCAGGCTGCGGCGAGACCCCCTATGCGAAGCTGATCACCCAGCTCTTCGGCGACAGGATGTATATCGCTAATGCTACTGGCTGTTCCTCGATCTGGGGCAACTCTTCACCGTCCACGCCTTACACCGTGAACGCCAAGGGACAGGGTCCTGCATGGAGCAACTCCCTGTTCGAGGATAACGCGGAGTTCGGTTACGGCATGCTGCTGGCACAGAACGCGATCCGCGAAGGCTTACAGGCAAAGGTGGAGTCCGTGATGGCTTCCGATCAGGCTTCCGATGAAGTGAAGGCGGCCTGCAAGGAGTGGTTAGACACCTACAATGTAGGCGCTACTAACGGCGATGCTACGGACAAGCTGGTGGCTGCGTTAGAAGGCTGCGACTGCCCCACCTGCCAGGATATCGTCAAGAACAAAGATTTCTTAGCCAAGAAGTCCCAGTGGGTCTTCGGCGGTGACGGATGGGCTTATGATATCGGCTTCGGCGGTGTGGATCACGTGCTGGCGTCCGGCAAGGACATCAACATCATGGTATATGACACCGAGGTCTATTCCAACACCGGCGGACAGTCCTCCAAGGCTACACCTACCGGCGCTGTGGCACAGTTCGCAGCAGGCGGTAAGGAAGTGAAGAAGAAAGATATGGCTTCCATCGCCATGAGCTATGGCTACGTTTATGTAGCACAGATCTCCATGGGCGCCGACTATGCACAGACCGTGAAGGCGATCTCCGAGGCAGAGGCTTATCCGGGTCCGTCCCTGATCATCGCATATGCTCCCTGTATCAACCATGGGATCAAGAAGGGCATGGCGAAGGCACAGACCGAAGAGAAGCTGGCTGTGGAGTGCGGCTACTGGCATCTGTTCCGCTTCAATCCGGCTGCTGAGAACAAGTTCTCCTTAGACAGCAAGGAGCCGAAGATGGAAGGCTACCAGGATTATCTGAAGGGCGAGGTCCGTTACCTGTCCCTGGCTATGAAGAATCCGGAGAGAGCGGCGAAGCTGTTCGCTAAGAACGAGGCAGAATCCAAGGCCAGATATGCATATCTGAAGAAGCTGGTGGATGTCTATAAGGCAGAGTGATCATCAGTCTCAGTGGATCTTTGATCGCTAGAGGCTAAATAAAAAGGACTGCCGCATCAGATCATATTTCTGATGCGGCAGTCCTTTTTGCATCCTTCCATTATAAAAGGATGGGTCATCTCTATAACCTTTAGTCTGATCAAGAACGCATAGCGGCGACCGATCTTTGCAATATGTTTTCGATAAACCGGTTGAGCGACATCTGCTGTGATGTGGCGCAGACAACGAGCTGCTTGTGGAGTTCTGGGGAGATACGGATATTAAAACTGCCTTTGTAAGCTTTTTCTGGTTCGATCCCTTCTGCATAGCAAGCCTTGAGATAGTCGTCGACCGCATTATGAAAATCCGAAAGGAGGCTAGGCGCATCTGCGCCTTCATAAGAGATCAGCGAACGGATCCCCATGACCTTGCCGAAAAACAGATCATCCTCTTCTGAAAATTCTACGCTGCCGACATACCCTTTATATTCGATCGTATTGTTCATAAAAGTCCCTCCTGTTTCGTTTTATTATACGTCCTATATAAGGAAAATGCAACTATATTTAGTTGCAATATGCCTGTTATCTGACGCACTTACGTTAATGGATATATAGGTCCCACTCGGAGCGGACCCTTGGCCAACCTGTGAAAAGTAACGATTTTACTTCTCAAACCCCCGGATAGGGTGTATAATCATTACCATAGATACATGTCGAAAAAGATGGAGGGATACATGTGGACCGATATATCAAGCTCTTGGTGGGAAATGCAGCTTTTGCGGCTGTACTCATCTGTCTATACTCGCCGGGTCTGATCGGCTTATCGCTCTCCAGCCCCAATGCCATAGCAGCGGCGGCCTCCGTAGCCATCGGCGTGGTGGCGGTCCCCACATTCGTCCTGATGAACAGGAGCCTGCTGGCGGAAAAGAAGGTGGCGCTCTTGGAGGCGGACGGGGAGAAGGCAGGAGAGCGGGCTGCGGAGCTTTTGGAGGACCATCGCTCGGGAAAAGTCCTGGGGCCGATCGCCAGATCCGCCCTTTCCCAGATGCAGCGCCTGGAGAATGTGGAGGCCAATTATGAAAAGCTGGTGGATCAGCGCTTTGGTGCGGGAACGTTGAGTTATGAAAAATTCATGGGGGTGGTCCGCTCGGCCTCGGAGGCATTGTCCAAGGGGTATGTGAAGATGGCCAATAAGATGATCATCTTTGACGAGGCGGAATACCAGCATCTCTCCTCGGACGCCTATCGGCACGACGCGATCCCGGACCAGGTCCAGGAGGAGAAGAAGAAGCTCTATGACGGGAACCTGGCCAGCCTCCGGCAGATCTTAGAGAAGAATGAGAAGATCCTCCTGGAGGTGGACCATCTGATGGCGGAGATGTCGGACTTAGAGCAGCCAGAGCAGGCGATCGACCAGGCTGCCGCGCAGATCGATGGGCTTTTGGCCCAGTTGGGGTATTATCGACAGTAGATAGCGCTCATTTTAGAAAGAGGGAAGATGATCATGCCGATCATATGTACATTTAGAGGGATCAAGATCTATATCAATTATAACGACCATATGCCGCCCCATTTTCACGCATATATATGAGTGTTGCATAGACATAAACGAGATTGAAAGATTAAATGGGGATATGCCGAATAAACAGCTAAAAATGCTCATGGGTTGGGCGGCACTGCATCAGGAGGAATTAAAAGAAAATTGGTATCTCGCAAAACAGAAAGAAATGCTGTTCCAGATCGACCCATTAAGATAGCGGAGGCGTGCGATGGAGGATAGAGTACAAAAATATTTTGCAGATCCCAGAAAGATCAAAGAAGTAAGACCACTTGAGGATCATAGCTTACTGCTTACTTTTGATAATGGAGAAAAAAGGAAATATAGCATGGAACATGAGTTAACTGGGGTTTTTGAGATTTTAAAGGACAAAGAAAAATTTTATCGTGTTTTCATAAATGAGGTTGGGAATGTCGCTTGGGATATTGACGATGACGTAGATAGCTCCGTGCATTGGGAGAATCAGATCGATCTTTGCAAAGATATGCTATATATGGAAAGTGTTCCGATACCTTCGTGAACAGATCTGGCTTAGGATATTTTTTCGGGAGGTGTATCCCCCAAACAGGGAGATGTCGGACCTAGAGCAGCCAGAGCAGGCGATCGACCAGGCTGCCGCGCAGATCGACGGGCTTTTGGCCCAGTTGGAGTATTATAGATGATCTTAGATAAAGGAGAAATAGGATGAAGAACAACAAGATGCAGGCCGCGATCATCGCAGGCCTGGGGGTGCTGGTATTTGCCGTGGTATTTGCCGGGATCCTCCTCACCAGGAACGCGAAAAAAACGCCGAAGACGATCAACACAGAATCCGCCGTCGCCACTCTGGAGCGGTATGAGAAGAGGATCGCTCCGTCTGTGGCGGAGGTGGTGAAGTCCCCGGTGGAGCTGACCGACGTGACGGTGGACGAGCTGCCGGATATCGATACCAATGAGATCACGGTAGGACCCAACTCCGGTCTGTACGCGGAGATCTTTGCCACCGCAGAAAAATGCGGCAAGGGAAAGGACGGCTGGATGAACGAGGTAGCAGAGCAGTTCAACCGGGCCGGTTTTACAGTGGACGGACAGCCGGTGTCCGTGATGATCCGGAACGTGGCCTCCGGCCTGGGGATGGACTACATCCGCAGCGGCAAATATATCCCGGACGGCTATTCGCCCTCCAACGACTTCTGGGGGAAGATGCTGACGACCGACGGCGTGGATCTGGAGACGGTCAGCGATCGCCTGGTAGATAATACGGCGGGGATCCTGCTCTCCAAGGACACCCAGAAAAAGCTGCTGGCCCAGTACGGCTCGATCAATCTGAAAACGATCGTGGAAGCCACGGCCAACGGGGAGTTCGCCATGGGATACACCAACCCCTATGCCTCGGCCACCGGCCTGAACTTCCTGATCTCCACCCTCCAGACCTATGATGCCAAAGACCCCTTGGCAGTGGACGCGGTGGATGGCTTCCTGTCCTTCCAGGCCAATGTCCCCTTTGTGGCCTACACCACCCTCCAGATGCGGGATGCGGCGGAGACCGGGACTTTAGACGGGTTTGTGATGGAGTACCAGACCTATATCAATGACGCCGACCTGGTGCGGAAATATGAGTTCACGCCCTTTGGCTTCCTGCATACCAATCCTTTATATACCACCAAGGATGCCGACCCGCAGAAAAAGGAGATCCTGCGGCTCTTCGCGGAGTACTGCCAGACCCCGGAGAACCAAAAGCTGGCCGTCGATCACGGCTTTAACGTGGACCTCCACTATACGGTAGAACAGAGCCCGGTGGACGGGGATGTGCTCCTGAGCGCTCAGGAGCTGTGGAAGACGGAGAAGGATAACGGCAAGCCGATCCTGGCTGTGTTCGTGGCCGATGTGTCCGGCTCCATGGACGGAGAGCCGCTGAACGCCTTAAAGACCTCTCTGATCAACGGGATGCGCTACATCAACACCACCAATTATGTGGGGCTGGTGTCCTATTCCGACGATGTGGTGATCAATGTGCCGATCCAGCCCTTCGATCTGAACCATCAGGCCGCCTTTAAGGGGGCGGTGGAGACCTTGAGCGCTGCAGGCGGGACCGCCACCTTTGACGGGATCGTGGTGGCCGCTAATATGCTGATCAAGGCTAAGGAGACCTACCCGGACGCTAAGATGATGATGTTCGTCCTGTCCGACGGGGAGACCAACCGGGGCTATTCCTTAAAGGATATCCAGCAGCCCCTGGACGCGCTGAACATCCCGATCTACACGATCGGCTATAACGCGGATATCCCCGCCCTGGAGAGCATCTCCGCGATCAACGAGGCGGCCAGCATCAACGCGGATTCCGACGACGTGATCTATAAGCTGAAAAATCTGTTCAATTCAAGCCTGTGATAGGAGGAAGATATGGCATTTACATTAGATATCCCGCAAAAGGAGGAGATCAAAAAGCTGGTGGAGGAGGAGACCGCCCTGGAGCCTGCCACCACCCTGATGATCTCCGATGTGTCGAAGCAAAAGGGGGCGGAGATCGTCCAGGCTGATATTGAAGACCTGGAGAGCCGCAGGGAGCTGACCAAGGCGATCGAGGAGTTCGGCGCGGATGTGGTGAAGGCCTCCTCGGGCAAGAACGACCTGTTAAAGACCAGGATCGGGGACCTGTCCCGGGCCGGGGGCGAGGGCGGGACCGTGGCTAAGGGCCTGGAACAGCTCTCCGAGCAGATGAAGGACTTAGACCCCTCCGGCATTGATTTCATGAAGCGGGGACCTTTGGGGAAGCTCTTTAACCCGGTGAGGGCTTACTTTAATAAGTATAAAGCGGCGGACACGGCGATCGCCGAGATCATCCGGTCCCTGGAGAAGGGGGCGAAGGTCCTTAAGGATGATAATACCACCCTGGAGCTGGAGCAGGCCTCTATGCGGGACCTGACCAAACAGCTGAACCAGAAGATCGTGCTGGGCGGGGAGCTGGAGGCCTATCTGTCGGAGCAGATCGACCGGCAGAAGGCGGCGAACGGGGATTCGGAGAAGATCAGGTTCATCGAGGAGGAGATCCTGTTCCCCTTACGGCAGCGGATGATGGATTTTAACCAGATGCTGGCGGTAAACCAGAACGGGATCATCGCCATGGAGGTGATCCGCAAGAACAACCTGGTGCTGATCCGGTCTGTTAACCGAGCTCAGACCGTGACGATCGCCGCTCTGAACGTAGCAGTCACGGTGGCCGGAGCCCTCTATGACCAGAAGATCGTGCTGGAGAAGGTGAAGCTCTTGAACCAGACCACCAACAACATGATCGAAGCCACCTCCCGGATGCTGAACACCCAGGGGGTGGAGATCCAGAAGCAGGCCATGGAGTCCAATATCCAGGTGGATACCCTGAAAAATGCCTTTGTGGAGACCCTGGGGGCATTGGAGCAGATCAGCCAGTACAAGCAGAAGGCCCTGCCCCAGATGAAGGCCACGATCGAGGAGTTCAAGGAGCTGGCCCAGGCCGGGGAGGCGGCGATCAGGAGCATCGAGGATGGAAAGGGTGTATCATGAGTGATCGATGTTTTCCGATAGGGGACAGATATCGATCAGTATAGACTAAGGGGAGGGCATATCCATGACAGGATCTATACCCTCCCCTTGGTCCGCCATCCAAGATCTCCCTCTGATCGCCTGATCACTCGGCTGATCATTCTGCCTTTTCCTTTTTGTCCTCCCGCAGTTCCTTTATTTTTCTTTTTGCATCCTCAAGATCTTTGCACCCTTCAAGGATCATCTCGAACATCAGGATGATCTTATCAAATTGTTTATCTGTCATGATCTCCATTTTTCTCCTCTCTTATCTTGGCCATTGTTTTTCGGTTTCTCTCTTGACAGCTATAGTATAACACAATTTTATAACTTCTCGAAGTTGTATTTTGAACGTTTGATGATAATTTTTCCAGGCTCCTGTCCTGCAACCGCATCATGATAGTAGTCTTATCCCTTAAATGCTCCAGAGGAGGTGGTCCCATTACAGATCCGCTTGCGGAACTCCGAGGGGGAGACCCCGATCTGCTTCTTAAAAAGACGGCTAAAATACAGGGGATCGTCATAGCCGACGATGGCGGCGATCTCCGCGATATTGTACTCTGTGGTCTCCAGCAGGCTCTGTGCGCTGGAGATCCGGATCGACAGGATATACTGCATGGGGGTAAAGCCCATATATTCCTTAAAACCCCGGATGAACCAGCTGGTGCTCATGCCCCGGGAGGCGGCATAGCCCTCGATGTTCACCGGCTTGTTATAATCCTCTCTAAAGGATCTGGCGGCCTGCTCGATCTCGTCCGCCAGAAATCCGTTCTTCAGCTTGGGCCGGCAGCTGATCCGCCGGCCCACCAGCAGCAGGAGCTGGCGCAGGAGGAGGGCCAGGAGCTCTTCATGGCCCTCCTGGCAGAGCTGCAGCTCTTGGATCATCTCGGTATAGATCCGCTTATATTCCATGGATACCCCTGTGTAGAGGATCTGCATCTTGTCGCTGATGCCGTATTTGCGCAGGATGTTCGTCACATTGTTCCCTGTAAAATGGACCCAGTAGACCTCGGTCTGGTCCTCGCCGTGATAACGGTATTTCTGTTCTTCTTTTGGCCGGTAGAGCACCATATGCCCGGCCGTCACGATCTCTTCTTTTCCCTTGAGATAAAAATAGGCTTTCCCGGAAGCGATATACAAAAGCTGGAAATCTACTCTGCCCCTTGGCCTGTGGGTGGGCAGGAACGGACGGGTATAGAGGTGGTAGGTCCCGCAGCTGCCCACGGACAGTGCGTGGGTCTTATCCTTAAAATCCATCCGGGAATTATTCTTGTAAGCACTGTTCACATACATAGTAAGGCCCTCCCTATCCAGATCCTTCAAGATCGTGCAGATCGATCGTATCAGTGTGTGACAACATTGTATCATTTTGTGCATGTTTTGTCCAATAGGATCTATGGAAGTGCAGCGATCTGGCCGATATAATGAGATCAAAGCCAAGAAAGGAGGCATCTTTGATGATCGTGCCAAGATACTATGAAGACCTGCACATACTCCATGAAAAGACCATGCCGGACCGCGCCTATTATATCCCGGCCTCCACCTTCATGGACCAGTTAGACGAGCAGCGGGAGGCTTCGGACCGGTTCCAGCTGCTGAACGGCCAGTGGCGGTTCCGGTACTATGAGAGCATCCATCTCCTTAAGGAGCCATTTTACCAGACCGGATATGATGCAGGAGACTATGACGAGGTGACGGTGCCGGGTGTATGGCAGATGTACGGGGTCGATACCCACCAATATACCAACATCCGCTACCCATTCCCCTTTGACCCGCCCTATGTACCCCAGGATGACCCCTGCGGTGCATATGTCCATGACTTCCTTTATGAAAAGGACCCGGGGGCCCCCAGGGCCTATCTGGACTTCGAGGGGGTGGACTCCTGCTTTTATGTGTGGCTCAACGGACACTACGTGGGCTACAGCCAGGTCTCCCACGCCACCAGCGAGTTTGATGTGACCCCGTACATAAAAGAGGGGGAGAACCGTCTGGCTGTGCTGGTGCTGAAATGGTGCGACGGGAGCTACTTAGAAGACCAGGATAAGTTCCGGATGAGCGGGATCTTCCGGGATGTGTATCTGCTGAAACGTCCCGAAGCCTTCGTCTATGACTATTTTGTCCGGACTGAACTGGATGAAGATCAAAAACAGGCCCGGGTCACCGTGGATCTGACCTATCTGGACCAGGCAGTCCCCACGAAGCTCCAGATCCTGGACCAGACAGGAAAGGCGGTGATCGGTACTTGTACCGCGGGCCAAAAGCCGCGGGAGAACGGATCTCTTATCCGGGCGGAGCTTACGATCTTTCATCCCGTGCTGTGGAGCCCGGAGGATCCGCATCTGTACCTTTTACAGATCGAGACGGCGAGGGAGACGATCGTGGACCGGATCGGGATCCGTCAGATCCAGATCAAGGACAGGATCGTCCATCTTAACGGGGTGCCGATCAAATTCCGGGGGGTGGACCGTCACGACTCCGACCCGGTGACCGGCTCTACGATCAGTATGGAGCAGATGAAGGCGGATCTGGCCCTGATGGCGCAGCACAACGTTAACGCGATACGTACCAGCCACTATCCCAATGCCCCGGTCTTTTACCAGCTCTGTGACCGCTACGGCTTTCTGGTGATCGATGAGGCGGATGTGGAGAGCCACGGGCCGGTGGAGCTGTACTACAGGGAGGATGACTTTGCCTATAAGAGCAAACGGTGGAACGAGCCGATCGCGGACGATCCGGCATTTGGGGAAGCGATCTTAGACCGGATCTGGAAGTGCGTCCATCGAGACAAAAACCGTCCCTGTGTGGTCATCTGGTCCATGGGGAACGAGAGCGCTTATGGCTGCAACTTTGAAGCAGGCCTGCGATGGACCAAGGCCTTCGACCCCAGCCGTCTGACCCATTACGAGAGCGCCCTCTACCGCAGTGACAAGAAGCGATACGACTATTCCGACCTAGACCTATACAGCCGGATGTACCCTTCCTTTGAGGAGATCGACGCCTATCTGCAGGATGAGCCGGACAAGCCCTTCCTTCTGTGCGAATACTGCCACGCCATGGGCAATGGCCCTGGGGATCTGGAGGACTATTTCCAGGTGTTCCAGCGGGAACCGTTGATGTGCGGCGGTTTTGTCTGGGAATGGTGTGACCACGGGATCGCCCACGGGCCTGCCGAGAACGGGAAGGAGCGGTATCTCTACGGCGGGGACCACGGGGAGCAGATCCATGACGGGAACTTCTGTATGGACGGGCTGGTCTATCCGGACCGGAGGCCCCATACCGGGCTTCTGGAATATAAGAACGTGCATCGGCCTGCGCGGGCGACCGGCCTGGACCAAGAGACAAAAACGGTCTGTATCCATAACTACCTGGACTTTACAGACCTGGGGGGCTATCTGGAGATCGGCTGGGAGCTGGTCTGTGACGGGCGGCTCCTGGAGAGCGGACGGATCGACTGTCCTCCGATCTCGCCCCACGAGGACGGCAGGGTCAAGCTGGCGTATCATATCCCGGAAAAAGGGAAGGCTTATCTCCGGCTGGTCTATCATCAGAAGGAACGGAAGGGTTTCTGCCCGGCCGGGCATGTGCTGGGCTTTGACGAGCTCTTATTGGACAGCCAGGACAGCCGGGACCAGACAGTCCTGGGGCTTTTGGAAGGCTTTGGCATGGAGGAGAGCAACCGGTCACAGGTCGTGGAGGACAATGAACGGGCCAAGAGCAGCAGTGTGCAGACCGAGGGCAGCCACGATCGGGTCGAAGATCACAGTGTACAGGTAAAAGAGGATGGCCCTTATCTGATCTTGCAAGGAGACAGCTTCCAGTATCGGTACGATGAACGCACCGGCCTTTTTGACCAGCTCCGGTACCAGGGCAAGAAGCTTTTGGATGCACCGATGGAGCTGAACATCTGGCGTGCGCCCACAGATAACGATCAGTACTGCAAGCTGGAGTGGCTGCGGGCTCATTATGACCAGGCCTCTGCCCGCGCCTACCAGACTACTTACAGGACAGGAGAGGAGTGGACCCAGATCTGCAGCGCCATGTCCATGACCGCGCCCACGGTGCAGCGGATCCTCTCCATCCAGACTACCTGGACGGTGTGGCAGGATGGACGGATCGATATGGAGATGGCGGTGGAGAAGGATCCGGAGTTCCCCTACCTCCCACGCTACGGTCTGCGGCTGTTCCTGGACCAGGAGATGGATCAGGTCACCTATTGCGGGCTGGGGCCTCATGAGAGCTACCGGGATAAGTGCAGGGCGTCCTATCACGGCATCTTCCGCAGCCGGGTGGCGGATCTCCATGAGGACTACATCCGCCCCCAGGAGAACGGGAGCCATCACGACTGCAGCTATGTCAAGCTGCAGGGGGATCGACATGGCATCATCGCTGTCGCCCCCGCAAGCTTTGCTTTTAACGCGTCGGTCTACACCCAGGAGGAGCTGGCCGGGAAAAAGCACAACTTTGAGCTGATCCCCTCCGGTCATACGGTCCTGTGCCTGGACTATGGCCAGAGCGGCATCGGTTCCAACAGCTGCGGTCCGCAGCTGGCCAGGCAGTACCAGTTAGATGAAGAGGCATTTTGCTACCGGCTCCGGCTGATCCCCTTTAGGAGCTAGAGGACAGGGTACGATGAGAGGAAAGGAGAGAGGACAGGATGAAAGAGAGAACGTATTTAAAGTGGTACAATAAAGTGGGATATGGCTCGGGAGATGTGGCGGGAAATGTGGTCTATGCGCTGCTGTCTTCCTTTGTGATGATCTATCTGACGGATACGGTGGGGTTAAATGCGGGGATCGTGGGGACGCTGATGATGTTCTCCAAGCTTTTTGACGGCGTGACGGATATCTTCTTCGGCTCCATGATCGATAAGACCCACACACGGATGGGAAAGGCACGTCCCTGGATGTTCTGGGGGTATTTCGGCTGCGCGGCCACACTGATCGGGATATTCGCCATCCCTGCCAGCCTGGGGGAAGGAGCTAAGTACGCTTGGTTCTTCATCGCCTATACCCTGCTGAACGCGGTATTCTACACAGCCAACAATATCGCCTACTCCGCATTGACCGCCCTGATCACGAAAAATGGCGGGGAGCGGGTCCAGATGGGTTCGATCCGTTTTATGTTCGCCTTTGGCACCAGCCTCCTGATCCAGACGGTCACGGTGGACTTTGTGAAGAGCCTGGGCGGCGGAGCGGCCGGCTGGCGCACCGTGGCGATCATCTATGCCGTCATCGGCCTGGTGGTCAATTCCCTTTCCACCTTATCGGTCCGGGAGCTTTCGCCTAAGGAGCTGGCAGAGGGGACCGACGGCCCGGGAGAGGGCGGTACAGCCGACAGCAAAAAGGAAAAGTACAGTCTGGGCGACGCGGCCCGTCTGCTGGCGGCGAATAAGTTTTATATCATCATCTGCTGTGTCTATATCCTGACCCAGATCTATACCGCCACCCTGAACATGGGGATCTATTTTATGACCTATATCCTGGGAAATGCCTCGCTCCTCGGCGTATTTTCCATGGCGATCAACATCCCTATGATCCTGGGGCTGGTCATGACCCCTATACTGGTCAAAAAGATGAACGGGATGTATACGATCAATCTGACGGGCTATCTCCTGGCCACCATCGCCCGGGGCCTGGTGGTGGCAGGCGGCTATCTGGGCAATATCCCCATGATGCTGGTCTTCTCTGGGATAGCCGCTATAGGCATGAGCCCCCTCCAGGGCGACCTGAACGCCCTGATCGCCTCCTGCTCCGAATACACCTTCCTGACCAAGGGCAAACGGATCGACGGGACCATGTATTCCTGCACCTCCTTAGGGGTGAAGATCGGAGGGGGCATCGGCACCGCCCTGGCCGGATGGATGCTGGCCGCCAGCGGCTATGTGGCCAATATGCCCACCCAGGCCGACTCCTGTATCAACATGCTCTACTTCATGTACCTTTGGATCCCCATGCTCATCAACCTGCTGATCGCCTTCCTGCTGTCCAAGCTGAAAGTTGAACAGGCCAATGCCGCCATCGAGGCAAAGAGGCAGGCTGTTCTGTAAGGGAGGTCCTGTTCACGGGTACCTGCTCACACATTTTGCTACGATAACTGACCGGTCCAGGTCAGACCCCACATACTCTAAGACCAGGGAGCTTCTGCAGATAGCAGGAGCTCCCTTAAGGGCATTTTTTAAAACATTCGAAAAATCCCTTGTACTTCTCGGTCATCCATATTATACTAGGATCTATAAGTGAGGGGGATGCTATGAGAGTGATCGCGGGGAGTGCCCGGCATCTGATCTTAAAGACCGTGGAGGGGATGGATACCAGGCCGACGACAGACCGGATAAAGGAAACCTTGTTCAATATGCTCCAGTACCAGCTGGCCGGATGTTCATTTTTGGACCTGTTCGCCGGCAGCGGAGCGATCGGGATCGAGGCTTTGAGCCGCGGCGCTTCGATGGCGGTGTTCGTGGAGGATGCGCCGCGGGCTCTTGCGTGTATACGGGAGAATCTGGAGACCACCCATCTAAAGGACCGGGCCCTGGTGCTGGCCATGGATGTGATGGGGGCACTTAAAAGGCTGGAGGCTGACGGAAAGGCATTTGACCTGATCTTCATGGATCCGCCCTACGATCAGCAGCTGGAACGTGCCGTGTTCAACTATCTGACCACCTCCTGTCTGGCCGGCCCGGATACCACGGTGATCGTCGAGGCATCGAAACAGACAGATACCAGCTGGATCGAGCCCATGGGCTGGCAGATCCTCAAACGCAAGATATATAAGACCAACCAGCATGTTTTTGTTGTAAAGACGTAACCGTTCAGGGTATCTGAACAGTTATGTAAAGACAGAAGGAGCGTGTTAGATGTCAGTAGCCGTATATCCGGGCAGCTTTGACCCGGTCACCCTGGGACATTACGATATCATCGTAAGGTCCGCCCAGATCATGGACCGCCTTGTGATCGGTGTCCTGCACAATGGAGCCAAGCATCCTCTTTTTTCGATCGAGGAGCGGGTGGAGATGTTAAAGAGCGTCACCGCAGACCTTGCCAATGTCGAGATCCAGTGTTTTGACGGCCTTACGATCGAATTTGCCCGTCAGAACCATGCTAATGTGATGATCCGCGGACTGCGGGCTGTTACGGATTTTGAGTATGAGCTCCAGCTGGCCCAGACCAATCGGGTCATCGCCCCAGAGATCGATACCATGTTTTTGGCTACCAGCTTGAAATATTCCTATCTGAGCTCCAGCATCGTGAAGGAGATCGCCTCTCTGGGCGGAGATATCTCGGAATTTTTACACCCCCAGATCGCAGAGCGGGTCCTTGCAAAATATAAAAGACGGTGAACGGACGAAGATGGACAGATAATAGGGAAAATGCCGCATCAGGCGGAGGAAAAGTGAGGAGAGTGTATCATGAGCAGGATCGAACAATTGATCGATGAGATCGAGGAGTATATCGACAGCTGCAAATATCAGCCGCTGTCTACGACGAAGATCTTAGTGAATAAAGAGGAACTGGAGGAGCTTTTGGTGGAGCTCAGGCTGCGCATCCCAGATGAGATCAAGCAGTACCAGAAGATCATCAGCAACCAGGAGGCGATCTTGAGCGAAGCCAGGAGCCAGGCCGATACCATGGTCGCCGAAGCCACAGCCCAGACCAATGAGCTGGTGAACGAGCATGAGATCATGCAGCGGGCCTATTCCAATGCCAATGAGGTGATCGAGCAGGCGAATGTCCAGGCCCAGGCCATCGTGGAGAACGCGGTCAACGATGCCAATAACATCCGGCAGGGCGCGGTCCAGTATACCGATGATATGCTGCGCAGCCTCCAGACCATCATCAACCATACCATCGACGGGGCGAAAGGCCGTTTTGACGCCTTCCTGACTTCCATGCAGTCCAGCTATGATATCGTATCCTCCAACCGCAATGAGCTGGCGGGCGGCGTTCAGGAGAATGGGACGGAGGAAGGGAAGAGCTGATATCAACGTTGGACCCTGCCTTTGCAGGCGTATGCTGCCATAGAAAAGGCCTTACATAGAAAATGCCCGGCGGATCGATGGGAAAGCGGTCCGCCGCGTTAGATAAGGGCCAGCAATACCAGAAAAAGGCAGGCCAGCAGACAGTGGGCTGTTTTCCACAGGATATAGTGCCGGATAGAGCATCCGGCATTTTTTGTTACACTCCTGACTTGGAAAGCGCCGGAAAGACCGCCGAAGGTCCCGGCGCCCAAGACCAGCAGCACACCGGGGAGGCCCCATACTCTTTGGGCGGCTGCTTCCATGCCGGTGGTCATCTCCGCTATGGAGATCAGCAGACAGGACAGGAGGGTGTCCTGGGGAACGAAGAGCCCGATAAAACAGGCCAGGATAGAGAACAGCATCAGATACCCTCCGATCTTCACCATCACAGCGATGGAAGAGGACAGGGCCTCGTCCAGGGGAAGGGTGGGAGCGGACCGATCTGCCGATCCATTTGAGAGAGGGTGGGAAGGGACCGTGTCCTTTTGGTCCTGGCCTCCCCAGGAGCGTTTGTCCTTCTGGCCCTTCTGACCCCTCCGGGGATCATTGCCCTCCCGACCTATCTGGCGGGCATCTCGCCCTATGGGGGACTCTCTGTGAAAGCCATAGAGCCTGGCAGCCAGAAAGAACATGGGCAGGATCGGGAGGTAGACGGCCGCGGCGATCTTCCAGAAGGGCAGGACCAGATAGGCTCCGGCAGTCTGTGACGCCTTGGCCATCATATAGCCGGCCAGGAACATGGGGCTGGGGAAATTGCTGACGGCATAGAGACAGCGGGCCTCCGGGAGGGATAGAAAGCCCTGCTCCAAAAGGTCGCTGCAGTTTTTCGCCCCCATGGGATAGCCGCAGCAGATCCCGCTGAGCAGGACAAAGCAGCCCGGGTCGGATAACCGAAAAAGCTTCTTTAAAAGGGGCGCAAAGGGGGCGGTCAGAAGCTTCATGGCGTTCATGCTGATCGCCAGGTTTGTACATACCATAAAGGGCAGCAGGGTGGGGAGGACGGTCTGATACCAGAGGAGCAGCCCCTTTCTCGCCCCTTCCAGGGAGAGCCTGGGAAAAAGGAGCAGCAGGAGCATGACCACAGCCAGGGCCGGGACGACAGGCGTGCCATACCCGGCTGATCGGCCCAGATCTGTCCTTGGGGCTGCTCCTGCAGGTACGTTTGGCCCCACGGTCGTCCCTGCGTGATCATTCCTTCTGTTCACGTTTTTTTCTCCGTCCTTCCAGCATATAGATGGTCCATACAATATATGTGGAGGTGCGCCATGGTTATGCTCTGGATCTGGCTGGCGATCGGCCTCCTTTCAGCCTACCAGGCCGCGCTCTCGGACTATTTCTTGAAAAATGAGGATATCTACCAGCTGGATGCCTATACCTGGGAGTCCCGCGCCTTCCGTGAGATGAGGCTGGGAGAGGTGTTTTTAGCGGGCTGTGAGGGGGGACTGGATCTGGACTGCCTGACCACGCTGATGATCGGGCAGAGCTATGACCTGACCCATCTGACAAAGGAGGAGCTGGACCGCTGGTCCCTGCAAAAGGCGGTCATCCTGGCGAGGAAGCCGATCGAATACCGGAAGCTTAAAAATGCCTACAAGATGGTCTTTGCAGACATCGGATGCTTCCCTGTCCCTGCCTCGATCGGGGAGGGGGCGGCGCCTGTCACCTATGAGGACAGCTTTCTGGAGGCCAGGACCTATGGCGGAGAGCATCTCCATGAGGGCTGTGATATCCTGGGAGACGGAGCGCCCCGGGGCACCTATCCGGTCCTGTCCATGACCGGGGGGACGGTGGAGGAGGTGGGCTGGTCGGAAAAGGACGGCTGGCGGATCGGCGTGCGGGCTCCCTCCGGTGCGTATTTTTATTACGCCCATCTCTATGGGTACGGGGAGGAGTGGGAGGTGGGGGATCTGGTGGTCCCGGGGAGCCATCTGGGCTATATGGGAGATTCCGGGTACGGTGTCCAGGAGGGGACCGTGGGCAACCTTGAGATCCGCCTCCATGTGGGGATCTTTATCTCTACAGACCATTATGAAAGCCTCAGTATCGATCCCTACTGGGTGCTGCGGTACAGTGAGCGGTCCCTCCGGGAGGTGGATCGGTGAAAGGAGTGCGTATGGAAGAAGGCGTGTGGAAGGCATTTTTAACGGAAATGGAAGAGCTGCTGGGAGAGGGATATCCTGCGTATCTGGAGTCATTTTCCCAGCCATGGTACAGGGGGCTCCGTGTGAACACGGGGAAGATCTCGCCCCTACGGCTCGCCGCGCTTCTGGAAAAGAGCCGGGGAACGTGTCTGGGGCGGAGGGAGGGGGCGTTCCTGGAAAACGGGCCACAAAGAGACGCGGACCCTAACCGTATAGATAAGCTCCTGGCCCCGGTCCCTTGGACCGCGAACGGATACTACTATGATCCAGGCTGGGCGGCGGCGAAGGATCCTTATTACTATGCGGGGCTCTATTATCTCCAGGAGCCCAGCGCTATGACCCCGGCCAGCCGCCTGCCGGTGGAGCCGGGGGACCGGGTCCTGGATCTGTGCGCGGCCCCGGGGGGAAAGGCCACGGAGCTGGGCGTGAGGCTGCAGGGGGAGGGCCTCCTCTTTGCCAACGATATCAGCAATACCCGCGCCAAAGCTCTTTTAAAAAACCTGGAGCTTTTCGGGATCAGCAACATCTGTGTCACCAGCGAGAGCCCACAAAAGCTGGCGGAGGCGCTGCCGGGCTTTTTCGATAAGATCTTGGTGGACGCGCCCTGCTCTGGGGAAGGGATGCTCCGCCGGGAGCCGGATATGATCAAGGACTGGGCGGTGCGTGGACCGGACTACTATGCGCCGCTCCAGCGGGATATCCTCTGCCAGGCGGTCAGGCTGTTAAAGCCGGGGGGCTGCCTGCTCTATTCCACCTGCACCTTCTCGAAAAAAGAGGACGAGGAGAACGTGCTGTGGCTGCTGGCCCGTTTTCCGGAGATGGAGCTGGTGCCTCTGACAGGTTTTCCTGGCGCGTCCGATGGCTTCGGCCTGTCCGGCGTGCTGCGCCTTTTTCCCCATAAGATCAAGGGGGAGGGGCATTTTCTGGCATTGCTCTGTAAGAAGACCTGTGGGAGCGTTGGAGGAGAACAGGGTGAGCATATGGCAGATAAGGGAGCAGCGGGGGCGCATATGCGGAACGTCGGCGCACAGGCTGTAAGTGCAGGAGCGATAAACGCACAAAGCAGCCGAGTACAGGACAGCGGGATACAGAACGGCGGAGTGCAGCACAACCGGGCAACTGCATCGGGGAACAAAAGAAGACATGGGAAAGCGGCGGAAGCTGATCCGTCTACAGATCGAACGGGGATCCCGGCAGGTCTTGAGGAGTTCCTGGCGGACCTGTCCTTGGACCTGGCCTTACAGCTGGAGCCGGGGAGGGTCCGCCAGCTCCAGGACAAGCTGTTCTATCTGCCGGAGGGCTTCCCGGAGGAGGCAAAGCTCCGCTACCTCCGCACAGGCCTTTATCTAGGGGATCTTAAAAAGGGCCGGTTCGAACCCAGCCAGGCCCTGGCGATGGCCGTAAAGCCAGAAGGTCTCCCCTGTGCGCTCCGGCTTTCCCATGAGGATGAGCGGGTGCTCCGGTATCTGAAGGGAGAGACGATCTTTTATGATGAGGCGGGAGATGGCGTGGAGCGGGATGGCGGGATGAAAGATGGACTGCGCAAGAAGGTCGGGAAAAAGATGACTGGGAAAGAGCCGGATAAGAGCGAAGGGAAAAACCTGGGTTGGCGTCTGGTCTGCCTGGAGGACTTCCCTCTGGGATGGGCACGGGCGAACGGGAGCATGCTAAAGAATAAATATTATCCGGGGTGGCGATATCGATAGCCGGTGTCCGGCTATTAAGGAAATATCCGGCTGTTAAGACGATCAAGGGTCCGGCTGTTAAGACGATCAAGGAAATAAGGAGAAAGATAGGGAGCAAGATGGACAGGAGGTGGATCGATGCAGATCACAGCATTAGTAGACAATATCTCGTATGAGCAGGACCTTGGGGCGGAGCATGGGTTATCCTTGTATATCGAGACCGGTGCGCACAAGATCCTATTTGACATGGGCCAGACAGAGCTTTTTGCAGAGAATGCCGAAAAGCTGGGGATCGACCTGGCCGATGTGGATATGGCGGTCCTTTCCCATGGACACTATGACCACGGGGGCGGCCTCAGGCGTTTTTTGCAGATCAACCAGAAAGCGCCGGTCTATCTGAGCCGTTATGCGTTTAACCTACTCTATCACGGACCAGTAAAGTATATCGGACTGGATCAGTCGATCCGAGAGGAAGTAACGCGCACAGGACGACTGCGCTACACTCCAGAGCAGATGGGGATCGGTGAGCGGCTCACCCTCTATTCCTGCAATGACCGGAAACGGATATCCCCCCTTGACAGCGCCGGGCTGGAGGTGGAGATCCGAGGCGAGCGCTCGTCCGATGATCTCTGTAAGGGAGAACGTGTACCCGATGATCTTTGCATGGGAGAACGTGTGCCAGATGATTTTTGCCATGAACAGTATCTGCTGGTGGAGGAGGAGGGGCGGCGGATCCTTTTTAGCGGCTGCTCCCATAAGGGGATCTTCAATATCGTGGAGTGGCTTCGGCCGGATGTGCTGATCGGGGGCTTCCATTTTTCCAAGCTGCCGCTGGATGATACCCTGGCGGGATACGCCCAGCGTCTGGACCGGACCGGGACGGTCTTCTATACCGGCCATTGCACCGGAAAGGCCCAGTTTGACTTTATGAAGGGGTATATGGGGAAGCTGCATTATCTGTCCGTGGGGCAGCGTATCCAGGTGTGATGGTTTGTAACAGTCCAGGGTATCTGGACCGCTCGATGGCCTTTCAAGCTGGTCTTTCAAGCTCTCTTTTTTGTGCAAGCATGGAGAGGACGGAGCTTTTCAGATATCTTATAATGGGTAGAGACCGATCATGTCCCTGTGAAGGTCCGCCGCCTGACAGGCGGCAGGCGTCCAGGTTTGCCGGGGGTGTTTTGCCAGATCTTTATGTGCGGTTGCGTGTCCGCTATTGGGCGCATGGAGGTTTCGTGATGGAGGTATCGCAATGGAATGGGTTGAAAGGCTGAACCAGAGTATCGTGTATATTGAAGAACATCTAACAAGTGAGATCGATCTTGAACGGCTTGGCCAGATCGCCTGCTGTTCTGCTTATCACTATCAAAGGATGTTCACTTATATGGCCGGGGTCTCGTTGGCGGGATATATCCGAAGAAGAAAGATGTCATTGGCGGCTGTGGACTTACAAGATCAAGATGTAAAGATCATCGATATCGCGGAAAAATATGGCTACAGCTCACCGACCGCGTTCAACAGAGCGTTCCAGAGCATCCATGGCATAGCTCCATCAGCTGTAAAAAGCGGTGGGGTATCTGTACGATCCTTCCCACCCATCACATTTACGATCGCGGTTAAAGGAGGTGAAAAAATGGAATATCGGATCGAGACCAAGGATGCTTTTCGGATCATCGGGATATCGGCTCCGCTGCACAAAGAGGTTGAGCAAAACTTTATGGTCGTTCCTCAAATGTGGCAAAAAGCGGCTGTGGATGGGACGATCCAGAGATTGGCCGGGATGATGGAGGGCCCTCCCATGGGCTTATTAGGGGTAAGTGCGTGTAATGATGATGAACAGTGGAGATATTTCATCGCTGTGTCCAGCACAAAGGATAGCAGTGGGTTTGAAGGATACACTGTACCCGCGTCCACCTGGGCGATCTTTCCTGGATCAGGGACAAACCGCTCGATCCAGGAACTGGAACAGCGGATCATCACAGAATGGCTGCCTACTTCCGGATATGAGTATGCTGACGCGCCGGATATCGAGGTCTACTTAGATCCAGATCCTCAAAATGCACGATATGAGGTGTGGATACCTGTAAGAAAAAAACGATCTGTATCGTAAGCTGTATCCGAAAAAACTTGATAGGGGCTTTGCGGCGGTTTTGAGATAACAGATCTCAAGCCGCCGCTTTTGATCTTAAGCGCTCCTTATATACTGCTGGTCCCTTCTTTTCCCTTGGGGATCCCCTGTCAACTTGCTTATTATCTTGCTTTTTGTGAGCATCTGGAGTGTTCTCTCTGTAAAAAGAAAGATGGGCTGTCGCAGAGCAACGGCTATATACAAGATATGGCATCCAGACCACATGGTCCGCGCCTATGCGTATAAGCAGTAGATCACGACAGCTCTTTTTTGTTAATGGCTGTGGGGCCTTTTTTACAGCTCTTTCTTATTCTCCGCTCCCGGCGTGGTGACGATCACCTTTTCCGGGGTGATGATCAGGGCGCCCTTTGCTGTGGCGGCGCCATTAAACATCTTTTCTACCATGGCCTTGAAGGTGTCTACCACGGGGCCTTCGGTCACATACTGGGCCGTGCCTTTGATCTGATAGCCCTCCAGGCTCTTTGCGTCATAGGCGGAGACCGCGATCCGGCCATTGTTCGTCTGGATGTTCTTTAATGTGGTCTCCAAGAAGACATCGCCTACTAACAGCTTCCCATCCTCCGTCACATCCTTAAAGGCCACCGGGACCACATTGGGCATGCCGTCCTGGCAGGTGGCCAGGTCCCACATACTTTCCTTTAATACTTTGATCACGTTTTCATTGAACATACAGGATACCTCCTTTAAAAGATCCTTTGCCGCGCTGTCCTCTGCGCGATTTGTTTAAAGCAGCATTTGTTGTGTGCTGTGCCCATTATAGGAGATGGGCTCCTGTGGGACAAGATATTAGCAAATTTATTAGCAGCTATTAAATTTCATAGTTACTTGCGTGTGGGGCGGCTGTGGGGTATGCTCTAGGAGGGGCTGCAGAACGGACATCGGTGTGAAGATGACCAAAGAAGGAGGAGAGAGCCATGTATCAGAAGAAGATCGCCCAGGACATCCGCTGTCCGTTAGAGTACGGATTGGATATCTTTGGCGGAAAGTGGAAGGCGCGGATCATCTGTGTGCTCAATGAGAAGAAGGTGCTGCGCTACAGCCAGATCCGGAAGGAGATGGCCAACATCACGGACGCGGTGCTGGCGGCGGCGTTAAAGGAGATGATCCGGGACGGGATCGTGGAGAGACGATCCTACGATGAGATCCCGCCCCGAGTGGAGTATAGCTTGACGGATAAAGGAGGATCGGTGGTCCCGATCCTCCAGAGCATCTGTGCATGGTCCGGGATCTTCTACAAAAATGACAGTGAACAGATGCTGGCGCAGTGTGAGCGGTGTGACCACCGGTGAGCGGATCTGCGCGCCTTGGATGGTCATGGGAAGCCGGATGGAAGCCGGATCAGTAAAGCTCTCCCAGGATCTCTTTTTCGGCGAAGAGAGCAGTAGCCCCACCTGTATGCAGGAATACCACATTGCTGCCTGGCGCGACCTTGCCGGAGCGGATATAGTCGATCAGCCCGGCAAAGCCTTTCCCGCTGTAGACCGGATCTAGGAGCAGCCCTTCCTGCTCTGCCATCAGCTTGATCGCCTCGGTCCCTCCTTTGCTGGGGACCTCATAGCCCGGCAGATAGTAGGAGGGATCGATGTCAAGGTCATCCTCGGTCAGCACCGGCTCCGCGCCCAGCCATCGCAGGGTATCATTGCCCAGCTGGACACGGCTGGCCTTATAGGCGGCATCATGGCAGGTCACATCCACAGACACGATGTGCATGTTTGCGCCGATCAGCTTTTTTCCGGCCGCCAGACCGGCCATGGTGCCTCCAGTGCCATTAGCGTGGAAAAGATAGTCGCAGTGGACCCCGATCTGGTCCATCTGTTCCTTAAGCTCCACCAAGCCGCCGATGAAGCCTGCGGTCCCTACGATGCTGGCTCCTCCCATAGGGACATCATAGCATCGATGGCCTTCAGCCTCCAGTCTGGCGATATGCGCTTTCCCCAGACGGTACATCCGTTCATAGGCCTCTTCTTCTGTTTCGCCAGCCTCCATCTTGATGATATGGACCTCTGCCCCCAGGATCTTATCCAAAAGCAGGTTCCCTTTAAGGTCTGTCTCATCCGGATCTACGATCGCCAGAAGGTAGAGGATCGGCTTAAGCCCCTCTTTTCTGCAGGCTTCTACGGTCTGCATCGCGTGGTTGGACTGGGTGGCGCCATAGGTGAAGACATACTCTGCCCCTTGGGCTTTTGCGTCCCCGATCAGATATTCCAGCTTTCGGATCTTGTTCCCGCCAAATAGGCTCTGGCCGGAAAAGTCCTCCCGTTTGATATAGAGGTTGACCCCCAGATAGGAAGAAAGCCGTTCCAGCTTATAAAGTGGTGTAGGATAAAATCCAAGCGATGCTCTGGGTTTTTTTGCAAGGAGTCCTTTTACCTGTCCATATTCCATTCCATATCCCTCTCTTATCCATTATGATCTGGACATATGATGGCGGGGCAAAAGGTATCTGGGTCCTGGCATCATATGTCGCGTAAAACAGCAGCTGTCTGCTTTACATATAGCAGTATAAAGCAGAACGCTGATCTTGTAAAATCGATCGTTCATCTATAAGATATAACTTGGATCTTATATCTCGATGTGTCCTGGAGTTTGGGACGCCTGGAGAAGGAGAGAGGAGGAGATAGGAAGATGAAAAGGGGAGAGATGATAAGATGACCTATCTGGAGATCGAGGCTTTTTTGGCCGTGATCGAGCACGGTACCTTGACCCAGGCTGCGGATCACATCTTTATATCCCAGCCGGCTTTGAGCAAGCGGATCAGCCTGTTGGAGGAGGAGCTGGGGTTCCGACTGATCGAACGCCAAAAGGGGAGCCGCAGCATCACACTCACAGAAAAAGGAAAGGCTTTTGTACCGATCGCAGGTCGTTATAAGGATATCTGGCTGGAAACAGAGCAGCTAAAGCGCCATACAGCCAGGGAGAGGTTTGTGATCTATTCTTCCGATGGGCCGCACCTTTACTTTTTGTCCCAGGTGTATAAAAAGCTCATGGACCTCCATCCGGAGCTGTCCTTAAAGCTATGTACGGCCGTCTACACCGAATGTTTTGAAAATGTACAAAAACGGAGAGCCGACATCGCCTTTACCGGAGCAGACTATCACTATAAAAATGTCCTGTCCACCCCGGCGTATGGGGAAAAGATGCATTTTATCTGCAGGAAGGACAGCCATTACCCTGCGACGGTACATCCCCAGGAGCTCAATGCCGGCGACGCGGTCTTTTCGCCCTATTCGACAGAGTTCACCAACTGGTTTTCCTATTGGTGCCACTCTCTGGAGACGCCTCGTGTGGAGGCCCATCTGATCGCCCAGGTGGAGGACTTCCTGTCCTCCCTGCACCCGGATATCTGGACCATCGCCCCGACCTCGGTCATGCGCAGGTTCCTCCAGGATCCGCGCCTCACCACAAGACCGCTGCAGTGCGGCCCGCCAGACAGGGTCGTGTATGTTGTCCGGCGGGCAGATAAACATTCGCCTTATATCGACGACCTGTTAGTGCTCTTGAGGGAGCGGATCAGCCAGATGGAGGATGTGACGCTCCTGCTCCCGCCACTATGAAAAAGCATAGAGACTCATTAATTTCTTGACCACTTGATAATGGACAGGTGTGGCGATAGGATAGGGGGAACGACGATAGAAAGCTAGAAAGATCAAAAAGGGGAGGGGCTTATGGAGATCATGTATCTGGGGATCGTTTTTGTGGTGGTGATCCTGCTTTTGGCGCTGCGCCGTCCGCTGTACCAGGCGATCTTAGGCGGCCTGCTGGCAACGGCGGCGCTCTATCGGATCCCGCCCGGGGCCATAGCCCAGCGGACGCTGGCGGTGTTCACGGACTGGTCATCGCTCTCTGTGCTCCTTTCTCTATATCTGATCACCCTTTTACAGAGGATCTTGGAGGCCCGCAGCCAGATCCGGCTGGCCCAGCAGGACTTAGCAGGGATCTTCCATGACCGCCGGATCGATACAGTGGGAGCCGCCTTCTTTATCGGCCTGCTCCCTTCGGCGGCCTCTATGCTCCTCTGCGCCGATATCGTAAAAGAAGCTACTGATGGCTACTTGGACCCCAAGGAACAGGCTTTTGTAACCAGCTGGTTCCGCCATATCCCGGAAAGCGTGCTGCCCACCTACACAGCCGTGCTCCTGATGCTGAACCTATCCGGTGTGGAGACCTCCCAGTTCATCCTGGGGATGATCGTCCCGGTGATCGTGCTGATGTTTTTAGGCTATCAGACCTACCTGCGCCGGATCCCGGCAGAGACTGGCACAGCTAAAAGCCAGGACCGGCTGGCAGATGCCATCCATCTCATCGGGCATCTGTGGCCGCTGCTCTTGATCCTGGTCCTGATCCTGGTGTTCCATATGCAGGTGGTCACCTCTGTGCTGCTGTCGATCCTGCTGTCCTTATGGGCGTATAAGATCCGACGAGAGGAGCTTAGAAGGTGCCTCCGATCGGACTTTGAGGCAAAGATGCTGGTGAACACCTTTCTGGTCTTGGCCCTTAAGGAGTTTATCGACTACACAGGTGTGCTGCTCCTGTTGCCAGATGCTATGGCAGGGCTCCCTCTGCCCACCTATCTGATCTTCGGGCTGCTGTTTTTTGTGGCTACAGTGATCAGCGGCTCCACCGGTGCGATCGCCATGGCCACGCCGCTTGCTTTCGCGTCGATCCCCCAGGGCGCGCCGCTGATGGTCTATCTGATGTGCATGTCCCATGCGGCCAGCCAGATCTCGCCCACCCATGTATGCCTGGTCGTAGCGGCGGACTATTTCCATGTGTCACTAGGGGACCTGGTGAAAAAGACATTGCCCATCGCACTGGCCTTCTGTGTCCTGATGACCTTATATTATCAGCTGCTATCCAGCCTTTTGCCGCTTGGATGAGGACGGTCGGCCAGGCCACGGCCCTCTGCCAGCGTTGGTGCGCTGATATACCTCTAAAGGGGCTGCTGCGGCAGTCCCTTCGCCCGTCTTACAGCACGGACAGCATGTTGTAGAGCTTTAAGAGCCGGATATCCTCCTTGGACACCTTCAGCTTTTTGATCAGCTCCGGGGTCTCCTTTAGGATGGTCCGGGAGAAGAGCATCTTCATGGCGATCGGCATCATGGGCCGGGAGGAGAAACCATTCCATAAGCCCCACTTCGTATCCGCATCCAGGTAGGAGGCCAGGATCTGCACACTGGCCTTTTCGATGGGGCTGTCCTGATTGGTCAACTGGATGTGGGTGAGGGCGTCATAATGCTCGATGGATCCCCAATAGGTATTTTCACAGATATGATAGTCGTGGTAGTCTTTATAATTCATATACATCATGATCCGATACCCCTGGTCGGAGGTCTGGGACAGCACATCGAACACGCAGCGGATGAGCTGTCCGTTCCTCCCGTCAAACAGGTAGGAGTAGAACTGGGAGCAGCCTGCGAAGAAGGCCGGACTGTCTGTCCCGGCGGATATAGCTGTCCTGCCTGGCAGACAGTAGAGGAGCTGTTCCACATAGATCTGCAGGGCCCCTGCGATCTCATAAAGGGTCTCCACGTCAAGAGGGATCTCCCCTTTCTCATACTTGGAGATCGTGGACTTGCTCTTGCAGATGATCCGGGACAGATCGTCTAAGGTCATGCCCCGTCTCTTGCGGAAGCTGCGGATCTGCTTCCCGATCTCTTTGCTGATCTCTGACATGGACCACATCCTCCTTTACTCCAAAATAACTTCTCGGAATCTTCAGCCCTTATTTCACAGGGCTTTCAGAACCTATTTT
>CAJUFE010000013.1:84014-93017 GCA_910585635.1 uncultured Lachnospiraceae bacterium | reverse complement strand
CGGTTCAGGTCCGTGTGGTAGAAATACCTTGTGGGTTCGACTCCCATCTTCTGCACGTAAGAGATAAGCCCACTCGCAACGGATCGTTGCGGGTGGGCTTCTTTTTGTGCGCCAACCTGGCAAAAGGCCGGACTTCACCGGCCTTTTCCTTTTCCATATCGTTCTTCCACCACTTTCTTGAACTCTTCCTCCGTATACCCGATCTGGGCCAGACGCTGTCTCCTGCGGGCGCGGCGCTGAGCCTCCAGCTCCTCCCGCTGCCTGCGGACATGGCGGACCCACAAGGGCACAGCGATACAGACCGCCAAGATCCCCAGGCCGATAGCCGCCATCCCGGCGATGGGCAGAGGCCCCCCCTCTTTTAGACCGGAGAACAGGCTCCCGATCCTGGCTCCGATCCCAGCGGAGGATCCCTCCGCCGGATCCGCTCCGCCTTCCACGCCTTCCCCGTCAGAGGCACTCCCCTCTCTCGTTCCCGTCTCGTCTGCCCCTCCTTCGCCGTCTCCCGCCAGACCGCCCGGGGCCAGCGCCTTGAGATAGCATCTCCCGATCACCCGCTCATCATAGGTATAGCGGATCTCTGCCACAGCCTCCTCTGGATGTCCGACTGCCATGTCCTCCCCTGTCACCAGCTCCCGCTCCACATCCCCAAGGCTGGCCTCCAGGGGGACGGTCACCAGACGGCTCCCGATCACCTCCAGATCCTCCCTGCGATAAGTGCGGTCCCCGATCGTCAATGTGCCCTCTTCTCCAAAGAGGGTGAGCTCATCGCCAGTGGTATCCAGGTTCTGGAAATGATCAAAACCAAAGTTGAACAGGTTGATCGAATCGGTATAATGGGTCTTATTGCTCTTTAAGATCACCGCCACCAGCCTGCGCCCGTCCTTCTCGGCACAGGTCACCAACGTGTTCAGGGCGATCGAGGTAAATCCGGTCTTTCCGGCCACCGCGGCCGGATAATACTCCGTCGCAGCGCTGTCGGAGGTGATCAGCATCTTATGCTCCTGGTAGACCGTCAGGCCCTGGGGGTTGTGATAGGTGGGCGGAAGGTCGTAGCGCAGGGACCCTTCGATCTCCATGATCGTCTCATTGCCAAAGGCGGCGCATCCGATCAAAGCCATATCATAGGCCGAGACATACTGCTGCTCATCGTTCAAGCCGGAGGGATTGGCAAAATGGCTTTCCTTACAGCCCAGCTCCTGGAGTTTTTCATTCATCATGGCCACAAAGCCGTCACGGCCGCCTTCGACCCCGGCCTGCCCGGCCACATGCTCTGCCAGCGCGTTGGCCGCCTGGTTGCTGGAGCGCAAAAGGAGGGCATACAGACAATCGCGGACCGAGAGCTGATCCCCCTCCTCCACGGAGATCGGATTACTGCTCCCGCTTTCCACGTTATAGACCGCATCATAAGAAAAAGTCACCATCTCGTCCAGCGAGCTCACATGCTCCACGGCCACCAGCGCCGTAAGGAGCTTGGTGATGCTGGCCGGCGCGTAGGGCTGATGGATGTTCCGGCCGAACAGCACGGCACCCGTATCCATATCCACCACGATCCCCGCGTCCCCTTCGATCCACGTATCCGCTGGCCATGCGGGTCTGGCATAGGATGAGAACATGCCCCCCTGCAGCGCAAGGGCCAGGCACATCCCAAAAGCAGCCATCCTGGTCTTCGGTCTTTTTCCCTTTGATCTCATCTCGTTCATCTCCGCTTGCATCCCTTTTTGTTGTTGAGCACGATCGGAAAACCTTTTGATCCCAACATCTATCTTATGAGCATACCATATTTTCTCGTCCATGTCCTTACAAAAATGTTAAAATTGTTAAATTTGTTAAAGATCTTAGTTAAAAACAGCAAAAAAACCACCTGGAACGGCTGACGATCAGCTGTCCAGGTGGTTCTTAACGGTGAACACAGCCAGCTGTGTCCGGTCTTTTAGCTTGAGCTTTTCCAGAAGGCGGGACAGGTTGTTCCGGACGGTGCCTTCGGCCAGGAACAGGCTGGCTGCGATCTCTTTATTGTCCATGCCCTGGGCCACGCAGCGCATGATGTCCTTTTCTCTGGCTGTAAGGCCAAGGGAGACGGCTCTGTCTCCTGGCCGGCTTCCTTGGCCGCTCCCCCTGTCCCGCTCTCCCGGGGCCGCAAGGTCGTCCGCTCCTCCTTCCCCGAAAGCCATCCTTTTTCGCATCCCTTCAAACACGCTGTCCCCAAAGACCCGGATCCCTGCGCAGACGGCCTTGATGGACTGGATGACCTTCTCGTCCTCCATCTCTTTTAGGATATAGCCGTCCGCGCCGCTCCTTATGGCCTTGTCCACCGTCTCCTGGTCGTCAAAGGTGGTCAGCACCAGGGCCTTGATCTGAGGAAGCTCTTCCTTGATCTTCTTGATCCCCCAAGCTCCGTCGAAGCCCGGCATCCGCATATCCATCAGGACCACATCCGGCTCCTTCGCCTTGCACAGCGTAAAGGCTTCTCTCCCGTCAGCAGCCAGCCCCTCCACACAGATCTCCGGGTCCTGGGAGAGGATCGCCTCCAGGCCCTTCCGCAAGATCTGGATATCATCTGCGATCACTACTCGGATCATATCACTCCTCCTAAACGCTCGTTGCTAAATGCTCGTTGCTAGATACTCCTTGCTAGATACTCCTTGCGCTCTTCTCCTGCCCATCCTTTTCCACCGGCAGCTCCATATAGATCTGGAAGCCTTCCCTCTCCGCGGAAAGGAAACGGACCTGCCCCCCGGCCTTCTCCACCCGTTCTCTTATCCCGGAAAGCCCATGGCTCTCCTGGACCATACCGCAGCCCCGGCCGTCATCAAAGATATACAGGCACAGAGCCATGTCTGAAAATTTCAAGATCACATCCATCCGGGAGGCATCCGCATAGCGCAGGCAGTTAGTGACCGCCTCCCGCAGACAGCTGTAGACGATCCCGGACAGATGGGAATACTTTGGCCCGTCCTGTCCCTGGATCTCGGCCTCGATCTTGATCTCCTTCACGCTCTCTGCCAGCTGGACCACCCCCTGGGTCACCAGCTCATAGCCGGTCCCCTGCCGCATATGGTTGATCGACAGCCGCAGCTGGCGGATCCCCTCTGCCGCCAGCGACTGGGCCTGCTCCAGATACCCCTCCAATTCCCGTCCGGCTCCTGCTGCCTCTTCTCCGGCCGCTTTATCTCCTGCCGCTCCTTCTCCGGCCGCCTTTTCTCCTGCCGCTCCTTCTCCGGCCGCCTTTTCTCCTTCCGCTCCTGCTCCCGCTGTCCTTCTTTCCGTCACTCCTTCTCCCCTCCCCGTCCCCGCCCCTGTCTGTCCCTCGCCTTTCCCTGTCATCCCCTGCTCGTCGCAGGCCACCCGGATCAGCTTGATCAGGGAACGGATCATGGTCAGGGTATGGCCGGTGGTGTCGTGGACCTCCTGGGCGATCCGGTTCCGCTCCTTTTCGATGGCCAGGCGCTGCTCCGATACGGCCAGCTCCTGACTCTGCTTTAACAGCTCATAGTACTCGCCCACATCGGTAAAGAGCAGGGTCCCAGCCGCCATGGCCCCCTTCCGGTCCGGGTAGATATACTGCTTCATCCGCAGCCTGACGCCCTTCGGCAGGGTCAGTACCTGGCTGGCGGATGCCCTCCCTTTCTCTATGGCCTCGGCTCCCAGATCCCTCAGCCGGTGGTCCACCATAGACAGCTCGTCCCCTGTCCGTACCCCCAGCCAGTCCTGGGCCGCCTTATTGCAGTAGGTGACCACGCCCCGTTTATTGTAGACCAGCACCCCCTCCGCGATCGAGCTGAAGATCTGCTCAAAGGCCAGCACATTGATATCCAGGAAGTCATACCGAAAGACCGCTAAGAACATAAAGAAGCTGGACAAGGCGAAGGCCGGGGGCGTCAGATCCGAGGAGGACCTGACCACCCGGGAGATATACAAAAGGTTCAGCCCTAAGGGGACCGCCGCCGCCAGGATGATCAGCACCATATGGACCACGGCCACCCGCTTTTTCCAAAACTCCCGCAGCACCATCCCCATGCCCAGCAGCACGCAGCAGTAGGTATACAGCATATGGATATAGAAAAATGGGCCGTAGCGGGTATAGGCCACCTCAAACACCCGGTAGAACAGATGATGGAGCTCATTGGTCAAGAACAGACCATAGTCTGCCGCCGCCACACTGAAGAGAAGGCAGACGGCCCGGAAAGGGAGCTTCCGCCTGCAGTACAAAAAAGAAAAGAGGAGCCAGGCCGGGCCGATCAGGCTGATCCCGATATAGGAGATGGCGTAGAGCACATATTTCATCTCGATGGTGGTGGAATAGGGGAACAAAAGCTTGGGAACGCACCACACCACCACCAGGAGCTGGCAGGCGGCCAGCGCCCACACCATCTGGTCCCGGCTGGCCCGGATCAGGAGCCAGCTGGCGGTGTAGGCGCAGAAGACGATCGCGAAAAAATAGGCAAGCTGGAGAAGGATGTGGGTCATGGGAAGAGACCTCCTTGGGTGTGTTGGTGGGCGGGGGATATCCCGTCAGGTGTGGCCCGGGATATCCCTTTGGGGTTGGATCTTGGGGTAGCTTAGGTAGCTTATATCGAGGATCGCATTTGGCGCAGGAGATGTCTAGCGTTTCTTCTTCTCATTGACCGCAGCGAACACGATCAGACCGATCCCGGCAGCCAGCAGATAGACCCACCAGGAGATGCTGGACCAGAAGCTCTTGGTCATGAACAGGGCTACCAGCAGGATGATGATGCCGCTGATCCTGGCCCACCGGGTGTTTTTCCGGATCTGGGCCCAGATGAAGACGGCCAGGCAGATCCCTTCCAGGAGGAGGGCATCCACCAGCTCGCCGGTATGCAGAGCATCCAGGCATAAGAGACCTAAGCAGATCGAGTAGCCTAAGGTCTGCAGGGCCCTCACGGTCCTGGACTTTCCGAAGATCGGATCCAGGAGGAAGATCAGGAGGGCAGCGGGCAAAAGCTTTAGCTCTAAGTCCAGGATCTGCGGCCAGCGGATAAAGGGCTGCTCCCAGATCGCCACGGCAAACAAACTGGCGGCAACGAAGCAGGCAGCCTCTTTAAAGGGAGGGACCGCCGCATATTGCAGGAAGTAGAGGGCCAGCAGCAGGATATACCAAAATCCCCATTCCCGGCTCCCGTCGGCGATCATGGCTACCAACAGGAAGATCGCCAGGATATGATACCAGTCTGCCTGCCAGCCATGTTCCTGCCTCTCCTCTTTTCTGAGGATCGGGGACCGACAGCGGAACAGGATACCAAAGAGCAGAAGGGTGAGGGCCACCCCGGTGTAAAGCTGGTCGGTACTGATCCAGTCCAGGTCGGCCAGGAAATACGGCATGGGCAGGAAGCTTCCGGCTTCCAGGAGGAGCGCCCACTGGCATCTCCTCTGGTAGGACCAGCTATAGCAGCCATAAAAGGCGAGCACGCAGAGCAGGATCATCCAGGGCATCACCTTGACGGATGTATCTAAGCTCCTGTAGAAGGCCAGCATGGTGAAAAGGAAGGCCCCGCAGCCCTGCAGCTCCCTGAAAAGGGATGTCCGCCACAGCCCTGCCCCCGTCTCTGCCTCTGCTCCTGCCCATACTCCTGTCTCTGCTCTTGCCCATACTCCTGTCTCTGCTCCTGCCCCGCTGCTCTCTCCCAGGACCAGAACGGCTTTTCGCCTGGCCGCCAGCCAGCGGCTCACCTCCATGAGCCCGAAGCAAAGATCGGCCGCCAGCATCCTGAAGAACAGGTTCTCGGTCACATAGCACATAGAGAGATAGCACCCGGCCAGGAGATATAAGCCAGAAAGGGACTGCAGCCAGGCTGCCTCTTTCGTCCTCCTCCCCCGGATAAAAAGGCTGCCGGCTAAGAGCAGGGCAAAAGGCATGGTCTTGTCGTCTCGTATATGATAGATCAGCTGCGCCAGCGTCCCCATCGCCGCTATGGGCAGATAGAAAGCATCCTTTTTCCACACATCCCACAGGGCCAGCCCGGTCAGGAACAAGAACAGCACATGCTCATAGTCTGCAAAGAGCCAGGCTGCAGGTCCGCTCTCCATCCAGGAGACCTGACCGCTCAGCCGGTACAGGGTGACGGTCAACAGCCACAGGATACAGGGGATGGCGGCCCGCAGTTCCTTCCTTTCCTTTCCCCACAGGCCCGCCGCGGCCGCCAGGGCCAGGACCGCACCGGAAGCGGCCAGGAGATCCTTGACCCCTTCTGCTGGCAGCAGGGATACGAAAAATGCCGAGAGCACATTAAGGAACAGGACGGCTGTGCAGATCCCATCTCCGCCGGCGCTCTTTAGCCGTGAAAAGATGGTGCCGCCGGTCAGATCCCCCGCCTCTTTTCCTGCTCCTCCCCCGGCCAAAGCTCCCTGCCGTCCCAGCCAGAGCCACAGGAGGAGGGCAGCCGAAGCCAGGAAGGAACGGACACTGGCCTGGACCGGGATGTAAAAGGCGGTGTACTGGATGGACAGGATGGCTGCTCCATTGAACAAAAGCCTCCAATGTGTCCCCTGCTCCCCGCAGGCACGCTTCCAGGCCAGGACCCCGATCCCGCCGGTCAGCGCGGCCATAGCCAGCACGTTCAGGAGGGTGATCGATGGTCCCCAAGATCTGTAGGAAAAGCCGAGCCAGTACAGAGGATCACGCAGGAACCAATGCCATCCGATCCCCAACAGGCTCTGCAGGGCTGTCAATGCGCCAAACACCCAGAAATGGACCGGGACGAACCGCCGGAAACCATCCAGAAGGAGCTCTCTGGAGCCGATCTGTGCATCGGTCTTCTGGGCAGCTGCACTCTGTATATCGCTTCCTTGGGCAGCTGCCATCCGCGGCTCTGGCTGTCCGTCCTGCCGGTCCTTCTCCAGGAACGCTCTCCAGAGCACCAGCCCGGCAGCGTACAGCATCATACCGGATAAGAGGCCTCCAAAGTCTGCCTGGAAGGCCTTCGCCATAAAGCACATGCTGACGGTCATGCCCCACAGGACCGACTGGGTATAGATCCGGTCCCGGAACCGCTCAAGCCCGCCAAAGAACGCCAGCTCTGTCACCAGGCTGCCCACCCACAGGACCCTCCAGCGGTTTGTCCCGTCTAAGATGAACGCCGGACCCAGCAGTTTAAAATAGGCTGTCGCCAGACAGGACAGGAATAAAAAGATACTCCCCAGCAGATAAAAGGCGTTGCCCGTCCGGTGGATGTGCAGGACCTCCTCCGCCAGGCAGCTGGCCCCGAAGAACAGTCCGGCCGCCCCCAGCACCAGGAGCGCTTTCGCCACGGCCGGCAGCGCATGCCAGGTAGTGGTGGCAAAGATCACACCGGCGATCACCACAAAGATCACGCCGATCACCAGCGCCAAGGTCCCTAAGTTGCTCTGGACGTTCACCTTGATGCGGTCCGAGAAGCTGCGGTCCTGGGCCTTAGGCCTGACCGGAGCCGGAGCCGAGACTTGGACCGCAGGCCGGGCCGATGCCTGGACTGGTGTTTGGACCGATGCCTGAGGCAGAGCCTGGACTGGTACTGGGGCCGGAGCCTGGTCTGATGCCTGGGTTGGAGCCTGGACTGGTACCGGAGCCGGTGCCTGGACTGGTACTGGAGCCGGTGCCTGGACTGATGCCTGGGTCGGAGCCTGGTCTGGTACTGGAGCCGGTGCCTGGACTGTTCCCGGGGCCGGTGCCTGGACTAGTGCCGGGGCCGGAGCCTGGGCTGGGGCCGGTGCCTGGACCGATGTACTGACCGGAACAGTCCCATAGTTGCTGGGTTTGTGCGTTCCCGACAGCCCCCGGCCTGTCTTTGCCCGGTCGGGCTGCGTCTGCCTGGGCTGTATCTGACCGCTCTCCGCCTGGCTGTCCTCCATCCGGGCATCCTCCATCCGTTCCTCCTCCGCCTGACCGACCCGCGCCTGGCCAGATCTCGTCTGGCTGGTCCTCGTCCGGCTATTTTCCTGGCCGGCCAGCTCCTTGATCCTTTTTTTATAACGGTCATTGGCGACGGCCAGATAGATGATGATCCCCATCTCCGCAAAGGGTGCTGCCACCCATATCAATAAAACGGCCAACGGTCCGAACCATGTCCCCATATCCATTCCCCTTTCTTCCTGGAGCTGTTTTCCTTTTGCTGTCTTTATTATGATCGAACAGACCGCAAATGCCTAGATGTCAGCTGTCATTTTGGGAGTGACATTTGTCACGGATCAAAAAAAGCTGCCGCAGGACCATCTCTGCAGCAGCCTCTCCCCAGTCTATCGTTCGGCTCAAGCTCCCGGCCCATCAGCGCCGAAACCTCCCCTTCTCATTTATCCGCGTCCTCGCCGGCTTCTGTCTCCGCCTTCAGCCTGGCAAAGACCATGTCGTATCCGTCGTTCCCGTAGTTTAGGGAGCGGTTCACCCGGCTGATGGTGGCTGTGGAGGCGCCTGTCCGCTCAGCGATCTCCAGATAGGTCCTGCCCTCCCGCAGCATCTTGGCCACCTCGTAGCGCTGGGACAGAGAGAGCAGCTCATTTATGGTGCAGACATCCTCAAAAAACAGATAGCACTCCTCCGGGCTCTTTAGTGTGAGGACGGCCTGGAAGAGGTGGTCTACAGCTTCTGTCTTGATCTTTTTATTCATCGCATGTTCCCCTTTTTTGACGGCGGCTAGAGCCGCCTGTTCTCTTCTTCCATTATAGTATCACACTAAAGTCTGAAAGTCCACTGCTTTTCGATCGGGGCGCGATACACTGCTGGGAAAGACTAAAACCGTCTGATACCCATTTTGCGGCCCACTTTCAATTTCCACTGTGCCATGATGCGCCTCAACGATCTGCCGGACCAGCAGAACGCCTAAGCCGTGTCTCAGGTCCAGTCTTTCATCGGTGCTTTCCAAATGATCTGTTGTCGCTCTTGATCTCTCCAGCTTCTCAGCGGACACGCCGATGCCATCATCTGATACCGTGACGGTCATGCCGGTTCCACTCCGCATGACAGAGACAGAGATCGGAAGAGCGTCGTGTAGGGAAAGAGTGTCTTCGCCT
>CAJUFE010000013.1:0-84004 GCA_910585635.1 uncultured Lachnospiraceae bacterium | reverse complement strand
GTTCAGACGTGTGCTCTTCCGATCTCCACTCCGCATGACAGAGACAGAAATAACGCACCCTTTGGGATTATGGATGACGCTGTTCTGGATCAAATTATACAGTGCGCGTTTCAGCAAGGCCTCGTCACCCATGATGGTCGCTGTTTCGCTTTCTTGGCTGGGATCGAACACGATCTGATACCGCGCCTCTAACCCGCCGTCCAAAAACTCACAGATGACTTGCCGCGCCAGCTCCACTAGATAGACTTTTTCCATCCGAAGGGGCTGCATGGAATACTCCAGCCTGGATGTGAGGTTCAGATCAGAGATCAGGCTCCGCAGCTTTTCCCCCTGTCTGCGGATATAGGACGCCTGTTCACGTGCGGAGGCCGGAAGGGTCCGGTCATCCTCCAACTGCCCGGCGAAGCCCAAGATCACCGAGAGGGGTGTCCGCACATCATGGGAAACGCCGCTGATCCAGTCGGCGCGGGCGCTGTCCTTTTTGGCAATAAAAGCTCCTGCCTTGTTGAGCTGGCGGTTGATCTCCGCCAATCCTCCCTTCTCCGGGAGGCAGACCGGCTGACCGGAGGAAACTGTTTCGATCCCCTGCAAAATGGGCGTGACCGCTTTTTCAATGTGACGGGTGTTCTTCCAGATCAGCAGGACTACCACAATGATATTGGCCGGAAAGACGGCAGCCAGCCCGACAAGCAGTTTTCTCACATAGCTCTCACTGACGGAAAAGGTATACTTCGCCTGACTGCCCTTTTCGCCGCCCACTACCAGCAGCCCTTGGGGATGCTCCTGCACATAGACCGGATGATCCCCCAGATACCACCGGCTGAATTTTGCCACATCCGCTGTCGTGTACCGCCGGGGCAGCTCCTTTGGCAGTTTTCTCTGAAAAATGACCGTTCCTGCATCGTCCAAAACCATCACCCAGGCGTGGTGCTCTTCCAGCATTTCGTCCAGATCCCCAGCCGCCGTCAAATGTCCTGTCCCATCCAGAGTGATCCTGTCACAGATCTTGCTTATGGAAAGGTCCGATGTCTCCGAGGTCTGCCCGGCCCAGATCAGCACAGAGAAAAACAAGACAACATTGAGCAGCAAAAACAGCGCGATGATGCCCACCATAGATAAAAAGTATTTCCGAAAGAAGCGTTCCACAGATCTCATTTCTCCGGCTCCTTCACCACCAGCTTATACCCCAATCCCTTCACCGTCAGGAGCGACACGGGCTTTGAGGGATCTTCCTCGATCTTCTCCCGCAGATGCCGGATATGGGTCATCAGGGTCGTTTCATAGCCCTGCCAGAACTCTCCGCACAGCGTTTGACAGAGAACGCCGATGGTGACGATCCGGCCCGCGTTCTCCGCCAGCTTTTCAAAAATGCTGTACTCCTTCGCGGTCAGTGGTGTCCGCTGGCCCTCTCTGATAACCTCCGCCCGGTCCAGATCCACTGCGGCAGCGTTCAGCGTAACAACCCGCTCTTTTTCAGGATAGACCCGTTTCAAGATCGCCCGGACCCGCAGAAGCAATTCCTTCGGCAGAAAAGGCTTGACCAGATAATCATCCGCTCCCAGCTCGAACCCGGCAAAGCGGTCCTCGGCCTCGCCTTTGGCCGTGAGCATGAGGACCGGGACCTTGCTGACGGCCCGGATCTCCTGGAGCAGTTCAAACCCGTCCATGTCCGGCATCATCACATCCAGGATGATGATGCCGGGTATTTTTTTCGCCATCACCGCCAGCGCCTCTTTCCCAGAGGCCGCCACTGTGATCTGCGTATATCCGGCGCTCTCAAAAATGGAGCGGATCATTGTCCGCAGATCTTTTTCATCGTCCACAACAAGGATCTCCTTGTCCAGCATAGGAACACCTCCCGTCCGCGCTCATTATAGCGCAGAAACTAAAAATTGTATATGCCGCCAGCGCGATCTCAAGGTTATCTCAAGGTTACCTCAAGGAAAACTCAAGGATGGTGTTGTATACTGACCCGCAAAGGAGGTGACCGCTATGAGCGAGATAGTCATTGAAACGAAACAGCTGACAAAACAGTACGGGACCCAAAAGAGCGTGGCAAAGCTGAACATCCATGTTCAAAGAGGCCGCATCTATGGTCTGCTGGGCCGTAACGGAGCCGGAAAGACCACTACCATGAAGATGCTGCTGGGCCTGACACAGCCCACGTCCGGGAAAGTGTCGATCTGGGGGAAGTCCTTGCCTGGCAACGAGAAGGAGCTGCTGCCCCGTATCGGCAGCCTGATCGAGTCCCCCGGCTTTTATCCCAACCTGACGGGGACGGAGAACCTGCATATCTTTGCCGCCCTGCGGGGACTGAAAAACCAAGGCGCGATCAAAAGCGCCCTGGATCTGGTGGGCCTGCCCTATCGGGATAAAAAGCTCTTTTCCCAATACTCCCTGGGCATGAAGCAGCGGCTGGCCATCGCCCTGGCGGTGATGCACGACCCGGAGCTGCTGATCCTGGACGAGCCCATCAACGGCCTGGACCCCATCGGCATCGCGGAGGTGCGCTCTTTCATCCGGGCGCTGTGCGACGAACGGGGCAAGACCATCCTGATCTCCAGCCACATCCTCTCCGAGGTGGCGCTGCTGGCGGACGACATCGGTATCATCGACCACGGCGTGCTGCTGGAGGAGGAGAGCCTTGCGGACCTGGAGGCCAAGAGCGACCGCTATGTCCGCTTCACAGTCTCCGACACGGAACGGGCGACAGAGGTCTTGAACGGTGTGTTCCACGAAGATCAGTTTACCGTACAGGACGGCCACCATCTGCGGATGGATCCTGCCAAGGTCCCCGTGGCAAAGATCGTTTCTGCCTTTGTACAGCACGGCCTGGAGGTGTCGGAGGCCGCAACCGTGGAGGAAAGCCTGGAGGATCACTTCAAGCGGATGACTGGGGGTGAGGGGATTGCTTAAGCTGATCTCCTGCGAGCTGGCGAAACTGAAACGGAAAAGGTTCATTCCCTTTGTGATCCTCTCCGCATTTATGTTCCCTCCCCCGGTGGCACTGATGATGCTGACACCCCGCATGATGGAGCGGTACGACACGAAAGCCGAGCTCTTTGACGACTTTTACCAGTTTGTCCTGGGCTATGGGGTGGAACTGCTTCTGCCCTGCGTCATCGGCGTCATTGCCGCCATGCTGTTCTTTATGGAGCGGGACAATGACACCTTCAAAAACCTGCGGACCATACCCGTGACCAGCACCCAGATGATCTTTGCCAAGATCATCGTTCTGTTCCTGTTCGGACTGATCTACTGCCTCTCCACAGCCGCCGTCGCCATCGTCTGTGGTAGCCTGATCGCCGAGGTCGGCGGACTGGGCTATAAGCTGTGGATGGCGGTGGAGATGGGGATCTTCGTCACAGCTGGCACCCTGCCGCTGGTGGTACTGGTGGTCTTTTTCAGCAAGACCTATATCTTCTCCGTTCTGCTGTGCATTTTTTACAGCGTGTTGAGCCTGACCGCCGAAAGCAGCTTCAGCGACCTGCCGAAGCTGCTGTGCTGGCTGATGCCGATCCCCCTCACAACCCTCTGGTGCGCGGGGGATCTGGCCCGGCATGGTGTCAAAGGCGGCTTGGGGGAACTGGGATACCTGGTCCCCTCAACGACGCAGACCGTCTTGATCTTGGGTGCGATGACTGTCCTGTCCATCCTGCTGATCGACTATCTGTATAAAAGGAGAGGGGGCGATCGAGATGCTGGTACTGCTAAAAACTGAGTTTTGGAAATTGAAACGGTATCACATGATCTGGGCGGGGGTTTTCCTGATGCTGCTGTCCGTCCTGCTCACGGTCTTCTCCACCACCGCCCAGGATGGAAGTGTATGGACCTTCTCCTTTTTCGTGGAGCAGGTCCTGAAGAACAACGTCACAACAATCTTCCCCATGTGCATCGCGTTGATCACCGGATATATCATCAGCCGGGAAGGAACGGACGATACGCTGAAAAGCATCCTGACGGTCCCCCTGTCGTTTCCCGCTCTGCTGGCTGGCAAGCTGACCGTCTGCGGACTACTCTCCCTGTTCCTGGGGATCGTCAGCACAGTGTCCACTGTGACGGCATCCTTCCTCTTGGGCTTTCCTGGCGGCGATCTTCCAGCAGTTATGCAGGCTGGGTTGCAGATCACGGCCAACTGCCTGTTCCTCTATATCGCGGTCCTGCCGGTCATCGCCATCGCCGCCCGTATCCCAAACGGTCACTTGATCGGAGCGGTGGTAGCCTTTGTCTACGGCTACGGTGGGATGTTCGCGGCGGGGGACATGACCTTGGCGGATCTGTATCCCGTGACCGCAAGCATGGGGCTGATCGGATACCGCAGCTATGATGCGGCTGTCCATTGGGACCCGCTACTCTGTATGTCCAGTCTGCTGGCCGCTCTGCTGATCGCCGCCGCTTTGGTGGCGACAGCAAAAAAAGGGGCAGCCTCAAAGACGGCAAAAAAGCCCAAACGGGTCATCACTAAAAAAGGTTGGTAAGGGGGTAAAATAACATGAAGAACAAATTGAAGATCGTAATAGGCGTCGCTACTGTCCTGCTCATTGGTCTGGTCGGCTTTTGCGCATGGTCCCTATCCGGCTCCGGCAGCACCGAGTATTACACCCAGATCGACAATAGCAAGGTGGAACAGATGGCTCCTAACGGAGGTGTCATTACCTTCAAAGGCAACCTGCCCTATTCCTACACGCTGCTGTCTTATGACGAGAACGGGAGCGAGAAAGCGATCACCTTTGGAGCATCCAGAGAACTGCGGGATGGGGCCTTTATCTGTCTGACCGTCATGCCGGTCCGGGGCGTCCTGGATTGGAGCGAAGTGCGATATGACGAGCTTCCGGCAGCCGTACAGGATCATTATCCTGCTCCATCGGATGATGAAGGGTGATCTCTGCGGCGGTTTATCAGAGCCGCCGCTTTTCTATCTGCTTTCTCGGCATATAGACTCCCTGGCGCGGGTGTGAAAAGTAACGGACCATAAGGGTACTTAAGGTGTACTGTTCACAGATGGGCCGCAGCCCCTCCATATCGCCGTGCCGGACGGCAGCAGAGCACCGCCGCGAGCATCAGCAGGGCGGTCACCGCCAGGCTGATGGGGAACACCACCATGATGGTCCGAAAATCCGGGCTTTTGGGGAATACCCAGTAGATCCAGCTCAGGCGCACGCCGCATACGCCCAGCATCGTCAGGACGGCGGGCAGCAGGGAGATGCCAAAGCCGCGCAGATAGCCTGCCAGGACTTCATAGCACAGGCTGAAGATATGCGCCGTCATCAGGGCCACCAGCCGGATATAACCCACCTCCACCACCTGGGGATCGCTGTTAAAGATGGCCAGCAGCGACTTGCCGGAGAACAGGATCAGCACGATGGCCGTGAGCAGGGCCGCCATGCCCTCCGCAAGGCACAGGGCCAATGTTTTCTTGCACCGCCGGGTCTTTCCTGCGCCGAAGTTCTGGCCCACGAAGGTGGTACATGCCTGGCTGAAGGAATTGAGGATGTCATAGGTGATGATCTCGATATTAAAGGATGCGCCGGAGGCCGCCATGACGATGGTCCCCAGGCTGTTGATGGCGGATTGGATGATGATGTTCGCCACGGAGAACACCGCGCTCTGCAGCCCGGCGGGCAGGCCGATGCGCAGGATGCGCCCCATGCTGCCTAAGTCGATACGCAGCTTTTTCGGCTCCACATGGACCGCCTTTTCCGTGCGGCGCAGGCAGCGGTACAAGATCGCGGCGCTGACCGCGTTGGAAAGGACCGTGGCGATGGCCACCCCGTCCACCGTCATGTGGAGGACCGCCACAAAGAACAGGTTCAGTAAGACGTTCAGGACGCCGGAGGAGGCCAGCGCGATCAGCGGGATCTTAGTCTCCCCCACGCTGCGGAAGATCGCCGCCTCGAAATTATAGAGGAGGATGACCGGGAGCCCTGCGAAATAGATCCGCAGATACAATAGGGCCAGCGGGAACACATCCTCCGGTGTATGTAGCCTCCCCAACAGCGGCGCGGCGATCAGTTCACCGAGGACGGCGGCCAGCACGCCGCCCAGCACCGCCATGACGATAGCCGTATGGACCGCCTTGCTGACCTCTTTGTCATTGCCCTGTCCGATGGCGTGGGCGATCGTCACGTTCGCCCCCAGGGAAATGCCGATGAACAGATTGACCACCAGGCCGATGATCGCGCTGTTGGTGCTGACAGCAGCTACCGATACGGTGCGCAGATCGCCGGTGAGATTGCCCACCACCGCGATATCCGCCGCATTGAACAGCTGGCCCAGGATGGCGGTAGCCGCCACCGGCAGGGCAAACTGTATGATCTTATCCCAGATCGATCCGTTCAGCATATCCAGCTGCCTCTTTTTTATCACTGTGCTCACTTGATATCCCTTCCTTCCCTACATGATCTGCGGTCATCCAGCTCCCTTGAACGGCTGCAGACGCTCTTGTGATACACAGTATACCACCGGACGATAGGCTCGACAAGGATCTGGAACGACAAGAGATCCCTTTACACTCCACAGCCCGCCTACTATAAATAGAGATAATAGAGATATCAGCGAGATGACCAAGATCGGGCAACCCGGTCACTTCCCACAAGGGCTCCCGTCATCGTTATGTCTCCCTCTATCATCGCCATACCTTCTTCTGTCTTTCTTTTCCACAGCCATCCTCCCATCTTTCTTCCTGTCCTCGCCTCCTCACGTTCACAAGACCTGACCGAAGGATCCGCTGCCTTCTCCCACGAGCTCGGACACGCAGACCAGTTCCGTTTCCGCTCCCTCCCATTCAGGATCTCTTCCCGCCTTCCACAGATACTCCAGCTGACGCATCAGAGCATCCTCCCTTTCGGGACTGCTCCCCAAGAGCAGGAGCAGGAGCTGACTGGCGCTATATCGTGTGTATACTGATCCTCTTTGGGTCACCGCTGTCACCAGTTTGCAGAGGAGATCCATCTGCCGTTCCGTAAGATCTTTATCTGCGGGGATCCTCCCCTGGGCATCCTTAAGGCTACATATCACCAGCACAGCTCGCGGCCCTCTCCTGCCCATAGACCGGACCATGATCCGATAGATATCTATAAAGCTGGGGAGGCTGCAGGGATACGCCCCCTGACCTCGGTCCCTTTCCCGAAGCTCCTCACAGATATCCGCCATCTGGATCGAAAAGCTGGCGCAACATCCAACATACGACCTTTCTCTCACCAGATACCCCCTCCATTCCTTTCCATCCGCAGCTTCTAGCTCCTCTTCCTTGATCCGCATACCCTGTGTATAGGTTTTCACCACTTATTATAAACTATAAATCAATATAGTCAAGTAAAAACAGAGATTTTAAATCAATATCATTATATCGCACGTAGCTTATAATAACCTTAACGGAGGTGAAAAAATGTTTGAAGAGCAGTTCTGTGAACGGGTCACGCAGCTTCGGCTAAAAAAGGGGATATCTGCCAGAGATATGAGCCTGACGCTAGGCCAAAGTGAATCCTATATCAATCGGATCGAAAGTAAAAAGATGCTCCCTTCGATGTCCGTCTTCTTTAATATCTGTGACTATTTTGGGATCACGCCCCAGGAATTTTTCTCCTTTGATGAGGCACCTGATCTGGAACTGATCGACGCATCCAATACTCTACGCGCCCTGGATCCTGAAAAACGCAAACATATCATCACAGTCATCCACGATCTGCAGCGCTGAACGGACCGCCCCATAGCCGCTGCAGTTTTTCCTCACCACAATGCGGCCCGGACAGCAGCCATGATCACCTTCATACTTTCGGCAATTTTTTTGTTTTTTGCCAAAAGTCTAAAAAACGTACCCCAAAAGCATCTTGTTTTATAGGGCACGCTTTTCTATGGAACGAAAAAAGACCGGGACACGTCCTGTAATGGTCCGTATCCCAGCCCTATCTCTTTTTTCTCCTTCCAGCCTCTACCCTCTGCTCCGCTCCCGGTTATAGTTGATCAGGCAGCCGGCCTTGACGATCGACCGCTCCTCCGGGGTCATATCCGCGATGTAGAGGGCGATCTCCTTGACCGTATCCCCTAATACATACGCCTTGATCGCCTTTAGATCACCGTCCAGGATCTGACGGATCTGGGGGATGTAGATATAGTCGCCCACCTCAAAGTCCGGCTCCGCCTCCATCTGGAAGGGGAGCATCCCCCAGTTCATCACATTGGAGCGGTAACGCTTGGTGGCGTATTCTTTCGTGATGTTGGCCAGGCCGCCGATCACCCGCTGGCAGCTGGCCGCCTGCTCTCTGGCGGATCCGTCCCCCGGCTTCACCGCGTAGACCACGCTGCCGATCTCCGTATCCATCAGCTGGACCTCCTCCTGTCCCGGGATCTGGCGGATCTTATCGAAGAGTCCGGCCAGCTCCGGCGCTAAGGCTGCCGGGTCTCCTCCTGCGGTCCTGGCCTTCTCCAGCTTATCCACCTCCTTCGCCCGTCCCACATAGGAGGGATCACGCCTGGATAAGGTGAACTCCGCCAGCCCCAGGGGGTTGGAACGATAGGAGGAGGTCTCACCGGAGGGGATCAGCTCGTCGGTGGTGGTCACCGCGTCCATGATCTTAGAGCAGACCTTTAACAAAATGTTATCGGCCAGAGAGCTCATCTGGGGCCAATCCTTGATGTTGGGCCCATAGACCAGCTCCTTCTCCTGATCGGCTTTCCCAAAGCCCTGATAGACCCGCTTCTCATAGGAGGTGGGATCAAAGGTGTAGGCCGGCACATCTCCCCAGCAGTCCATCTCCTGGGCGGAGGTCAGGATCCCGCCGTTGGCCGCCGTGGACGCGATGGAGCGGGCATCCATCAGGGCTACCGCCGCCATCTGGCCGTTGCCCGGCTTAGAGCCTTCCCGGTTGGGGAAGTTCCGGGTGGTATGGCGGATGCTCAGGCCGTTGTTGCAGGGCGTGTCCCCGGCGCCAAAGCATGGCCCGCAGAAGGCGGTGCGGACGATCGCCCCGGCCTCCATCAGGTCGGATATGGCCCCCTTCTTCACCAGGTCCACGAACACCGGCTGGGAGGAGGGGTACACGGCCAGTGAGAACTCGTCATAGCCGCAGCTCCTCCCCTTTAACGCGTGTGCCGCTTCGATCACATTGGTATAATTGCCCCCCGCACAGCCGGCGATGATGCCCTGCTGCACCTTGAGCTTCCCGTCCACGATCTTATCGGTCAAGGTGAAGGATGCTTTCCCTCCACCGACCTTTTCGGCTTCCTTCTCCACCTCCCGCAGGATGTCGCCCAGGTTCTCGTTCAGCGCATCGATCGTGTAGGTGTTGCTGGGATGGAAGGGCAGGGCGATCATGGGCTTTACCGCGCTCAAGTCCACACGGACACAGCCGTCATAGTAGGCGACCGCCGCCGGATCCAGCTTCTGGTAGTCCCCGCCCCGTCCGTGGAGGGCCAGGAAGCTTTCCGTGTCCTCGTCGGTGCGCCAGATGGAGGTCAGGCAGGTGGTCTCCGTGGTCATCACATCCACGCCGTTGCGGTAGTCCGTGTCCATGGAGCTGACACCGGGGCCTACGAACTCCATCACCTTATTTTTCACATAGCCATTTTTAAACACCGCTCCGATGATCGCCAGGGCGATATCCTGGGGACCTACGCCGGGGGCCGGCGCTCCCTCCAGATAGATCGCCACCACGCCGGGATAGGCCACGTCATAGGTGTCCTTAAGAAGCTGCTTCACCAGCTCGCCGCCGCCCTCTCCCACGGCCATGGTACCCAATGCGCCGTAACGGGTGTGGCTGTCGGATCCTAAGATCATCTTGCCGCAGCCGGCCATCATCTCCCGCATATACTGGTGGATCACCGCCATGTGGGGCGGCACATAGATCCCGCCGTACTTCTTGGCCGCGGAAAGGCCGAACATGTGGTCGTCCTCATTGATCGTGCCGCCCACCGCGCACAGGGTATTGTGACAGTTGGTCAGCACATAGGGGATCGGAAAGGACTCCATCCCCGAGGCCTTGGCCGTCTGGACGATCCCCACAAAGGTGATGTCATGGGAGGCCATGGCATCGAACTTCAGCTTCAGCCGGTCCATGTTCCCGGAGGTGTTATGCTTTTCGAAAATAGGCCAGGCGATCGTCCCTTTCCTGGCCTCTTCCTTGACAGCCTCTTTCCCGGTCAGCGCCTTCACCTTGGCCGCCTCTGCCTCCGGCACGATCTCCTGGCCGTCCACTAAGTACACGCCGCCGTCATACAGGGTGATGCCGCCCGCAGCCTTTCTTTCCTGCTTCTCTTGTGCTATGCTCATATCCGTTATCCTCCTCTGCTTACACAAAAGACAGCCAGAGGCGCATTTGCCAGGCTGTCCATTTGTCCATCAAGGAAGATTATAAGGGGTCCGGGGGGAAAATGCAACTGGTTTCTTTATCCGCCTTCTCCCTCATCCGATATCCCTGCACGAAAGCTCCTGATACTCTTCCCTATGATCTTGCTCAGCTTTGGGAGCTGCGCGGGACCGAATATCAGGATCGCGATCGCCAGGACGATGAGCAGCTCCTGGGTCCCTAGCCTCATGAACATCCCTCCTCCTATCTTATTCCTCGGTCACGCCGTACACGGTCACATACTCGCCTTCTGTATAGTCGGTGATCCCGTGTAGCGGTTCTAAGTCCTTTGACACCACCTCGCCTACCGCTCCGCCGGCGATCCGCTCCTGCTGCAGCTGCTCTTCATCCGATCCTGCGATCGCCACGCCGCTGTTGGCCTCTATACCATCTGCAGGCTCAAATACCGCCAATGTCCCTAATCCCACGGTGTCATTGTTGACGCTGATATTGACCGCTGTCTCCTCCTGTCCCTTCTCCTGTCCATTCTCTGCTTTCTGGTCTCCTCCTGTTGTCCCAGGAGCCGCGTCTGCCGTTGTATCGGCCTCTGCCACTGCGGCCGTAGTAACGTCGGCATTTCCTGTGGTACTGCTCTCCGGCCCGCAGGCCGTCATGGTGAGCATCACCCCGGCAGCGACCAGGGCGCTGCCTTTTATTTTCCGCACATCCATCATGATCCCTCCTTCTTTATCTACCTTTTTGATCTTTCGCCAAGAGTCTGGCGACCGCCTCCAGCTTTTGCTCGTCTCCCCCGATCGCTCTCCTCTCTATGGGCGGCATCATGGGATCCTCCATAAGCCCGGCGGGGAGCTCCCCGCGCGCATCAGCGGTCAGGACCTGGACCGGACGGCGGGAGCGGACGGTCTTGATCCTGCTGACAAACTGTGCCACGGCCCGGGGGTGCTCCATCTCCTCCGGCAGCAAAAACTCGCACATCAGATCGCTGGGCAGCACATAGAGTCTTTCCCGGTCAGCCAGAAGGGGCACCTGGTCCACTGCCCTGAGGCGGTAGATCAGCAATACCCGGTGGGCGATCTGATCCACGGTATTGCCGCCAGATGAAAAATCGCAGCACCTGGCGGGCCTCACCCCGTAGAAGTCCAGTTCCTCTGCCACCTCGCTCTTTATGGCGAACACCTGGTCATCCTCTGTGACAAAGACCGTCTCCGGCATCCTCCTCTCCGGCGATGTGACCTGGGAGCCCACGTTCACCGTGTCCGTCTCCATCACCTGCAGCTCCACCGTGTCTGGCGACCAGATCCCATAGTAACGGACCGGTCTCAACGCCTTGACCACCCCGTAGTACAGCCAGGCCTCATAGGCGGCCCGCAGCAGGTCCTTGCAGAAGGGGACCACCTGTCTTGCGGCCTGCTCCTCCATCTCCTTAAAGGACAGCTCTTTTTGCAGGCCCTCCAGGATGATCCCAAAGGCCGGCTTTGCCATGGTGAGCATAGGGTCGGCCATAAAGCTTTCCAGGGTACGGGGCAGATGGAAGCCCTTTAGATCCGTCCCTTCGATCAGCTGCTCCTGCCGCCTGGCACACCGTTCGGCCAGCCGCTCCCCCTTGTCTGCCAGATCCCCCAGTACATGACGGGCGATCCCTTTCTGCGCGTTCTCGACCAGGCGGTAAAACCCTTCCCGCCGCTCTTCTGGCACAGCCAGGCTCTGACTGGTGATGATGATATCCCCGCTGTTATCTACATATTCTTTTAATCCCCAAAACCCTGCCTTCAGATCCTCATCTTGTTCCTCTTTCTGTCCCACAGCATCCATCCTCATCTCCCGTCGCCAAGCCTTAAAAGCGTCCTTTTCACCATGGTCCGGGCGATCTCCACTTTGTAGGCGTTCCCTGCCAGCGGGGTACAGTCCGCCACCGCGTCGTCCCCTGCCTTCTTTGCCGTGGACTCGGTGATCCCACCTGCCACTGCCGTCTCAGCCGCCTCGATCCGCAAGGGCGCCGGATACACGCCTCCCATGGCCACCCGCACCGCTCCATCCGCGCCATAGGCCGCCGCGCAGTTCACGATGGGGAAATCGATGGACTTGCGGAGGGCAAATTTCTCGAACACGCTCTTTTTGCTCTTGGGGACTTGTACATGGGTCACGATCTCCCCGTCCTCCAGGATACAGGACCGGAAACCATTAGCCGCGAAGAACTCCTCCGCGGGGACCGTCCTGGACGAAGTGACGATCGTCGCCCCCAGGGCGATGAGCGCCGGAGCCGTATCATGGGAGCTGGCGGCCACACAGCCATGCTGATGGCCAAAGATCGAGTGATACCGGTTGTCCCCATCATAGGCCGGGCAGGTCTTGCCCCCTTTGCGGCCGCAGTGGAACCGGTCGTCCGGGGTCCTGAAGTACCAGCATCTGTGCATCTGGCAGATATTTCCTCCCAATGTGGCCATATGGCGGATCGTGGGGGACGCCACCCGCCCACAGGCCTCGGCCAGGGCCTGGGCATGGGTCCTCACCACCTGGCTGTCCGCCACATCCGCCAGCTTTGCCAGCGCGCCGATGACGATCTGGCCATCCTCCTCCTGGATCTGGTCCAGGTCTTTGATGGTCTTCAGATCGATGATCACCGACGGGTAGGTGGGCAAGATCTCATCCTTCAGGGTCCCCAGAAGATCGGTGCCCCCCGCGATCACCATGACGTTCCCTTTTGCCGCGTTTTTCGACGCCTCCTGTACGGTCGATGCCTCCATATGTATAAATTGTCTCATTTTCCCATCCTCCTGCTCTTTAAATGGTCCCCATCGCCGCAAGGATCTTATCTGGCGTATACGGCGCCATAGGGATGAACTTCCCGATCGCGTTCTGGATCGCCAGCCCCACCAGGCCGGCGTCGCAGTGGGCGTGGGCCACACCGGTGGAACCGTAGGCTCCTCCGCCGCAGCGGGTCTCCACCGGCACAGGGTCGATCGGCGGCTGGTCTAAAGAAGTGGGCACTTTATAGTCGTACATATTGCCATTTAACAGAACGCCTGTGCCAGGATCCCAGATGATCTCCTCCCGCAGCGCCCTCCCGGAGGCCATGGTCAAGGCCACCTCCAGCTGCCCAAGCCCCGAGGAGGGGCGGATCAATTTGCCGAAATCGTGGGCGGAGCAGTAGTCTAAGATCTCCACCATGCCGGTCTCCAGGATCTGCTTTTTCAGCTGGATGGCCGCTTCCTTCGCCGCCCAGGTACAGGTGGACCCTCTGTCGGCCGCGTCGCCCTTCTGCCAGTTGGGATAATTGGCCGCGTAGTAGACGATCACGTCTTCCGGCTTCATGCCCATCTCCTCGGCGATCACCAGCTGGACCGCATCCGGCCAGTAGGTCCCGATCAGCGCCTCCGAATATGGCATGTAGATCTTGCCGTCTGTGTTCATCCGCAGGTTGATATTGTAGGAGATCATGCCTCAGGTCATGGACCAGCAGCTCCGGCAGGCCACCCCGTGGAAACGGCCGTCCTCCAGCTTTTTTGTCCCCGGAAGGTGCCATTTGCTGTCCCAGTTAAAGCTTTTCTTGCCGGCCTCCATACAGCTTTCCAGGGAAGGCTTGGTGGTCTTCACATTTTTCATGATGACCTCTGAGATATCCATCTTCAGCGTGTCCGCGATCTTGGCGAAAGCCAGGTTCACAGGCTCCCAGGCATCCTTGCCCGGGTCGGCGGTGGTGCAGGCCCCATTGGTCACATAGTACTCCATCTCCGAATAGATATTGGGGCAGGAGGTGGATTTGAAGCCCTGGGCATTGGCCGGGAGCACCAGATGGCCGTGGGTCTTGTCCCCGTAGCCTCCCCTGGCCCCGGTCTGATGGACGTTCTTGGACTGGACCGCTACCAGGGTCCCGTCTTTCTTAAAGCCGATGCGGACCGTAAAGAAGGTCTGGGGCACATTAGCGTCAAATGCCTGGCGGCGGGTGGAGACACAGCGCACCGGCACGCCGCCCAGCCTCTTAGAAAGCACCGGCGCCAGCTGGGCCCCTCTCTTTTCCACAAAATCGCAGTACCTGGCCGCCATATAGGGGGTCAGGGCCCGCACCTTGTCCTCGTGGACCCCCATGCCCATGGAGGCGGATATGATCGGTCCGTTGCTGGGGAAATGAGCGTGATTGGTCACATAGCACATCTTCTCCCCGTCCGGGTTCCCCCAGGGATCGTTATCCCATATAGTCCGCCTCCTTAAACCCCTTCTCTACATTGCCGATCTCCCATTTAACAGGGGCCCCGAAGGTATTGCCTGTCATGTTGCTCTTCGGGTTCATCTCCGGGCGCAGGATAGGGGCTCCTGGTTTTCCCGCCTCCCGGCAGTCCAGCACAAAGGGGAGGACCTCCCATTTTACCTTGATCAGATCCAGGGCCTTGCGGCATACCTCTTCGCTGGTCCCCACCACCACAGCGCCGCATTCGTCTCCTTCGAACTCTCCCTCGTCCCCTAAGAGCGGACTCCTTCCCAGCTCATAGTAGGAAGGCACATTGACCGGCATGGAGGCCAGCTCCTCGTCCTCATAGGTAAGGATCAGCTTGACCCCGGGGAGCTTCTCTGCCTGGGAGATGTCCAGGCTCTTGACCTTGGCGTGCCCATAGGGACAGCGCAGCGCCATGGCTACCAGCGTCCCCTCCTTGTACAGATCCGTGGGATATTTCGCCGCGCCGCTGACCATATCCCAGGACTGGCGTCCCGGATGGTCCCAGGTCCCTACTACTTTAAAATCCTGACGATCGTCATTGGTCCCTTCTAATACCCAGGTACTGGTCCCTCCCATCAGCTCTTTCCTCCTTTCATGGCTGCCGCCGCTTCCTGTATGGCCTTGACATCCCGGGAATAGGTCCCGCAGCGGCAGATATTGCCTGACAGCTCTGTCCGGATCTGCTCTTCAGTAGGCGCGGGATATTTGGTCAATATGTATTTTGCCACGGTGAACTGGCCTGGCGTACAGTAGCCGCACTGGCTGGCGTCGTATTTGACATAGGCCTCCACCAGGGGCCGGTACACTGGATCGGCCGCGATCCCTTCTGAGGTCTCGATCTTTCTCCCCTTGCACTCCACGGCCAGGGTGGTACAGGCGAGGGCCGGCCTCCCGTCTATGAGCACCGTGCAGGAACCGCACCCGCCCCGGTCGCACATCTCCTTCGCATTGCCTGTGAGCCCCACCGCCCGCTGGAGGGTCTCCCGCAGGGTCCAGTGGTCCTCCACGAACACCGGTACATCCGCCCCGTTGATCTTCAGGGTCATGTTCCTGGGGGCCTCAAGCTCCGCGTGCGCCTCCTTGAAATGCTTTTGCAGTGAGTCGAAGTCCCCGGTCTTTTCTCCACACACCGGACATACATACATCAGCTCCTGCTCTGCCGCCTGGCTGCCCGCGGCAGCGGTCTCGCTCCCCAAGATCGTGCCGATCCCCAGGGTCGACAAGGCCATCCCGGCCAATCCCGCTCCGCCGGCCTTGAGAAGATCACGCCGTGATACTTTCCCTTCCATCCTTCTTTCCCTTCCTTTCTCTTTTTTAATAACTAGAATTCTAGGTATTAGCGTAAAATTTTAGTCCCTCCGCCTGATGACCAAAGCTTCAGGACAGCATGCTAGGTATTCGCCAGCATCTTACCGATCAAACGATCCAGGGTCGCCAATTCCTCATCCGTAAATCCAACAAATTTACCCGCTATATACCCTTCGATGATCTGGTCCAGCTCCGGCCAGATCTCCTGGGCTTTCTCTGTCAGGACCAGCCGCCGGTATCGCCCATCCTCTTCCACCGGCTCCCGGCGGATATAACCCAGCTTCTCCAGATAGTTCACCAGGCTGGTGGCCGATGAGCTCTTTATATCCAAAAACTGCTCCAGATCCTTCGTGAACACATCCCGCTTCGCGGTCTCTGTCATGATAAAATGCAGGGATACCCCCTGTACACTGGACAGAGGGAACCCTTTTTGAAAGCTCCTTGCCAGCTGACGCTTCATTTTATGGTTCAGTTTTTCCAGTTTGTCCATGATCTGCTTTTCGACAGTCAAGAAATGTCCTCTCTTTCTTTAGCTAGAATTCTAGTTATTATGATACTACATATGTGGGAAAAGTCAAGAGTAAATATCGAGCCGGATAGAGCGCATTTTCAGAACAGATCGCTATGTGACCCGGTGCGGGATAAAGTCAATATCAGGACATGACAGGGCGTGATCCCTGTTTTTCTCTGGAAGGGGGATCCCCATGGCAAGGTCCGCGATCACATCCTCTAACAGCTTGATATCCAGCCCGCGCCTCATCGCTAGCTTGTGATCTCTCTTGAATTGTGTGGTGGGCTTGACTGTATACCTGGTGTTCCTCATGCTTTCAGGTCTGCGAACAGTTCATCCAGATCCGTATACCCTTTTACGGATGGGTCCTTCGCGATCCTTTCTGCCTCCAGCATGGCGGCGACCGTCTCGCTGTTCGGCTGGTTAAGGGAAATGTTGAAGGGGATCCGCCCCTCACGGAGAGACTGGCGGACGAAGATATTGAACGCCGTTGTCAGGTTCATGCCAAGCTCCCCGAACAGTCTGTCGGCCTGCGCTTTCAGGTCTGTATCCATACGGATGCTGATGTTTGTAGTTGAGCCAGCCATATGACCATCTCCTTTCATTGTTCCTGCCCATGTTCCCAGGGCATAATGGTATACCCTTGTGGTATTTTCTGTTGATGATCATAGTATATGCCATCCGCACGAAAAAAGCAATGACCCGCACGAAAAACAACGATAAATTTATGCATCACATTCCCTTTCACAGGTTGGCTAAAGGGTCCGCATCTCCTCTTCCTCCTCCCGGCTGCAGCCTGCGCCCCCATACCGAGCTTTTTCGTACAATGTATGAGCACGGCAGGCCCCCTCTCCCTCCGCCCACAGTCCCAGCTCTTGCTGGATCTGGGCCGGGGTCATAGCAGAGAGCCGCCCTGACAGGGAGGGGTCCTCCTGCTGCTCCAGCCTCTGCCGGACCCGCCTCCAGTACAGCCGCCGGATCCGCCCGGCATGGGTGCGGTCAAAGACCGGCATATAACGCCTGAAAAAGGAGAGCTTCCTCTCCTTCACCGCCTTTTCCTTAAAAGACTCCGGCTCCAGGAAGATCTTCTCGTCCTCGTCAAAGCGGAGGCTGCCCAGGAAACGGAGGAGACGCCGTATCCCCCAGACCACCAGCCAGACCACCAGACGGACCGCCAGGATGAAGGCCAGCAGATAGAACACTTTTTCCAGGAAACGGGCCACCAGCGAGGTCTCCCCTGCCGGGAGATCCGGCATAAGGGCGGCAGGGCCGCCTCCCCCCTCCTCTGGTACCGGGAGCTGGTCCGACACCGGGAAAAGCTGCAGGAGCCAGCGTATAAAAAACAGCAGCCCATTTCCTAAAACATCCCCCAGAGCCTTCCACGGGAGATAGGTCCCGGCAAAGGCCAAAAGGAGGAAGGCCAGGAGGAACACTGCCATGAAAAAAGCATCCACCAGTTTGATCTGCCGGATCGGAAGACGGTCAAACTGCTCATAGCTCTTAAAGCAGGCCTGGGAGCGGTGCAGATGGAGATGGAGCAGATGGACCACCGCCAGGAACAGCAGGCCGCCGTCCCCGATCCGTGTGAGCAGGGGGTAGCCGCTGAAGGTCCCAGCCATGCTGAGCAAGATCCCGAAGATCCCCAGTGCGATATGCAGGTCATCCAGCTTTCGTCCGATCCACCAGTTGATGATACAAGATCTGGTCATCCTTCCAGCCTCCATTCTATGATCTGGCCCCGGTAGATCGCCTGGGGCTGTCCTTTTCCGGCATCTATCTGCTCCTGTCCGGCTGTTCTTTCTAGTCCGGCCCTGCGGTACTGCTCCTCCTGCCGCCAGGTATAGGGACGGATCCAGCGCACCACCGCGCCGCTCTGCCGTATGCGCTCCAGCTGCGCCAGGTCCTCGTCCCGGCTCCCTGCAGCGATGTAGAGGAGCAGGCCGCCGCCCTCTCCTGGCCGCCCACCTTCCTCCACGCCTTCCCAGAGCCAGCCATCCTCCCGGACGGCCGTCCCAGACAGAGCCGACCCACCAGGCCCAGCTGTCCGATCAGACCCGGCAGGCACCGCTGGCCCAGCCGTCGGTCCAGGCTCGGCAGACACCGCTGGCCCGGCTGTCGGTCCAGACCCGGCAGGCACCGCTGGCCCGGCCGTCGGTCCAGGCCCGGCAGGCACCGCTGGCCCAGCCGTCGGTCCAGGCCCAGCTGGCACCGCTGGCCCAGCCGTCGGTCCAGGCCCGGCAGACACTGCCGGCCCGGCCGCCGCCCAGGCTCCAGAGCCTTCAGCCCAGGCCCTCCCTGCCCTTCCTTGGCCGATCAGATCGATCCGGCTCAGGGCCTGGAGGATCCGGGTCACATGGTCCGGTCCGGCCCCCGGCTCCACAAGGATCTGCCGGCCGGTGCACACATCCCGCCCATTGGTCCGGATCCCCACCGGGACGCCCATCCCGATCCACTGTTTAGCCATAGCGGCCGCGATGCGGACCCCACCCTCCTGCAAAACCTCCTCCGTCCAGATCTGGTCGCCCCGGACATTTAAGAGGATCTGCGCCCTTGCCATGGCTGTATGCTCATATACATTGACCTTCAGCTCCCCGGTCCTGGCAAAGGCCTTCCAGTTCACCTGCCGGAAGCTGTCGCCCGGCCCGTAGTCCCGGATCCCCTTAAAGGAAAAGGGATCCTCGAACAGCTTCTTCTCCCACTGGTACTCCCCCAGCATCTCCTGACAAGCCATCTCCACCTGCTCGGCCCCGATCGCCTTTGGGTAGACATAAAGGGCCGTATCCTGTGGCTGCTTGTCCACAAAAGGCCCTTCAAAAAACAAGGTGCGCCCCACCAGCTCCGCCTCCCTACAGGGGTAATATCCCCTTTTGGTCCCTACAAAGGCTAATGTCCTGGTGATCTGCTGATAGGGGAGGAGGGAATAGATATCCCGCCGGTAGACCTGGTCGGAGACCGCCGTATTGGTCTGGTCGACGAACTGGAAGGAACGGTGGCTCTGCAGATCCACCTGCAGAAAGGGGAGGGGGAGGCGTTTGCGGTTCTGCACCACCTCCTTCAGCTCACCCAACTCCCCTTCACAGATCGCTCCCTGTGTGAACTCCAGGTGGACCTTAAGGCCCTTTTTCCAGTATTTTGCGTAGAGAAAGGACTGCAGGAGATAGATAAGAGCGGCGGACGCGATGATCCATAACGATCTCATAGGAGACTCTCCTTTCCTGCCTGGCCAGCCGCCAGATGACCCCGGCTGTCAGCCTGATATCCAGATGCCCCCAGGTGCCGGCCTGATATCCAGATGCCCCCAGGTGCCGGCCTGATATCCAGATGCCCTCAGGTGCCGGCCTGATATCCAGATGCCCCTAGGTGCCGGTCCCTGACCGCCAGTCTGCCTTTATGTCCAGTCTTCCGTGGGGACCGGGAGCTGGTCCAGGAGCTGGGCGACGATCTTCTCCGGCGCTGCCAGGCTGCCGTAAGCCTTCTGCAGCACCAGCCGATGGGCCAGGACCGGGACGGCCAAGGCTTTGATGTCTTCGGGGACCACATGGTCCCGGCCCTTGACCAGGGCGTAAGCCTTTGATGCCCGCAGCAGTGCCAGGCTGCCCCTGGGGCTCACCCCCGCACTGATCTGCAGCTTTTTACAGTCCCTGGTAGCTTGTACCAGATCGGTCAGATAGCTTACGAGCTGGGGATGGATATAGACCTCCTCCGCCGCTTTTTTAAGCCCTTCCAGATCCTGGCCGGTGCAGACCGGGGCAAGGGCGGCCAAGGGGGCCTGGCCGGCCCGTTCAAAACGCTCCAGGATCGCCAGCTCCTCCTCCTTTCCCGGAAGGCCCACCGAAAGCTTCATCAGAAAACGGTCCATCTGGGCCTCGGGCAGGGGAAAGGTGCCCGCACTCTCTACCGGGTTCTGGGTGGCGATCACGAAAAAGTGGGGAGAGAGGGCCCTGGTCTCCCCGTCTACGGTCACCTGCCTCTCCTCCATGGCCTCCAGCAGGCTGGACTGGGTCCGGGGCGTAGCCCGGTTCACCTCGTCGGCCAGCAGGATATCGGAAAAGACCGGCCCTTTTCGGAACACGAAAGCACCGGCCTTCTGGTCGAAATACTGGATCCCGGTCACGTCCGAGGGCATCAGATCCGGGGTGGACTGGACCCGCCCAAACGCCAGATCCATGGACCGGGCCAGGGTTTTAGCCAGCAGGGTCTTACCGGTCCCCGGCAGGTCCTCTAAGAGCACATGGCCACCGGCCAGCACCGCCGCCAGGAGGCAGTCGATCACCTCTTTCTTTCCCACGATCACGGAGCCTATAGCGGCCCTGATCTTCCCCACCATCTCGGTCTGTCCCATATACGCTCACTCCTTTCCCGGGATACACGTCTCTGATCTGCACGCATCCCTTCCCCGGGATACTTGCCTCCGGTCTGCACGCATCCCTTCCCTGGGATACATGCCCCCGGTCTGTACTTACTCCTTCCCCAGGATGCGGACCACCACCGTATCCCGGAAAAAGCTGACGATCGGACCGGTGAAGAAGGCCACCACCACAGTCCCGATCCCCACCACGCTGCCCGTGAAAAAGCCGATCGCCGTGCTCAGCACATCCATGGCTACCCGGACCCATCTAAACTTTAACTTCCCGTGGGAATAGTTTTCCACGACCACGCTGATCCGGTCATAGGGCGCGGCCCCCAGGTCGCAGGCCATATATAGGGCGATCCCCAGGCAGACCACCAGGACCCCGGCCACCAGGAGCAGCACCCGGACGGGCAGGAGGCCGGAAAGCCCCTGGATGGTGATCCCTCCCAGAGCGAAGAGAGCCACAAAAGCGTCCACGATATAACCCAAGAGCAGCATATTGATCAGCGCCCCGATCCCGAAGCTCTTGCGGTCCAGGATAAAGACCGGGATGAACAAAAGGAGGTTAAAGAGCATCTGGTAGGTACCGTAGCCGATCGGCAGATAGCTGCTGACCCCTAAGTTCATGCAGGTAAATGGGTCCGTGCCAAAGCTGGACAGCCGAAGCAGGCTGATCCCCAGGCCCAAGATCACATTCGCCAGGATGACCCAGATCACCCGTTTAGCCAGATCCCCTCTCCCTTTTTTCGTCGTCTCCTCCATCTGTGCGCTCCTCCTTTTCTCTGGTCTTTTTTCCGATGCCGGTCTCCTCGATCCCTATCTCCGATCAAAAAGGCCGGCCCCTCTCCCATACAGCCGATCCCCGGTCAGGAGAGGGCCTGCCATCTCCCTTGGGATCGATCCCCATCTCTCATCTCTCAGGCCAGGATATTCCCGGTGAAGAACACCCTGGCGATCTCCTTCCCGTCTGTGACCGCATCGAAATGCCTCCCGCCGTACTCGAACCGCTGGGACGTGATCAGGTCCGGCTTCCTCGCCTGGAGAGCCCCGATGACCTCCCCGCAGGCCTCTCTGGTGAGGAAGGCGTTCTTATAGGCATCCGTATCCTTCTTCGACAGGAAGATCAGGCCATGCTGATAGCCGTTGATCCCCGGGATCTCCTGGGAATAAGCCGCCAGGACCATGTCCTCGATCCGCCGGATATAGCTCTCCCCCATCAGCAGGGGCACGACAAAATAATGGTCTGTGATCATACAGGAGATCTGGGGGTTCTTCTCGCTGGCCCCCTGCCGGTTCTCGGTGGGTACATTACCGATCATGACCATACTGGGGGCCATGATCTCCTGCTCCACCTTCCGCAGCTCCTGCTCATCAAAGCCAGTGGCCTCTCGGTAATAGGTAAGGTAGTTCGTCACCTTCTTCGTCTGCATGCCTCTTCCCAGGAAGACCAGGAAGAACCCCGGGGCCATGAAAAAGCCACCCACCGCCACAGCTGCCTTTCCCAGACCGGCTATAAGGCAGGGGGCCGACAAGAGGACAGCAAAGACCAGAAGGACGATGCCTCCTGCTATGCAGCCCTTCCCTGCGCCGCCCGCATCCCGCATCCTCCGCAGCACATTGCCGTCCTTTAAAAACCGTTCACGCCTCTGATCACCTTTTTGTAAGATCATGACTGCTCTCCTCCTTCTTCGATCTGTATATCGATCCATAGACCAATATAGCATATCCGTCCGGCCGCCGCAAGAGAAGAGAACAAGAACCTGACGCCCACAGACAAAGAGCGTGACAGTCCAGATCCCTTGAACTGTTCACAAAGATCCATGCACAGATCTGACCTTCGCCAATATGATATAGTAGCCAGCGGGTATGCAAAGAGCGCCCTGCCCGGCAGCGCAACATCGACCATTTCTCAACAGGAGGACGTTTATGCGAAAAAACTTTATATCCAGGTCGTTCCTATCGATCCTGACCGCGGCCGCCGTAGCCGGACTTGCGGGATGCCAGTCCAAAGGGGCCTCTGGCAGCGATCTGACCCCGGTCACCTTGAGCGAGGTGGCTCATTCCATCTTCTACGCGCCCCAGTACGCCGCGATCGAGCTGGGCTATTTTGAGGAGGCCGGGATCGATCTAGAGCTGGTCAACGGCGCGGGGGCCGACAAGGTCATGACCGCCCTGGTATCCGGCGACGCCGATATCGGCTTTATGGGCTCCGAGGCCAGCATCTACACCTACGCCAACGGCGCAAAAGACTATGCCGTGAACTTCGCCCAGCTGACCCAGCGGGCCGGGAATTTCCTGGTGGGGCGGCAGCCGGAGGAGGCATTTGACTGGGACAGCTTAAAGGGGAAGAAGGTGATCGGGGGGAGGAAGGGCGGTATGCCCCAGATGGTCTTTGAATATATCCTGAAAAAGCACGGCATGGACCCGGCCGCCGATCTATCCATCGACCAGAGCATCGATTTCGGCCTGACCGCCGCCGCCTTCCCCTCCAGCGACGCGGACTATACCGTAGAATTTGAGCCCTTCGCCACCGCCTTAGAGACCGAGGGGACCGGCTATGTGGTGGCTTCCTTGGGCGAGGAGTCCGGCTATGTACCCTATACCGCCTACAGCGCGAAAAAAAGCTACCTGGAGGCCCACCCGGAGATCATCCAGAAGTTCACGGATGCGATCCAGAAAGGCCTGGACTATGTGAACACCCACTCCGCCGAGGAGATCGCGAAGACGATCCAGCCCCAGTTCAAGGAAACGGACCTTGGGGCCCTGACCAAGATCGTCGAACGCTATAAATCCCAGGACACCTGGAAAAAGGATACCGTATTTGCAGAGGAGAGCTTCCAGCTTTTGCAGAACATCCTGGAGGAGAGCGGCGAGCTGCCTGCACGCGTACCTTATGGAGACCTGGTGACCACCGAGTTTTCCGAGAAAGCGGCGCGATAAGATCCCCTCCCCCTGCATAGCAGGGGGGATCTTTTATGGGAGATCGAACATCGATCAGGACCACCGGTCCAGCCAGTAGTCTGTTCACGATCAAAACAGCCCTACGTCAAAAATGATGTTTTAAACTCTTCTGACTTTAGATAGGCAAGCGTTTTCTGAGGATCATACCCAAACTTCTTTAAGGCCTTATAGCAGAACAACAGACCGGCATGACTTTCTTTACTCAGGTTCCTAACGATCGCAAGTGTGTTATCTTTCTGACTGGCCATTTTATCCTCCATCATCCTCCTTTGCGAGCCTTCGACCACCAACAGAACTGCGGCATTGTAACACCCATATTGATCGATCCAGATAAATATCCACAAGGAACCCCTTCCTTTACATTGGATCCAATAGTTCATGCTCCAGGCAATATGTGAGCATCGAGCAGAAGGGGGCATACCTCCCCTCACCGTCCATCTGTCCATAGGCCTCGATCGTATCCATGATATATTGGGTGTCGCCTAAAAGCTCCTCATTTTCAAACTCGATATCCATCATCGTATCATATGCTGCTTTCCGTTGCTCATCCAGCACATAAGAACCTAGGTTCAGATGTGTCTTCATCGCCTCCGCCCGGACATCACTCCCGATAGCGAATATCTTCCCATTCAGTCTGAACCCAAACAGTGTTTCGATCTCCTCGTCAGCAGGCGATACACAAAGCCTAAAGTCGAACCAATTATCTTTCCTGTGGTTACAATGATCGATCGTATCTGCCGTCTCGCCTAAACAGGAGACGAATAAATTCGTATAGTCCATCTGTGCATCGCGGCACTTGTCACATTCTGCCTGTGTCAGGACCCTTCGATCCGGATGCCTTGGCATAAAATGCTCGATATTATGATCTTTATCACATCCTCTTCCAATAGCCCGCTCACAATAACAACAGATATACCCCTGTTCCTTGAGCAAGGCCCTTCGTAACCGCCCATATTCTTCTGTATGATGCAGATCGTCGTATAACGGCGGCCTGCCATTTAAATCCTGGAACCCCTTTTTCCATCGCTGAAAATGCTCTGGCCCCTGCAGTTTTCTAATCCTTCGCATATCTGATCTTTCCCCTTCGTATCATGACCCTAGCCCGTACGGTATCTGCGTTCCTGCTGCACGTTAACCGATCGATCCGGTCTGCTGCCCGTTCCGCATTTTCATAATCCTTCTGTTCGATCAGATCATACATCTTCTCTACTTCCGATTTGATCGACCGGCTGACCGCATCGGTCTGCATATTATCTTCCAGGATCGCATTTGAGTCAACACCAAATAAGGAGGAAAGAGGTTGTACCTCTATCTCTTTTCCCGCTCTGGACAACGAAAAGATGGCCAACTCCTCTCCTACCTCCCCCAAGATCTGGGGAGAATGGGTCGTGATGATAAATTGGATATCCGGAAAGGTTTTATTTAATGCTGGGATCACCTTTCTCTGCCATGAGGTATGCATATGCAATTCCAGCTCGTCGATCAGGACCACGCCTTTCCCTTTTAATGGGTCTTCCAAAGAGGGGTTGGCCTGCGCCAGCCTCCTGGCAATATCACCAAATAGCGCCAGCGTACATTTCTCACCATCTGACAACTGCAGGATATCCAGATCCTCTCCATCCTTTGTGATCCGCATAGAATAGGGCTTTGCCACGATATGGATATCCTCACAGTCATCGAGCATGGCCAACATCGCCGTTTTTACTGCGGTCAACTCTTTATCCCGGTAATCTGGATCCTCCTTCTGCATTTTGATCTCAAAATACTCCTGGTCAAAAAACCATTCGAATAATCGATCGAACGCGATCTGATCCTCGATCGCTTTCTCAAATGCCTCGAACCGCCCGTAAGAAGGCCTTTTTCTGAACCGCAAAGGCGTCTTTAGGACAAGACGGTTCACACCATAATTTACAAAGATCGGGATGTTATGTTCCTGATCATCGGCCATGAGATCATTATTTTCATCCACCCATTGTCTGCCCACATATAGAGTCTCATAATGCTCGACCAATCTTTCTAGCTGTCCATTATTTGAGATCCGCCTGTTCTCATATGTGATCCCTCGTCCGAAAGGCAGTACCTGTCCATCTTCCGCAAACATAAACTCAGCCGAGATATCCGCGGATGCCTTTCCAGTCCTTATATCGCTCAGTTTAATATTCCCTGGCTGCTTGATCTTCTGTCTGGTCAGCTTATTCAGGATCGGCACATAGAGCAAGTTGACCGCTGACAATATCGTACTTTTCCCCACACCGTTTATCCCGAACAATATCGCGCTCTTCCCTTGCAGGTCTAAAACCAGTTCGCCGACCCCTCTGAAATCCGACAAATGCAGTCTATTTATCTTCATATGATCTCCTTTTGATGGCATACATCATCGAGCTTGCGTTATCGCGGCCTGCCTGAGCGCAAGACTCATATTTATGGATAGTATATCATACTTTCCCATCCGCAACAATGTATACGATAAAAAGAGGCGTCCGCCTGGCGCGCCGCCTCTTTTTCTCTGTGTCCGGATCTGTCAGCCCTTGACCCCGCCGCCCGTGACACCTGCGATGATCTTCTCAGACAGGAAGATGTACAGGATAAAGGTGGGCAGGAAGACGATCACCACCGCCGCGAACATGCCGGCCCAGTCACCGGTATATTTCATGGAGTTGATCATGGAATACAGACCTACGGCGATGGGACGCAGCTGGTCTGAATTGGCGAAGATCAGGGAGATGAAGTATTCATTCCAGATATTGATGAAGTTAAAGATCGTGACCGTGATGATCCCCGGCTGGGCCATGGGGAGCATGATCAGCCAGAAGGTCTTGGTGGGCGGGCATCCGTCGATCGCCGCCGCTTCCTCAAAAGCCCGGGACAGGTTGCTGAAAAAGGTCATGAGGAATATGGTGGTATACGGGATGTTGATGCCGATGTACAGAAAGACCAGCAGCACCGCGTTGCTCAGCACATTGTTCAAGATCCCCATGCTGGCTACGATCCCGAACAGGGGAAGGACGATCATGACCACCGGCACGCCCATAGCCGATACAAAACCCGTCTGGATCAGCTTATTCCCCGGAAATACGAACCGTGCCAGCACATAGGCCGCCGGAGCGCAGATCAGGATGAGCAGTGAGCAGGAGATGATCGAATAGATCAGGGAGTTCCGGAAGATCCCGGCTACATCGGAATTGATCCAAGCCTTCACATAGTTCTCAAAATGGAGCCCGGAGGCCAGCAGTTTATTGGAGAAGATCTCCTTGGTGGTGGAAAAACTAGCCAGGAGCACCCACCCTAACAGGACAAAGGTGAAGGTGATCCACAGGACCAGGATCAGATAACCCGGGGCAAGACGCAGCTCTTTTTTCCAGTTTACCGGTTCATGGTATCGTTTCATTTTCGCCATAGCCTTCCCCTCCTTTTAAAATTCCAGCTCATCATCCTTCAGCAGGATGTTGCACAGCCAGAACACGGCTACCACACAGATGCTCAACAGCACGCCGATGGCCGCGCCCAGGCCGGAATTCCGCTCTGTGACACTGTTCCCCGCCCCGAAGATCTGCATATACATATAGACCATGGGCGTGATGGTCTGGGTATCCGCCGTGACCGTGGAGAACAGCTGGGACCACACGAAAAAGCCTACGCTGGTCACACTCCACATGGTGATATTGGTCTTAAAGACGCCTTTCAGCAGGGGCATGGTGATATACCGGAACTGCTGGAGCCGGCCAGCCCCGTCCAACGTGGCCGCTTCAAAGTAATCTGAGCTGATCCGCTCGATGCCGCTGGCAAAGATCAGCATATGGTAGCCCACCATCCCGAAACAGTAGGCCAGCAGGAGCGCCATGAACTTATGGTCGTTATCCAGCCACTGGACCTTAGATAGAGCAGTCAGGCCCAGGTTCGAGAACACGGTCTTCAGCAGGCCGAACTTGGGGCTGTAGACGTATTGCAGCCACATGGTCGCTAAGGCCACCGCGCTGACGATGTTCGGCAGATAGATCACCGCCCGGAAAAAACTCTTGAAGCGGATCCCGCTGGTGATGATGACAGCGAACAGCAGAGCCAGCGACATGACGATGATCCCGCCTATGAGCCAGATCCGGAGCAGGTTCCACATGGAGATCCTGAACAGGCTGGTCTGGGCCAGCTTTGTAAAATTAGCCAGACCGGTAAACTGCCACCTGGCCACCGGGTCTGTGATCCCGTCGATCTTAAAAAAGCTCATGATGATCGTACGGACGATAGGATACAAGAAGATGATGGAAAACATCAGTACTGCCGGACTAAGGAACAGTATGATCATCCCTTTATTTCGTTTCATCCCGGTCTCCTTCCTTTCTGCGGACGATGATCCGACCGCCGTGCAGAGCGCCCTGCGGGCATGCACGGAACTCTTATCTACTATCCAACAAAAGGCGGCAGCTTTGATCTGCCGCCTTTCATGCGTTCTGTCTCCTGGCGCTCTGCCAGGACCCTCACCGTTTAATTGCCGGCTTTCTTCAGAGCATCCACAAAGCCCTGGGCATCGATGCTGCCGCCGCTGAGCTTTAAGAAGTTCTCCTTGATGATCGGGGTCATATCCGCATTAGCCTCCGCGCCGGCTGCCCACGGATAACGGGTCTTCATGCTCTCCATGACCGGCTTCACACAGGAGATCAGCGCAGGCCACTCCGAGTTATTGGAGTCAGCCGGGATGCCGATGGACAGCTCAGATAACATCTGGTCAAACTCGCCCTGGGTGATGTAGCAGATCAGCTTGAAGGCATTTTCTGCATTCTTGGAATCCTTGTTGATCGCCAGCACCTGTGCGCCGTAGTTAGCCGCGTCCACACCGTCGGTGCCGCCCTCTACTGCCGGGTAGCTGAAGCATCCCCAGACAAAGTCATCACCGGCCATATCCTTGACCTCATTGGGGAGCCAGGAGCCGTTCAGATACATAGCGGCGGTCCCCATAGCCAGCTCCTGGTTCTGTCCTGCCGGCCATACATTGGACGCGATCGTGTCGGAGAAGTAGCCCTTGCTGGCAAAGTCTGCGTAAGCCTCTGCCGTAGCCATCACAGCCGGATCGTCCCACTGGCCGCCCTTTACGATCTCTTCCGTCTTAGGCTCGCCCACTAACCTGGACATATGATAACCGAACATACAGGTGATATAGGCGTCATCACAGGTGATCGGTGTGTAGCCGGCTTCCTTGATCTTTGCGCAGGCGGCATCCAGCTCTTCCCATGTAGCCGGGGCTTTGGTGATCCCTGCCTCATCAAAGATCGTCTGGTTATAGAAAAATGCGAACACATTGGGCTGATAGGGGATGGACTTTAAGGTCCCGCCGCCCACTTCACGGCAAGCCGCGATCAGGCCGGCATTAGCCGTAGCCTCATAATCCACTGCCTTTGCCAGATCCTCCAGATCCATCAGGTAGCTGCCCCAGGTGGTGTTCACACGGTCGATATCCTCATCGAACAGATCGATCGCAGTCCCTGCGTCAAGCGCCGGCTGTAAACCCTCCCGGATGCCTGTGCGGCCTTTGAACTGAAGATCCACGCTGATGCCTGTATCCTCCGTAAACTTATCCACCGCTGCCTGGATCGCCTGTCCCTGGGGCTCTGTCGCCTCCCACATGGACCAATAGACCAGGCCGCTCCCGTCCCCGGCAGGCTGTGCTGCCTCTGTCTCTGCGCCATCTGCCGCCGCAGCCGCTGTGGTCTCTGTGCCGCCCGCCGCAGCCGCTGTGGTCTCCGCGGTCTGTCCGCCGCCACCGCCACATGCAGCCAGCGAAGCCGCCATCGTCGATGCCAGGACCAGTGCCATCATCTTTTTCTTCATAAATAAGTTCCTCCTCTTTTTTTGTTGCTTTTTTTGTTGCTTTTGTTGAGTGTTTTTCCATTCCTCATAGGTCTAGTATAGAGGGATCGCACAAAAAAATATTTGCACGATCAGCCCTTATATTTGTATTTTCGGACATTTTTCGTGGATCTGCATAGATGACTTTTTCGCGTGACGGACAGCATGTATATTTTCACCGATCTGTATCACGCCGATCGGTCTGGCCCCTCCATCCGGACCGCTCGGATCCCTCCATCCGGACCGCCCAGCCCTCATCCAGACCGTACGGATCTCTCCATCCGGACCGCCCGGCCCTCTCCATCTGGACCGCCCAGCCCTCATCCAGACCGCCCGGCTCTCTCCATCCGGGCCGCACGGCCTCATCCCACAGCCGTTCCGGCCTCTCCGCCGCCTGCCGGCCTCACGACAGCCCCTGCCCGATCTCCTGCCAGATGATCTGCCCTCCCTCCAGGGATACCTGACAGGCCTTTCCTTCTCCGTCGTAGACCAGGGTATCCCTGGGTTCTGGAGAATCATTGACCACCGCATATCTGCCGGTCTCCGGATAGGCATGGACCTCGCAGCAGGGGTCAGAAGCATACCAGCGCAGCATCTCCTCCTCTTTTCCTGCGCTGTGGTACAGGCTGCGCAGCAGCAGCCGGGTGTTGGCAAAGCTATATGGGAGACCTGCTATGTAGACCCCTCTCCCCTGTCCGTACCTGTGAGAGCTGAGATGGATCTCCCCGCCTGAAGCCTCCGCGATCTCGGTCTCCTCCGACAGCGCATAGACATCCCTCATCCCCTCGCCAAAGTCAAAGGCCTCTTTTCTGTCCTCAGTCAGGAAATGCGGCTCCGCCTTCATAGGACATTTGTCCGTAGAAAGGCTGAACCCCAGCTCCTTATCCACGCCCAGCACATCAGCCAGCTGGAAGAAACGACCGCCAAAATGGACCGCCGACGGCTCTCCGATCCCCACAAAGCCTCCGCCGTTATAGACAAATCGCCGCACAGCCGTCACGATATCCGGATCCAGCCATTCCGCTCCCCCGGAAAATGCCGTCCCGGCGGCTCCGGCATTGATGATCACATCCACATCCTCCAGGGCCTCGCCCCGGCGGATATCCTCAAAGCTTATGAACACCACATCCACGCTGGCTCCGCTCAAAGCCTCCAGTACACCGAAATAGGAGTAGGTCTGCTTGTACCAGAGCGCATGGGCCACCATAAAGGTCTGCCATGCACGGAGGCGGCCCCAGCAGTTGAGCACGGCCACCTTCAGCCCGCTGTAGGGCTTAGATCTGCCGATATTGGCACAGATCTCCCGGAAGCTGTCCGTCACCTCCTCGATGTAGTCCACAAAGGCCGGGAACTTGTAGGCCAGGCTCAGATACCCCCCGTACCCGATCCGGTCCACCGGCTTGCGCATCAGGGCCCGCCTGGCACAGAGCCAGTTTTCCCGGGCCTCCACACAAGGATCGTTCCCTTCATAGAAGGTATCCGGGAAGAAATATGGCAGGAACCGGCCTTCCGTATACCGTACGCCGGGGATCTCGGAGATCAGGCGCAGTGTAGCGCCGCCTCCCACACTGCCCACCACCGCGTCCAGCCCGATCTGGGGGAAATACTTCCCGTAAGGCTCCGTCCCGATCCAGTTATCCCCCAAGAACATCATGGCCTCACGGCCCGCCTCATGGACCAGGTCCACCAGCTCCTTCGCTCTCTCGGCCACGAACCGCTGGATAAAGTCCATATAATCCAGATACTGCCTGGTGGGGACCCGGAAGGTGGAGTTGTAATAGCCACCATCCACGATATCCTCCGGCCGCAGCCTGTAGCCATATTCCTGCTCAAAGGCCTCCAGCGCCCTCACCGACACGGTAGCGCCGTAGCCGAACCAGTCCACGAACTTTTCCTTCGCCTTGTTATCGAACACCAGGGTGAAATGATAGAAAAATGTGGTGAACCGCACCACATCCGTATCCGGCTCCTCCTTAAGCCACTGGGCCAGATATCCTTTGGCAAAACGCCCGGAGGCCGGCTGCCGCACATCAAAGGGGATCTCATGAGGCTTATCCCCCCAATCATTGGTGATATGGTTGTACATCTGGGTGGGGTCCCAGATCGCGAACACCAGGAAGGACACCGTATATTCGTGGAAGGGATGGGCATCATGGACGATCACCATATCCTGCTCCCGGTCCACCTCCCAGTCCTCCACCGCCACGGCCTCCCCCAGGGTCCGGTCCATGACCTCCCACCACCGTTTGCAGTCATGGTCATAGTCCGGCACCACCTGCTGGTCAAAATACCCTTCCATAAAGGGGATCCTCACCTCATCCCCTGTGGCCGTCACTCTCCGGCTCATCAGATACAGCTGCTGGCATTCATCCATATGCTCCCTGGCAAAGTCATTATGCCCTCTGGCCACAAAATAGGTGGTGTAGATCTTGGCATCCAGCGCCTTGATCTCCTGGGGCAGCTTCGTCCCGTCACTGTCCCGCAGGGCATCCGCCCCCCAGCGCTCCATCATCTCCTTTGTTTCTTCCAAAAAGTTGCCCTCGCTGGGGAGGGTGACCCTTCCTTTCGTTTTGGACATATATTCCTCCTTGTATCTGGGATATTGTCAGTCGTTGCATTATCATTAGGTTGATCTGTTCGTTACTTTTCATAGGCGGGCCAAAGGGTCCGCTCCGGGAGGCCCTCCATCTTGCGGCCCCCAGCCGGATATGGTATACTGACGGAAAGACCACCTGGAAATACAGAGGATAACGGAGGCCCCCCATGGCATACAAGAGCACCCATCTGCGCACCACCCTGAAGATCCGCAATATCATCTCCATCCACTATTTTGACTATATGAGCGATTTTACCTTCCCTGGCGAGAGCCATGATTTCTGGGAGCTGCTCTGTGTAGACAAGGGGGAGATCGAAGCGATCGCGGACAGTAAACGGCATACGTTAAAGCGGGGGAGCATCATCTTCCATCAGCCCAATGAGTTCCACAATGTGGTCACCAACGGGCGCGTGGCTCCCAGCCTGGTGGTCATCGCCTTTGAATGCCATTCTCCCGCCATGGACGCCTTCCGCAGCCAGATCCTGACGGTCCAGGAGACGGAGCGCGCGCTTTTGGCCCAGATCATCATCGAGGCCCGCCATGCTTTTTTGGGACGCTTAGACGATCCCTACCAGGAAGAGCTGATCCGCAACACCACAGCTCCCGGGTTTGGAGCAGAACAGCTGATCCGCAATCATCTGGAGGAGCTGCTGATCCATCTCTATCGCCGCTATTTCGCTAATCCGCTCCCGGTCCCGCCACAAAATTCGGGACGTCCCCGTCTGGGACGCCCCAATGAGACGTATAATCGGATCATCCGATATATGGAAGAGCATATCAATGAACAGCTGACCATCGACAAGATCTGCAGGAACACCCTGGTGAGCCGTTCACGCCTCCAGAAGCTGTTCCAGGAGATCCATGGCTGTGGGGTCATGGAGTTTTTCACCTGGATGAAGATCGACACCGCCAAGGAGCTGATCCGCAGCAACCAGCTGAACTTCACCCAGATCTCCGACCGTCTGGGCTATACCTCCATCCACTATTTTTCCCGGCAGTTTAAGAAGATCACCCACATGAACCCCTCCGAATACGCCTCCTCCATCCGCCTCCTTTCGGAAAAGGAGCGTGACAGTCTAGATCGGTCTGCGCATTTGCCGGGCTGACCGTACGAAGGAGCATCACTTAAGCGGCCATCAGCCCTGATACTGCTTGACGATCCGCTCCATATCCGTCCATTTCTTTTCCATATCGGCCACCAGGGCCAGCTGGGTGCGGCAGCGGTCCAGGTTATGCCCTTCCCGGCTGATGTGGAAGTACACATCCCCCATGAGATGATCGGTCAGGAAACGCATCCCGCACTCTAGGGTCATCATCTTGGCTCCGTAGGGGAGCAACTCGATCTCGGTCTCGGTCAGGCGGCCCTCACTCCCCTCCAGGAACCCTTTCGTGTACACTTCAAAAAGGGGCAGGGACAGAGATACCTTGGACAGATCCCGCTCGTCCTCCTCTGCCGTGTTAGCGCCGAACCGGATGGAATCCCCATAATCGAAGATCGAAAAGCCGGGCATGATGGTATCCAGATCGATGATGCAGAGTGCCTGTCCGGTGGCATCGTCGATCATGATATTGTTCAGCTTCGTGTCATTATGGCTCACCCGCAGCGGGAGCTCCCCTGTCTTCTGGAGGCTTAAGGCCAGGCCCATCTCCTTTTCCCGCTCTCTTATAAACCGGATCTCCGCCTCCACCTGGCTGGCCCTTCCTTTGCAGTCTTCCTCCACAGCCTTTTGGAACGTGGCGAACCGGGCCGGTGTATCATGGAAATGGGGGATCGTCTCTGTGAGCCGGTCCGCCGGGAAATCTGCCAGGAGCCGCTGGAACCGCCCGAAGGCTTTCCCGCTCTGGTAAAAATCCTCCGGCTTCGCCACCAGGTTATAGCAGGTGGCCCCGTCGATGAACAGGTAGACCCGCCAGAAATCCCCCCAGCTGTCCTGGTGATAGTCCCGCCCGTCCTTGGTGGGCACCAGGTTCAGGGTCTCCCGGTCCGGATCCCCATGGTCTTCCACGATCTGACGGCGCAGGAATGTGGTGACGCCCTTCACATTTTCCATGAGCCCCGGGATATCCTTAAAGACCTCCCGGTTCATCTGCTGCAGGATATAATGATAGCTCTGCCCGTCCTCCTCGCAGATCAGGCGGAAGGTGCGGTTGATGTGCCCGCTCCCGTAGGGCTCGCAGCTTTTTATCTGTCCCTTTATGGCAAATGCCTCTGCCGCCGCGATCCTTCTCTCCATGTTATCCTCCATCTCAACCCTCCCATACTCTTTCCGGGTACAGCCCCTGCGCCTTCAGCTGGCGGATCGCCTGCACCACTGTCTCCTTATCTTCCTTATAGGTCACACCGTACCACCGGTCTCGGCTCTTTAAGACCGTCACCTCTGCCTTCTTCTCCTTTAAGAGCTCGTCCACTACAAAGGGGAGGAAATACTCGCATTTCAGCGGGTCATCCGCCAGCTCCCGCTCCAAGAACGGGGCAAAGCGCCGCTCCAGCTCGCCTAAGATACTGGCGGTGAAGCCCCACAGGTTCATGGATACGGTGGTATCCCCCGGCATGTGGATCCAGGTGGCGCCATCATCCTCCGTGTACGCGCCGCCCTCGTCCCGCTTCTCGATCCGGGTCCTCTCGTGGATGTCGATCAGCTTCCCCTGATCGTCTATGGCACAGACCCCTCTGGCCACATAGCCGTTATCCGTCATGGTATTATCCAACCGGTAGCCCACCATAGCATACTGATACCGCTCATCGTCCTGGCAGGTGGTCAGCTGTCTGTACATCTCCGTGAACGCCTGCTTCCCATAATAGTCATCTGCGTTGATCACCGCGAAGGGCCCGTCCACCACGTCCTTGCAGCAAAGGATGGCGTGCCCCGTGCCCCAGGGCTTTACCCGGCCCTCCGGCACCGAAAAGCCCTCCGGCAGACGGTCCAGCTCCTGGTACACATAATCCACCCGGATATGCTCCTCCATGCGTCTGCCCACATGCTCCTTAAATTCCTCTTCGATGGCCTTTTTGATCACAAAGACCACCTGGTCAAACCCCGCTTCCTTCGCGTCAAAGATGGAAAGATCCATGATGATGTTCCCATACTCATCCACCGGATCGATCTGCTTCAATCCACCATAGCGGCTGCCCATACCGGCTGCCATGACCACCAGCGCCGGCTTCTTTCCTTCTCCCATAAGATACCCTCCTATCCGATCTTGGCTTTATGCTTTTACCCTTTAAGTATAACGGAGCCTCCCCCTAAAAAGCAATAGCCAGCCCCCTTTTTCATTTGGACGATCGCTCCTTTTATTTGCACGATCAGCTAGAAGGGAAAAGGCTGCCGCATAAAGCGCTCGATCTTGCCTAAACGGTGCTGATAACGGTGATGCCTGCACCATATATCCTGTAGATCGATCGTTTTGCGGCAGCCTTCTGGCGTTCCCGGATACAGGGACCGCCTCTGCGTGCCATCCTCTAGCGCCGGGGGCTCTCCGGCAGACACATCCCAGACCGTCCCTGCCTCAGGTGGTATCACTTCAGGATATAGACGCCCTTCGCATCAAAATCCAGAAAAGCCTTCTCGCCCACCTCATAGATCCTCCGGTTGACCGGGTTATAGTCGGTGATCTGGATCTCCATATCCCCTACCTGGAGCTGATAATACTGATAGGCGCCCATAAAGGTGGACAAGGTGACCTCCCCTTCCAGGTGTCCATGATCGGACAGGACCGCCGCCTCCGGCCGGATCACCAGAGAAGCTTCCTCCCCCTCCTTGATCTTGCCAAAATTATGGACCAAGAGCTGCTGGCCCGCCACCTGGATCTGAGCCTCCTCTCCCCTCTCGCCCTGTACCTTAAGGACCTTGGCCTTCAAAAAGTTCGCCTCCCCGATGAAATCCGCCACGAACCGGGAGTTTGGATGGTAGTAGATCTCCCGCGGGGTCCCGATCTGCTCCACCTTGCCCTTGCTCATGATGATGATCTGATCGGAGATGCTCATGGCCTCGGACTGGTCGTGGGTCACGTAGACCGCCGTGATCCCCACCTTCTGCTGGATCTTGCGGATCTCCGTGCGCATGGATACCCTGAGCTTCGCGTCCAGATTGCTCAGAGGTTCATCGAATAGGAGCACGCCGGGCTCCAGCACCAGAGCCCTGGCCAGGGCCACACGCTGCTGCTGGCCGCCGGAGAGCTGGTTGGTCATACGGGACTCCATGCCGTCCATCTCCACCAGGTGCAGGATATCCATCACCCGCTTTTTGATCTCTTCCTTGGGGAGCTTGCGGATCTTCAGCCCGTAAGCCACATTGTCAAAGACATTGTAATGGGGGAGGAGGGCATAGCTCTGGAATACCATAGCCGTATCTCGTTTATTAGGGGTCAGGCTGTTGATCGGCTGGCCTCCCAGATAGATCTCCCCCTCGTCCGGGCTCTCAAAGCCTGCGATCATCCGCAGGGTCGTGGTCTTCCCGCAGCCGGAAGGTCCCAGAAGGGTGACGAAGGTCCCCGCCTCGATGTCCAACGTGGTATCCTGTACCGCATAGAATTCCTTTCCGGTCTTCGGATCCTGATAGATCTTGGAGATATGCTCTAAGCGGACCCCTTTCTTCTCTTTCTTCATCTACTCTTCCTCCTTTACTCTTCCGCCTCCACCCGGATCTTCCGGCTGGTCCCGAAGAACTGGATCAGCAGGTTCATGAGCAGCACCGCGCCGTAGGTGATAGCGATCAGCACCGTGGCATAGGCGCAGGCCACCCCGTAATTCCCCTTTTCCGCCTGCTCATTGATCTGGCAGGTGATCAGCAAAAAGTCCGGCGTCACCAGCAGGATGATCGCGGAGATCGCTGTGATGCTCCGCACAAAGGCCGTGACCAGACCGCTGAAAAAGGAATCCTTGATCAGGGGTAAGGTGACGGTCATAAATACCCGGGCCGAATCCGCCCCCATGTCATAGGCCGATTCCTCGATCGACCGGTCGATCTGGCGCAGCGCGGAGATCCCGCTCCTGGTGCCGGTGGGGAGGCTCCGGACGATGAACACGATGATCAAGATCAGACCGGTGCCGTATAAGCCGCTCATGATCCCGGACCGGAAAAGCCCGTTAGCATAGCCCCGGATGTAGCCGATGCCCAGCACGGTGCCGGGGACCGCCATGGCCAGCATGGAGACGAACTCGATAAAGCCCTTTCCCTTAAACCGCTTCTTCACCACCAGATAGGCGATCACCATGGATAAAAAGGCGGTCAGCGGCGACGCGATCAGGGACAGCACGAAGGAATCCTTAAAGGCCTTCAAGCCGCTGGTGCGGAACATGTACTGGAACCATTTCAGGGACAGGCTGTAATCCCGGCCCCAGAGGGTGAACAGCGCCCCAAAGGGGACCATCACATACATCAGCACCACGAAAGCCGCCACCAGGGTGCAGAACAAGGTCAGCGGGACCGTGACGCTCTTATCCTCGATCAGCATCCGCTGTCTTGAGGCCTTGCCCGTCAGCGTGGCCGCCGTCTTCTTCTCCAGATAGTACTTCTGGATCAGGAACAGCACCACCGTCAGGGATAAGAGCACCACCGACATGGCCGCCGCTCCGGTAGAGTCATAGGCGCCGGTGACCTGCAGGTAGATCGTGGTGGCCAGGGTATCATAAGACCCGCCGATCAGCATAGGATTGGCAAAATCCGCCACGGACTCGATAAAGGTCACCAGGAAAGCGTTCCCCAGGCCAGGCAGCAGCAAAGGGAAGGTGACGCTGGAGAACACCTTCCACCGGGTAGCCCCCATATCCCGGGTGGCCTCCTCCAGCGAAGGATCGATGTTCTTCAAAAGTCCCTTCAGCATCAGATAGCAGACCGGGAAGAAGGTCAGGGTCTGGACGATCGCGATGCCCTTTAAGCCATAGACATTTGAATCGTAGATCTTAAGCAACGAGCGGGTGATCATGCCGCTGCGCCCGAAGAGCATGATCATGGATAAGGAGAGCACAAAGGGCGGGGAGACCACCGGCAGCATAGAGACCACCGCGAACAGCTTCTCTAAGACCTTTGTCCTCAGCTTCACATACACCTCCACATAGGCGAAGAGCAGCCCGATCGCTGTGGAGGCGAGACCGGTGATCACGCCTAAGACCAGGGTGTTCTTAAAGGCATTCTGGAAGCGCTCCAGGCTCAATACCCGGGCGAACACCCCCAGGGTGATCCGTCCCTCCTCCAGAAAGCTGTCCACCAAGAGCATCAGCAGCGGATATAAGATGAACAACGCCAAAAAGACCAGCAAGACCACGATCATGCTGATCAGGATCGGATCGGAAAAGAACTTTTTCCGTTCAAGAGCCGCGCTCTGTTTTTTCGCCATGACCATTCCCCCTCTCTTTTCGTAACCGTTCAGATACCCTGGACCGTTACCTCTTTTCCCTTCATCCCCGGCAGACGCAGACCGCTCCCCGGATAGGCAAGGGCTGCCGCAGATACAGCGGCAGCCCCTGTCTCGTTCATCTCGTTATGCTGCAGTCGGTCTGCCCGCGCCTCATCACTCCGTCTTGAAACGGCTGGAATCCGCGCTGTCCGCAGAGCTCCCCAGCGCCTCGAAGAAATCTTCCACATACTGGGCGCTGTTCGCCTTCGCATCCTCGAAGTCGTAATCGATCGTATTGTTCATATCCAGACCGAAGGTCTCTGCTTCCTCTGGCTGTTTTGCATTGGACAGCACCAGGAACTGATAGGAGCCGGCTTCCTTGGCGTGGTCCACACAGTCGGGAGATAAGGCATATTCGATCCACAGCTTCGCCGCGTTGGGATGGGTACAGCCGTTGAAGATCGCCGTAGCGCCCACCTCGAAGGAGGTGCCGTCCTCCGGTACCACCAGCGCGATATTGTCATAACCCTGGAGGATCTGGTAGATGCCGTCATGGAGGAAGCCGATGCCGATCACACACTCGCCGGGGCCTACCATCTTAGAGGGGCCGGAGCCGGACTTGGTGTACTGGTTGATGTTCTGGTCCAGTGCCTTAAAATACTCCATCGCCTCGTCGTGGCCCTTCATCTGGATCATGGTATTGATCAGGAGCTTCGCCGTGCCGGCTGTATTGGGATTGGACAGCATGATCAGGCCTTTATACTCTTCCTTGGTCAGATCGTCCCAGGTCTTGGGGGCTTCCAGGCCTAAACGCTCCAGCTCCTCGGTGTTGACCATGAAGCCCAGGATGCCTTTATAAATGCCATACCAGCAGTTGGTGGGATCTTTGTAATCCTCGCTGATCAGGTTCACGGCATTAGCCGCCTCATATTCCATCAAAAGGCCGTCGGCCACCGCTTCATTATAGGGATCGGTGGTGCCGCCGAACCATACGTCCGCTGAGGGCTTGCCTGCCTCCTCGGAGATCTTGGTATACACCTCGGAGGTGGAAAGACGCTGGAACTTGGTCTTGATCCCGTACAGGTCCTCAAAATTCTTGCAGGCCAGCGATAAGTACTCCTCCTCGCAGGAGCCGTACACGGTCAGCTCGCCTTCTGCCTTCGCCGCCTCGATCAGAGCGTCCATGCCGCCCTCTGCTGCTTTGGCTTCCGTCCCCGCCTCGCCTCCTTCAGGAGCCTCTGTCTCCTCCGCTCCTGCGGCAGGGGCCTCTGTCGTAGGCGCCTCTGTAGCCGCCTCCGTCGCCGCAGCCGTGGTCTCCGCGCTGCCGCCTCCGCCGCATGCGGTCATCCCCAGCATCATAGAACACGCCAAGAGCAATGCTAAACTTTTCTTCATAAACTTGTCCTCCTTCTTTCTATCGGCCGATCCGGTCATCCTGACAGGCATATCCGCTCGCGCGCGGCCGATCTCTTAGATGATAATACCATAAAATGGAGTGGATTAAAAGCTTTTTTAGAAAATTTGGTGGTTTTTTTATCATCCGCGTGACCTTACGTCACTTTTCTCACCCAGGCCCACTGTGCAGGATGGTGACCGATGCGTGGTCTAGGTAGTTGATCCGGAAATCTCTTCTTCGTATGCCTTCCCATCGCCCAGCCAGATCCAGCACCAGCCCGTACAGGAACAGGAAGCGCTCCTCCTGTACTCTGGGTGTCTTATAGTCCCCGCGGCTCCTGTCAAAACGCCTTCCCGTCCCTGCCCTGGGATAGGGGATCGCCACCGGCTCCTCTGGATCTGGAACGGCCAGCTTTTTCTCCTGATAACAGATCCCTTCCGGCGTGAACCGGTAGATCCCGCCTTCCTTCCCGTGCTCCCCAAAATGCGCGGACAGGGCCTCCCCCAGCCCTTCCAGATCGATCTGGCCGGTGCGGTAGAGCTCCCTTGCCTTTTTTTTCAGCAGCCTGCGGTATCGCCTCCCTTCTGCCGGGTCCACCTTTTTCACCCGGCGGCGGCTCCATCTCGCAGGGAGGGCATAGGCGCACAGCTCCTCGTAGAGCTCGAAGGGCGAGCCTCCCCCAGGATCCTCAGCGCAGATCGCATATAAAAAGCCTCGCTCCAACAGATGGGGGGCATACAGCGGTGGGAGCATAGCCTTGTCCAGCAGCTCCTCTGCAAGGGACCAGAAGCCGGCCAGCCGTTCATATAAAAAGTCCTCTGTATCCTGCCCCCAGGCCATCCAGGACAGATCGCAGATGGACCACAGCAAAAACAGCAGGTCCGCCTTGGTGACCGCCTCTTCCCCGGACAGCAGGAGCGGGATCCGGGAGCCGATCGCCTTTACCGTGAGGCGGCCCTTTTGATCTGCCGTCAGATACCGCCACAGCCCCGCAGGCCCTTTTCCTTTCCCGGCTTCCTTAGCAGCGCTGTCACCGGCTCCCTCGTATGCCATCCACAGCAGGTCGGAGGCGGTCCTGTAAGGGTCCTCCCCATCAACAAAGCCCCTGCCCGCCACACCATCTGTCCCTGTCTCGCCTTTCTCCTGACCTCCTTCCTGGCCTTCCTCCTGGTCTCTCTCCTGGTCTTCCTCCTGGCCTCTCTCCTGGTCTTTCTCATCGCCCAGACAATATGCCATGATCATGTCTGTGAGATAGGTACCTTCCCCCTCCATATACGGGGCAAAGAGCGGTTCCAGGATCGCCTCCTGCTCATCCGCGCTGCCAGAAGTTAATGCCCGGGTGACTGTGTGGGCAAAGGCAGCCGCCCTTCTGTAGATCTGCCAGGCGCTGCGGCTGGGGATATCCAGGAAAGGGGCTTGGACGATGAGCCAGGTCATGAACGCGTCGGTCACAGCTGTCTCCATGCCATCCTGCTCGCTGGCGCCTGGATCCCGGGACTGCCCGGTCCCTCTTTCTGTGGCCCGGACCGTCTCTGTCTCTCTTTCTGTATCCCGGACCGTCGCTGTCTCCCTTTCTGTACCCCGGACCATCTCTGTCTCTTTCCCGGTACCCCAGGCCGCCCCTGTCTCCCTTTCTGTACCCCGGACCATCTCTGTCTCTTTCCCGGTACCCCAGACCGCCCCTGTCTCCCTTTCTGTACCCCGGACCGCCTCTGCCTCTCTCCCGGTACCCCGGGCCATCTCTTCCCCTCCCCCCGCACACCACCCCCGGATCCACGCCGGAAGGCTCTGTGCGATCTTCTGGGTGAAGGCATCGGGCTTCAGGGCCACCGCATGTTTCGGCAGATGATCGGTCTGCTCATGGTACCGGGCCTTGAGCTGCTGTGCCGTATACCGATCATCTGCCGGTCCATATAGGAAGCAGAAGGCTTCGATCAGGTCCTCGGACCGGGTGTAGCAGAACCCGTCATTTTCCAGGGCGCGCAGCAGGAAGGCCTCGGTCCTGTCCAGACCGAAGCCCAGGCCGTGGGCCAGCTGAAAGCCCTCCTGTCTCGTCAACAGCCGGACCTCCTTATTGCGGAGCATAGCCTTGCGCATCAGGGGCCTCCAGACCCTGGGCGGATCATCGTGACGGTCGGCGGCGATCCTGGTCAGCAGCTCCACATACTGGTCCCGCTCCTCGTCCGGGAGCGCAAAGGCGTGCTCCGGGGTGACCTTATGAAAGTGATAGGTCCTTCCGCCATAAGCGATCCGATACCCCTCCCCTTCTCTCACGACCCTTCCCGCCATACATCCGTCCTCCTCAAAAAGATACCGCATCAGGAAAAAGCGGACGGAACAGGTATACTCCCTCCGGATCTTCTCCAGCAGCTCCCCCCAGTCCTTTGCCGTGGCCTCCTCCTCCATATCTCCCACCATATCCTTTATCTCATAGGTCGTCCGCACCGCATAGCTCCAGTATCCGCCCGTAACATCATCTGTATAATGTCCCACTTTATCCTTCCTCCTTCTGCCTCTTGTCCATTTTCATCACGCTGATCTGTCACAAACTGATATTTTTTTCGTTTTATCGATAGTACACATCCCCTGCGCTTGACGTTCCCTCTCAAAGACACTATCCTCTTTGATAAAGCGGGGCAGATCTTCGCCAAACTTCCATGTACCCGGCAGCGGATGCACCATCACACACGAAGGTCCGGCAGGCATATTTGACCTGCCTGGGTACAAGCCGTCTATCCGGCGGTGGATCTTCATGGTGCACAACGGGGTAAAAGCCGGTGCGGACATGCACATGGCTCATCGCCTGCAAAGATCAAAGCTACCATCCACTAAAACGATCGTGAAAGGAGCCACCTACTATGCGAGATCCATTAAAAACCGGTACCTGGGTCTGTCTGCCTGACAGCGGCTGCTATGAGATCACCGGCGCCCCCATCGGAGAAGGCGGGCTCAGCCTGGTCTATCCGGCCATCCGGCAGGTCCTCGACAGCCACGGCCACTATCATGCCGGCAGGGCTAAGTTTGTCCTAAAGGAGTGCTATCCGATCCCCCATTCCTTCGGGGATCCGCCCTTCGTCCGCGCCCCCTCCGGTCAGATCATGCCCGGAGCTCCTTTTGAAAAGCTCGCCGCTGACCTTAAGGCCGCCCAAACGATGCAGCTAAAGGAGCGGCAGATCACCGAGGAGATCTACGCCACCAGCTCACGGCTGGCCCCGGTCATCGACGGTTCCTCCCAGGTCCGTCTCTCCTTCGATAAGGGGCAGACCTTTGTGACCGTCCAAAATACCGTGACCGTGATGGACTCCCTGGCAGACAAAGGGCAGGCCCTGCGCGCCTATCTTTCCGGCCCCAAAAGGATCACCCTCCTCCAGGCCTTCCGGGTGACCGAACAGATCCTCTTCGCTGTCCAGGAGGTCCACCGCGCCGGATATATCCATCTGGACCTCCAGGATACCAATATCTTCATCCACGGCTCCCTGACCGAGAGCAGCAGCCTGGCCACCCTGATCGACATGGGCTCTGCCCGCAGGCTCCTGGCCGACGGGAGATGTCCGGCCGTCCCGGAAGGGGAGGCGTTCTTTGCCATGGAGGACTATGCAGCTCCCGAGATCCGCCGCCAGAGGGATCGCCCTCCGGGACCAGGAAGAAAGCCCCTCCGCCAGAGCTCCCGCTTTCTCGGGCTGGGGACAAGGCTCTTCCGACAAAGCTCCCGTTCCCTGGGGATAGGGACAGAAGACCCGCGACAGACCTCCCGCCCTCTCGGGATGGGGGCAGAGGACCCACGACAGACCTCCCGCCCTCTCGGGATGGGGGCAGAGGACCCACGACAAGCCCCCAACTCCCCGGAGCCAGGGACGATCCCCCCACAAGCCCCCGGCTCTCTGCGTCTGGGACCGGAGGCGGACATCTACAGCATCGGTTCTCTCCTCCTGCAGCTCCTGACTGGCAAACGGCCGAAGGCGGAGGCGATCTTCGCCCATAAGGGCGGACACCATCTGACCCACGCCCAGGTCAAGCCCTTAAACTGCCCAAAGCATCTGATAGAACGGATGCAGCAGATCCTGGCCAAGGCTCTGGAAAATGACCCGAAGGACCGGTATCAAAGCTGTGACCAGATGCTGGGGGATCTGTCCGACTTCATCGCCGCTCTTAAGCCCTACCGCAGCGACTTATCCCAGGTGGCCTATGATGCCTTCATCTGCTATAAGCACGGACCGATCGACAGCAGAGCGGCCGCGGCGCTGCAGAAGGGCCTGGAGCATTTCCCTGTACCCAAAGATCTCCGAAAGGAGAACCGAAAGATCCGGCGGGTCTTCATGGATGAAGGGGAGCTCTCCTCCTGCGCGGACATGGGGCTGCAGATCACCGAAGCCTTAAAGAACGCCGGATACCTGATCGTCATCTGTTCCCCGGAGACAAAGGCTTCTCCATGGGTGGACAAAGAGATCAAAACCTTTCTAACGTTCCACGACCGCTCCAGGATCCTGCCTGTGATGACCGGCGGGGAACCCCTGGATATCTTTCCGGATGTTCTGCTAAGGGATCCCCAGAAGGAACGCCTGGTCAGGCGCAGGCCCGGCGGATATCGGTCTATACAAGGCCGCAAGGGTCTCCTCGTCGATGGCATAGCCCTGGCGGCAGATGCCAGGGGCGAGGATCTGCCCACAGTCTTAAAAAAGATCAAAAAGGACGTTGTGCTGCGCGTCGCCGCTCCGATCCTGGGGACCACCTACGATTCGCTGAAGCAGCGTCACAAAGCCTACCGGATGCAGAAGATCGCCGCCCTGGCCCTGACGGCTCTTTTGGTCTTGTCCGCATTTACGGCGCAGACCCTGCGGCAGTCCGCCCAGATCCGCGAACAGTATCAGCAGGCCCGCATCAACCAGGCCCGATATCTCTCCCGCCTCTCCCAGGAGCTGTTCACAAAGGGCGACCGGGAAAAAGCTTTGCTCACCGCATTGGCGGTCGAGCCGGAAAAGGATGCCGACGGCCCGGTGGTGCCGGAACAGCTGTATGCGCTGAACAATGCCCTCACCTCCTATAAGGATGGCTACGGGATCCGCTACGATCCGGCCTTTATCGGAGAAGCCGAAGGGATCCGCTCCGGGACCTTATCCACGGACGGTACCTGCTATCTCGCCATCGACCGAGATCAGAACGCCGTCGTCCTCTCCTGCGAGACCGGCCGTGTACTCTCCACCATCACCCCCGCCATGGTCAAGGCCTCCGTGGATGATCCGACCCTTTATCACCAAGAGGATCTTTGCGCTATCCATATGATCTTGCCCCTTTCCGGCCACAGAGCCGCCTTGATCCTGGACCATTGCATCGCGGTGGTGGATCTGGAAGATCAGGCGATCTGGCATACCTCCCTACTGGATGTACAGACCCCTCCAAACGGCCAGATCTATGACCAGCGGGATCAGCTCTTTGCTTACGGGACCACGGACGGCCAGCTCTATGTCATCGACCTGGAGACCGGTCGGCAGATCGCCTACGCCAACCTTCGGGAGGTCCTTTCGGATGCGGGCCATATCTATACGGTGGAGAGCCTGTCCATCCATGAAGACCAAAACACCATCGCCCTGGGGCTTTCCTATCGGGCCGCCGTCAATGCATCCGACTCTGGTCCTGGCCAGGGGGCTGGAACAGACACCGCACCCTCTAACACCAGGCCTTCTAGTACTGTAGCCTCTGACACCACCCTCTCTGGCCCTGGTCCTTCTGGTGTTGCACCTTCTGGAAGCGGCCTCTCTGATGCTGTGTCCTCTGATCTTCCGCTCTTTGCCACGGGACTTTCCGGTCATGCGGGAACGCCTGCGCAGCCTGCCGGTCTGCTCCTGTATCGGTGCGACGACCAGCAGTTCCAGATCCTGTCCGCCGACCAGACGGAAAATGTCCTGTGGGCGGACGCTTCCCATGTGGCCGCCATCCATTTTACCGATCCCGTATCCGGGAACACACAGATCGATATCGGCGGCGCTCTGGATAAGTCCTATCGCCAGGCCCTCTACGTTGTCCCCTCCGGCCGCCTGCTGTATGAGGGAGAGACCACCACGATCCGGCCCTCACAGAACACCGGTCTGGCCGCGGCGCCGTTCCAGATCGATGGGGACACATTCCAGACAACGGTCGCCTGGGTCCGGGGCAAGCTGACCGTCCTGGACAATGCTTCCGGAAGCGCGCTGGTGGAGACCACCTACCGCCCGGATATCATCGGGGCCGCCGCCTATGGAGAGGGCTGTCTCCTGGTCAGCCTGAACAATGGTACCGTACAATACATCAACGCGTTGGACCGCATCCGCAGCCGGGAGGTCCTCTCCCTGGCCACGGATACCTCCGGTTTCTCCTACGATCCCGACAGCGACCGGCTCATCCTCTTGAGCGATGACCGGACCCTGTTCTGTGACAGTGCAGGAGATCCCGGGATGAAGGAGCTGGCCCTGGAGACTCTCCTCCTCGATGATATGGCAGATATCGCTCCCCAGGAGGTCTCTATCGACAAGAGGGCATCTGACGATGGTGCATCCCCCCAGGAGGCGGACAGCAATAGCTCGGCTGGCGATGGTACATCCTCCCAAAGAGCCAGCAGCATTGGCTCGGCTGGCGATGGCACATCCTCCCAAAGAGCCGACAGCATTAGCTCGGCTGGCGATGGTACATCCTCCCAAAGAGCCAGCAACATTGGCTCGGCTGGCGGCGATATGGCCCGTTCTGGATCTATCATTAACACGGATGTTTCCGGCTATGTGGAAGTGGCAGGGAAGAGCTTCCGCTATCTTGGCCTGCGTCAATCGGGGCAGAGTATCACGGACATCTCAACGCTCCTTGTCTCTGCGGTCCCTGAAGGTCCTGATCGATGGATCTATCGGTATGTGAGCCCTGGACCAGACTATTCCATCGGCAATATCGGCTTCGGATATGACCCCAAAAAGGATCTCTGGTCGATCGCATTTACCGAACGCTCCCCGGAGGGCCGGTCCCTCTTCCGAAAAGCGGACCTTTTTACCGGAGAAGAGCTGATCTGCGAGGACATCACAGACTATGACCCATATAACACCTACGATAGCCATCGGATCGTCTACAGTCCCCATATGGAGACCATGTTCCTGAAAAAAAGCCTGGGGATCCTCCGCCTCGACCTCTCTGGAAATGTCTTGCGCACAGATGGACAATGGCTCTTAGATGGACAAGAGATCTTGACGATGGCCCTTTCCGGAGACGGGAGCCATCTGGCCTTTATGGCAGAAGATCTGGCTTCCGGTAAGCGTGCCCTGTATTCTTATGGAATGGAGACTGGCACACTGACCGAGCTGGCTGTTGATGAGAGCACTTTATCGGATGATACCATCGCCCCCGTCCCCCTGTCAGATCCAATTGCCGAAGGTCCTGCCCCCCTGCCAGATCCAGTTGCCGAAGGTCCTGCCCCCATAAGCGTACCTGCCTTGGACAAGAGCAAGGCCTTCCTGGTCTGCGGCAGGTCCTCTCCGCTGCTGTGCCTTTACGACGGGGCAGAGACCCTTTATATCCTGGACCAAAAGAAGGGGGCCATCCGCCAGACGATCCACACCGGTTTCCAGGAAGATCTACAGGCCGCCTTTTTTGATCAGGACCAGTACCTGCTGACTGCCAGCCGGGATACGGTCCGCCTTTATGACCTGGCGACAGGTCAGATCCTCCACAGCTACACCTTTCCGGACGCGGACCGCCAGGTCTCCCGCAAGATCATCACCGACAGCAGCAGCCGGTACTTTGGGGTCAAGACAAACAGTTCCTATGAAAGCTATGCCTATGATCCAGGCACGAACCGGCGCCCCCTCTCTATCTTTTATGTGGACGACCGCCATGCATTTTATCCCTACGCCGATGTGGACTCCGGATACGCCAGCTTTTCAGGCGGGGAGGTGTCTGCTATGGACAGCAGCCGTCTCTCCTATTCCGGCCTATACGGATATCCGCAGCTTAAGGAAAAGGCGCTCCGTATCCTGGATGAGCGGACGCTGTCGGAAGAGGAGGCGATCGCGTACTTTATCCAGCAGGCCAACCCATAAGCTGTCCGCGTTCCAGACCACAAAAAGCCAGCCCATAAGCTGTCCACTTCCCAGACCACAAAAAGCCAGCCCATAAGCTGTCCACTTCCCAGACCACAAAAAAATGCTGCTCTTAAAAAAGTCATATCCCCCGCTTGCTATACTGATGGTGCAAGAAAAAAACAGGAAAGGGGGTCAAGAGACATGGGCAGGGACATTTGGCATACCTGAACGAATGCCGCCTATCCGGCGGCGGAACTTCATAGTAAACCTCCATGGGACTGGGCAGCGGATGCAGTGCCACACAGAAGGATCTGGCAGGCACATGGGGGACGCGCAGTACACATCCATCTACACTACGACCGGACACCGGTCAGGAAAGGAGAAGAACATGCTGATCATCATGAAGAAAAACAACAACGACCATACTGATAAAACACACCCGCGCTACCGTGCCCAAAAAGAGGCTGTGCGATGGCTCCTTACGGTCATTGGATCTACCGTATCCTTCCATGTGACCATCTATCTCCGGCCCATTGACACCGCTACCGGCAAAGCGCCCGCGATCGGCATAGAGCGCTGCTGCGGTGAGCGGCCGGATCCAGGGGATCACGCCGGAGGCGAAGCGGCGTTTGAAAAAGAAGGCACATACGATCCTGGACAGTGCGAGATGAGATACGGGTCATGATCCTCTGCCCCTCCTCTGTCTCCTTAATGTCGCCGCTCGCTCCGGGAAGTGACCGGGAACTTATCGCTGTAGGCATCATCCCTGGTGGACACTTCCATCAGCTCTGCCATCGCAGAGCCATCCTTTACCTTCGTGTTCATATACACTTCCGTTTATGATACGTAAGAATCTTTGGAGGCACTCACTTATGATACCGCTATACCACGATGCCAGGATCTTTGACCTTGAGACCCGCCAAAAACATGAAAAAGTAGCCCGATCAGGGCGGATGCAGTACTATGGATGTTTTTGAGGATCGCGGGAGCACAAAGTGCGGAGCGATCCGGTATCAAAGGGGTCAAAAAACCTTTTGATCCCAACATCATACCACAGGTATAGCTGCTCTTTGGTGTAAAAACAGCCCCTGTGGAGATCATACGCTCACTCTCCACAGGAGCTCCGTTTTTACAGCATGGATGTTTTGTACGCCTTCTCAAAATCGGAGACCATCATGTTGGCACGCTTTGCTGCATCTGCGATGGAAATGATCCCGTCCTTCACCAGACCGAAAAGGATCTCCAGGATACCCTCCTGTCTGCCTTCCTGTTTACTATCCCGCTTTTCTTCTTGTATCTCATCCATCATCAATCTCTTCATGGCTTCACACATGATCGGATCCCTCCTCTTTATTTTGTCATAAAGTTCATAGTTTGCAGATACGCTCACTTGCAAGATCGCATCGACATTTTCCCTGTCTCCCTGTGATGTGAGCTTCTGCGCCATTTCGATAAATTTACGGACATCCTCTTCCGAGGCACTCCGTGACAAGACTTTAAGGCTCAAGTTCTCTCCTTCCGGTCCACAGTCCAGTTCCCTCGTCACTACTATCTGCACCGGGAGAAAGAGCCCTTTCACATAGTATATGCCGTTAGATCCCTTCTCAACCTCAAAGCCCGCCCCCTGCAATGTCTCGAAGAGCTTCCTTGGCTTCCCTTCTCGGACCAGGGAGACCGTAAGCTGATCGACCGGGATCTGATCGACCGTCTCCCCAAGGCTTTTGTAGAAGCATGCATAGCCGATAGCCTTGAAAAGATCATCTATGGATAAGCCATCGCCCGGCGACTTATACTCGATGATGTTATGCCGTCTAAAGATCCGACCCAACTCGCTCTTTATGAAGACATCCGCCCGCTTCTCCACGACCAGCAGATCGATCTGGAGTGGCTTCTTGCTAAGGTTATACTCCCGCCAAAGATCCAGTTCTCCACGGTCTTCTGAAAGCTCCAGTTCAGCCGCAGCACAGAACGCTGCATGCCATTGTATCTGGATGTCTGAAAATGTCGCACCCTCATCCGCCATCGCCTGTCATCACCTCTGCATCGATCTTTCACACGGTGGCTGCTCCCCACAGCTCCTATCCTCCCACCGTCGTGCGGTCCGTTCCCACAGCCGCACCTTTCCTCTTTTATCCTAGTGTACTGTCTTGTTCACATCCAGGCAAATGACTTGTCTGGACCTCCATCTGCTGCGTTGGCTCCACTCAACGATGCCACCGCAGGGTCCACCCCAGCGTAGCGAGGGTGCCTCCTCATCCAACCGCCTTGCAGACTGAAGATCCATCCTTTGCCTTCTCGTTCACATACACTTCCGTGGTCCAACTTTTTCGTACCCTATCGCATCCTAGATCTGTCACATCAGCCCCCACGGTCCCATTCGATCCCCAGATCGTACGCAGGATATAGACCGAAAGATGAGGCACGCCTTTCCCTCGGTATGAGGCTGCAGGCATGGATAGGTGATGGACATATTTTACATTCCAAGCGTACCATATCTATACCGGTATTGTCAAGCATTTTTGTAATTTTATCCCAGTTTATAATTTCCATTTTTAATAGGATAGAGAATGTAAGGATATATCTCCCCCTTCATATCTCCCTGCCTGACCAGATATCGAGTGAAGATTGAGGAGGACAAGATAGATCGATGGTTTTCCACATCTATGATCTCCCGTACATCCTTATCCATACTGTAACTACTATCGTAGCGCTTACCGTGAACTGGTCGCCGTTTATAAGGGTTTAGAGGATCATGAGAGCGCCCAGGGATATGCAAAGGCCAATTATCGGAGGGAGCCTGAAAATATCTATTTCATCCAATCCTATTTCGATATCCTGATCCGTCTGCCTGACGGCATCCGGACATATCGGAAAGAGCTGGACGAGATGCTGGATACCACACGCCGTATCCACGCCAGCAACCCCACCGATATTTATTTTCAGGTCAACGCACTATACTGTACATATGTGGATGAGGATCAGACACGGGCGTATGACTTCCTGGAAAGCGGACAGAAACGCTTCCCGGACTCACAGTATATCATGCGTTCATGGTTCGACTGCTGCGACCATTTTGCAGACATATCCGGGGTGGAGCGCACCCTGAAAACGCTGAGATCGCTCTGCAAGGAAGAGCACTCCTCCCAGACCGCCCTGGATGTCCGGTCCGTGATCCTGGATGCCTATCAGCAAAAGCCCGGGGACCTGATCGACCATGAGATCGACCGGATCCGGGGGATCACGCCGGATGCGAAGCGACGGTTGAAAAAGAAGGCCCATACGATCCTGGGCAGCGCAAGATGAGATACGGGCCACGCTCCGTCTCCCCGGTGTGTACCGCGAGGAGACGGAGCATGGCCCAGGCCATCCGCGCACAGCCAGATGGTCCCAAAACATCTTTACAATCTCGCGGTAAGCTCTGTCTGTTCCACCTCCGGTATCTTTAACGCCGCCATCGCCTGATCCGCTGTCACATGGAACGAGTCCATCACATTCCGGATGTTCTGCAGAGAGCAACAATCCCATAAAATAGAGAAAAATATCCCATAAAATAGAGAAAAATATCTTGACTTTTTTATCTTTCTATCATACAATACATAAAAAGAAAGCGGGTTTTTTACCGTACAGCTTTATGGCTCAAGCGGGGTGCTCGTTTCTTTTTTTATATTTATGACATCATATAAATACAACTTTCCATTTTCAGAATGTCTTATAACTAATTCTGCATGAAACACATTATATCGTAAAACATCATCATTATCATCAAAAACCGGTATCGCGAATCTGGAGTCATATCGATACCAGCCAAATTTTGCGTTTTTGTCATGTTTTCTTTTCAAATTTTCTTGAAACCTTCTATTCTCCGCGATCTCTATCATTTCTGGGATCCCTTGTGCGGCATTTGCTTTTGCCTTTGCCAATGCTCCTTTTAATTTTGCAGTATACTTCGAGCCTGAATATTCATCAGGCAGATCACTTCCAATATATATGATCTCTTTACTTTCGGCAATTTCTATAAACTCTCCGACATACTGTTTTAAATACTGCTCGACTTCATCCCAATCTATATTTCTTTTTCCCTTAAAACGGATATCATTTACGATAACGATCCGATCCCCATCCACATCTTTTATAACACTTATGTTTCTTTCCATTGGTCCTCCCCTTATCTCTTAAAAAGCCCCTCCTTTCGCGATACTTTCATTCCTGTGCTGTTCCTGGATCGCTCGCGGGATATCGGATGAGGGATGAGATAGATCTTTCCCTCGGTATGGGATCGCTGGCACAGATAGATGATGGATATATCTTACATCCCAAGCGTACCATATCTATTCAGAGCCGTCAAGCATTTTGTAATATTATCCCAGTATATATTTTCCATTTTAGAGGATTGAGGCATAGATCCCACAAGACCCGACGCCACGATCCAGCCGGGCCATTATACCGCATACACCTCTGATGGTCGTCATCATCCCTCTTCTGGACCTAGATGCCCGCCTGCTGCCCGTTATCGATCCCATCATAGCACATCCGGCGGAAGAATGCATTAAACCAACAGTTCGATCCTGCAGATCAGCGCTTAAGAAACCTTGATGACAATGACCCCCTCGATCTCCTGTATCGACCCTTCTGCCGGGTATACCGGCATCTCCCTCACCGCCGCAGACCTGGCCAGCTCTTCATACCGTCCAGCATCGCACATAGGCAGCTCCAGCCCCAGCCGATAATGGAACAGGCCATACCAGGCTCGGTTATCCAGCTCACTACCATCCCACCAGGGTCCGCCAAACTTCGCATAGCTGTTCGCTTTATCATACAAAGGCGTCGCAAAAAAGAGGGGGCTGGCACAGGGTGCACCAATCAGCGCATAGGTGGCCTCGCGGCCATACAGACCTTCCTGCACCAAGGTGTGGAACACACTCTCCCCGATCGACCTGGATGCGTGCATCCCTTCAGCCATCGCCTCCTGGTCGATCAGTATCTGGCTCACGTTCCCGAATAAAAGAGACAAACCCAGGACCACAACCGCCATATCCTTTCGGGCCAGCCCCCACAAAAGGCTTTTTCTGTCCGAGACTCTAGCCGAAGCTCTCCGAGCCAGCATTGCCACGATCACTGCCACCACCAGTGCCAGAGGAGCCGTCTGCTGCTCGAGAAAAGCACTTTTGGGAGCGAGAAGGAACACCACATTCACCGCCAATGGCGTCAGCGCTATGCACACTCCCCAGAAGAAAAGTCGTGAACGCTGTCCCTTCTCTTTCCCCCTCCAAAGAGCGATGATCCCCGTGCCCACGACCCCTGTGATCGCCGCTATAGAGATCCCCCGCAACAAGATTGAAGGGAGCGCGTTCCAATGGTGGTCCATCCCCATCAGATACCGCCAAAAAATCTCATAGGCCCTCCTGACCGAAGGGATGAGGTTTGTGATAATCGTCCGGAGAGAGATGTCATCCGCCCCGTTATATGCACTCATACTCACATGAAAGACCATCATATGGACATGCTGGATGACCTCGTACAGACAAAAACCTGCGATCCCTGTCAGGATCCCCAGGCGCAGATATCTTCCAATCTCATTCGGCCTGCGCCCCTCCTGGATCATCAAAAGTAGCGCAGCCAACGCCATCAGCGTGATGCATCCCAGATACGACTGATACAGGCCCATCACCAGAGCCAGGCATAGCGCACCTGCAAAGACCGCCCGCTTGTCCTCCATGCTCCATAAGACACATTTTACACAGAGCATACTGAGAAAAAAGGCCAACCCATAGATCCCGGAGGTGTACAGATAAGAGACCGATATACAGACGATCATATTGCTGAGGAACAGCATCGAGACCAGATGATCCTGCCAGGACCCAGGGAGGATCCCCAAGATATCCACCAAAAGACTTGTCCCCAGGATAAATAAGGACAACGTCACCAGCGTCGCCCAAGGGTTCGTATGGATCCCCAGGAGAAGACGGTCCCAATAAAGGATCGTCCATCTGCCCAAAGACAGCTCCCAATGAGCCGCCTGATAATAAGGCCCGTTCCACAGCCCGTCCCGGCAATTGACCAGATCCGCTACCATCACCATAGAATATAGACAGCAGCAAAAGGCCAGCTTCAAACCTATAGGCCTTAGATACCTCTTCACCTTTTCACACCGGTCCATCCGGCCACCTCCTTCTCGTACCCCACATTTACACCAACTCGCTTGGGTAGGCTCCCATCTTCCGATATATCTTGTACCTTAGGCAGGCACCTATCATCCAATACACCCTACACCTTTGGATGGACTCTATCTTTTAATGCACCTTGCTCCTTAGGAATATCCCTATCTTCCGATATATCCTGTACTCTAGGCAGCCCCCTGCCTCCTGATACATCCTGCGCCTTAAGCAAGTCCCCATCTTTCGATCCATCTCTTCCCTCTGACACTGTCCGGCCTGTTCTCTCCGCACTTTCCTCCGCCACGATGTACACCGGCCGTCCCTTGACTTCCAGATACATTTTCGCCATATACTGCCCGATGATCCCTAAAAAGAGCATCTGGCAGCCTCCCAGGAAGGTGATCAGGGAGGCCAGGGAAGCCCACCCATCCACCGGGTCCCCGAACAGGAGCTTCCGCACCACGATGATGACCACCGCGATAAAAGCCAGCAGACAGAGCAATAAGCCTACACAGGAGGAAATCACCAGCGGCGCGGTGGTAAAAGCCACGATCCCCTCGATACTGTACCGGAACAACGACCAGAAGGACCACTTGGTATGCCCTGCCACACGTTCCGTGTTCTCATAAGAAAACCACTTGGTCCTGAACCCCACCCAACTGAACAGCCCCTTGGAAAAGCGGTTATATTCCCGCAGCCCCAACAGGGCATCCACATAGGACCTGCTCATCACCCGAAAATCCCGTGCGCCATCCATCATCTCCACATCGGTCATCTTATTGATGATCCGATAAAATGATCGGGCAAAGACCGACCGGAGCCATGGCTCTCCTTTCCTGTCCACACGCCGGGCCGCTGCCACATCATACCCCTCTGCCTCCACTGCCTTGCACATATCCGGCAGTAAGGACGGCGGGTCCTGCAGGTCCACATCCATCACCGCTACCAGATCGCCCCTGGCTCTCTGCAACCCTGCGTATAGAGCCGCTTCCTTGCCAAAATTCCGGGAAAAGGATATATAGCGGACCCGACGGTCTGTTCCTGCCAGTTTTTTCAGGAAACCTAATGTATGGTCTGTGGAGCCGTCGTCCACAAAGAGGATCTCCAGGTCCTTTTCCGCCAGCTGGGGTTGTGATGATATACGATCGATCGCATCCATAAAAAATGGGAGTGTTTCCTGCTCATTGTAGCAGGGGACAATGATCGACAATCCCATATGAGCCTCCCTTCTGTCATCCATACACAACGTTTACGAACATCTTAATGCCATTTACGCGTCCCTGATATTAGCAGTTGCTTGGCAACATCTAGCCGCAACTTACCCCTGTGAGATGTATGGATAAAGAAGCTCTTACATATAGCAGAACATAGACTGCTTTGTTAAAACACCATCCATCTTTATCGCCTCACCTTGGATCATAAGCCCCCAAGGCGTTCTTAAAGAGGATCTTCAGCAGCTCGCCGTTCCCTCTAAAAGAGCGGATCTTCGTGGGGATCCTCCCGGTCTTTGGATAAGCCCTCGTGACCGGGATCTCACAAACCCTCATCCCGATCTGGGTGGCGCGCACGGACAGATAGGCCAGGAGCTCATAGGTCATGAAGATATCCCGCAGCGGCTGGACCCGCTCATCGGTCAGATATCGGGCAGAATAGGCCCTGTATGCATTGGTCGTGTCCGTGAACCGATGACGGGCGGTCAGGGAGATCACAGGCGCATGGATGAGCCTGACCGATATCATACGGATGAGCGGTGTGTTCTCCGCCCTCCCGCCCTTTACGAACCTGGACCCCTGGACCAGGTCATAGCCTTCCTGCAGCTTCTGGATGAAGCGCGGCACATCCTCGATGCTGTCCTTATCGTTGCCATCGATCGTGATGATCCCCTCATACCCTCTCTGTAAGGCCCACCAGATGCCCATGCGCAGCTGCGCCCCCTGCTTTCCTATATCCTGTTCCACCAAGAGTGTGTTGACCTCCAGCGCCCGGAGCCTGCCCTCCTCTGTGCAGCCGTCTGTGGACCCGCCATCACAGATCACGATATCCGCATGGTCGTGTACATGGTGCGCTACGGCACGCCCCAGCTCCCGGATGATCCGTTCCCCCTCATCGATGATCGGGATCAGGACCACATAGTCCTTCGTCCTCTCCTTGTATTCCGTACAGGCGAACCTGGGTACGCCACCGATCCCCTCATATATCAAGCGAACACCTCCCTGACATACCGGAGCACATCCTCGATCATCCGGATATCATCGCTCCTGCCCATCTCGATGGATACATAGCCATGATACCCTTCCGCATCCAACAGCCGTTCCAGCTCCCTGTGCAGCTCCCTCTCCTGGATCGGTTTTAGCCACGGCTCGCTGATGTGGACATGGCTGATATGACGCACTCTGCCCTCCAGCATAGCGGCCTCCTCCCCATTCTGGATCATGGTCCCGGTATCCAGGTCCAGCCTGAACCCTTCCGATCCCACCTGCCCGATCAACCGGAAGGCTGCCTCTGTATCGTTTATATAGTCCGTACCGTAGATCGACGGGTTCGCCTCCATCCCGACCACGATCCCTTTGGAACAGGCATAGTCCCCGATCGTCCTGAAGAACCGGATACCCACCTCCAGGTCGGCCCCATCACAGAGCCTACGGTTCTTCGGGCAGCCGAACACCAGGTTCCTGCAGCCTATGGCCGCCGCAAAGTCTATCGCCTTTTTTGTATGGTCCAGCAGGATGCCCCGTTCCTCCTCTGTACCAAAGAGCGCTTCCTGCCTGCCATACCATATGGACTGTATGGATGGGATGATGAGACCATGCTGCTCCTTCAGCCCCGCAGCCCATGCGGCAGCCTCTACCAACCGGTCATATGGGGCCTCTGGGAACACCCGGGTCGGGGCGACCTCCAGCCCTTCAAAGCCATACCTCTCCATCAGCCCATAGACCTGCCCGTCCAGATGCTCTGGCCAGGCGATGTTTGATATCGCCAGCTTGCTCATCTGTTCACCATCCCATCTGGCTCCCTGGCCCACAGTCTGCCGATGTCACTGCTATCGCCGATATCCTTATCCTCTGTATATCCTCTCACAAAACCCTCTATCTCTGCCAATACCGTGGCCCTATCCGCGATATAGCCATCGCTCCCACCAAAGAGCTCTGCATGTACCGTCCTGTACCCATAGTCTGCCGGGGACCCGCTGAGCATATTGACGAACGTCCCTCCCGTCAGATATGTATAGACCTCCCCCGCCGATACTGGCTCTGTAGCCGGATGCCACAGGGTGATCCCCGCGCCCAGTGCAGTCTGTATATCCCGCCATAGGTGGGCCAGGTTGTAGAACTGGTACACGCTCCTGCTGTCCGTGAAGTTGAGGGCGGAGAAGCCCAGCCGCCGGAACCGCTCTCTCAATGCCCTCCTATCCGCATCCGCTACATCCACCTTATAGAACCCGTTATCCTGGAGCTTATAGTATCGCTCTAGACCTCTATCCCTCGCTGCCAGCTCCTCGAACTTCTCCGCTCTCAGCATCGAAGGGGTCACATGGATGAGGTCATAGATGAAGTTCTTTTTTATCCCCTTCCCGAACAGGGCCGGGAGGCGGATGATCAGCGCGTCCGGATATCGCTCCCGGACCCAGAGCTCCAGCTGGTACCGGTCATAGCCATAGGCATGGAGACCATCCGTGTGGATCGGGGAGTGTTCATCCACATCCTTTGGCGTCTTGAACACATCGATCGTGGAGATGAGGACCAGCTCCTCAGGGGCTATCCTCTCGATGTTCTCCTCCGCCTGACGGATGCGGTCCATATCCTCCTCCGGCGCATAGTCCGCCAGATATTTTTCTGCCCTCAGTCCGGCATAGATCAACAGCTCCGGTCTTGTCCCATAAGCTCCCTCTATATTTTTTGAGTTATATACTGCCTGTATCTGTCTATCAGCGGCGGCGTAGATATTGCTCCCTACAAAACCTGTATAGCCTACTAATGCGGTCATAGCCTGCCCCCTTCATCTTCAACTTCAGGGACCACTTTATAGATCCATACATCCCCAGTCCCTATATATCCGCAGTCAACGACTAGCTCTAGTCCATATCCCATATCTCCCAGATGGCTGGTCACCTCCTCTGATACTGGCGCACCCAAAAATAGCCAATGATCCATATCCCTATCTAACGCAGGGATCTCGACAGTCCCCCACCATTTTGCACATCCAAACAGTTCATGCTGGATCTCTGGATAATAAACATCCGCCACAGTCCAATCAAAATGGAGTATGTTTGTATAAATGAGATCGTTCCCGTCCATCTCCGATGTCGTTGCAGCCAAAGTTGACTTTAATCTCCTATCATTTTCACGTTCGTTCTTTATCGTATCTAGATATGTGGGATAACACGTCATAAAGATAAAGATGACCAGCAATACTGTCCACAGCCGCCCCAACTTACACTTAGAGATATCGATCGCAAATAGGAGCCAGATCATGATAAAGGAAGGATATAGATAACGTAAGACGATGATCGGATATACTAACACTGAGATCATTTCGGATATAGCTATCGTCCCAAACACCGCGATCGATCCACTTATGATCCATACCCATTCTGTATCCAACTGTATATCTCTCAACTTTATCCTTAAGTCCAATACCTTCTTATCATCTCTACTCACTTTTATCTTTATCAAGCCAAGGTCATACACTACTCGGACCGATAATGTCACGAAAAATAATGTCAACAAAAACGTAGAATACTCTGAATGGAAGATAGCTCCAATACAATCCTGCCAACTAACAGCACTTAGACGGTAATTTGATATCACCATACCACTTGTCTTTTTTGCAAAGATCAACCAAGGCAACAGCAAGGCCGCTACAGTTCCACCTGATAGGAGGACCTTCCATATATCGCGATATCTGATCTTAGCGATATAGACCAGTAAGACCAGATATAGCAAGCCTATACTCGCCAGAGCAAAATAATGGGAATATACCGCACCCAATGAACTGATCGACATCAGCACGAGGTAAATATCCTTTTTGGTCTTATAAGATCCATACAGCATCAGATATGTAGCAAAAAGGAACATCTGGCTCCAAGCATACATCCGGATCTCAAGGTTATAGGTCACAGCCGACCCCAAAAGCGTGGACAATGTCACCAATACCACAGAGGCTTTGTTTCCAAACCATCGTCTCACCGATGTAACGGTGAAGACCACTGTGATAAAGTACGGCAGTGTGGCAGACAGATGATAGATAAAGCCAGACTCCCCGAACACATTCACACATATCCATGCAAAAGCATAATGAAAAGGTGAATGCCCATTTACAGCTACATAGTTCAACATAGCTCCCCACGACATCCTGGCTGCTTGTACAACGATACCTTCATCTCCCCAAAAACAATCATCGAACAACCTTATCAGATGATGGAGGGCCATGACCACCCCATAGCTCCAAACGATACAGGCCTTTGCCTTATCGCTCAGTCTGGCATGGGATGTCCCTATATCGAGATGAAAGTCGAACGCCCAATCTCTGGACAGCTTAGATAACGATATCTCTACATATGGCAAGACACACGCTAACAGCACTGCCACCAGAAGATATTTCACCGCAAGATCGCTATACTCGTTCAAGGCTTTATATATATCCCCTGCCGCATGTGAGATGACCATCCGCGATACGATCACGATCGTGTTGATCAGCGCGTTCCCACATAGATACTCGAACAGCAGCCCCAGCACCCCATCCACCGACCACTCATACCGGATCCCTGATAGACGGTTCCTTACATGGCAGAACACCGCAGCCGGGAAGAGCATACATAACAGCGCCATCTCTTGTCCCCCTCTCATCTCGTCAGCTTCTCTATGCTCTCAAAGCTGTACGGCTTCCTCTTGGCCACCAGCTCCAGTAGGAGCTGCAGGTACTTGATGATGATCGTCGAGATCCCGAACAGCCCGAAGAACGCCACCGAGAGGAACAGGATCGTGGTGGTCCATCCCGCTATGGGATGGGATGTGGCATAGACCACGATGGAATACAAGGTCATGGACAGGGACATCAGCATCATGGCGAAGGTCATAGCGATGGAGAACTTATACCCCACCCCGGTGAACAGGAGCAGGGCATCCACCGCCAGGCCGATCCGATAGCCCTCCTCCCCTTTATCCCGCTCTTGCCCCACCCCTACAGCAGGGACATAGTGGATGTTATCCATCCTGAGCCCACTCTCCGCATAGGCCACCTTCCGATAAGGCACGGTCCGGTTCATGGACCCCACCCGGTTGATGGCCCTGCGGCTCAGGAGGCGGAAGCTCTCCGTCCCCATCCCATATGGCAGGTCCGCAAAACGGTCGAACACCTGGTAGAACAACCGGGAAGAGAGCCTCTCCTCCCTGTCAGGGGACGCGCTGACGATATCATACCCTTCCATAGCCCGGTCATAGACCTGCATGACCACATCCTCCCTGAGATCTGATACAGTATCGTCGAACTCGAACACCAGGTCCCCGATGGACAGATCCACGCCCGCCCCCATCGCCCGCTCCCGCCCATGGAAGTGGCTCATGCCCAGCACCGATATGCTGGTGGTCCTTGCAGCGGCACTGGCCTCCTTGACCGCCTGCAGGCTGCCATCCTCCGAGCGGTCGTCCACACAGATGATCTCTGAGTGTTCGAAATTTTCTTCAAGGACCCGGATGACCATCTCCAGGAACCCTCCTACCCGATCCGCAGCGTTATGTACATAGATGACCGCTGATACAAAACCTTTCTCTCTATCCCTCATCACTGAGCACCTCATCAAGGTCATAGACCGTGTTTATCTTCCCGGAGAGGACACTGACGAACGTAGGGTCCCGTGAGTATGTCCTGACCACCGTGGGCCTGGAATCATCGATCTCCGAGCGCATCAGGATCGGCTTCATCGAGAACAGGGACCCCTTATAAGCGAACCCGAACCCATCCTTCAGATACCGCCTCGCCAGGCCCGCCATATAGGGGAAAGCTGTCCCCGGCTTTGCCGGACAATCGTTACAGTTCCCCAGCCGTAGGGGCGAACAATATCCTCCACTCTCCTCCTGGCAGGGGAACGTCGGTACATCCTCATAACTTGTGGTATGGGGCGTGAAGGTCACCGATGTGAGCGAGTGCAGCCCTGTCTTCCCAAAGGGCATGATCGAGAAGAAGGGGCCGTCCATGACCGTGAACCCATAGGGCCTCAAACGTTCATCCGGCTCACAGAGGATGATCTCACATAGCTCATATTTGATCCTGAACTTCTCAAACCCAGCCATCTCTAAGATCTGGTCGGTCCCTGCATAGGTCGCGTTCAGGAGGAAGCCTGTCCCATACCCCTTGCCATCATCCAAGCGGACCGCGTATGCATCCTGTAGCTTTTCGATACGCTCTATGGTGATGCCATATCGGATCGACACATGGTCCAGGGCCTCCAACTCTGCTAAGAGATAGTCCTTTAGGATCATGGCATCATAGGTGTACTCCCTGGTCAGGAACGCCCCATCGCACATGCGGTCCTTGAAAAACCGCCCCGGGTGCAGCTCCTCACAGGGGATACCCGCTGCTCTACAGAACCGTTTGAACTGCTCCCCATCCGTCCAGGAATACCGGCTAGATGTGGCGTACACCTGGTCAAACCCCTGGTTTATACAGAAGGCATAGTCCTTGTTGAACCGCTCAAAATACTCCGCTGACCGCATCGCGGTGGCAAGAGACCTGGGATAGTGATAACCCTGGTGGACACGGGCTTGGTTGATATAGGTAGCACGACGAAAGGGTGCTGGATCGCATTCCAGCACTAGGATCTTTTGCCTTCTCCGACCACAGAAAAGAGCAGAATATAGTCCGTATAGTCCTGCACCTATGATGATCTTATCATATCGCTCCATGGCATCAGCTCCTCGTGTATCTTATCAATTTTTATTATCGATGATCTCCGCCCCAGCAATTATTTCATTTGATATATCCACTCTTTCTGCAGCTTCTAGTATCACAATATCCGGTTGATAGACTTCGACTATATCACTAATATATCTTGTATACTCATTCCAAAGCATGATAGTTTCATTAAAACTCTCAGCAATATCATCAATAATATATCCATCGAAATAACTATCTCCAATGATCAAGATCCTTGTATCATTATCTACGTTTTCATTAACATAATACTTATGCCTCTGATCATCCGAATACAATGTTAACTTGTCATTGGACAGATCCGCTTGTTGATCGATCAACACAAAATTTTCAAGCATATCGATCTTATGGATACCTCCAAATATATTACTTCCTTGGTCTGTTAAGATAATATCGTACGCATCCTCTTCAAGAACACGAAACCTATTATCATTATTAGAATTAAGCACATTCATCAATTCTTTATATGCTATATATGCTCCTCTTTGTGTCCAATGTGTTGGATCTCCCCATTTACTATAAACCTGATGATCATTTTTACTATCGATCAATGTATCCTTAACCGAAATAACATTAACCGATGATTTATTTTTGATGGTTTCGATCAAATGATCTGTTTTAGAATATTTCCCATATTGTATTACTGTCCTTGGAAAATATTCTGGATATACTGAATGTTTATCCCAGCATTGAAAGTAATAAAACTGGGCACCTGATCCTTCAACATGATCACTTATTGTCTGCAAACTTTTTGCGTTCCATTCATTATATTTATCCGGATATAGATTAAAATGCTGATAATCTTCAAGTATCGCTTTTGTTGCGTAATTAAATTCACCTTTAGGTCCTAAATACATATCACTGTTATTGGACAATACATGAAAACAATGATATTGGATCCTCGCATTCAAGATCACCATCAAATTTCTAAACCCAACATTATCATTGATCCATTTTTCAAGATCAGATGTATACTCTCTATTGATCTTTCCTTCACCATCAAAGAACAAAGGTTTCTTTTCCAACACTCTCTTTTCAGCCTCTGATACTGTCCCATCTTTTATATTCATAAATATCATTGGCATTGTAATGATCAGCATAAACAATATACAAAATGCTATTTGGTTCTTTCTATTCGACATAGACCATTCCTCAAACAATATGTAAATAAGGCCATCGCTAAAATTGAAAATATATAAAAGGATTATATGTTCCTGATACTATCCTCATCATAGATAGAAGTAATAACATCAACAATGCACTATGCTTTAAGAAAAACCATAGTTTCTCAGATAATTTATCATGCATTTGTTCGCTAATATAGTTTGGGATCTTTGAAGAAAGTAATATCGCTATCATCATTATGGAGACAGTCCATCTATCAAGATACCAAAATACGGTAAACCCAGGTGTTGTTATTTTGTGTATGCCAAGCATGATCTTTATATATTTTATCGCATCTGTAATACTCGGAGCCCTAAACAAAACCCAACCAAAGTTGATGACTAGCAGGGTATATATATGAGAAAGAAATAATGGAGAGCGGTATTTATATCCTTTTTTCTTTTTATATTGTCTTATCAAACGTTCTACTATACAAAAAACGCCATTTAGTGTACCCCACAATATAAAATTCCATGCTGCCCCATGCCAGATCCCAGTTAAAATAAACACTATAGCTAAGTTTAGATAAACCTTCTTTCTGTTTCCACCCAATGGTATATAAACATAATCACGGAACCAGGATGACAATGATATATGCCACCTTCTCCAAAACTCTGATATATCCTTGGACACATACGGATGGTCAAAATTTGGAAGGAAATGAAAGCCCAATATCCTACCAAGTCCTATAGCCATATCACTATATCCCCAAAAATCAAAATATATCTGTAATGAATATGCAATACTTCCTATCCAAACTACAATACAACTACTCGATCCATAATCACTCCATATTGTATCTGCAACCGTCGCCATTGTATTCGCTATGATCGCTTTTTTAGTTAACCCAATGATAAATCTCTCTATTCCAAAAGAAAAGTCATCTATCGAGATGGATCTATGCTCTATTTCCTTTGCAATATCTTTATATCTCACTATAGGTCCTGCTATCAATTGCGGAAAAAGGACAATATATAAAGCAAAATCTAATATATTCCTTTGAGCTTTTACATCCCTCCTGTATACATCAACAACATATGACAATCCTTGGAAGGTAAAAAAGGATATTCCAATAGGCAATACTATTTCTTTAAACAATATATCTCTGCCAACTATCTGACCATAAGTTTCTATAAAGAAGTTGAAATATTTAAAATAAAACAATAATGCCAGATCACATACAATAGCCAATATCATCCAAAAAGTGCTATATCTTTTCCCTTTTTGATATGATATCATCAATCCCGCTATATAATTGATAAGAATACTTGATAGAATGATCCATAGATACTTAGGTTGTGACCAGCCGAAAAAAATAAAACTGACTAGCAGCAGCCAATGATTTTTCATTTCAAAATGAAGCATCAAATGCCCCAATATTGTTATTGGCAAAAAATAAAACAAAAACAAAGTTGAGCTAAAGATCATAATAGTAATTCTCCAGGATCAGTTATTTAAATCTCCAAAGTCTTTAAAATTGTCTCCTCATTTAACAAAAGTACATAAGACACAATGATCCAACTGACTAATACACTCGGCCAGTGATACCTGTAATCCGGCCAACCACTTGAAACAAACAGTGCAAATACATTGAGCACGATAGGGATGACCGGGAGCAAAACGACCATATTTCTTTTTTTAAGATTAATAAGTAATACCATCGTTGATAAAATAATAAAAAGGTTATAGATCCCAGGTCGCCAAAAAAATATGTAGATCGTATTGTTCTGCTTTAGAAACAGTACCATATTTGTCAATATATCCGTCATGAAATTACTTATCCTATGTGGATAAAGCTCTGGTCCAATGGTATTCATCTCTCCCACATAATGTATACAGCTAGTGATCTCTGCATCATTTTTAGTAATGCTCCAGATGATCTGTGTCCTCTCCAAAAAAGCTCGTATGATCGCTTTCGGATGCTTTATGAGATTTCTGATATATAATCTAACAAATCCAGATACTGTAACATCACTTAGATCAGCATGAAAATAATCATTCCAATATGTGCTATACGTGACGTTTTCTCTATATGCTTCTGCATCTACCACTCTCTCACAGAATCCTATCGTTTCATCATCTAGATCATATCCTTCAAAATACAATTTCAACAGGTCATTTGTCATTGCAAAATATTTTAATGAAGGTTGCGGTATGATATTGTTCGCTCTGTAGATCGGGCCCTTTACTATAACCAATGTCATAAGCATCCACGCTGAAACAATGATATATCCTCTGTTGCGGAAAAATAACGGGAGTAAGATGATCAATGCCCCTACTGCCAAGATCCCATTTTGTCGTAAAAAAGCCACAAAAAAGAGCGCGATGGACAACCCCACATAGAAATACCACTTTTTAGCGTAAGATCCCGGCTCAACGATCACCTTGGCCAAAAGTAACGTCAACCATACGAGCGCTGTACCAAAAGGTATATCCTTCCAAAATGTCACAAGCTGTATCTGATCGCTATAACCAAATGCCATATAAAGATAGGCCAGCCAGAGTATCCATTTGGGTACTCCCATCTTATAAAAATATAGGATAGCATCCACCATGACCAGCCAGAAAAAGATCATCTGTAATATCACCATAAAGGTGATATCATCCCAGATCTTTTGCAATCCTGCTATGATAAACACATACATCGGCGGTTGCCAGTCCCGCATCGTAAATCCTGGCGTCCCCACTTCCATAGCTTGCATATATAATCCCTGTGAATCCGTAGATGTTATCGCAGGATTAAACGCATATAGCCATATACAGCTGATGCCGATGCCCAAAATAAACAAGATCAAAAAAACCTTCCAATACTGACCAATGGATCTCTTTTTAGGGGCGTAGGTACCTATAGCCCAGATAATGGTCCTGGAAAAGACTCGGCACCATGATAATGTGATGATAAAAAACTCAAACTTTGTCCCATGAAATGTTTTGAACTCCGAAATAGGATCCAACAGATATATACCGCCGAAAGCGAGCACAGTATGTAGATATACCAAAAACAATATCACTTTCATAGATATATCTGTTGTATGTCTTTTATGATAGTTCGTTACCTCTTTTCTTTTTTGCCCTCCTAGAAAACAAATAGCGCATACCATAAGGCGCACTATAACAGGCATCCTGACATCCATCGCACTCAAAGATATCCAGCACAATACCGCATACAAAAGGGCAAAAAAGAGGACCGGCTGATCTTCCTGCCAATGATCTACTCGATCAAAGAACAGGACCTTTTTGTTTTTTATATCCGTGATCGATCTCACCTCCCAAAGCTGATATCGTTTTTTCCTCACTTGACAGCAATGACATACCTGTATCTGTTATTTTGCCAATATCGCTATAAAATGAAGCTTTTGATCAAAAAGCATATGGAAAAGGCCCTTATATAGATGCAGATCTGTATCTATCCGGAGCAGTTCCAGCTCATTTTCCGAATACATATGTCGCCATTGTTCATCTGTCAGATATTTATATGGTAATCTGACGTGATAGTGGGCATTCCCCACATAATCCATCACTCTGAGCTTTATATAGGACATCAAACCTGTGCAGACATGATCCTTAATAATGACATATCTGTCGGATACTCGACAGATCTCCTTAAATATCTTCTCCGGACTATCTGTGTGGTGTAATACATCTACCGCCATGACCGCATCATAGCTCCCATCAGTAAAGGGGATGTTCTCTCCATCATATCTGGATACATTTATGTACGTCTCATCTCTAACAAGGACATCAATCCCCTCGATCTGAACAGATGGTAGTTTCTCCATGATAAGACTGTCGATCTTTCCATCTCCACAACCCAGATCCAATACCGAGGCACATCCACCTGGATCATTTCCAAGACCCTTTATCCTGTCCGCCAATAAGCTACTCAATCTATCCATCCTGCGAGAATAGATCATTTTTTTATGGAAATACCCACTCAGACTCATCTCATACACCTTCTTTCGTCTTTATCGTCAGAATGCCTATAAAAAAGCTTGAAAAGATAAACTGTGCTCCTATAAAGACAGCTGTGATGGATGGGATGGCGATACGCATCATATCCTCCGGTATCAGATCCTTATATCCAACCTCTCTCCATTCTGCAACGGCAGATACCGACATGATGATCCCCAGGATCAACAGCATCACCCCAATGAAGATACCTTTATCAACACTGAACCTGGCCAGTTTCTCCGAGATTTTATCAGCAGGGAGCAAGCCGATCTTTGAAGCATATATTTTTGTATATACATATAAGAAAACGATATTGCCCCCCAAGATCAAAAACAGCATACAGTATAGTAGTGTATGTATACCGAAGACCACGGCACCTATACGGACTTGTCCTAATGAAAGTATACTTTCTCCCAGCAGACCGATCACAGATAACACTATCCCCGGATACAGGAACAACCAATCCGGGCAGTACATAAACAAAAATTTCAAATGCCTCCACCCGTCCGAAATGGTGTTCAAGTGAGGAGGCCTACTCCGACCATCCTTACTTAAAGTAGTAGGGATCTCTGCTATCCTAAGATCATTGAGTTCTGCCATGACGATCATCTCACTGGCATACTCCATTCCTGTGGTCTTAAGGTCTAACTGCATCATGCTCTCTCTATTATATCCTCTTAGACCACAATGGAAGTCTCTGATCTTACTTCTGAAAAATATCCTGCCAAGAAATGATAAGACTGGGTTTCCTATATATCGATGTGACCATGGCATAGCACCTTTTTCAATACCACCCTGAAAACGGTTACCCATCACCAGATCATATCCTTCTCTTAACTTTTCCAAAAGGGCATCAAATGGAAAAGGTCATAGCTGTCATCAGCATCTCCCATGATCACATATTTTCCATACGCATTTTCACAACCAGTCCTCAATGCGTTGCCATATCCTTTATCCGGCACATGGATGACCCGGGCCCCTGCATTTTCTGCGATAGCTATGCTGCCGTCCGTACTGCCATTATCAGAGACCAATATCTCACCATCTATTTTATTCTCTAGCAAAAATCGTTTCGCTTTTTCGATACAAACACCAATCGTCTCTGCCTCATTTAGACAGGGCATTAAAATTGTGATCTCCATCTTCATTCGTCCATAAAACCGCCATCACTAGTCAATACATTTTTATGCGCCTTGTCAACTATGCAATATTCGATATAATTCGCGTATCACACCATCGCCACCATTAACCGGGATAATAATATCTGCCCGCTCATAAATTTCTTTTTGAGCATCTTTTGGGCATACCTTTATAGAAACAACGTCGAATGCTGGAATATCATTCGAGTCATTTCCAACAAACAATGTATTGATCAAATTTATACGTTTTCTCGCACAATAATCTTTAATAGTTTTTCCTTTATCGAGTGTACCTGATAAAACCGGGATTTGAAGTTTATCAGCACGCTGTTTTACAACTGGATTTGATTCCGTAGATACAATGATCTGATCTATACCTGCTTTTTTAAATTGCGCGACCGCATAACCATCTGAACGATTTACAACCACACTTTCAATCCCATCTTGACTTAAGATCACACGATTATCAGTCATTACTCCATCAAAATCATAAAAAATCGTCGTGATCTCTTTTCCATTGACTGTCATGAGCTATATCACCGCTTTCTTTTATCCATAATATATATCTTTAAACCAAACTTCTTTATCCTCTTAATTTTTTTCTTTTTAGCTGTTCCTCTTCATCGAAACTTTTTTCTTTTCCATTTCCTATTGCATCTAATGAGGTCATACACCGTTTATATAAAATATCCATTGCTCCTATTGCAAGACTTGACTTCTGATCCGTCCCCCACAGATCATGCGAGATCGTAACATGACGTTCAATAACTTTCGCACCCATTACAGCTGCCGCAACTGTTGGTTCTAGCATTTGTTCATGTCCGCTATACCCAACTATACAACCATATCGTTCTTTTATTGTATTCATAAACGCAAGATTCAATCTATCTACAGGAGCTGGATATGTTGAATTAGTATGAAGCAAAATATAATCTCCATTACCATATCGTTCAAGCCAAGAAACGGTTTTATCCAGCTCATCTATCGTGCACATCCCATCGGATATGATCACTGGTTTATCAGCCTTACAAACCTCCCGTATCAATTCTTCATTCCCGTTATCAGCTGAAGCGATTTTAATAAATGGAACATCATATTGAAGAAGAAAATCCAAAGATGGCAGATCCCAAGGTGATGCTGACCATGCTATCGGTTTTTCTGCACAATATCTATCAATATAATCGTACTCTTTTTTTCCAAATTCAATTCTTTTTTTATACTCCAGATAAGTCATCATACCCCAAGGTGTCTGCCGCATCACATTTTTCTGGGATTCCGGCACAGAAATGCTAGGTTCTCTCTTTTGAAATTTAACACAACTCCAGCCTATTGCAAAAGCCGCATCAATCAATCGTTTGGCTATATTTAAATCTCCGTTATGATTGATCCCAATCTCTGCGATCAAATATGGGATAGAATTTTCATTTATCAGATATCCTCCCAAATAAATACTTTTATTTGCCATTTTTTCCTCCAGGTTCTTAGCCTCTAGCAGTCATCTTTATGGTGCATATCATACAATATATTTGCGTATATCAGGTCAGTCTCATCATCAATATCGACGCATGAATATTTATCCAACAAATACATATATGGATGAGGGCCAAAATAATATCTCCACTTGATCATCTCCACTCTCGGCGCGATAAAAATCCCTCCAACGCTGTTATATAGCGGTTTTAGTTGTTGGGATGGAACTTGCTTTACTCCAGGTTCATAATTAAGCGGTCCGTTTTCATCCCATAAAAATCTCCGAAATTCTTCAGCCGTAAACAAGGAATCATGACCCATCGATATTTTTTGAAAATATGTATCTATAGCATCTTTATATACAAAAGGCTCTATCAATGGCATTGTACATGGAGCCCACACGATCGTCTCGCCAGATATATTTTCACACACATGCGCGATCACCTCACCCATTGACTTTGTTTTTTCATCACAATATTCTGGACCTCTCTTAAATATCAATGTACCATTTTCCCTTCCCATCTCCAGCATTGCATCAGAATCGGAAGTAACGACAATATCATCTATCTCGTCCACCTTTTGAAGCTGTCGTATCTTATGTACTAATAAATTTGTGCCTGCAAAAGGACGAGTGTTTTTATTTTTAACACGAGTACTTCCCGCACGAACGGCTATTACTGCTGTTATCATGATCTACCTCCTAAAATTTTGTTTAGATCATATCTGGATTGATCTATCTAATTAATATATTTAATAGATTTTCATCATAGCCTTGATCACATGACCCTTATCCGCTATTTAATATCTTAAAAATCATATCTGAAATATTTCTTTTCGCCTGTCCCTCCCATAGCTCAAAGTCAACTGTTCTCTCCTTAACAGTCTGATCATCCAAACTATCAAGAAATTGAACAAACTCTTCAGCGTTTGATATCCCCACAGCTAAGCCATTATCCAACAACGGCTTCATTGGACTATGATCTCCTTTCAGATATATAAGGATCCTGATCTCCTTATATGCAGTCGCCTCGAAAAAAGTTGTTGAATTAATCCCCAGAACAACTTTAGATCTCGAAAAAATATCATATACACTTGTCTCATCATCAAGAACTTTCGTTTTTTTCAAGTCAACAAGACATGGGTAATCTGTCTTCCAGGATCTTCTCTCATTCGGATGCAACTTATATAATATCTGTATATCTTTTTTATATGTTAGAGCATCTAGTTGAGCTACAAATCCAGATAGTTCCTTCCCATTCTGCAGACTAGAGAAGACAGACACGGTCATCTTATCCACATCCATCCTGGGATATAGCCTCAGCTGTGACTCTAGATAGGCATTACCTACTCCTACAGGCTTGCAGAATGCAGGGAGCTTAATCTGTTCTATCCACCACTTCCCATATACAAAGAAATGATCTGGCAATATCTTCCCTTCTTCTCCCTGATCTTCATACCAATATGCCCCATGAGAATTTATCCTCCCATGCTGTATCTCGATCGACTTGATCCCCATTTCCTTTGCAGCTGCCATTGCAGAAAACATATGCTCATCATAATATGGATAGACCATTATCACTTTTGGAGATATCTCTGCAAATATCTTTTTATATCGTTCCTTATAAAATCTGTGAGAGGCTACCATATACTGGATATCATCCTCAATGATATCGATCTCAGATCTGGTCCCATAGATCTCATCGATCTTTTTCAGAAATCTTTCAAGGCTTTCTTTCTGTTTTATGTCCAGCTTTTTTTCTCCCAAGATCTTTCTTTTTATTTTCCAGATGATCAGCCTTGCTTCAGCCTGGGACAGTGTATACTCTGCACAGTCTGGGACATTTGTATAATCTCCCAGTGCATATAGATCCATCACTCTTAGGGATCTGTCCAGTTCCATATGATCATACTGGTGATCATCCAGCTTACCATCCTTCGATAATGTAACGATCGGACGGATCCTTATCACATCTACCTTCTTAGCTTTCTTATAGGCTTTCCTGGTCCGGTTCGAATCTCTATAGGCACCGAGTATCTCTTTTGCTATCGACCTGTCGGCTTTTCTGCCCGAAACTTGAGCATTGCTAATAGTTATCTTCTTCAATAATCCGAACCTGATCAATTGCCAATAATATACGCCCTTATGTTGAAATGAAAATAACTTCATCTCTTTTTCTAATTTAAAAAAGTCATAATATGGCGTTTTTATATGATCCATCTGTATAACCTCTTCTTGATCCATTTTCTTAAAAAATCCTTCTGTTTTTGTATATCTTTCTTATCATATATACACCGACTGATGCAGCTATCGCCCAACGGATAAGCCACATCGGATAACATATATAATATAGCGTTGTCGCAAAGACTAGTCCCACTACAGGTATCACAAACATCTTTAGCCGATAGACCCATCTTTTTCCGACAAGTCTCTTCGCAAATATGATATGTATGGCCGCCAGGATCACATTGGATAATAAAGTTGCAATAGCTGCCCCAAAATACCCCATCCCATTGATCAATAGCAGGTTTAAGATAACATTCGCCAAACCCGCTACTACTGACCCAGCCGCAACAACATCTGTCCGCTTGAAAGCAAATTCATAATTTGCAGCAAACGCATATACAAATATCGAGTACTGACTCAATATAATGACCGGTATGATCTTTGCCCCTTCCCAGTACTCCTCTGCAGCAAAGACCTGAAAGACTTCTGGGGTCAGCAAGATAAATCCTATCGATAGGCAAGTAAATATCCTGATATAATCCTTTGATCTCACTGCCAGTCCATCATATCGATCTTGCTTTACATATTCAAAAAAGAAAGGATCCCATGCATTATGTAAAGCATTCCAGATAGAGTCCATGATATTCGCAAAATTATATGCTAAAGCATATATACCAACAGCTGCTGGTCCAATGATCTGCTGTATCATAACCCTATCACTAGATGCACATATGATCCCGGATATCCCATGAAATATAAGTGGAGAACATAACGGCAGACAAAACCCCCAATACTTTTTGTTAAAAAATGTCTTTCCTTGCTTAAACACATATATCAAGATCAGGATACCGGCTAAGATATATGGGATCGCCATTCCGACGATACGTCCTGTATATAAATGTTCCACATGCAGGTTCTTGATCAGAACATAAGAAAGGAAAAAATTTACAAGCGCTAACATCACAGAAATAAGCAGATTGACCTGGGCTTTCATTTCATAGGTAAATTTAGTGTTCACAAAGTAGACACAGTATACACCAAAGCTATGGATCGTCATAAGGATCAGATATCTGGTATCCAATCCAAAAAACGGAACGAGCACTGGACTTATGATGATCACGATGATGAGTCCTATCACAAAACCTACTAACGAAAGAAATAAGGCACTTGATTGATATCCTAAAAACTCCTTCTCGCCAAAATTCACCTTTGCTATGGATAAGGTGCCTCTGGTATGAAGGCCAACAATGACCACAAAAAATGAAACCCAAGTATTATAAACCTGTACGATCCCATATCCATCAGTACCAAGCAATCTTGAAAAAAGAGGAGCACTGAAAAATGTGATCGCATACAAGATCATCGTACTAAGTGCGTTATACATAACCAGCTTATTGCTGTTCTTTTCACTTTTCAAAAATACTTCTCCAATCTCCTTTTTTACAATACTTCGATATTTTCTCTATCAGCGATCTCCTTCATCGCGTTCTTAGTATCAAATATCATCTTTGCATTTTTCTGCACCATATCATAATCAACATTTGTATGTGCACAAGCGATCAATACCAGGTCATATTGTTGTACATTCTCTGGCGTAAGATCCTTAATACTAAAGAATTCTTTCTTATGACGTTTATATGTAGATACCCAAGGATCGTAATACTCTATATCAGCCCCAACCTTGTCCAGCTCATCGATCAAGGTCAATGCTGGACTCTCTCTATAATCATCAATATCCTGCTTGTAAGCGACACCGAGTACCAGGATCTTCGCCCCATTAATGGCCTTATACTTGCGGTTCAGGATATGCATGGCCCTTTCCACACAATATTCCGGTTGGCTATCATTGATCACCATACTGTTTTCAATGAGAGTCGTATGGAAGCCATACTCCCGTGCTTTCCAAGTAAGGTAATATGGATCAAGAGGGATACAATGTCCGCCAAGACCAGGCCCCGGATAAAATGCCTGGAAACCGTATGGTTTAGTTTTTGCGGCATCGATCACTTCCCAAACTGAGATCCCCATTTTATTGCAGAGTCTTGAAAGTTCATTGACTAGGCCGATGTTGATATTACGATATGTGTTTTCCAAAATTTTTTCCATCTCAGCAACCGCAGGACTAGACACAGTGAAAACCTCTCCATCAAGGACCGCTCTATACATTGCTGATATGACTTCTGCTGCATCTTCACCGATAGCACCAACAACTTTCGGTGTGTTTTTAGTTTTATAGATCAAATTTCCCGGATCGACCCTTTCTGGACTGAATCCTAAGTAGAAATCTTCTCCACACTTTAAACCACTACCTTCTTCTAATATAGGCTTGATAAGTTCTTCAGTTGTACCTGGATATGTTGTAGACTCCAAGACCACCATCGTATCTGGCTTTAAATATCTTGAAATAGACTCGGTTGAAGTCTTAACGAAGCTGATATCCGGCTCTTGATGAGGATCAAGTGGTGTTGGCACACAGATCGCAACAAAATCCACATCTTTTATAAAATTAAAATCTGAAGTTGCTTTAAGCATCCCCTCGGCGACTAACCTGCTAAGATCGGCATCGACCACATCACCTATATAGTTTTTTCCTTCATTGACCATGTCCACTTTTTCTCTTTGAACGTCAAATCCGATCGTTTTAAACCCCGCTTTAGCTTTTTCAACAGCCAAAGGAAGCCCAACATAACCTAGTCCGATAACCCCAACTACGATCTCTCTATTCTCGATCTTTGATAATAATAACTCCTTAATAGCCATCCTCTTTTCCTCCATTAAAATACAGCCGCATTTTTTGACCACGAATTTACCATGCATTCATCCATATTTTTATTAAAGGACCTATATATCCTAAAATACATTTTCTGCTCTGCTCCAAATCCACGAAAAATATGTTCGATCGGTTGTAATACACTTCCTTCGAAATCGAATTTCTTTCCAAGATCATGGGCAACTCTGATAGATTCTCTTATCAACAAAGAATTGGATTGACTATACATATACTCACTATCAATACCATTGATCAAAAAATATAAGGACTGGTCATCCCAGACCAAATAGGCTGCACTATGGATCTTTCCCTCTTTGTCTTCGGTATACAATATTTTTCTACAATCATGGATCACACAAGTTTCCTCGATCCTCTCTAAAAGCTTCATCGAAAACGGAACATCTATTCCTTGCCTATCGTAACTTAACCTGTTGATCTCATAAAACTTTTCTATATCCATCCCTTCTTTTACCGACACGATCTTTTCTGCTTTTTTTATCTGATTTCTCACTACATATTTAAAATCGGCATTTACTTTATCCATATCCGATGTGTCGTCGATCACATAAGTATATCTAACCATTTCGTTATATCCCCTCCACTTAAATGGTAAGATATTTGTAAAGCTATAGTGAAACTGCTGTTCATACTTATCTACACCTAAGCTTTCAATATAGTCACACATAGAATTGATAACTTCTTCTTGCCTATCTAACTTAGCAACATATTTCATTCCCGGAAGGTAGTTCATGATTATCCCATTATTTTGAGAATGGTGCGCCTTCGTGATTATTTCAAAGCCGTTTCTTTTTTCCACATAGTAAGGCATTGCCCCAAGAAATTGACCGCTTTTTTCCAAGACATGCACTCCCCAATTTAGCGGGCCACATACTGCATCCAGCCACCACGGTTCAGAAAAAATAGGGATATAGGTCTTTTCACAGAACTTTTTGTAATTTTCTTTTTCTTTTGGATCCATCATCAATTCCCTATGCATAGTGTTATCCTCTCTTATCTTTCAATAGTCGGACCACTTTATCTGAAATGATATCCATATCACTTAAACCATATCTTTGATCGATCGGTAAAGGGATCAGATATTTCGCCAGGTCTTTTTCAAACAAATTGGCCTTCTCACTTGATAAGACATGTTTCCAAAATTGAGATATATAAATATTGTTGTCTAACAATCTTCCCCTCAAGTCGCTATCATCTGTAAGGAAAGGATATACCGACGGGGTATCTGTTTCCATGTTTATCTTTAATCTATTAAATTTTCCAAGACAAGCCTCTAATCTCTGGAAATTTTTTTTACGGACTGCAATAACATTTTCATAATCGACAAATTCTAGTATCCTTGTTGTCAATATTGGCATACCATATATCTCTTTTGATCGCAAAAATCTTTTTTCGCTAAGCTGATAATCTGGATATGCTGAATTTGATCCTGATTCAATGGCTTTTAACAGATACAGAAAATTTTCCGAAGTTTGATAAACTGGAAGCTCCTCACACATAACAGCATTTCCTATAACATGTCCACCATCGGGTACACCCAAAAATTTTCTACAGGAATAAATATTTAAAACATCCATCCTTGGCTTAGAAAAATATGCAGGTATATTATCTATGATGATCCTGGCCAACGTCTCTTTTTGTATGCTAGCGACTTTATCAATTGTTTTTTCTGGCATTATACCGTAATAGTTTATCCAAAGGATCACATCTCCCTTACATAACTTTCCAAAATCTATCTGTGGCAAAAAATCTTCCGACAGATTATACCAAATGATCTTTACATCGCTTACATCCACAATCCTTTTTTCGACTAATGGGCAATTATAGACTGGAAGCCAGATCCTTTTTATACTTCTATCTTTAAGGATCCATTGGATCGCAGATCTTCCACAATCTACATCGACTTTGTGTTCTTGAAATGCAGCATAATATCCACCTTTAGCTTGTCCTATGCTTTCTAGTATTTCAAAATGAAGGCACCCTCCATACTCTTTCATAAAACCACGCCTTTCAGATGATCGATAAGAGGTTTCATGACTACACTTACATCGCAATATCCTTTAGCAAAATCCCTCATATCTTTAGTCGGATCCTCCTCTGCTATCCGCTCATAAAACCGGATCACCTCTTTAATATCAACAGGAGACTCATCATCTGGTACCTTTAAAATATATTTTTGGATTGGTTTCAAGTTATCTGGCACTTCATATTCTGTTATAAAAGGAAGTCCTTTACTTAAATATTCTCGGCTCTTTAATGTACCGAACCAGAAGTCCCCTTTTCTATGCCCGCCTAATACATCAATGCCGATATCTGCCTGATCGTATAACTGATCAAGTTCTTCGCCAGATTTAAAACCATAAAAGATAACATGCTTCTCTAAACCATCATCAATAACCATTTTTTTAAGTTTTGGTAATGCACTGCCTTCACCAACTAAGTGAAATACTACATTCTTTTTTCCTTTATTAACATTATAGTATTCTTTCATCCCCTCTATCAATCTATCATAGCCATGAGAAAAGTTGACCAACGCCACTGCTATGATATTTATCTGATCTCTTTTCTTCAATGGTTTTTTAGGCTTTACATTATCTACCTCGATCCCATTGACCATCTGGATCGTCTTGACACCTAATATCTCCTCATGAGATGTAAAAGTAACGATCCTATCTACATACTTATGAATATATCTACTATAAAATCTATCCCTGAAAAGAGTTATTCCATTTGATATTTCTTTCAACTCGTTTATATATGGATACATAGGTATCTCTAATATTATAGGGATATTATGATATTTTCTTTTCCATCTTTTTAAAGCTCGTACAAAGGGGAAGTCACTTAATTGATATCTGATATATATCACGTTTGTATCATTTGGAATATCTATTTTTCCCCAGTCATATGAACGTGTGCTAAATGGAAGTGCTTTTTTCCATCTTTTGATCCCTTTATTTTCAATGAGCTCCACATCGATCCCACTATCTTTGAGGCCCTGGATCTGACCTCTGATCTTTTTATAGACCCCACTATGCTCTGGATCTTCTTTAGCTGATATATATGCGACCTTCATGATTTTTTTCTTCTTTCTTGTTCTTATCTGATGATACCGATGATATGATCAATCCTAAAAGTAAATACGAAGACAATGAAATTGGATGGAAAAAGGCTGAAGAGGCTAATGTAGATACCAGATCGTACATGATCACCGATATAAATACCCATGCAACGTAAAAATCTTTTTTATAATAATCCACACCTACTTTTAGGAACCATCCTATCGTAATAATGAAAAAGATACTTCCTATCCATCCTACTTGAGCAAAAATGATAGGCCAAAAAGCATCATTTAAATATTCTTTTACTGCCCAAGGATTCTCTGCAGTAAAATACCCCATTGCCTCATACAAAGATGAATGATGATCAAGTGCAACATTTGAACCAAATGACCCAAATCCAGATCCAAATGGAAACATTTTATTTGCCAAGTATATCGAATCTGTCAATAACTTTGTTCTTCCGATCAACGCATGTCCATAATAATATTTAATTTGATCGTATCCAATAAATAATGCCATTGCTGCAATTCCAACAAATAATACAGAAATGTGCTTTCCATTGAGAACCTTTTTATAAAAGTAGATCGCGAGGATCACAAACATAGCTGCTATCGACTTTGACCTAAAAGTAAATAACATAACAATGCAAAGCATCAAAATATATTTCATATTCTTTTTATGAAATCTCATATTATATGCTAACGGGTATATAAAAGCCGCCGATGCTCTGGCCAATCCTTCTGGATGCGTAAAAAAAAACTTCAAAGAATGTGTAAAATACCTATATTCTGCTTTTTCAAAAAATGGGCAAAAAAACAATTCGTGTACCAACAGGAAAAAAAGCAAAACAGCTACTATTTTACAGAGCGGGTTATATTTCAGCATCCACCTTTCGCTCAATCTACCACTTGATAAAATTTGAGCTGAAAAAAACAGGATCAAGAATTTAGCGCATGTAAATCCGTCTAAAAATACATAAATGGCTCTTTGGTGATCACTTAATAAGCCAAACAATATCCCGAGTGATTCAAATATCCCGTACATTATCAATATTTGCTTTTCATCCCGACTAAGTTTCACTTTATTTCTCGCGGCCTTGATCATCAAAAGCAGAAACAAGGATAAAACAAGAACATCATCTGAATATTTGAACATAGTATGTATAAGGCCCGTTGAGATACTCTGAAAGAACGTTTGAAATACAAAATAAAGGTATATACATATCCACAAATCTTGTTTTGATAATTTCATCTTCATCATCTCTTCGTTACCTTACTCATCTCATTCAAAATTATATTTATGATGATATTTACCACCTTTTCGCTATCATATTTTTCTGCAACCATTCTACAATCATCGATCATGCCTTTATAAGTTTTGCTCAATGAAATTATCCCTTCTTTATATGCTTCGGCATCCATTGCTTCAACAACTACGCCTGTTTTACCATTCTCCACAAGATCGTTGACACCGATAACATTAAAGGATACAGCAGGTAAGCCCGCTGCAAACGCTTCTAATAATGATAGCGATACCCCTTCTCCTTTTGAAGGAAAAAGAAATATATCACTTTCAGAAAGATATTTTATGATCTCCTCTCCTCTCCGTCTACCAACCATTTCGATCGACTGATCAAGACCCATATCCGATATCTTTTCCTTAATATAATTGAACTGTGGGCCATCGCCAACTATTGTCAGATGTCCTTTATTACCTTCCTCCAAAAAAAGATTAAAGGAATGGATCAACAACTCTACATTTTTCCATGCATCTATCCTCCCTGTGTATATAAATCTAATATCATCATGTACCTTTCTGTTTGATGATGCCGAAAAGATCATTTTGTAGTTTATCGGACTACCTACTGCGTAAAACGTTTTTCTTTTAAAAAAAGGTTTCCCCTTTTTATGAACATCCACCTCATTTTCACTCGCAACAAATAATGTTGCATCCGCCATAAACTGCGCGATCGTATAACCAATATTAAGAATTCTTGTAAACCCTTTATTCCTTTTATATGATAAACCATGCTGATGGTGGATAACACACTGCTTGGGATGGGCCAATTTCAGGGCGATCGTTGTAGCTGCAGTATGTGAATATATCACATCATATCTTTTAAACTTTCTTGCGCGGATCAATGCACACAAAAAACTCATTACAAAATTTGGAATGATTTTATTTTCTGTATAAAAAGATGTATATCTTTCAAAATCATATGATCGATCATTTATTTTAAAAGTCGACCTACATTCTCCAGCTTTTGTTCCACCCCATAGATCTAACTCCCATCTGTCATGATCGCTCAGACCTGGGACTATATTTCGTATGTAATTGAGCATACCTCCCATGGGCCAATTTTCATAATCTGAAAGATATATCAGCGCAATTTTCATTGCCTCCTCCTAATTTATATATGATCAGCCTCCGATACATCTATGAGGATTTCAAAATATCTCTATATGTCTGCAAGATCAGATCTGACGATCGCCCCCAATCAAACCTCTCCACCTGTTGTCCCATCCGCCTTTTGATCTCTTCATCCATATAGTCTTTTCTCATCAACTTTTCTATACATGCAACTATCTCATCTTCATTAAAAGGATCAAAATAGATCCCTGCATCCCCGACCACTTCCGGAAGGGAAGTCTTATCTGAAACAGCTACAGGTGTCCCACATGCCATTGCTTCTAATGGTGGGATCCCAAATCCTTCAAAAAAAGAAGGATACACAAAACAAGTGGCGGCATTGTATAGACGGATCAGGTCTTTTCCAGACACATAGTCTGTAAATGTGATCTTTTCTGTTTGTTCGCAGGCTTCTTTTAGGATATCATCATACATCCAGGCTTTTTTTCCCACTATCACCAATCTTACATCGTTTGCACTTTTCTTTTCATACTTTGAAAAAGCCCGGATCAGTCGAGGAAGGTTTTTTCTCGGCTGAAGGTTCCCAACGCTCAAGATATATCTTGAAGGGCCAATACCAAACTTCTTTCTCAATCCATCTTCCCGTAACTCCGGCTCAGAAAGCACCTTAAAACAATCATTCACAGCATTATATGTAACGACCACATCTTCAGCACATACTTTATAGTGGCGGACGATATCCCGTTTTGCATCTTCAGATACTGTAAATACCTTTATAGAATGTTTAGCCGCATACGGGATCAGCAGTTTTTGCCTTATATATTCTCTTTTAGTAAAGATATCTTTATAATGTTCAAAACATATATCATGTATCGTACATACTACAGGACAATATCTTTTAAATGGTATAAAATACTGCATGTGGAGCAGATCCAGCTTATATTCCTTACACAGCCTAGGCAATTCCAAAAAATTCCGTTTAAATGCATCTGTTTCTTTAAACTCTACAATATTAAATTTATCCTGATAGTCAGATGTATCGATATCTTTCCTAACGAAAAGATATAATTCCATATCATTATCCGGACACATGTTCTTTAATATATTTGAGTAGTAGCTTTCATTTCCTCCGGAATGGTCTCCCAGCATATGTGCATCTATCCCGATACGCATCTATCCACCTTCTTTTGATAAGCAAAAACGCTTTTATATTTATCTGCGATCGATCTCCAGCCATAATGATCTATTATCCGTTGTTTTGCGTTTAGACCAAGCTCTATGATCTTTTCCTCACGCATCGCGTCTGCTTCATCGATCAACGCAGCTAGATCCCCTTCTTCGTTCGTCCAATAAAGCGCCGTATCCCCGGCCACCTCTCGATTAAACCCGATATCAAAGAGCAGGTTCAGCTTTGTAGCACCCAATGCTTCTAATAAAGACGGGTTCGTCCCTCCCACAGAGTGACCATGCAGATAACCGTACGCATTTTCCCGGATCTTAGTGAGCAGCTCCTGGTCATATACTGTGCCAACGAATTTGATCCGCCCATCCTGCTTATAATGCAGTTTTTTCTCCAACTCATCCGTCAGTTTCGGATTATCAGTCGAGATGATCGCCAAGTCCTTTTTGCTGTGGCTTTTCATAAACTCCCGGATGATCGTCTCATAATTATTTTCCGGCACACATCTGGAGATCATCGTGTAATACTGGGTCAGCCCATGTTTTTTTAGCCATGCGATATATCTGGGATCGTCATCGGCCAGACTGCTCTTTTTTGTTTCCGCCCCATAAGCGATGTAAGTCGTTTTCGGGCTATATTGTTTATACTGCTCTTGGATGTATCTTTCGATATTTACACTGTCGCAGATCACCAGGTCAGCATATCTAACCATCAGCCGCTCAGACTCTTTCCAATATCTGCGTACAGGGGCAGACCATTTTGCCCGTTTCCATTCGTGTCCGTCAGGGTTCAGATAGATCCTTGCGCCAAGCTTATGCAGTTTCTTTACATAGCTATGTACAAATGGCCCTATCCTGCAGGCCAGGATATAGATGACTGGCCTTTTGATCCCATTTTCTTTTATGTGTCTGCAGCATTCTTTTAAAGCTTTTACATCATATACAATGGCTTGGGCTGACCGCATCCACTGAGGGACCTGGATGAGGAAACAATCGGCATTGCAGTACGTAAATCGGTCCTTGGCGATCCAAGATGCGCCCTCTAACTTTGATACGTCCATCCTTCCCTCACCATTTGCCTTACAGGCGACATGGTATTGGATATCTTGATCCTCCTGATGATATTCCAGGAGTTTCTGGACAAAGCTCTCATATCCGCCATAAAAAGAGACCCCTTTTGCGCCAATGATATATACGTGCTGTGGCATCTTGTCATGTATCCTTTCCATCTGCTCATCGTCTGTTCAGAAGTGTTCCCGTGCCTTTAGATCAGCGCACGTCATCTCCTCTCAACACCTCTCCCTCACCACTTCCTCCGCATATCTCCCCAGCCCATTCTTCAGATCCTTAGGCGTACACGCTTTCTCGATCCCCGCCAGCACCCGATATTTCTCGAATATATTGGTCACCATCTTCATAGACAGCGGCTTCCCCAGCTTAGACAAGAACATCCTGTCCTGATACGCCTCTCCATGTTCGAAATAGGCATGCTCCTGGAGCCACCGCATCATCTGCTCCTGGAGCGCGTGGGAGAAGAGGTGGACGGTCCGGTCCCTTTCCCGCTTCCTCCGGATCTTCAGCACCGCCGCCTGTCTGTCATAATCGGACACCTCCAGGCGCAGCAGCTCACTGATCTCGATCCTGTGGTAAAAAAGGAGCTCCATCATCACCTGGTCACGAAGGCAGACCCGCCTGCGGAAATCACTGTCCAGCGCCATATATTCCCGGTCGATCGCGTGGAAAAAGGCATCGACCTCCTTCTTAGTCAAAAAGCTGTCAACAGGCCTCTCCTTTGGCGGCTCTGGCGGCTCCAGGGGGCTGATATCTTGAAGGATCCCCAGGTCCTGCAGATATGATAGGTAATAGCCAAACACCCGGTGCTTCCTGCAGATCGTAGAAAAACGGAGGCCTTTCTCACCGGAAAGATGGGCCAGATAAGACTCCATAGCCCTTTCCAGAGCATATCCGGACCGGCCATCCCTCGACAGATCATCCTCTGCCTGGTCCTCCTCTGACAGACCTTCCCCTGGCTGGCCCTCCTCTGACAGACCCTCCTTTGGCTGGCCACTTTCTGACAGACCTTCCCCTGGCTGGCCCTCCTCTGACAGACCCTCCTTTGGCTGGCCCCCCTCTGACAGACCTTCCTCTGCCTGACCCGTCTCTGACAACTCTTCCCCTGGCCGGCTCTCCCCTAACAGACCTTCCGATCCCTCCAGCCAGCGAAAAAAAAGCTCCAGATCCAGCCGGTATGCCTTGGCTGTCCTCTCATCGGATCCTCGGTCCATGACCAGGCTGTCGATAAAACCATCGATCTGCTCTTGCGGACCTCGCCCTATCCTCATCCAGGAAACACCTCCATCCTTGCGGGACAACATGGACATCCACCCGTAGCGGCCACACTATATCCTGAGCCCATAGCGCTAGGCAATGTCCCTTTTTGCTTTGATATTTTTTAAATAATTTATGATTATTTGTAGTTATCATCCTAAAAAGCATGGTCTGTCACTAGACCGGTGGCCCTCTCTATAGCACAGTCAAACCAGACTGCATCTAACTGGTCCTTACCTTATGACTTAAATGGCGATCTTCTATCCACAGCTCCGTAGATCGCCGCCACATATTATAAATATCAGTTAGTTATTTGTAGTTGTTATCTTACAAAAACACATTTTTAGGAAATAACCACCCCTAATATTTCGCAGATTTTCCCCATCTGCGAAAGGCAG
>CAJUFE010000012.1 GCA_910585635.1 uncultured Lachnospiraceae bacterium | reverse complement strand
TCAGGTCACTGTAGTTCACATATTTGAAGGAGTTGCGCAGCATGTGGATGACACACCGCTGGATCTGGGCCTGCGGGAATACGGCGCTGATCGCCTCCTTGAAGCCCGGCAGGCCGTCCTCGCAGAAGAACAGCACGTCCTGTACTCCCCGGTCCTTCAGGTCGCTCAACATCCCCAGCCAGAACTTTGAGCTTTCGTTGGCACCTACTGTGATGCTGAGTATCTCCTTGTACCCTTCTGTCGTGACGCCCAGCACTACATAGGCCGCACGGCTCAGGATCCGCCCGTCCTCCCGGACTTTGTAGTGGATACAGTCCATGAACACGAAAGGGTAGACCGGGTTGAGAGGTCGGGACTGCCATTCCCTGATCTCCGGCAGGATCTTGTCCGTGATCTTGCTGACCATCTCTGCGGACATCTCTATCCCATAGAGGTCCTGCAGCTGGTCATGGATGTCCCTGGTGCTCATCCCCCTGCTGTAGAGCGAGATGACCTTCTCCTCGATCCCGGAGACATCCCTCTGGTACTTGGGGACGATCTTCGGCTCGAACTCGCCGTTCCTGTCACGGGGGACGTCGATCTGGAACTCCCCATACTGGCTCTTGAGCTTCTTGGGGGAATGGCCGTTGCGCTTGTTGGCGCTGTCCATGTCGCCTTTCTGGTTCTTTTCATAGCCCAGTGCCGCATCCAGCTCTGCCTCCATAAGTTCCTGCAGGATGTCCTTGAATCCATCCCTCAGGAGCGTGTAGACATCTGCCACACTGTTTAAGTTGTTGTCTGCAATAATCTGTCGAATCTGTTCCTTTGCTACTGGCATATAAATACTCCTTTTCGATAAGAATTTCCATATCTTGATCCTTACCAAAAAGGAGCCATTTTTTACCTAAGACACAAACTTTTTTACACTACCCCCGGAATTCGATCGTGCTTCTTTTGGAGGCGACTTTATCAACCCTGACGGTAACCCTGGCATCTTTGAAGCGCCTTTCTATGCTGGCCCCAGGACTCCTTCAGCGCACATCACGAAAGGTGGCTTAAAGGTTAATACAAGTGCTGAAGTCATTGGTACTGATGGCGATACGATCCCTGGATTATACGCCGCTGGTGAGGTTACTGGCGGACGTACAGTCGCTGGTCTCCTTGAAGCTATGACATCTGGCCGTACAGCTGGCAAAACCATTATGGGCAAATGATCAACGATCATCACTATTTTAAGGAATGATCCGATCATTCACTAAGATCTCATGGGATCGGAACATATAAACGTTAAGTAAGACCACTTGGTGGATCAAAGATAGGGGCTGTCGCAAAATGCAGCTTATACACGATATGTGGCTGTGACCGATCGGGTCAGAACGCCATATCCTGTATATAGCGGCTATTTTGCGGCAGCCCCTTTGATCCGCAAGAAAATACAAAAAGGACCGGATCATCTGCTCTTATTCCTTGGATCCTTTCGTCTCGATGCCAAGCCCCACATCGGTGTTGGCCGCATCGGTCAATCCCTCGCCGATAATGTAAGCGACAACGGAAGCTCCGGCCATAATGAGCGCCGTTACCTGTGTCGCGGTGTTTTTGGTCCCGCCGGTGGCTAAGATCATCATCGAAGTGAAAGAAGCTACCGCCGTCCAAAATTTCCGGCTTGTAAGCTTCCTCGTCCAGTCAATGTGTTCCATCGTGTCACCTCCTCTTATAATTTTTCCGCGCCAGTGCGGCTCTGCGATCCGGCGCGGTCTACTTGTGCGCCTCCTGGTTTATGTGTTTTTCGATCTTGTCAATGGCTTCTGTTACTGAGCCGTTGCAGCCCTGGTCCTTAAGCCCCTGCAGGCAAGCTAAAACGCCGTAAGTTAAAAGGCACATTTCTTCCTTCATGGCCTTAATGTCCCAGTCCTGCTTGTTCTGCTTCTGATACCAGCGGTAAGCCGCGAAAAGCGCGCCCAATAACGCCGATATAGCCCCCGAAAAAGCGGCGGCCGTTATGATCGTTTGGGCATCTACATACATCCGATCTCACCTCCTCCCTAGGGAATGATAAAAGGACCCGCACAGCCGCCAGGTTTATCCTATCAATGCAGGAAAGGCTCCCGGCCTCTTTCCGTTCGATCTCTCCTTGAAAGGCCGAAGGATCTGCAATGATCCCTTACGTGCTTGGCTTACTATATCCTATGCTCCTTAACGGATCTGGTTCCTGACTGATCCATGCTCTGGACAACCGCCCCTGCAGATCACATGCCTTCCCCTTCATCCGGATCACATGGCCGCATCAGCTTATAAAATATCTCATAGTATCCCTCTCAAGTACTATAAGATGCTGCGTTCGTGGCCAACGCCATGGCGATATGGTGCTTTTAAGATCGTGGGAAATATGGTATACTTTGGAGAAAGGAAGAAGGGAGATCGATCGCAGACTGAACGGAACGATCTTTCAAAAGAACAAAGAAAAGGAGCAAAGAAATGGAACGGGAGATAGTACTGCTTGGGGATCCAAGGCTGTATGAGATCGCAGAGGAAGTGGAGAAAGAAGAGTTAGGGGCACTAAAACCGGTCTTTACAGACATGTTTGACTGTATCAAGAAGATCCGCAGGGACCACGGCTTTGGCCGCGCGATCGCGGCGCCCCAGATCGGGGTGAGGAAACGGCTGATCTGTATCTTGACTGACCGGCCATATGTGATCATCAACCCTTCTCTGGAATTCCTTGGAGATGAGAAGATGGAAGTGATGGATGACTGTATGTCTTTCCCTGGTCTGTTGGTGCGGGTGCAGCGCTACCGCCATTGCATCCTGCGTTACCGCGATGAAAGCTGGCAGGAACAGATGATGCGTATGGATGATGATATGGCTGAACTGATCCAGCATGAATATGACCATCTGGATGGCATTTTAGCGACCATGAGGGCGGTCGATGACCGATCCTTTGTGATGAAAAGGTAGAGCATGAGTCTTTTTGGGGCTGAAAGAAGCCCGATCGGCAGCCGGGCCGAGATCTTGTTGGGCAGAACGCTGGAAACCTGTATGGTCCCAGCGTTTTTTTCTGTACCCGGCGGGCACACATCCTAACGGATGATAGCCTCCGGTCCGGGATGCTTGACGATCTGTGCTGCTTGACGATCTGTGCTGGTGAGGGGATGAAATGACAGAGATCAGTATCGGATCTCGTCGAATATCCTCCTCCATTGTAAGATGAGCATCAATGCCTTGATACTCAAGGAGTGGCTGGCGGTTATGGTGGTATCGAGGATGGTATTGATCGCGGAAAGCCGGTGCCGGATCGTGTTGTAATGGACATATAAGGCGGCAGCTGTTTCTTTGATGGAACAATCGTGCTCATAAAAGCTGAGAAAGGTCTTGTAATATTCGGTCCCATTTTCCCGGTCATACTGTGCCAGGATATGGATGGATCGGTCGGTGATCTCTTCTAACTCTTCTTTGTTATCCGGATCTAAAAGGATGCGGAAAATGCCCATCCTTGAAAAACAGGTGACGGGGTTCTCCCGTTCCTTCTGTTCCCCGATGTTCACGGTAAGAGCGATCTGGGCTTCCTTAAAGCTTTTTGAGGCATACAAAAGCTTCTGATAGGTCTGTCCCACACCGATATGGAACGCATATCCCGGCAGCTCTTTCCTAAGGGCATCGGCAAAATGAAAGGCAGACTGTTCCAAGATCTCCCCAGGTTCCTTTGTCCTCTGCAGGTCGCTGACCAGGATATAATGGCGCTGGGTAGGGAGCATCCAGGTGAAGCCATGCTGCCTGCACAATCCCTGTATCCGGGACTGGGCTTCGGGATAAAGAGGGAAGAGGATGGCTACGCCGAGGCATTTTTTAAGGCTCCATCCCAAGGCGACACCCTGGTTCCGGAGCACCATATTATTTTCGCCATCCAGCAGCAAGGACATGAGAAAATCCTGGTCATAGCTGAAAGAAGGGTCATGGTACTGGCTGCGGAAGACCTCATAGGTGATGGTGGTGATCAGCTCTGCGGAGATACATTGGGGGGCAGGGCGATCACCGGGAAGCCCAGTTTTTCGGCAGAGGACAGGATGGGGTCCGGCAGGCTGTCGATATGGCGTCCGATCTTGACGGCCAGGCCGGAACAACCCTTTTTGTGCAGCGCATAGATCAGGTTCATGCTCCAATCTGGATGGTCCTTGATCAGCTGGGAATTGTTGAGGACCAGCGTGTTTTTCGTCAGGTATCTTGTACTGTCTGTGCTCTCCAAAAGGGAGATCCCCTCGACCGTCCGCTGCAGGCCGGAGGCTCCGGCTAACAGTCGTGCCTGCTCCATGACAGGTAGTTCCAGAATGCTTTTGATCAAGATCCCCATAAGCGGCTCCTTTGTTTTTTGCGGATATTTTTGCAGATAGATTGTAGCACAGTATGGCGAAAAAAGAAAATGATCTGAGGAAAAAGCGTTTTGGTTGTCATCGTTGCCAATCCCCCAAAAGGGTGTATTGTCATCTATAACAAAGGAGAAAGGGGGAAATTGACGATCAAGATCGGCCTGCTCTATACTGGATCATGACAAGATCCGACAAGAAAGCACAGCAGATAAAAAAGGGGTCTTGAGAGCCTTGTCGCAGCAGACTTAGGCAGCAGGCTTAGAGATCCCCAAAAAAATAAAGGAGGCATAGATATGGCTTACAAACATCTTTTTTCACCCCTGAAGATCGGCAGCGTGGAGGTCCCCAACCGGATCGCACTGATGCCCATGGGCAACTGTTCCCCCCGTATGATGAACCCGGACGGCTCTTACACGAAGGATGGAGCCGACTATTACATCGAGCGGGCAAAGGGCGGCACCGGACTGATCATCACAGGGCTGGTCTGCCTTCCGCCAGGAGGAGAAGTCCCTGGCTTCGGGCGGCTCCCTTCTATCATGAACGATCCCGCCAGCTACACGGAGCATATGAAGTATCTGGCAGACGGCGTACATAAGTATGGCTCCAAAGTATTTGTCATGATCTCCGCCTTGTCTGGAAGATCTGGAGCCCCGGGAGATGTAGCGCCTTCCGCTCTGCCCAATGTATGGGATCCCAGTGGTATCCAGAGGGAGATGACGGTTGAAGAGATCCACCAGTATGTGGAATGGTTCGCTATCGGGGCCAAGGCTGCGAAGGATGCGGGCATCGACGGTGTGGAGATCCATGCGGTCCATGAGGGGTATCTGCTGGATCAGTTTACCATCTCGGCATTTAACAAACGGACGGATGAGTATGGCGGCTCCCTGGAGAACCGGCTGCGCTTCCCCACGGAGATCGTGCAGGCGATCAAAGCAAAATGCGGGAAGGATTTCCCCGTGTCCCTGCGCTATTCGGTCAAGAGCTATACCAAGGCCTTCAATCGGGGCGCGGTCCCGGGAGAGAGCTTTGAAGAGTTCGGAAGGGACTACGAGGAGAGCAAGAAGGTTGCAAGGATGCTCCAGGACGCGGGCTATGACATGTTAGACTGCGACAACGGGACCTTTGATGCCTGGTACTGGCCCCATCCGCCGGTCTACATGCCCAAGGCGCTGCATCTGGAGGATGTGGCCTTTATCAAGAAGGTAGTGGATATCCCGGTGATCTGTGCCGGCCGGTTTGACGATCCCGACCTGGCGGAGCAGTCCATCGCGAAGGGGAAGATCGATATGATGGGCATGGGCCGGCCACTGCTGGCAGACGCGGATCTGGCCAATAAGTTCAGAGATGGGAGATTAGATGATGTCCGTCCCTGTATCGCCTGCCATTTCGGCTGCCTGGCCAGGATCTTCCAGTTCGACGAGGAGAAGAAAGTCGCCAAGGATATCTCCTGTGCCCTGAACCCCAGATGCGGCATGGAGAACCATTACAATATCCAAAAGGCAGACGTGAAAAAGAAGATCGCCATTGTAGGCGGTGGCATCACCGGGATGGAAGCGGCCAGGGTCTGCGCGCTGCGGGGCCATGAGGTGGATCTGTACGAGAAGAAGGATGTGCTGGGAGGTGTCTTCATCGCAGCGGCAGCCTTTGATTTCAAGGAGGACGACCGCCGCCTGCTGGCATGGTACCGGAAGCAGGTGAAGGACGCAGGGGTCAGCGTACGGCTGAACACGGAATTCAAGCCGGAGGATAAGGCTGGTTATGACGAGGTCATCGTTGCCACCGGAGCGAAGGAGAAGAAGCTGTCCTTCCCCGGGTCCGACCAGCCGAACGTCCGCTATGCAGTGGATGTGCTGCTGGACCAGAACATCCAGGATCAGAACGTGGTCATCATCGGCGCTGGTCTCACCGGATGTGAGCTGGCCTATGATCTGGCAAGGAAGAACAAGAAGGTGACCCTGGTAGAGGCATGTCCCACGATCCTCAATGTGGAAGGACTGGCCGCCCCCAACTACAACTGCCTGGTGGATCTGATGGAATACTATAAGGTGGATATCCTTAAGAATTCCCATGTGGTGAAATATGAGGACGGGAAAGCCTACATCGAGACCGTCACCTACAATGAGCCCAATATCCGGGGAAGGGCCCGCACCCAGAACCTGCCGGGGATCCACAGGACGGTAAAGCCGGTGGAGGCGGACACGGTGATCGTGTCTGTGGGCTACACGCCCGACCAGGCGCTTTATGAGGCGGTAAAAGGCGATCATGTACACCTGATCGGAGACGCGGCTTTACCGGCCAATCTGCTGAGGAGTATCTGGTCCGCGTATCTTCTGTGCTTAAATATCTAAGGGTATCTGAAATATCTCCGCCATCTGTGCCCTCCTTTTCCAGGGGATCCAGATGGCGGGGATCAGAGGTTTAAAAATGAAAAGAAAAGAGTATATTTGGATCCTGGTGATCGCCTGTGGCCTGGCGGCCAGCTCCTTAGGGATCTGCACCAATTCGGTGGGTGTGTTTTATGCGGCGGTCTCGGAGGAGCTTGGGGTCTTAAGGGGGACCTTCGCTTTTCATGCCACCCTGTCCCTGATGACCACGGCGGTGGTGGCACTCTGGGTGCCCTGGCTGTCAAAGCGTTTTCCCTTTAAGCCCATCATGATCGCGGGCATCCTCATGAGCGCCGGGGCCACGGCCCTCATGAGCGTGGCCAGGAGTATCGGGATGTTCTATGTCCTGGGTATCTTAAGAGGGGTCGGTGTGGGCTTATACAGCACCGTGCCCATCACCATGCTGGTCAATCAGTGGTTCCAGAAGAAGAACGGCACGGCCATCGGGATGGCGCTCAGCTTCAGCGGCCTCAGCGGAGCCATCTGTTCGCCTGTCCTCAGCGCCGTGATCGCTTCATCTGGGTGGAAGATCGCCTATCTGGTCATGGGCGGCCTGGTCCTGCTATTCTCTCTGCCGGCCTTGATCCTGCCCTATTCTATGACCCCGGGAGAGCGGGGGCTGAAGCCCTACGGATATGAGGAGCAGCCAAAGGGGCAGAAAGAGAAGGCAACGGACACCGGGAAGAGTACGTTTTCCTATATGGAGACCAACTTCATCATCATGTGCGTCTTTACGGTGCTGCTCACGTCCATCGCAGGGATCACCCAGCATTTTTCCGGCTATTCCCAGTCCCTTGGACTGGTGGAGACCTTTGGGGCGGCGCTGATGTCCTGCTCGATGATCGGCAATATCTGCACCAAGCTGGTCATCGGCTTTCTCAGCGACCGGCTGGGCCCGGTGAAGGCGAATCTGGTGATGATGGGAGCCAATGCCGCTTCCATCCTGGTGCTGATGGCCGGGACCAGAGCCGGCACCACGTCCCTCCTGATCGCCGCCTTCCTGTTTGGTTCCGTATTTGCCGTGGCGGCGGTGGGCATCCCGCTGTTGACCCGGTATTTCTTCGGAAATGAGCATTATGCCAAAGCATATGCGGTGATCGGCTTTTTTACCAGCGTAGGGAGCTCCAGTTCCCTGGCGGTCATCGGATATCTCTATGACCTGTTCGGGACCTATCAGTACGCATTTGCGGCTGCGGTCTGCTTCCTTTTGGTCAACAGTCTTTTGCTCCTGGGAGCGGTGGCGCTGAAGAACAAACGTAACTTCAGGTAGGTCAGCGCGGGGTCTGCCCCCTTGGGCATCCACCGCGCTGACCGTAGGAAGACGTGCGGTCGCAAGCATCCGGCCCATCGCGCGCATCATCTGCTGAAAAGGACAGCAGCTCCTTTATGAAGAGAGCGCCCGTTCGGGTGCTTTCTTTTTTTTGACCTCCCAGGTGCGGGCGCAGAAGGCAAAGCTCCCCAGGCGGGTCTCGAACAGCATGCGGTAGGGATACCGGGTCATGAAATCGGAGCGGAACTCGTCACGGGTCAGCCGCTCCGCCTTATGTAACCGGTAGACCCCGTCGGACTGGAACAGCTTGCGCATATGGTGGAGGAACTGCTCGAAGATCTGCAGGGAGACCTCCTGGACCATGGCCTTATCCTGCATGGCGGGCAGCCCGAAGAGCAGGCCCACGCCCCGGCGGATCAGCTGCTCCTCCACGCCCAAAAGGAGCTGTATCCGCCCCACGTCCTCTAGGTCATAGCAGAGGCGGCCATAGAAGGACATCCCCATGCTCCGCCCGTTATAGCTGGCATCCACCAGTTCTGCGCCCAGCCGGAACACATCCCGCATAGCCTGGTCCACCGCCTTAGCCACCACCGAGGGATCCACCGCCTCTGAGTCTTTAGAGGGCTGAGCAAAGGATCTGTGGGCAGAGATCGCCCCTACGATCTCCTGGTCCTCGGTCATGGTATGGCCGGTCAGCCAGCCTAAGAGCACACCCAGGAAGCGTTCCGTGGCCACCCGCGAATAGCCGGAGGTCTCCAGACTCTTCCGGACCGACACCAGCGTCCGCTCACGAAATCGATCGTGGACCCGCTTGTGCTCCTCATAGCCCCGATAGCCCACCGAACGCATATAAGCCTCTTCCTCAGAAAAGTGCTTCATGGTATACTCCTCCAGATACCGCAGCCCCTCCTTGCAGGCAGTCTGGTGATGCTCCCCATCCTCTGCCAGCTCGATCAATCTCCCTACGATGCGGAAAAGCTCCGCGTGGGCCTTATCGATCACCTCCACGCCGATGTTGAACCGTTCATTCCATACCACTCTTTCCATAAGCGCTCTACCCTTTCCTCCTCTTGGTATCCTGCGGCCGAACGAGACATCGCGACCGCGGCCGAGTCTATTGTACTGGTTTAGGCTGGGCTTGTCTACCTGTTTTGGGATCACTTTTTTGCAGGGCGGCCTGTCTCAATGGAAGCGATTGACAGGAAAAGCGTGAAAAGAGTATAATAGTCATATATACAGAAAGTTAGAGAGACATCATCGCCTTGGGCGGTGAAATGGGGAGTAAGGATGGAAGAAAAGCAAGGCAGGAGCAGAGCGGGCCGAGGGAAGTGGCTGCTCCTTTCGATCATATCCGTGTTTTGTATCTTGGGCGCCGTGGTGTTCTCCGTCTCGCGGAAGCTGTCCCAGGAGATGTCCGCGTCCGCGATCCAAAACCTGAGCGAGAGCCTGGACCTGATCCGGTGCACCATCGAGGCGGTCCTGAGGGACGAGGCGGAGTTCCAGACCCTGATCGCCAAGGAGATCGGGAACGTGGAGGATCCGGAGCGCTATATCCGTGCATATGAGAAGAACCGTTCCATGGTCAAGATATCCCTGATCCTGGCGGGGAGGACAAAAGGGGTCTCCAATACGGGAGACGCCTTTTCCGAGGAAGGGCTGGATTTTTCTCCGGACAGGACGGTGGAGGGACTGCCGGTCTCAAGATCCTATGTGAACTATATGGGGGCCTGGGCCTATACGATGAAATGCCCGGTGGTAAAGGCGGGGCAGGAGATCGGGACCCTCTACATCGAATATATCTATGACCACTTGGACCGGTCCCTGCCGGATGGGTTCTATAATGACCATGCGGTCCTCTACGTCATGGATGCGGAGAGCGAGCGCTTCGTGCTGAAGCCTAAAGGGATGGGGCAGCGCAGCGCGGGCCATCTGGACCTGACGGATTTTTACCGGGCGAACAGCATCGATGACGCGGATCTGCGGGCAGAGGTCGCCGCCTGCCTGGACGGCGGGAGGGATATCTTATTTTATCATGATATCCGGAACGTGAACGCGCTGAACTATATGTGGTCGGTCAATGGAGGGACGATCTTCCTGGTGGGCTATGTGCCTGTGGAGGCGATCCAGCAGGAGGGCAGGACCGTGAACCAGCACATCCTGGCGGTGGTGGTGGTCATGCTGGCCGCCTTCTTCCTGTGCTGCACCATCTATTACCTCAACCGGAGACAGCAGGAGAAGCTCAGGAGAGAGCGGGAGAAGGAAAGAGAGATCCACAATAAACAGCTGGCGGAGGCCCTGCAGGCAGCCCAGATCGCCAGCGAGTCCAAGACCACCTTCCTCTCGAATATGTCCCATGATATCCGCACGCCTATGAACGCGGTCCTGGGCTTTACCACCTTACTGGCCCTGGATGCGGACGACCCGGTGAAGGTGCGGGAATATACTAAGAAGATCATGGCGTCAGGCCAGCACCTGCTCAGCCTGATCAATGACGTCCTGGACGTATCCAAGATCGAGAGCGGGAAGATGGTGCTGGCCTCGGACCGGTTCACCCTAAAGGACCTGGTGGCTTCCGTGGACGCGATCATCCGGCCTATGGCCAAGGAGAAGGACCAGGGATTCCATGTGGAGGTGACGGAGGTGGGGCATGAGTATCTGCTGGGCGACGAGACCAGGGTGGCGCAGATCTTGATCAACCTCCTCTCCAATGCAGTAAAGTACACACGGCCTGGCGGGAGCATCTGGTTCCGGATCATCGGCCTTAAGCAGCGCTCCAGCCAGTATGAGCATATCCGGATCGAGGTGGAGGATAACGGCTATGGGATGACCCAGGATTATCTGGCGACCATATTCGACGCGTTCACCAGAGCGGAGAACAGTACGACGAACAAGGTGCAGGGTACCGGGCTGGGCATGGCGATCACAAAGAATATCGTGGATCTGATGGGAGGGACCATAGAGGTCTTCAGTGAGATCGATAAAGGGAGCCTTTTCAGGGTCGAGCTGGGCTTCCGCATACCGGAGAGCCAGGCTGATGAACAGTTTTGGGAGAAATGCAAGATCAAAGGGATCCTGGTGGTGGACGGGGACGAAGAGGCCTGCGATGACATCCGGCTGCTGATGAAGGACACCGGCGTCCAGGTGGATGTGGCCTACAGCGTGGGGGCGGCCCTGGAGCGGCTTGAGGAGGGCGGATATAAGGCCAGGTATCAGGCGGTCCTTTTAGATTGGGAGCTGCCGGATATGGACCCGATCCGCGCAGCGGTGAAGCTGCGGGCATGTATCTCCGATACCGTGCCGGTCTTCTTCCTGGCCTCCTATGGAGCAGAGGGGATAGAAGGTGCCTTCCAGATCGAGAACGCTAAGCTCTTAGAGAAGCCCTTCTTTGTCTCCGCGCTGAAGGAGAAGATCCTGGAGGTACAGGCAGAGCAGAGGGATACGATCTTTGAGGAGGCAGAGGCGGATAACGGCCTGGAGGGGCTGCATTTTCTGGCTGCGGAGGATAATGAGATCAACGCGGAGATCCTCACGGAGCTGCTGGATATCGAGGGCGCCACCTGTGAGATCGTGGAGAATGGCAAGCTGGCGGTGGAACGGTTTGCAGAGGCGGCCACAGATGCGTTCGATGCGATCCTCATGGATGTCCAGATGCCGGTGATGAACGGCTACGAGGCGACCAGGGCGATCCGGGCATTAAAGCGGGACGACGCCACACTGATCCCCATCATCGCCATGACAGCGAACGCCTTCGCAGAGGACGAAAAGGATGCGCTGGAAGCCGGCATGGATGTCCATGTGGCGAAGCCGATCGATATCGAGTTGTTAAAGAAGGTCATCAGACAATGTCTGCAGAGAAAGGGTTTAAGAAATGAAAGGCGCTAGGAGTTGGAGGGATAAAAAAGCGGCTGCAGTCTGTCTGGCAGGGATGATAGCGGCTTTGTCCGCAGCCTGCGGCGGCAGGGAGGAGAAGAGTCAGAACCTCCTTACACCCGATGAAGAGGAGGTCCGGGTGGTGGACTTGTTCAGCCCCATGGAGAAGACCGATCCGAACAGCGAGAATGTTGCCAGGAACGCCATGGAGCAGACGGTCTGCCTGGCAGAGGAGAGACTGGGCGTGCAGGTGGACTATATGACCTACACGGCGGAGGACTATCAGGATAAGACCTATGATGAGGTGACGATCGAACGGGTGCGCAATGATATGGACGATCTGTATCTGCTGAACCCGGATACGATCCTCGCGCTGGGCGCTGAGGGCGCGCTGATGGATCTGTCCGGGCTGGACAGCGCGAAGGACCTGCGGGAGATCATCAAGATAGCGAACACGGTGGACGGGAAGCTGGTGGCGATCCCTCAGGAGGTGGTGGCTTACGGCCTATTTGTCAATAAGGACCTGTTCGACCGATATGGCCTCGCGCTGCCGGAAACACCGGAGGAGTTCCTGGAATGCTGCCGCGTGTTCAAGGAGAACGGGATCGAGACCCCCATAGGCGCTAACCGCTGGTGGCTGGAGAACTTTGTGTTCGCCATCGCCTATGCGGATCTGTACAACGGAGGGGATACAGAAGCCCAGATCGCGGCCCTCAACAGCGGGGAGCGCAAGTACAGCGACTATATGCGCCCTGGCTTCCTTTTCCTTAAGGAGCTGATCGACCGCGGCTATATCGATGCCGAAAAGGCGCTCGTCAGCGAGGCGATCGAAGGGGAGAGGGCGGATTTCCTGGCTCAAAAGACCCCGATCGTCATGGCCTACTGGGGCGCGGCCAACGCGGACACCGCCTATGGGGCGCCGGATTTCCACATGGAGGTCATCGGTTTTCCCAGCAGCCGGGGACAGATGCCGGTCATGCCTATGACCGGCATCGCGGTAGGCGCAGGCGCAGAGCATGCGGAGGAGGCCATGGAGGTGCTGGATGTGATGGTCTCCGAGGAGGCGCTCCGGCTCTACGCGGAGACCAACAAGGTCATCTCGCCCTCCAAGAATGTGGAGGTGGGATGTATCCCGGCCCTAAAGCCTTTAAATGAGAGGATCCAGGCCGGCATCTATGTGCTGGGCTCTAACGCGGGGATGAAGGTGGAGCAGTGGGGGAACACCTGTCTGATCGTGCGTGAGCTGCTGGACGGTGCTACCGTGGAGGCGTGCATGGCGGAGTTCGACCAGCTGCAGGAAGAGGCGCTGGCGGGAAAATGATGTATTGACACGAGTAACTATATGGTTTATAATATCCACTGATATCAGTTACAGCCCTTGATCATCAGCGGCAAAAAGATAGAAGAGGATGAGGATATGGACGATGTAGTGGGATCTGGGGAGGCAGTGGTCCATGGCGGCGATGCAGAGGAGATGGGCCGCTGCCTCTCGGCTGTCATGGATATCGGTGAGCTCCTGCTCATGCATGGGGCAGAGGTAAACCGTGTGGAAGATACGATCGGGCGTCTGTGCAGGGCCTATGGCTTTGTCCGCACAGATGTGTTCACCATCACCTCCAGCATCATCGTCAGCGCCATGCTCCCGGACGGGAGGACCATGACGCAGACACGGCGGATCCGGGAGCGGGATACGGATCTTGGGGTGGTGGAGGCGGTCAATGCCCTGTCCCGGCGGATCTGTACAGCGCCGGTGAGCCTGGGGGCGCTAAAGGAGGAGGTCGGGAGGATACAGGAGGGAGAGCGGGACCAGGTGCTCTTGAAGCTGGGGATGTATATGATGATCTCGGCCTCCCTCTCCATTTTCTTTGGGGGATCCGCAGCCGACGGTCTTGCGGCAGCGCTCTCAGGCGCGGTCCTGTTCTCGGTCCTGCGGGTGAGCGCGGCGCTCAAGCTGAACAGCATCCTCCAGAACATGATCTGCAGCGCGATTACGGCCTTTGTGGTGTCGGCGCTGGTGGGCGCGGGGATCGGGGTGCACCCGGATAAGATCATGATCGGGAACATCATGCTGGTGATCCCCGGGATACAGCTCACCAACTCCCTTCGGGATATGATCAATGGCGATATGATCAGCGGGCTCTTAAATATGAGTGAAGCCCTCCTAAAGGCGATCGCGGTGGCTATGGGATTTGCGATCATCCTGCTGTTCGGAGGTGGCGTATGAGGACGTACGTGATCCAGACCTTGATGGGGGTGATCGGCTCGGTGGGGTTCGCGGTCCTGTTCGGTGTTTTTGACCGGAAGCTCTCCTGGATCGCGGTCGGCAGCGGGCTGGGCTGGGCGGTCTACCTGCTGTGCGTCGCCAATGGCTACGGGATGTTCATAGGGCTGTTCGCCGCCAGCTTATTTGTGGCATCCTTAAGCGAGCTTTCCGCCAGGATCTTGAAGACACCGGTGATCCTCATGCTGGTGCCCATGCTGATCCCGGAGATCCCCGGAGGGGATCTGTATTACACCATGTCCTATCTGGTGCAGCGGCAGTATGCGGGATTTGGGAATGCGTCGGACCAGGTCCTGCTGGAAGCGGGGGCGATCGCCCTGGGGATCATCCTGGCCTCGTACCTGGCGAAGTTCTTGCGGAATTTACGGATCTATGTGCTGCGGCATACGTTGTGGTGGTCATAGCGCATCCAGGGGGTGCCGGGTCGCGCATCCAGAAGGCATGTGCATCCCGGGAGAGCCGGCGCGTGGCTCCAGAAGGCATGTGCATCCCGGGAGGGCCGGCGTGTGGATCCAGAGGACATGTACATCCAGAGGGTGCCCGTCCGGAAAGGGAGGTGTGGGGATATGAAAAAAAAGGTCACGCGGGATGATGTGGCAGCATTAGCGGGGGTCTCCCCGGCGGTGGTCTCCTATGTGATCAACCAGACGAAATATGTCAGTGAGGAGAAGACCCTGGCCGTCCGGAAGGCGATCCAGGAGCTGAACTACAGGCCGAACCTGTATGCCAGGAGCTTGAAGACCAACCGGTCCATGCAGATCGCCTTTGTCTGCGATAACCTGCGCAATGACTGGCTGGATATCGCGGAGAACCTGTTCTTTGACCAGGGATATTTTGTCTCCCACTGTTACAGCCGCGATGGGGCGGATTTTATCCAGATGCTGATCGAGGGACGGTTTGACGGCGTGTTCATGCTGTCCAACCGCTATACGGCCAGCCAGCTCAATGAGATCGCCAAGGCGGGTATCCCGGTGGTCCTGTATAAGACAAGGGATTACAGCTTTTTAGAGCCCAATATCGTCACCGTGGCGCCGGATATCTATGGGAGCATCCGCAAGACCGTGGGCTATCTGATCGCCAAGGGGCATAAGAGGATCATCCTGGCGCCGCCCCTCCGGTACAATATGAACCTGAAAAAGGGCTACCGGGAGAGGGGCTATAAGGATGCCCTGGAGGAGAACGGCTACACGTATGAGGAGAGCCTGGTCTGCCGGAACACGGATTCCGTGCAGACGATCTGCTCCACGATCTTCGATCTGGTCTTTTCCGGAAAGCTAGCGGACCGCCCCACGGCGATCGTAGCGGGGGACGACCATCTGGCCGGGAATATCATGCAGTATGTCAAGAAGCTGGGGCTGCGGGTGCCGGAGGATCTGGCCGTGGTGGGGATGGATAATACCTTTCTGGCGGAGATCGTGTCGCCCCAGCTGTCCAGTGTGGATTTTTCAAAGGAGGATTTTGCCAGGTGTCTGGTGGATACGATGCTGAAGCTGATCCAGAAGGAGCCGGTGGAGGATGTGTTCCTGGAGACCTCCCTGGTGGTGCGGGAGAGTGCATGAGATGCTGCGCTCTCTTTTTTTGTGCAGGATATGACCCGCAAAAAGTGCGGATTTTTAAAAAAAGGGTATTTACACGAGTAAAAAAATATGGTAACATATAGGCAAGCAAAGGATATAATAGATAAAAAAAGATCGATAAAAAAATGATATATCATGATCATTCCGAATATCCACCAGATTTATCTGATATGATCAGGGATATTGTATAGTATCTGATGGCATTAAAAAAAGAAAATAGGATCGATATTTTTTTGGACGATATTTACACGAGTAACTAATGATGACCAAAGGTATCAAACCCTTTAGTTATAGAAAACATCCATGAGAAGCCATGCAAAAAATGGGAAAAAGGAGAAAGGAGCTTTTAAAATGGCAAAGAAGATCTATGAAGCATGCAGACGCCTCCTGACGATCTGCGCGGATTGTAAACCGGAGGAGGATATCCTGATCGTTACCGACACGGACAGCCTGGAGATCGGGATGGCGCTCTGGGATGCGGCGGAGGAGTTCCCCAACAAAACGATGGTCATGATGGAGCCCAGGAAGATGCATGGGGAGGAACCCACCCCGCTGGTAGCCGCCGCGATGCTGAAGGCGGATGTCATATTTCGTGCCACCAAGTTTTCCTTATCCCACAGCCATGCCAGAAGGGACGCGTGTGCTGCAGGCGCCAGAGACTTGAACTGTTGCGATTACAGCATCGAGATGCTGGAGAGAGGCGGTCTCTATACGGATTTTGAGGCAGACCGGAAGTATGTGGACCAGATGTTAAAAAGCATGAAGGACGGCGATCAGATCCACATCACCACAGAGGCGGGGACCGATTACTATGCCAGCATCAAGGGGCATAAGCTGTTCCCCCAGTACGGCATGGTCAGGAACCCGGGTGAGACCTGCTCGCCGCCGGATATCGAGATGGCTTCCGGCGCGATCCCGGGGACCGCTCACGGGAAGATCGTGGTGGACGGCAGCATCACCCATCCGGCTATGGGTGTGTTAAAGGAACCGATCACCCTCTATGTGGAGAACAGCTTTGTCACCAAGATCGAGGGCGGCGAGGAAGCAGAGCGGTTTGCCGCAGAGCTGGCCAAGGTCTATGATCCCCGGATGTACCGGGTGGGGGAGATCGGGATCGGATTGAACCCGGATGCCTCTCTCTGCGGCAGGATGCTGGAGGATGAGGGCTGCAGCGGCTATGTCCACGTGGCCCTGGGGAATAACGAGACCGACAACCAGGATTTTATCTTACATATCGATATGATGTTCAAGGATCCCACCATCGAGCTGGACGGCAAGGTGATCTTCGACCATGGCAAGGTAGTCTTTGACTGACCGGCAGGAAAACTAAAAAGCGCTTTAAGAAGAAAAGAGAGGGATAAGAGATGAGCGACGATCTGAAGAACGGCCTGTTGATGCCGGCGGAGCTGACTGCACAGGTCCGTGAGAAGTACTATTTTGTAGACGAGGACCCATTTACCAAGACCAAGAGACTGTTTTTTGACAATTCCGGCGGCTCCTTCCGCTTAAAGGCGGCCAGCGAGGCCTTCCAGAAGGTGGACGACCTGCCCAACTGCGGCGGCCACGGCGGCGCGGCCTCCAACTACTTAGATACCCTGCGCGATCAGGCCTGCAAGGATATCTCCACCATGTTCAACGCAGAGGATGGCTGCATCTGCACCTCCATGACGGCCTCCATCATCATCTTTGACGTTTCCGAGGCGATCATCGAGAACGTGCCCGGCACTAACGTGGTCACTACCGCTCTGGAGCACCCCTCCGCATATGACGGCTGCGCGGTCCCGGCAAAGAAGTTCGGCAAGGAGCTCAGGGTGGCCAAGACCGATCCCAGGACCGGGACGATCAAGCCGGAGGATGTGATCAAGCTGATCGATCAGGATACCTGCCTGCTGAGTGTGATCATGACCTCCAATATCACCGGCGCGATCTTAGATATCGAGACCATCGCCCGGGAAGCCAGGAAGATCAAACCGGACATCTTCATCGTCTGCGACTCTGTACAGCACACCCCCCACGGCCTTACGGACATGAAGGAGTGGGGACTGGATTGCGTGAACTTCGCGCCCTATAAGTTTGGCGGCGCCAGAGGCTTGGGCGTGGGCTGGCTGTCCGAGCGTGTGATGAACCTGCCCCACAGAAAGCTGATCTTAGAGAAGCAGAGCAACTGGGAGATGGGCGGCTGCGCACCGGGGATGTACGCTATGCTCAGCGCGATCTTCGACTATGTGTGCTGGATCGGGAAGCAGTTCAAGGACACCGAGGACAGGAGAGAGCTGTATGTAGAGGGTATGACCAGGATCACCCTCCATGAGCGGGCTCTGCTCTACCGCCTGCTCCATGGCTCCGATCAGGTGAAGGGCCTTTTGGACTTAGAGGGCGTGAACGTGGCCGTGGAGATGGACGATCTGACGGAGCGCGATCTGATCGTCCCGATCATCTTTGATAAGCTGACCTGTGAGGAGGCTTCCAGGGCTTATGAGGCCAAAGGTGTAGTGGTCCATGAGCGCACCGATGCCAGCCTGTATTCTGCCCGCCAGGTGAACTCGATCGGCCAGCATGGGATCGTGCGGATCTCGCCGCTCCATTGCCACACCTATGCCGATATCGATGCATTCTTAAAGATCACGGCCGAGATCGCAGGGTGATAGTGAAAAGGGGCCGCGGCGCGGCCCCATTCCTGTTTTGTGGGAAAGTGCGTCCTATATTTTAGAGAAGATCGAGTGTCCGGGGGACACTTGACCATAAAGATACGAGATAGGAAAGGAGAAACGTGATGAAAAAGTTCTTAACATGGGGGATGGCGCTCTTGATGGCAGGGAGTCTGGCAGGCTGCGGCTCCTCGGATGCGCCGGCGGCAGGAGGCCAGACGACGACCGCAGCGGCAGGAGCGGCGGCAGAGGGCCAGGCAGCGCCTGTGGCAGGCGGGGAGGGTACCTTTACCCTGGGCCTGATCTGTCCCCTTTCCGGCTCCTCCGCCGTCTCCGGCCAGATCCTAAAGAACGCCACCGAGATGGCGGTCAATGAGATCAACGCGGCAGGAGGGATCAACGGGGAGATCTTGATCGCGCTGGCGGAGGTAGATGACGAGGGCGTCCCGGCCACATCGGTCACGGCCATGCAGAAGCTGGTGGAGCAGGATAAGGTCAACGCCGTGATCGGCGCCCAGGCTTCCTCCTGTACCCTGGCGAACATGGAGATCACCAAGGCGGCGAAGATCCCCCAGATCACACCGGCTTCCTCCAACGTGGCAGTGACCCAGAGCGGGAATGACTACATCTACCAGATGACCGCCACCGACGAGCTCCACATGCGCGATATCATGAAGTATATGGCCCAGGAGAAGGGCGCCAGCACCTTTGCGATCCTCTACGAATCCTCGGATTTTGGCACAGGCGGCTACAACATCGCCAACAACGTATGCGGCGATTATAACCTGACCATGGCGGACAGCGAGGTCTACAACGCGGGGGATACGGACTTCTCCGTGGTGCTGGGCAAGATGCAGCAGGCGGACCCGGACTTCTTCATCTTCTGGGGCTATCACACTGAGGTGGCCATGATCTGCAAGCAGATGCAGCAGTACGGCATCAGCTATCCGGTGATCGGCCAGGGCTACAACTCCCCTGAGCTGACCAACTTAGGCGGAGCGGCTGTGGAGGGCATCATGATCGACACGGCCTTCGACGCGGCGAACCCTGATGAGAAGGTGCAGGAATTTGACAAGAAATATACAGAGCTCTTCGGCGAAGGCTACGACCAGAACGCGCCCCAGTCCTATGACGCGGTCTATGTGATCAAGGACGCGGTAGAGCGCTGCATCGCGGACGGGAAGGACTACCGGGACGGGGAGGTCCTGAACAGCTATATCGGCTCTACTTCCTGGGATGGGGTTACAGGAGTCACTACCTTTGACGAGAACGGGCGCATGGAGAAGGAGCTGCTCATCATCACGATCGAGGGCGGTGAGCACAAGATCATCAAGAACTGATGCAGGGGAGGAGGTTACATAGATGCTTTTCCAACAGGTTTTAAACGGTCTGACCAACGGCAGCCTCTACGCCCTCATGGCGGTAGGTGTCACGATGGTCTATAAATCCTTAGGGATGCTGAACTTCGCCCACGGCGATACCATGATGATCGGCACCTTTATCACACTGACCTTCATCCAGATGGGCATCCCCTTTTACCTGGCGGCCCTTTTGGGCATCGCCTGTGCGGCGGTGCTGGGCTTTTTGCTGGAGAGGATCATCCTGCGCAAGGTCAAGTTCTCTTCCTTCGTGAACCTGCTGATCGCCACCGTGGGCGTGTCCTACGTCCTGCGGAACACCGGCATGGTGATCTGGGGGACCAGCCCCCAGCTGTTCCCAAGCATGTTCCCGGAGGAGCTGATCCGGATCGGCAGCTTTAACATCACACCCCAGAGCATCGGGATCATCCTGATCTCCCTGGCGATCATCACCGGCCTGCACCTGTTCTTTACACGTGTAAAAGTGGGGAAGTGCATGCAGCTGGCCAGCTCCGACGCGGAGGGCGCGGCTATGATGGGGGTCAATGTGGCCTACATGCGTTTTTTGACCTTCGGCATCAGCGCTGGTCTGGCGGCGATCGCCGGGATCATGATCGCGCCCCTGACCTATGCCCGGGTGGATATGAGCGCCACCATCGGCATGAAGGCCTTTGCGGCGGCGATCTTAGGCGGGATCGGGAACCTTTGGGGCGCGCTCCTGGGGGGCGTGATCCTAAGGATCGTGGAGGCGGTGGGCGCGGCCTACATCTCCACAGCATACCGGGACGCATTTTCCTTCATCATCCTGTTCATCGTCCTTTTCGTGAAGCCTACAGGACTGCTGAACAAGAAGATCGAGAACAAACTGTAGGGGGTGGGATATATGGCAAGAACAAAGAACGACCGACTCATCAAGATCGCGGTCATCGCGGCGATCCTCATCCTGATCCCGCTCCTGACCCCGAACATGTACATCATGCAGATCATCAATATGATCGGGATCTATATCATCCTGGGCACCGGGATCAACGTGCTCACCGGCTTTACCGGACAGCTCTCCTTAGGCCAGGCGGCCTTCTTCGGGATCGGAGCCTACACGGCGGCTCTCATGAACACCAGGGGCGGGATGCAGTTCTTCCTCTGCCTGCTGGGGGCTGTGGTGCTGACCGCACTCTTTGGCGTGGTCTTAGCCGTACCGGCCCTGAAGGTGAAGGGCTCCTACTTAGCGCTCCTGACCATGGGCTTCGGGGAGATCGTCCGCATCGTGATGATCAACTGGACCCCGGTGACCAACGGTACAGCCGGCATCCTGGGCATCGAGAGCCCGGTGATCTTCGGCTTTGCCTTTGATACCCTGAAAAAATATTATTTTCTGATCGTGGCCTTCGTGATCTTGGGGCTCCTCTACCAGAACCTGCTGATCCGCACCAGGACCGGCCGCGCCTTCGTGGCGGTCCGGGAGGATAACGAGGCGGCTGAGCTCACCGGGATCGACGTGACCGCCTACAAGATCAAGGCCTTCGTGCTGAGCGCGGTCTACTGCGGCATAGCCGGATGTCTGTATGCCATGATGATCAAATACGTCAGCCCCGATACCTTCACCAACAATGTTTCCAGCGTGATCCTATGGACAGCGATCGTAGGCGGCTTCGGGACCGTGGTGGGGCCGGTGCTGGGCGGCATCATCATGCAGGTGCTCCCGGAGGCTCTGCGCTTCTTGGGAGACTGGCGGCTGGTGGTCTACGGCGTGATCCTCCTGGTGGTGATCTTGCGGTTCCCGGGCGGCCTTTACCCGTACATCCAAAAGTTCCTGGAAAACCGTAAGGCGAAAAAAGCGGCGCTGTCTGCAGCCGGAAAGGGGTGAGGTCATGGCGATCCTTGAATTAAAGAAAGTGACAAAAAGATTCGGCGGCCTGACCGCAGTGGACGGGGTCAGCCTGCAGGTAGGCGAAGGACAGATCTGCGCCCTGATCGGCCCCAACGGAGCCGGAAAGACCACGGTGTTCAATATGATCACCGGCGCCTATCAGGTATCGGAGGGGGACGTAGTGTTCTGCGGCGAGAGCATCTGTGGGAAGAAGCCCCATCAGATCGTGGAGAAGGGGATCGCGAGGACCTTCCAGAACATCCGTCTGTTCAAGTCGGCCACGGTCCTGGAGAACGTGATGACCGGCTTCCACTGTAAGACGAAGACCGGCATGTTCAATGTGGTGTTCACCCCCGGCAAGTGCCGCAGGGAGGAAGAGGAGACCAGGCAGAAGAGCCTGGAGATCCTCCGGTTCTTAGGCCTGGAGGATGTGAAGGATTCGGAAGCCGGCAGCATCCCCTACGGCCACCAGCGGCTCCTGGAGATCGGGCGGGCGCTGGCCACCGCGCCGAAGCTTTTGCTCCTGGACGAGCCGGCGGCCGGCATGAACTCCCAGGAGAAGAAGGAGCTGGTGGAGACGATCCGCAAGATCAGGGACACCTATCATCTGGCCGTCCTTTTGGTGGAGCATGATATGGAGCTGGTCATGGGGATCTCGGAAAATATCACGGTGATCAGCTTCGGCAAGCCCATCGCCGACGGGACCGCCGAAGAGATCCAGCATAATGAGGACGTGATCGAAGCCTATCTGGGAAGGAGCGATGATCAATAATGGCAGAAACGATGTTAAAAGTCACCGATCTGGTTTCCTCCTACGGAAACATCAAGGCATTAAAAGGGATCAGCCTGGAGGTCCAAAAGGGGGAGATCGTCTCCCTCCTGGGGGCTAACGGCGCGGGAAAATCCACACTGATGAAGTCGATCTTAGGGATGGTGACCATCGAGGGCGGCAGTGTCCAGTTCAAGGGACAGGAGCTGGTGGGGAAGAAGAGCCATGAGATCGTACCCATGGGGATCTCCCTGGTCCCGGAGGGCCGGAAGATCTTCGTGGATGTGACGGTGGAGAAGAACTTAGAGATCGGCACATTCTTCCGGAAGAGAGAGAAGGCCAGGGATAAGGAGCTCTTGGATATGGTCTATGAAATCTTCCCCAGGATGTATGAGCGGCGGACCCAGCTGGGCGGCACCCTATCCGGCGGCGAGCAGCAGATGCTGGCCGTGGGCAGGGCGATCATGTCGGACCCGGAGTTCTTGATGCTGGATGAGCCCTCTATGGGTCTGGCTCCCCTGGTGGTGGCGGAGATCTTCAATGTGATCAAGAAGGTCCACGACATGGGGATCACCGTGCTGTTAGTGGAGCAGAATGCCAAGATGGCCTTGAAGATCAGCGATAAGGCGTATCTGTTAAATACAGGCTCCATCGTGGCCAGCGGGACCGGGGACGAGTTCCTGAAGGGCGACGTGCTGACCAGCGTGTATCTGGGCGGCGGAAAGAAGGACTAGGAGCAAGGGATGAGCGCAGAGGATGAGCGCAAAGGATGAGCGCAGAGGATAAAAAAGGAATAGGAGCAAAAAAGGAATAGGAGCAAAGAAGGAATAAAACGATGAAACTGGAAAATATCAGATTGAACCTGGAGACAGAGCTGGTGCTCAATGTGGGCGACCCGATCGGAAAGACCAATGCACCACGCTGCTATAACAAGCTTTTTGAGCGTCTGGACATGAACGCGATCATGCTCCCCTGTGAGATTAAAAAGGGGCAGCTCCCTCAGTTCATGGACGCCTGCCGCCTGATGGGGATCCATTACCTGTGTCCCACCATGCCCCATAAAGGTGATTTCGTGGACCTTTTGGACGACGTGGATGAGGTGTCCCGGCTGTTCCGCTCGGTGAACGCGATCCGCATTGACGAGAAGGGGAGCCACGGCACCGGCATGGACGGGAAAGGGGCGGTAAAGGCCATGCTGGACGGCGGCGCGAAGCTGGATGGGATCAACGCCCTGGTCCAGGGCGCCGGCGGGATCAGCGGCGTGGTCACCTACGAGCTGTCCCGGCACAACGTAAAGAAGCTCTATCTAACCAACATCACCCCCGAGGAGCCGGAGCAGATCGCCAAGGTCCTGCGGGAGAACACGGCCATGGAGGTGGAGGTTCTGTCCTTAGATCCGGCGGGCCTTGACAAGGCGGCCGAGGAGTGCGAGCTCTTCGCCAACCTGACGCCTCTGGGGATGAAGGGATTCCCCTATAAGCATGAGTACCTTGGCTTCATCGACCGGATGCCCAAGACGGCTACCGTATTTGACTGTGTGATCAACCCGCCCCTGTCCGAGACCATCGAGGCCGGGCAGAAGAACGGGCTGAACACGGTGCCGGGGATGAAGATGCTGGTGTCCCAGATGGATGTGATCTTCGCCTACCTGTTCAACAAGACGATCACCGAGGCGGATAAGGAGGCCTGCATCGAGGAGCTGTGCAGCTTTTTGAACGTACCGGAGCCGGTGGAAAGGAGCAGATGATGAGAGTCGCATACGAAGAGCTTTTTCATGAATTTAAACGTGTTTTAGTCAGCCGTGGTTTTAGCGAGGAGCTGGCCGGGGACGCGGCGACGGTCTTCGCCCAGAACAGCCTGGACGGGATCTACAGCCACGGGATCAACCGTTTCCCCCGTGTAGTCTCCTATCTGGATAAAGGGGAGATCAAGCCGGAGAACGTGGCCACCTGTGTCAGCGCCATGGGCGCGATCCAGCGGTGGGACGGCCACAGGGGCTTCGGCCCCTTGAACGCCAAGATGGCCATGGATAAGGCCTGCGCCCTGGCCAAGGAGTACGGCGTGGGCATCGTGGCCCTGGGGAACAATAACCACTGGATGCGGGGCGGCACCTACGGCTGGCAGGCGGCGGACCAGGGCTGCATCGGCATCTGCTGGTCCAACACCCAGCCCAACATGCCGGCCTGGGGCGGCAAGGACAAGAAGATCGGGAACAATCCCCTGATCTTTGCGGTGCCTAAGTCTAACGGGGAGCACATCGTGGTGGATTGCGCGGTCTCCCAGTTCTCCTACGGCAAGATCGAGGAGGCAAAGCTCAAGGGCAAACAGCTGCCGGTGCCGGGAGGCTACGACGAGGAAGGGAACCTGACCACGGACCCGGCTGCGATCGAGAAGAGCTGGCGGGTGCTGCCCATGGGCTACTGGAAGGGCAGCGGCATCTCCATCCTCCTGGACCTGATCGCCACGGTGCTCACCGATGCCAACTCCGTGCAGAAGATCGGCACCTTCGGGGACGAGGTGGGCCTCTCCCAGATCATGATCGCGATCGATCCGGGCAAGTTCCAGGACAGCAAGGTCACTGACCAGATCGTGGACCGTTTGATCGAAGATATCCATTCCTCCGTCCCGGCACAGGAGGGCGGCAAGGTATTCTATCCCGGTGAGATCGAGATCGGGACCAGAAAGGATAACCAGGCCAATGGGATCCCGGTGATCGATGGGGTGTGGGAGCAGATCAAGGCATTTTGACCTGCCCGTTAGGAGCAGATAGGAGGAGTGATCTAAAGATGAGAGCGATCAAATTAGAGGAGCCGTGGAAGATAGCTTGTGTGGAGGTCCCAAAGCCAAAGCCCCGTGAGGGGGAGGCCCTGATCCGGATCGTGACCGCCGGGATCTGCGGCAGCGATATCGGGGCATTCCGAGGGACTAATGGCCTGGTCACTTATCCCCGGATCATCGGCCATGAGCTGGCTGGTGTGGTAGAGGAGATACCGGAGCCTAATAAAAATGGGATCAAGGCGGGCGACCGGGTGGTGGTGGACCCCTATGTGTACTGTAAGGACTGCTATCCCTGCAGGATCGGGAGGACCAACTGCTGCACCTCCCTCAAGGTGCTGGGCGTACATATCGACGGCGGGATGGCGGAGTATTTCACCCATCCGGCAGATCTCCTGGTCAAGATCCCGGAGGACATGACCTGGGAGCAGGCGGCCATGGCGGAGCCGTTGACCATCTCCCTCCACGGGATCCACCGGGGCGGGCTTAAGAGCGGGGAGTACTGCGCGATCATCGGGGCCGGTCCGATCGGGCTGGTGGCCGGGATGGTGGCCCAGGCTTACGGCGGCCACGCGATCTTACTAGACCTGGTCCAGGAGCGGCTGGACTTTGCCAAGTCCTTAGGGATCGAGTATGTGATCAACGTAGGGGAAGAGGAGGCGATCGCCAAGATCTACCAGATCACCGGCGGCGATATGGCCCAGCAGGTGATGGAGTGCTCCGGCGCTAATGTGGCGGTCCGGAACACCCTGGACTATGTGGCCAACGCCGGACGGATCACCCTGACCGGGTGGCCCAAGAAGGAGACCCAGCTCCCCACGGATATGATCACCAAGAAGGAGATCGACATCCGGGGCGCCAGGACCAGCGCCGGAGAATTTGAGGAGGCCCTGGAGCTGATCCGCAGCAGGCGGGTGGATATGGATAAGATCCTGACCAAGGTGATCGACCTGGAGGAGGCGCCGGAGACGATCCGGGATATCGAGAAAAACCCGGGCGCGTATATGAAGGTAGTGGTCCGGGTGGCGGAGGATCCAAACCCGGAAGGATGACCGGTCAGGCGGTCCTGCCATCGGGATGGTCACGGTTGCAAGAGAAAGAGCCGCTGTGGCAAAGACGGCATGGACCACCGGTGCAAAAAGTGCCAGAGGATGGCATGGGCTACCAGTGCCAAAAAACGCCAGAAGATGGCGCGGACCGAAGGAGTTAGGAGGAAAGATATGACCCTTGAAAATGTGACCAATATCACCGGCCTGTTCGAGATCATCAACCAGTGTAAGGGAAAGGTGGAGCTGGTCTCGGAGGAAGGGGACCGGATCAACCTAAAGTCGAGGCTCTCCCAGTACCTGGCCGTGGCCGGTGTCTTCGCCCATGGCTATGCCAGAGAACTGGAGCTGATCATCGAGGATCCGGAGGACCTAGAGAAGATCATGGCGTTCATCGTCAGCGGGGAGTCTAAAGGATAGCTGCCTGGGCAGATGCTTAAGGATAGGAGTGGAGCGTTCGGCTACAGGGATCAGGAAGTGATGAGGCGAGACGTGGGAGGATCTGCCGCAGCGGGCATGGGGATGTGCGCTGCGGCAGATCTTTTTGAGATCGGGCATCGGATCGGGGTTATCTTACATGGCTGGCGTTGAGCAGCTGCATAAGCCCATCCTGGAGGACCTGGGAGCAGTTCACCCCTCTCTTTTCTGCCAGAGCAGCCATCCATGCAGGAAGGGAAACGTTCTTGCGGACAGCCCGGGTGTCGGTGGCCGCCCGGTATGCGAATGTGTCAAGACAGATGATCGAGCAGACTGCATGATCCGGGATATCCAGATCATACTGGGGAGTGGGAGCTGGGATCGGGGCTCCCTCATCCTCTGCTACAACAAGCCACCCGCTGGCGGCATCGGTGATCATCTCAATGGCATCATCGATACTGTTCCCAGTGGTGATACATCCAGGAAGATCGGGTACTCTGCAGTAGTATTTGGTCCCGTCCTCATTTGGTACGAATGTTGCGGTATAGATATATTTCATAGGTCAGCCTCCTTTGCTGGCGGCGAAGACTTATCCTCTTCCGCCCTGTTTGATCTCCTTACGTATGTAGCGGAGATCATCTTCATCGAAGTGGCCACGCTTCAGGGGGATGGAATACTTTGTTTCAGAGCTGTAGTAGATATCGTGGTTCCCTCCGCTCCGTTTGAACCGATAGCCGCTATCGATCAGATCCTTGATCGCCATGTTCCGTGGGTTCATTGCCGTCCTCCTTATAGGAGTATGATACACAAAGATACACAATATGTCAAGAAAAATACACAAATATACACAACTTTTTTGCGAAAAAAACTAGTTGATTTATCCGGCCTTTTGGTTTACATTATACTATATAGACATGCGCAACATTATGCGTTAGTGCTAATATTATGATAAAAAGAGGATGATCTACATGGCAAGAAAAAAAGTCACTTTGGATGATATCGCCCGGGAGACCGGTCTATCGAAGTATTCGATATCCAGGGCTCTGGCCGGTAAGCCGGGGGTGAGCGAGGAGACCAGGCAGAAGGTGATGGCCGCCTGCAATGCCCTGGGCTATATCAAGAAGGACCAGGCATCCCCGGTGACCCCAGACCGCTACGTGGTGATGCTGATCCCCCAGAACGACGCCCAGGACCCCTCCTTTTGGATGAAGGTCATCCTGGGGGTGGAGAGTGAGCTGAACAAGAACCATTACACCCTTCGGTTAAGGGTCATCGAACAGATGGTGGAAGGCAGGGTGGATAACGAGCTGCGGGAAGCCTCGGCGATCATCTTCGCAGGCTATAAGAGCCTTCCCTGGGTGCCAAAGCTGAAAGACCTCCAGAAGCCGGTGATGGTGATGACCTATCCCCCCCATAACATGTTCGGCTATGACACCATCTGCCTCAGCGACCGGGAGGGAGCCTGTGTGCTCTGCGAGAAGATGATCTCCATGGGCCATAAGAAGATCGCCTATTTCGGTCCCATGGACCGCCCATCCATGAAAAAGCGTTTTGACGGGATCTATGAGGCGGTGAAGGACAGTGACGCCCAGATCGTAGCCGTGTGGGACCGGTCCAATTATTACGAGGCCGAGGATATCTACACGGAGCTGGAGGAGCGGAAGGAAAAGGGGACCCTCCCCTCTCTGATCATGTGCAGCACGGACGCCTATGCCCAGTCCCTGATGTTCATCCTGAACAAGCTGGGCCTGCGCATCCCCCACGATATCTCGGTCACCGGCTTTAACAGTGACTTAGACAGTACGCTCCCGATCCCCTTTACCAGCATGGGGATCAGCAAGAAACGCTACGGGGAGGCCGCCGTCTATCATCTGATGCATCGGATCCAGAGGCCGGATATGCCGGTGCGGCGGATCTATCTGTCCCCCCAGATGTGCCTCAGCGAGACCACCAGGGTGGTGGGGGAGGCGGACCGGTAGGTTACGGTCCATAAAATGTCATAGGCTTTCGTTTAGTCCCTTTTCGTTGAAATGTGTGGGTGGTAGTAGCATAAATAAATATGCGCTATGTTGTATAAATATGTATGAATATACACAATTAAGTAAGTGCATACTAATTTTTATTGTTAAGAGCCAACAAAGATTCATTAAATTGTCATAAAAGTAAAAAAGGTGGTGGTAAGTTTTGAAAATTACATAAGTAAATTTTTAATTATATACCCTAAGATTTAAGATATGACATCTAAGTTTTAAGTAGTGAGCACACCCATTATCTGTTATGAGCACTATATATAAAACTATCTCTTTTGTATTAGGAGATACAGCCCACCATTTTGGGCAAGTATAAATATAGGAGAGAAAGTTATGAGTAAAAGTGTAGTGTTTAATCCAAGAAATTGTGATAATGGTTTTGAGTTTGAGACATACGTTGTAAATTTTTTAAATAAGTTTGAACTTAATGCACGAAGAACTAAAGGCGATGATAGAGGTGTAGATATTATTGCTACATACTCTCAAAACCATGTGGATTATAATTTTTATATTCAATGTAAATTTCAGAATAGGATTCAAGGAAAAGAACCCATTCAGGAAATTTATGCAGGAATGCATTTCAGAGATGATAAAAATGGGCATCCTGTTGTAATTACAAACAATAATTTTAGTATAGAGGCACAAAGGTATGCTAGAAAATTAGGTGTGGAACTGATTGGAAAAGGTGAGATCGGTCTTATTAGATTTGCAAATAGTAATAAAGTATATACTTATAATGTGGGTCCATTATTGAGTATAATTTTATACAATATAACAGATGATAAAAATTTTAAAAAGAACATAATATTTAGAGATTTACCTTGCGAAAATGTTGAACAATTAGAAAAAGACTCTTTGAAAGAACAGATATTAAAAGAATTTGAGACAGCTAAGGATCTTGTAATGGAATATGAGTTATTACAAATGAAGGCGTCTGCCAAATTAAAAGAGGCTATTGAAGTAAAGAAAAACGCAATTGTTCATGGCATTGAGTATGGGTGAAGGGAACTCCATGGTAATGCCTTAAAAGGTATGGCTATGGAAGAAAAGATAAAGTCTATAAAAAATGTTTTGGATAGCTGTGACAAAACAGAGTTAAAATAAATAAAGAGATATTTATAATCATTTCTTATTGGAATTGTATAAATTTATTGTATAATTTGACAAATAATCAGCAGATTATTTAGATCAAAACATAATATTAGAAGATTAGAAGATATAAAAGATTAACCTATTGATTTATGTACAAATATGTTATATATTTATAATATAATTGATATGAATATAATAGGATTGAGATTTAAAGATTTGTTCGTGCTTATACTATACAGCTTTGGAAAGGAAGTGCAAAGAAATGAAAATCAAAAAATGTATTTTTATTCTTTTTATGGTATTTGTGTTATTCTTTTACATGGAGTTATTTATGCCACAGAAAATCTTGTTTATGCCTTTATGTATCATATTTGAAATTACAGCCTATTACATTCTATTTAAACCGCAAAATAAATCTGTTTTGCTCCTTTCGATTCTTTTATGTTTTTTATCTACAGTTAATATGGCTTTAGATGTATTATTTAAGGTTAATGGAAATGCTGAGATATTACGTGAATTAAATAAAGTTTTATATATTTCGTCATTTAATTTTATTATAGTATTGGCTATATGTATAGGAGGTATATTTATAATAAAGGGAAAGAACAAGAGAAATAATTAATTCCTTTTTAAAATAGCAATTGATATATATATATATATATATATAAACATTGAATGATATTGACAAATACAAACAAGGATAAATTTAAAAGAATAAACTGATATAGAAATTAAAAGAGTATAGAAAATCTAATGTACTCTTTTTTACTAGTTAAAACTTAAATCTATGAAATTTTTGTCAATAAAGACTAGAACAGTTCAATATAAGATGTCATCAGCACCTACAACGAATCCAAATGAGCCAGGTTATATAGGAGACTTTAATGGAGAGCCTATAGTAACCCCACAAATAAGCGAGATATTAAAGACAAGGCTCCATTATATGGGTAATAATTACAGTTATGGCTCTGAACTAAAAATAGATTAAGATTAAAAGGAACAGGCTAACAAGGTCTGCTCCTTTTTTGATCTAAAAAATGATCTATTTTGTATTGTAAATAAATTTTATTTCAGATTTTGAAGTATGAGAGGTAGCTATTGGAATAAAAAGAACAAACATTCGAATATATAAATATGCACTAAATTTAGGATAGTAGCAGCGAGTACACTTTTCATGAAAAGGGAGTTCGTTTATAAAATGGTTGTTTTGGAAAAGATACCTTTGCTCTAGTGGGGCAGGGGTATTTTTTTGTTCCGATGAAAGGTGGTCATGAGATCATGGTGGGGTGCTGGATCGCTGGATAGGTGCAGGCGCATGGTCGGCCGCCCGTCCGCATCCGGAGGCCCGGTCCCCCACGGGGACGCGCTCTCGCTCCGACCGGAACGTAACAGTACTAAGCTCGAAAAGACCTCGCTAAGTGCTGACGTTCCGCTAGGGTCCCCTTAGGGGGATCCGGGCCTCCGGGTGCTAGGTGGTTGGAGAGGTTGTGGATATGGATAAAATTTTTGCATATCGATCATAAAATTATGATTGACATTATGGATTAATTATGATAATGTTATCCTAATGAAATTAAAATAAACAGATCTAATAGCCAAATACGGAGGTGATCGGATAAGATGCACAAAAACATCATCATGCTGGGTACGTTCGATACGAAGGGACGGGAGTTTAAGTATCTCTATGATGAACTGCAAAAGAGAGGGGTGGACGTGACCACGATGAACGCCGGGGTCATGGGGAGCACGGGGCTGTTCCCGGTCCATATATCGGCGGAGGAGGTGGCCCTGGCAGGCGGGGGAGAGCTGTCGGCCTTGAGGAGCCGGGGGGACCGGGGCGCGGCTATGAAGGTGATGGCTAAAGGCGCCCAGGAGCTGGTGAAAAGGCTTTTTGGGGAAGGGCGGCTGGACGGGATCATCGGTATGGGCGGAGGCGGAGGCACCTCCATCGTGTCCACCGCCATGCAGGGGCTGCCGGTGGGCGTGCCCAAGGTCTGTGTCACTACCTTGGCCTCCGGCGATACCTCTCCCTATGTTGCCACAAAGGATATCCTGCTGTTCCCTTCGATCGTGGACATCTGCGGGATCAATACCTTTTCCCGGACCATCCTGTCAAGGGCGGCGGGGGCGGTCTGCGGGATGGCTGCCCAGGAGGTGGAAGTATCAAAGGAGGACAGGCCGATCATCTTTCTCTCCATGTTCGGGAACAGTACACAGTGTGTGGAGCAGTGCATGGAGCTGTTGGATGAGGCGGGCTATGATACCATGGTGTTCCACGCTACCGGCACAGGCGGGAGGGCTATGGAGGAGCTGATCCGCCAGGGCTACCCCAAAGCGGTGCTGGATGTGACCACCACAGAGTGGGCGGATGAGGTGGGCGGCGGGGTCCTGTCGGCGGGGCCGGAGCGGCTGGACGGAGCCGGGGCTATGGGGATCCCTCAGCTGATCGTGCCGGGGTGCGTGGATATGATCAACTTTGGCCCTGTGGATACCGTGCCGGCGAAGTTCAAGGACGGGAGCCGGATCTTGTATGAATGGAACCCCATGGTCACCCTGGTGCGGACGGACCGGGAGGACAACCGGAAGATGGGCGAGATATTTGCCCGGAAGGCCAATGCCGCCAAGGGAAAGGTGGGCTTCGCTTTCCCCCTGCGGGGCGTATCGATCTTAGACGGAGAGGGGCAGCTTTTTCAGGACTGGGAGACGGACCGGCTGCTGTTCGACGAGATCAAGGCAGGGCTTGAGGAGAGGATCAGCGTCCGGGAGGTGGATGCCAATATCAACGATATGGCATTTTCCAGGGCTATCGTCCAGATGCTTTTGGAGATGCTAGACGGATCCAAAGACGGGGCGCGGCTGTGAGCGTATGACCGCCGGGTGAGCCTATGATCGCCGGGGGGCGCATGACTGCTGGGTGGGCGTATGACCGCCGGGCAGCGCATGACTGCTGGGTGGGCGTATGACCGCCGGATGAGCGTATGACTGCCGGGCAGCAGATGTGGCGAGATCGGACAGGGTGCTGCGTGCCACAGAGATGATACACGGGAGGACCGGACGGACAGACACAGCAAGACGGTGTAGGACGTATGGAAGTCTACTGGCAAAAGAAAGGATAAGGGAGAGAAGGATGCCAAGGATCGAAAGAAGTGAGATCTTAAGGAGGCTCAATAAGAACATCGAGGATAAGATCCCGATCATCGGGACAGGAGCGGGCACGGGGATCTGTGCCAAGTTTGAAGAGGCGGGCGGCAGTGACCTGATCATCATCTATAATTCCGGTCGCTACCGCATGGCCGGGCGGGCATCCGATGCGGGACTGCTGGCCTTCGGGGATGCTAATGCCATCGTCATGGATATGGCGGGGGAGATCTTACCGGTGGTGAAGGATACCCCGGTGCTGGCCGGGGTCAACGGCACGGATCCTTTTAAGGATATGCAGCTCTTTTTAAAGAAGATCAAGGAGATCGGATTTTCCGGCGTGCAGAATTTCCCCACCGTAGGCTTGTTCGAGGGACGGGCCAGGGCGAATTTCGAGGAGACCGGGTTAGGGTACTATAAGGAAGTGGAGATGATCCAGATCGCCCATGAGATGGACCTTCTGACCACCCCCTACTGCTTTGAGCCGGAGGAAGCAGAGGCCATGACCAAGGCCGGGGCCGATGTGATCGTAGCCCATATGGGGTGTACGGTGGGCGGGACCATCGGGGCGGAGTCCATCGTGACCATGGACGATTCGGTGAAAAAGATCCAGGAGATCCGGGACGCGGCGGCGGCCATCCGGCCGGAGGTGATCGTCCTCTGCCACGGCGGTCCGATCGCCACGCCGGAGGATGCGGAGTACATCCTCCAGAACACAAAAGGCGTCCATGGCTTTTACGGAGCGTCCAGCGCGGAGCGGTTCCCCATCGAGGCGGCTCTGCCGCCCCACATCCAGAAGTTCAAGGGGATCCGGTTTAATGAGAGATGACGGCATGAGAACGGCAGAGACCGTGTCCGATCATATGGGACATGTGAGACTGGCGGGGCATGTGGGACCGATAGGGCGGTTGACGGGGCATGTGGGACCGTCAGGACATGATAGATCGAAAGCAAGAGGAGGAAAAGAGGATGCCAAGGATCGAGAGAAGTGAGATCGTAAGGAGACTGCGGGCGAACATCGAGAAGAAGATCCCTATCGTAGGGACCGGAGCGGGTACGGGGATCAGCGCGAAATTTGAGGAGGCCGGGGGGACGGACCTGATCATCATCTATAATTCCGGGAAATACAGGATGGCCGGACGAGGATCGGTCTCCGGGCTGTTAGCCTATGGGGATGCCAATGCTATCGTGATGGAGATGGCGGGGGAGGTGCTGCCGGTGGTGAAGGACACGCCGGTGCTGGCCGGGGTCAACGGCACGGATCCCTTTAAGGATATGCGGTATTTCTTAAAGCAGGTCAAGGAGATCGGGTTTTCCGGCGTGCAGAATTTCCCCACGATCGGCTTATTTGACGGCAACTGCCGTCTGGTCTTTGAGGAGACCGGCATGAGCTATGACAAGGAAGTGGAGATGGTGGCGATCGCCCATGAGATGGACCTTCTGACCACCCCCTACTGCTTTAATACGAAGGAGACGGAAAAGATGGTGAAGGCCGGGGCCGATATCATCGTGGCCCATGCGGGATGCACCGTGGGCGGGAGCATCGGGGCGGCGTCGGCCATGACCTTAGAGGATGCGGTCAAGTTCGTGCAGGAGATCCGGGACGCGGCATACGAGGCAAACCCGGAGATCATGGTCATCTGCCATGGCGGCCCGATCGCCATGCCGGAGGACGCGGCTTATATCCTCCAGCACACCCATGGCGTCCACGGCTTCTACGGGGCCTCCAGCGCGGAACGTTTCCCGGTGGAGCAGTCCATGCCTGCACATATCCGGCGGTTCAAAGAGATCCGGTTATCATAGCCGCCATATGACCATACATAAAACGGAGCAGAAAACAAAAGATAAAATAAAACATGGAACAAAGCAAAGGATAAGACAGAGCAGAGAACAAAACAAAGCAAAGAGCAAAATAAAACAGAGGACAAAACAGACAACGAGGTAAAGGACAAAACAAAGAACAAAGAGGGAGGAGAAAGGATGAAGAAAAACACAGCAAAGGTAGCAGCGATGATCCTGGCGGCAGCGATGGTCTGTGGGGCCTGCGGAGGCGGCGCAGCGGATAAGGGCGGAGCCGCGGACACCACGGCGGCAGCTCAGGATACCCAGAAAGCCCAGGATCCGCAGGGAGCCCAGGATGGAGCTCCAGAGACAGAGACGGAAAAGGCAGAGGGAGCCGGAGAGGAGAAGGCGAAGCCGGCAGAGAAGATCAAGGTGGGCATCACGGTCCCCTATTCCGGCTTTGTGGCCAATCTGGGAGAGAACGCGGTGAACGGCGCGCTCTTAGGGATCAAGATGGAGGGGCGCGAGGAGGATATGGAGCTCTTGATCGAGGATACGAAGTGTGAAGCAGAGCTGGCTGTCACCAAGTGCAGCAAGTTAAAGGAGCAGGACGGCTGCCTCTTCATCATGGGCTCGGTCACCGGCTTTGAGGGAGATGCCCAGGCGGATTGGCTGAAGAAGAACAGCGATGTGATCTTCCTGCCCTCTTATTCCGCTACCCAGGATATGACCATGCGGGACTTTTCCCCAAATATGATCCGGGCGGGCTGGACCGCGGACCAGGTCATGTTCAACTTCGGCGAGTATATCGCAAAGGAAGTGGGATACAAGAAGATCATCTCCATCGGGGCGGATTACTCCTATCCCTGGGGCCAGGCGGCAGGCTTCGCCAGAGGCTTTATGGAAAATGGGGGCGAGGAGATCAAGTATATCTGGTATCCGGAGGGGAACCTGGATTTCAGCTCGATCATGACCCAGGTATCCTCCATGGCCGGGGACTATGACGCGGTATTCTTAAATGACGGCGGCTCCCCGATCGTGGCCTTCTGGAAAGCCTGGGAGCAGTACGGGCTGAACAATAAGTTCGGACAGATCATCGGCGGCACCAATGTGGCGGATACCAATGTGCTCTCCGAGGTCTCCGACGGCTTTGTGGGCGTCCTCTCGGCCAGCTTTTACTCCGACGGGGACGAGAACGCGGCGAACCAGGCCTTTAGAAAAGCCTTTATCGACGAATACGGCTACGAGCCGGACGCCGTGGCGGTCCAGAGCTATGACACGATCCGCTGCATCATCCGCGGCCTGGACGCGGTGGGCTGGGATACCTCCGATCAGCAGGCGATCATCGACGCGATCTGCGCCCTTGAGGTGACGGATTCCCCCAGAGGCAGCTTCTATTTCGATGAGTACCACAACGCGGTCCAGAACGTGTATGTGAAGGAAGTGGTCATGACCGACGAGGGGACCATGGCCAATGTGATCAAAAAGACCTATGAGGATGTGAGCCAGTTCGGACCTTATGAGGCGTACAAGGAGCAGTACATGCAGTTTGCCGAGGACGCCAGGGATTACCCTTACACCACAAAGGATGCCTATATGGAAGACCTGCGCAAGGTCATGGGCGACGAGTATGTCGATGCCCTGGAGGCGGACGGCGGCTGGAAGCACTGATCAGCTGGCTTTTTGATGGATGATGTGCCGGTCTCTGCGTTCTCTGCAGGGACCGGCCGATCGACTGGAGGCTCTGCCTGAAAGGACCGGAGGATATCATGATCTATCTATCGACATTTTTAAACGGGCTCACGATCGCCGGCTATCTGTTCTTGATGGCCTTAGGTCTGAACCTTTCTTTTGGACTGATGAACATCGTGAACATGTCCCACGGGACCATGTATCTGGCCGGAGGCTTCATCGGATGGACCGTCCTGACCAAGACAGGGAGCTGGTTTTTGGGCCTGCTCTCTGCCGGGGCCGCCATGGGGGTCTTTGCCTTTTTGGAGGACCTTTTCTTCCTCAGACGGGCGCGGGGGAACATGACCATGGAGACCCTGATCACCCTGTCGGTCTCGATCATAGGGGCCGATCTGATCGTGGGGATCTTCAGTGGGCGTACCAGACAGGTCAAGATCCCCAAGCTCTTGCAGGGAGCCTTTCCGGTGGGGGATTTTTATTTCCCCAAGTATAACCTTTTTATCATCCTTTTTGCCGTCTTCTTCGGCCTGATCTTCTGGTATGTGCTGAAGAGGACGAAGATCGGCATGATCATCCGGGCCGGGGTGGATGACCAGGAGATCGTCTCCACACTGGGGATCGATATCAAGCTGCTCTTTTCCGCGATCTTCACCCTTTCCGGGATATTGGCCGGTATGGCCGGCATGATCGGGGGGACCTTTCAGAACCTGGTATCGGGGCAGGATTCCTCGGTCATGGTCTATACCCTGCTGATCGTGATCATCGGCGGCATGGGGAGCTTTGAGGGGGCGATCTTCGGCTCTCTGATCATCGGGATGGCCTTCACCTTCGGCTCTCTGCTGGCCCCGCAATTTTCCCAGTTCTTCTTGTTCGCGCCGGTAGCCATCGTCCTGGTGTTCAGTCCCCGCGGGATATTCGGGAAAGGGAGGTGAAAAGATGGGTGGATCTTCAAAAAGAGCAACGCTGGTGAAAAGAGCGGGCTTAGGTCTCCTTGCCGTGGCCCTTCTTGTGATCCCTTTGTTCTCCAGCGATTTTACCATGACCATGATCATCCGCTACATGTACTATGGGCTGCTGACGATCTCCTTCGGCTTTCTGGCCGGGGAGCTGGGACTGTTCTCCCTGATGACGCCGGTCTCCCTCACCCTGACCGGCTACACCATCGGGCTGTGCCAGACCAAGTTCGATATCCCCTTTATCCCTTCGATCTTCCTGGCTTTTCTGGTCTCCATGAGCTTTGCCGCTCTCTGCGGCTGGATGGCGGACCGGTCCCAGGGGGTATCCTTCCTCATGCTGACCCTGGTCTTTTCCCAGCTGGTCTACTCCCTGGCCCTCCAGTGGACCTCCATGACCAATGGGACCACCGGGCTTTTAGGGATCCGCTTTCCGGATGCCCTGGAGATCTTCAGCGAGAATACGAAGGTGAACCACTATTACTGGACCTTGCTCATCTTTGGCCTGACGATCTTCCTGGTGTACCGGCTGATCACCTCCTCCTATGGGCTGCGGCTTAGAGGGATCAAGAACAGCGAGACCAGGATGGCGGCATTGGGCTATCACACGGGGCTTTTGAAATGGTCCGCGTTCATGGTCTCGTCTTTGATCTCCAGCATCGCCGGTGTGCTGTTCGTCTACAACACCGGGATGATCAACCCGGAGATCATGACCCTCAATTCCAGCAACCAAGCGCTGATCTCCTCCATCCTGGGCGGGGTGGACAGCGTGCTCTTAGGGTCGATCGTGGGCACGGTGATCAACAGGACCCTGGAGCTGACCCTGGGGAGCCTGACCAGGCGGTACGCCACCATCGTGGGCGCCTTGTTCCTGGCGATCATCCTCCTGATGCCGGAAGGGCTCATCTCGATCGCGAAGAAGCTGGTCTATGGAAAGGATGGAAGGCCCGGGAGACCTGTGGGCGGTACTGTGCAGGGGCAGAGCGCAGAGGCTGGTGACGGTGCTGGAGGGACAGGTGCAGGCCTCAGGTGCGTGACGCCTGGCGGTAGTCCTGAAGAGGCACTGGCAAGTGGCGGTCCTGGAGATGTGGTATCCAGCAACGACACCGAAGGAACAGAGGAGAAGGGAGGTAAGATGCGGCGATGAAGGAAGGCACGAAGGCGCTGGTGGTGGAGGGGGTCTCCAAGTTTTTTGGCGGCGTCCGGGCGGTGGACCAGGTGAGCCTGACCCTGGATACAGGGATGAGCACGGTGATGATCGGGCCTAACGGGGCGGGGAAGACCACCCTGTTCAACCTGATCGCCGGGGTCTATCCTCTGGATGAGGGAAGGATCACCTTGTTCGGAGAGGATATCAGCAAGGCCAGCATCCAGCGCAGGAGCGAGCTGGGACTGGTGAGGACCTATCAGACTTGCAACCTTTTTAAGGAGCTGACCGTGGAGGAAAACCTGTATCTTTCCTTAAAGAACAGTCCATGGAGAGCCTCCGGCGGCCTGCTGGAGCCGTTCCTGCCCTGGACCTGGGATAAAAAGCGGAAGGAAAGGATCTGGGAGATCTGCCAGGTCATGCAGCTGGAGGACTTAAAGGATACCCTGGTGCTGAACATGTCCCACGGACAGCAGCGGCAGCTGGAGCTGGGCATGGCGATCATCAGCGACCCGAAGATCATCCTTTTCGATGAGCCTATGGCAGGCTTAAGCCCCACCGAGCGGGTGTTCATCGGGGAGCTGATCAGGAAGCTGGCACGGGAGAAGATCATCCTGGTGATCGAGCATGACATGGATTTTGCCCTACGTATCACGGACCGGATCGCGGTGCTGGACCATGGCCGGCTCATCAAGGTGGGGACGCCGCAGGAGATCCAAAGCGACCAGGAGGTCCAGAAGATCTATAAATTACAGGGATAGGAGGACCGCCATGGACGCAAAAAAAGATCTGATCATCAATGGTTTAAATGCTTATTACGGAAAAGCCCAGGTCCTCCATGACCTTTCTCTTAAGGTCCATCCGGGGGAGAAGGTGGCGATCTTAGGGCGCAACGGGATGGGGAAGACCACCCTTTTAAAGGCGGTCTTTGGGATCGGCGGGGTCAGGCGGCAGGGGCAGATCCTGTATGGCGGGAAGGACTGCCAGAGCCTGCCGGCTCACGCGGTGGCCCGGCAGCGGATCGGCTATGTCCCACAGGGGTGGCGCCTGTTCCAGGCCCTGACCGTGGAGGAGCATCTGGTGATGGCCTACAGAAAGGGGGCCGGGGCAGAGGAGTGGACGCCGGAGCGGGTCCTGGAGACCTTTCCGGAGATTGGAAGGCGGAGGAAGATCAGCGGGACTAAGCTCAGCGGAGGGGAGCAGCAGATCCTGGCGATCGGGCGGGCATTGGTCACGAACCCGGACCTGCTCCTGATGGATGAACCCTCCGAAGGCGTGTCCACCATGGTCCTGGACAGGATCAGGGAGATCTGCGGCCAGCTGGTGGAGCAGGGGAAGAGCATCCTTCTGGTGGAGCAGAACCTGGACCTGGCGCTGAAGATCGGGGACCGGGTCTATATCCTGGTCAATGGGCAGATCGTCCACTCAGCGGCCAGTGAGGCGTTTAAAGAGGATAAGGAGAAGCAGAGGGCGTATCTGGGGATATGAGAGGGGGGCTGTGTGGTCTTTAGGGATCGGGCAGGGTCCCCTCCCTTCGCTGCTTTAGCTGGTGTAGGTGTGGAAAATGATCGAAAAGGAGCAGACAGAGGCGTGCAGGGGGAGGAGGGGAACAGGATATGAGAGGACAGGATGTAGTGCGGCTGGCATTGCCATATGGCAAGGGAAAGGTGGAGGTTTCGGTGGAGAGGGAGCATCTGGCGGGTGTCCTGCGGTCGGGGCTTGATGGGTACAGGCCGTTAAAGAGCGGGGTGGAGCTGGTGCGGGAGGCGCTGGAGCATCCGGTGGGGAGTCGGCGGCTTAGTGAGCTGGCAGAAGGGAAGAGGCAGATCGTGGTGATCGCCTCGGATCATACCCGGCCGGTGCCCAGCAAGATCTTGATGCCCCTGCTCCTGGAGGAGATCCGCAAAGGAGCGCCAAAGGATGCCCAGATCACGATCTTGATCGCCACAGGGCTGCACCGGGGTCCCACCCGGGAAGAGCTGCTGTGGAAATTCGGAGGAGAGATCGTGGAAAAGGAGCGGATCTTAGTCCATGACCCCAGGGATGAGGCCGGTCTGGTGGATCTGGGGAGCCTCCCCTCGGGAGGGAGGCTGCGGGTCAACAGGCTGGCAGCGGAGGCGGATCTTCTGGTGGCAGAGGGGTTTATCGAACCCCATTTTTTTGCTGGTTTTTCCGGCGGGCGCAAGAGCGTGCTGCCGGGTATCGCCGGGGAGGAGACGGTGCTCTATGACCATAATGCCCATTTCATCGCCGATCCCTGCGCCAGGACCGGTGTGCTGGAGGGGAACCCGATCCACCGGGACATGGTCCATGCAGCCAGGATGGCAGGGCTGGCCTTTATCGTCAATGTGATCGTGGATATGGACCACGCTCCGGTCTATGCCGTAGCCGGAGACTGTGTGCTGGCCCACCAGGAGGGCTGTGCCTTTCTAGCCTCCCGGTGCCAGGTGGACGCAGTCCCGGCGGATATCGTGATCACCACCAACGGGGGCTATCCCCTGGACCAGAACATCTACCAGTCTGTAAAGGGCATGACCGCCGCCGAAGCCTCGGTAAAGGAGGGCGGAGCGATCATCATGCTGTCGGAGGCCGCTGACGGACATGGCGGGGAGCACTTTTATGAGACCTTCCGCAGGGAAAAGGACGTAGCCCGCATGATGGAAGGCTTTTTGTCCAGAAGGCCGGAGGAGACCGAGGCCGACGCATGGCAGTCCCAGATCCTTGCCCGTGTGCTCTTAAAAGCCTCGGTGATCTTCGTCTCCTCCTGTGCGGACCAGCTGGTGAGGGACATGCATATGCTCCCGGCCCACAGCGTGGAGGAGGCGCTGGAGCTGACCAGGCAGCTGGCAGGGAGAGCAGGCTATACCGTCACCGTGATCCCTGACGGGGTCTCGGTCATCGTAAAGGAGGCGGGCAAAGCGCATATATCTGCATAAATATCTGCATAAGAAACTTCCAGGCGGCAAGCGCTAAGTGACATGAGCGCGGCCGCCTCTTGCTATTTAGCCTGTGGTATGTTAGGATCATAAGTATAGAGGACATGGGTCCCAGGAAGGGGTGTGTGAGCAGATGGATGACGGAGGCAGGAAAGGGAAGTTGTCGTCGGGGATCTACTTGGATCCAGGGAACAAGGGCTTCAGGGAGGCTATCCGTTCGAAGATCTATGTTGATAAGACAGGGCTGATCGCGTTCACAAATGGATGCATCAACACAAAAGAAAAATATATCTGTGTCAGCAGGCCAAGACGGTTCGGGAAATCGATGACATTGGAGATGCTCGCCGCCTATTATAGCTGCGGCTGTGATTCCAGAGAACTGTTCGCAGGGCGGAAGATCGAGAAGGATGAGACCTTTGAGGAGCATTTGAACAAATATGCGGTGATCTTTTTGAACATGCAGCAGTTTTTGATCGAGGCAGAGCCAGGAGAGATGACCGACTATCTGGAACGGGAGGTCTTAAGAGAACTCCGTCAAAGGTATGCGGGGATATTAGGGGAGCAGGATAGGACACTGGCCGCCGCGCTCAGGCAGATCTATGCAGAGACGGGCAGAGAATTTATCTTTCTGATCGATGAGTGGGACTGTGTGATGCGTGAAAGGCCAAGTCTCGAAGACCTGCAGAAGCGATACCTGGATCTTCTGCGCAATCTCTTAAAGGATCAACCCTATGTGGCCCTGGCCTACATGACGGGGATCCTTCCGGTCAAAAAGTATGGACAACATTCTGCATTGAACATGTTCTGGGAATATTCGATGACAGACCAGTTCGCCCTTGAGGAATATACTGGATTTACAGAAGAGGAAGTAAAAGGGTTGTGTGGAACGTACGGCATGGATCTTATCCAGACCAGCCATTGGTATGATGGCTATCGGTTCCGGCAGTTCCAGCATATCTATAATCCACGATCGGTCGTGGCGGCGATGAAGAGCCATGTCCTGTCAAACTACTGGACCTCTACCGAGACCTATGAAGCATTAAAGGTATATATCGATATGGATCTTAACGGCCTCCGGTCCGACATCGTACAGATGTTGGGCAATGGCCGCGTCAAAGTGAACACACGCAGCTTTCAGAACGATATGCGCAATCTGGTGACAAAGGATGACGTACTGACATTATTGATCCATCTGGGGTATGTGGCCTATGATGCGGAGGCAGAGGAAGCGTTCATCCCCAATAAGGAGATCATCATGGAATTTGAAAATGCCATGAGTGTTGGTGGCTGGCAGGAGGTGATGCGCGTCTTAAAGGCTTCGGAAAGACTCTTATCCGATACACTTTTATGTGATGCGCAACGTGTCGCAGAGGGACTGGACCAGGCGCATACAGAGGCCGCGTCGATCTTAACCTACAATGATGAAAATGCACTTAGCTGCGCGATCGGTCTGGCATATTATAGCGCGAGAAAAGACTATAAGCTCATCCGAGAACTCCCTACAGGACATGGGTTTGCCGACATTGTCTTCCTGCCGTTGCCAACCAGTAAAAAGCCTGCATTGGTCATCGAACTGAAGTATGATAAAAATGCTATGACCGCGATCCGGCAGATCAAGGACCGGCATTATACGCAGGCCCTGGAAGGCTACTCTGGAGAGGTCTTGCTGGTGGGGATAAATTATGATAAAGAGGATAGAAATAAGCGGCATAGCTGCGTGATCGAGAGGATGACGCTGAGGTCAGGCGTATAAAAAGCCGTTTTCTGCCGCTGTGTTATATCCTGGAGGAAATGGTCGATATATCCTTTGTGACGAGAGTGTGCTCTCAGATCAGAAAGGAGGAAGAAAGATGAGGATCAACACCCAGAACCTGCTGCCGCAGGCGTTGGGGCGGCAGCAGGGAAAGGGCAGCTGGCTGACCGGCGCGATGAAGGCAGCCAGTGCCAGGCAGGCGGTGCAGCACCAGGCATTTTTGCAGAAGGTCTCTGCTCTGTCCAAGGAGGGACAGAAGGGGAGCGCGGCGAAGAAGACCGACCTGGTGACGATCGATATGTCGTCTTTTTCCGAGTTTACGATCGCTAAGAAGGATGTCCCAAAGGCCATGGAGGGCGAGATGGAACGGTATCATCAGGCGATCGGGGATCTGGTGGATAACCTTACCGGTATGGAAGAGCAGTTAAAGTATATGCAGGCAGCATATGAGCAGGCTGTGGAGGACGGCCAGACCGAGAAGGCCCGCGCGATCCAGGAATGGGATGAAAAGCAGTACCAGGATATGTCCTGGATGGTGGGGGCCAACTTAGGGATCTCCCATTTCCGCATGGACCATGCCCAGAGGCTTTATGGAAAAGACTTTGGACAGGCGGTCGAGGGATGGATGGGGGATCTTCACGGGATAGCCGACCAGGTGGCCCAGGGCCTTAAGGGAGCCGGGAGTGTGGAAGAAGCCTTAGGTCAGCTGGCTGCAGCCAAGGAGCAGCTGATGGGCATGGCGGATGAAGTGGCCGGCCGCTACCAAGCTTTTAGCGGAAAGGAGCTGGCTGCCCATACCTACAAGACAGCTGAGGACTTTGCCGGGGTCAAGTGGGATGCCCATCTGCTCTACCCCAGCGGGAACATGCAGACCGCGGAACAGCTGCTGGGCAAGGGATATCAACAACAGATCAACTTAAGCCAGTATCTCCAGTCTGCCCATCAGGTGGACGTGCAGGTATAGCAGGCCGCAGGCCGCGCTCGATAGGAGCGCGGCCGTCTCTTGCTATTTAGCCTGTGGTATGCTAGGATCGCCAGGAGGCCTGAAGAGGCCTCTTTTTTTCGCGGCCAAGCTGACTGCCAGATCAAGCCGACCGCCAGATCAAGCCGACCGCCAGATCAAGCCGACCGCCAGATCAAGCCGACTGCCAGATCAAGCCGACCGCCAGATCAAGCCGACTGCCAGATCAAGCTGACCGCCAGATCAAGCTGGCCGTCAGATCAGGCTGCAGGGGATATAGCAGTTCTTCTTGTCGATCGGGATCGGGTCTGTGCAGGTGCAGATGATGCCGCCATTGCCGTGGGCCAGCTGGGCCCGGTCCAGCAGCTCGTATTTTTTGACCAGCAGTGGGTCCGGCTTTGGAGAAAGGGCGATCTCCAGCGGGTGGATCACACCATCCTTTTCCAGGAAGACGTCGATCTCCCTTGCAGAGAAATCCCGGTAATGATACAGGCTGGCATTAGATGCGGAACAGGCCAGCTCCTTTAACAGCCCGGCTACCACATAATTTTCCAGATAACGCCCATAGTCCGGCCGGCATTTTAAGGCCTCCTTATTGATCGTCATGGACAGATAAGCACACAGGCCGGTATCACAGAAATACAGCTTTGGCGTTTTGGTAAGGTTCTTTAGCTGGCGGCTTTCATAGACCGGGAACAGACATAAGATCCCTGCGCTCTGTAAGATCCGCACCCACTCCTTTGCCGTGGGCTGGGAGATCTCCGCGGCATCGGCTAAGACCTTGTAATTGATCTGTTCAGCGATCGAAGTGGTGCAGGCGTTCAAAAACTTACGGAAACGGACTGTATCGGTGATCCCGCCCTCCTCGGCCACATCCCGCATGATCTGGGTCTCAAGATAAAGGTCAAAATATTCCTGCCGTTGTCTCCGGCCGGCCTGCAGGATGGCCGGCATACCGCCGCGCCAGATCCGCTCGGCGATATCGATGCGCGCCCCCCGCCTTAAGAGGAGCTGCCGCTCGATCAGGCCGGATAGGGAAAGGTCCAGCTCCTTTAAAAGGAGGGATCCGGCGATCTCCTTCCGGGATAGGCCATAGAGCTCTAAGATGCCGATCTGATCGCCCAAGCTCTCCTGGACGGCCTTCATCAGCTTGGTCCGATGGGAGGCGGTGAGCCAGAACATCCCATTCTTCCCCGGCTCCGCGCACATGTTCTTGATCTGGGGGAGCAGCTCCGGTGCTTTCTGGATCTCATCGATGATGACCGGAGGGCGATAGGTCCGAAAAAAAGCCTCCGGATCCGTCTTGGCCAGGATCCGTGCCATGGTATTGTCCAGCGAAACGTAGGTCCGGCGATGGCCCTCTGCCAGGTGCTTTAACATGGTGGTCTTCCCCACATGCCGTGCGCCGGTCACCAGGATGACTTTATAAAGCGATGTCATGCATAAAAATCTGCGCTCCAGGGCGCGTTCTATGTAATCCATCATCCACCTCATATATTCTAAATGATAAAGTATACTTTATCTTATCCTGCCTGGGCCTGATTGTCAACCGATACTTCAAGATCTCCGATCATCTTATTGCCAAAGCCTCTCTATCTATGGTATCCTGATAGCAGTCAGAGCGGTCAGGCCACCAGGATGGTCAGGATGGTCAGGCCACCAGGATGATCAGGACGTCCAGGATGTCTGGGCGGCATGGGATGACTATGGAGATAGGAGCGGGCAGAGGAAAAGGAGGAGACATGAGAAATATACTTGTAGGGCAGTCCGGCGGTCCCACGGCGGCGATCAATGCCAGCCTTTACGGGGTGATACAGGAAGGGAAGGCCCATCCGGAGCAGGTCGGGCATATCTATGGGATGGTCCACGGGATCGAAGGGTTTTTGCAGGGCCGGTATCTGGATCTTAAGGAGGAGCTTTCCGAGGAGGAGCTGGAGCTTTTGAAGATCACGCCGGCAGCTTACTTAGGCTCCTGCCGGTATATGCTCCCGGAGGACTTATCGGCACCCATATACCCGGCTATATTTGAAAAGCTGGGGGAGCTTAAGGTGGGCGGTTTTTTCTATATCGGCGGCAACGATTCCATGGATACAGTCAGCAAGCTGTCCCGCTACGGGGCCCGTATCGGCAGCGAGATCCGGTTCATCGGGATCCCCAAGACAGTGGATAATGACCTGATGGAGATCGACCACACCCCGGGCTACGGCAGCGCCGCTAAATATGTGGCGGGGACGGTGCGTGAGATCGTGCTGGATGCCTCTGTCTATCATAAAAAGTCGGTGACGATCGTGGAACTGATGGGGAGACACGCAGGATGGCTGACAGCCGCCAGTGTGCTGGCCAGGAAGCAGGCGGGCGACGATCCGGTGCTGATCTACCTGCCGGAGGTGGCTTTTGACATGGAGGCTTTTGCGGCAGAGCTTGAAAGAGCGCTGGCGAAAAGGCCTTGTGTGGTCGTATGTGTATCGGAGGGGATCCATGACGCCTCCGGCCGGTTCATCTGCGAGTATGGGGACCAGGCCCAGGTGGACGGGTTCGGCCATAAGATGCTGACGGGCTGCGGCAAGGTCTTAGAGCACTTCGTCCGGGAGCGGCTGGGGGTCAAGGTCCGTTCTGTGGAACTGAACGTGAGCCAGCGGTGCAGCGGGATGCTGATGTCGGCCACAGATCTTAAGGAGGCCGATATGGCCGGGAGGAAAGGGGTCAGGGCCGCCTTGGAAGGGGAGACCGGTGTGATGGTGGCGTTTAGGAGGGCGGAAAGCGGACCTTATGAGCTCCATTATGAGACGGTAGATGTGGACCGGGTATGCAACCGGGAAAAGGTCTTCCCGGCCGAGTGGATCGAGGGCCTGGGGGATGATATCGGGCCAGGCTTTATCGACTATGTGCGTCCGCTGATCGCGGGCCAGGTAGCCCATCCCATGGAAGACGGAGTGCCGCTGTACCTGTATCGGCGCCGGTAGGATGGCGGAGTGTTTTTCGCGGGTCCGCCAGAGGGACGGTCCTGCTGCTGCGGGTCTGGGGCGGCATGGATCAGAAGGGTTGCATTCTTTTGGTAAAAGTGTATACAGATGGGTGATCTTGCATAAAGATATCCTGGATAGGGAAAGATCTTTGGTGGAGTCCCAAATTGTCCTTTACCCCATCCTGTGCTAGGATAGAGGCTGTGTAAGGAGTAGATCAGCATCGCTATCGCACAGAAAGGAGAGGATAAAGATGAAGATCCAAAACATCGATAACGTAGAAAAGTTTTTTGAGGTGATCGACCAGTGCAAAGGCGTGGTCGAGCTGGTATCGCCGGAAGGTGACCGGATCAATCTGAAGTCCAAGCTGAGCCAGTATGTGTCCCTTGCAACAATGTTTTCCAATGGCTATGTAAGAGAGCTGGATATCGTGGCCCATGAAAAAGAGGACGTGGAGCGCTTGATCAAGTACATGTACCAGGGCCAGTGATCCGACGAGGGGCTTGGGGTTTTGAGAGATCGTCATGATCAAACCTCCATAGGCCCGGCAACGGACGCGCCACTATATAGGAAAAAAGGGGCTGTCGGGAAATGCCAGATTTTAAGCATTTGAGCCCCTGACAGAAAGATTCCCACAAAAATCAGTGTTCCATGGACACTGCATTCTTGTGGGAATCTTTTTATTATATATCCTTTTCTTTGCTGCCATATTTGAAGGCAACACAAACAGGCCTCTGGCCTATGCAGGGGCGCTTTCCCTATGCGGCAGGTTCCTCTGGCTTCCCTTCAAACTTCTTGATCTTCCCGTGGCGGAACCGGTGATACTTGTTCAGGATCCCCTTTTCGCTCTGGATGTTCCCATGGGCCTCTTCTTTCAGGTCCTCCCAGCGTTCATTGATCTTCATCACCTTGTTCTTTTCCTGGTCCTTCTTCCCGTCATACTTGTAAAGACATCTGGCTTTGTGGGGACATCCGCCGCAGTCTGCGCATCCATATACCTCTATGGTCTGTTCATAGCCGTCCTGGTGTCTCTTTTCCGTCCGGATGTGGAGCAGCTGTCTCCCATCATGGCACACATAGTACGCCTCGTCCTCGAACACCTCTCGCTTCATGTTGTAGTACTTCCCGATGTCTTCCTTATAGGCACGGGTCTTCCTCTTCTCATGGTCCTGGAGCTTGATGTAGCCAGTAATGCCTTCCTCTTTCAAGAACAGAAGGTTCCTCTCGCTGCAGTAGCCGCTGTCGGCAGTGACCTCGCCCACATGCCTCCCAAATGCCTCCTTATGCTTCTCCAGCACTGGGATCAGGGTGCTGTAGTCCGTCCGGTCGCTGCTGACATGGCTGTGGATGATGAAGTAGTTCTCTACGGCTATCTGTACGTTGTATGCCGGTTTCAGCTGGCCGTTGAGCATATGATCCTCTTTCATCCGCATGAAGGTGGCCTCCACATCCGTCTTGGAGTAGCTGTTGCGGCCTTTCCCCATGACCTCGAAGCATTCCTTGTATTTCATCAGCCTCTCCCCGCACTCCTCCAGCTCTTCGTAGAGCTGCTGCAGCTGCGGCTTGCGCTTCCCTCTGCCCGCCACGAACGCGACCCCCTCGCCCTCCGCAATCTTCGACAGCCCGGCCTGGAGCTTGAGTATCTCCAGCGGCGAGCAGGGATCGATCTCTATCACGGTGTTATTGGATATCTTCTTATGCCTCGTCAGCTTCCGGGAACGGTTCTTCCCTATCACCTCCCGAACCTTGTCCATCCCTTCGATGACGAACATCTGGGCGTTTCCGAGGCTGTACTTCTCACCGTATCCGTTCTCCGCAAGGAACTGGTTGTATTTCTGGTATAGGGCATCTATGGTGTCCAGCAGCCCTGCCAGGTGGTAGTTGATGCTCCCTCGCCATACGAAAGTGTACCGGTTGGCGTTCGCCTCCAGCTTGGTCCCGTCTATGAACAGTTCCTTCAGCGTCACCAGCCCCTCCTTTTCCAGCCGGCGCACGAACTGGTAGTGCAGATCCTCCAGGATCTCCGGGGTGAGCCTGCTGCCTTTGAATTCATAGAACGCGTCCCTTCTGGGCTTCTGCCCCTGGGTGAGCCAGATGAAGGCGAGATCCCTCCCGCACAGCTCCACGATGCGGTCCACCGCGCGGATCCCCCGCATGTTGGCATAGGTGACTACAGCGTACAGCATGATGGGGTTGTACCCTTTTCTTCCCTTGTCTGAATATCGGGAGAGCAGTCCCGAATGATCCAATTCCTCCATCACTTTTTTCAGGGTATAGACCGGGTCGGTCTCAGGCAGTCCCAATTCATACAGGCTGAAGTTGATCTTCTGTTGACCAATTTCAAAAAATTCGTTATAATATGTGTTGTTTAGCATAGTTACATTATATCATGTAACGGAGGAAAGATGGTTGTCGTTAGCCATCTTTTTTCTCTTTTTTATCAAAAATTTCAGAGGAGGGACAGTGGCTTGCATATGTCACTGCCCCTCCTCTAGTTTTGGTGGACTATCTATTTCCCGACAGCCCCTTTTTTCGTGGACAAAGCTTGTCCAGTGATGGATCTTCATATCACCCTTTCCGATCCTCGTAGATCATGACGGGACCTCCATGGACCCGGCTGCGGATCCACATCGTGTGCCGGGTCACGATCAGCCGTTTAAGATCGCCATGAACTCTTCGCCAGTGATGGTCTCCTTATCGTACAGATACTTCGCCAGCTCATCCAGCTTTTCCCGGGCCTCTAAGAGGATCGTGGCGGCTTTTTCATGCTGCCGCCTGACCAGCTCCACCACCTGGCGGTCGATCTGGGCCTGGGTCTCGGCGGAGCAGGCTAGGGAGGCGTCGCCGCCCAGGTACTGGTTGGTGACGGTCTCTAAGGCCACCATGTCGAAATCCTTGCTCATGCCGTAGCGGGTGATCATGGCCCGGGCCAGCTTGGTGGCCTGCTCGATATCGTTGGAGGCTCCCGTGGAGCTGGTGCCGAAGATCACCTCCTCGGCGGCCCGGCCTCCGGTATAGGTGGCGATCTTATTCTCGATCTCCTCCTTGGTCATCAGATAATGGTTCCCTTCCTCCACCTGCATGGTGTAGCCCAGCGCGCCGGAGGTGCGGGGGATGATGGTGATCTTCTGCACCGGAGCGGAGTTGGTCTGTCTGGCCGCCACCAGGGCATGGCCGATCTCATGGTAGGCGATCGTCCATTTCTCCTTGTCCGTGAGGATCGCGTTCTTCTTCTGGTAGCCGGCGATCACCACCTCGATGCTCTCCTCCAGATCCGACTGGGTGGCGAACTTACGCCCGTCCCGGACAGCCCGGAGAGCGGCCTCGTTGATGATATTGGCCAGCTCCGCGCCGGAAGCGCCGGAGGCCATCCGGGCGATCTGCTTGAAGTCCGCGTCCTCCGACAGCTTGATCTTCTTAGCGTGGACCTTTAGGATCTCCTCCCGGCCCTTTAGGTCCGGCAGCTCCACCGGCACCCGGCGGTCGAAGCGGCCCGGGCGGGTGAGGGCGGGGTCTAAGGACTCCGGACGGTTGGTGGCGGCCAGGATGATCACGCCATTGTTCCCCTCAAAGCCATCCATCTCGGTGAGGAGCTGGTTCAGGGTCTGCTCCCGCTCGTCATTGCCGCCCACCTGGCCGTCACGCTTCTTGCCGATCGCGTCGATCTCATCGATGAAGACGATACAGGGGGCTTTCTCCTTGGCCTGCTTAAAAAGGTCCCGGACCTTGGAGGCGCCCATGCCCACGAACATCTCCACAAATTCCGAGCCGGACATGGAGAAGAAGGGGACGCTAGCCTCCCCGGCCACCGCCTTGGCTAGCATAGTCTTTCCGGTGCCTGGAGGGCCTGCTAACAGGATGCCCTTGGGCATGGACGCGCCGATCTCCTTGTACTTGTCCGGGGTGTGGAGGTAGTCCACGATCTCGGCCAGGTTCTCCTTGGCCTCATCCTCTCCGGCCACGTCGGAGAATTTGATCCCCTCGGAGGAACGGACGTAGACCTTGGCATTGGACTTGCCCATGCCGAACATCATGGAATTGGGGCCGCCGCCCATCTTTTCCATCAGCTTCTTGGACATCAGCTGCCCTAAGCCCACAAAGAGCACGATCGGCAGGACCCAGGAGAGCAGGATGCTAAGGAAAGGAGACATCTCCTCCACGATCTCGCTGGTGAAGGCCGCGCCGGAGTCCTTCAGCCGGTAGATCAGCTCCGGGTCGTTCATCAGGCCGGTCTTAAAGACCTGGGTCTCTTCCTTATCCGTGAACAGGATCTGGTTCTCCTGGAGCTTGACGCGTCCCACGTTCTTCTCCTCGGTCATCTCCATAAAGGTGCCGTAATCCACCTCCCGGATCTGCCGCTGGGACAGCCAGGGCATGGCCAGGAAGTTAAAGACCATCAGCACCATCATAGCGACGCCATAGTAATAGATCAGAGGTTTTTTGGGGTTTTTGACTTCATTCATATCAGTCCCTCCTTCATAGATCGCATGGTAAAATGATGACAAGGCCGCTGTGGGAGGATGGTCGTCCGGCGGCCTTTGGTCTATCCTATCACAGGATGGGAAAGATGTCCAGAGTAAGCGTGACCGCCGTGGGTACGAAAACGTGGCGGTCGCAAGCATCCGGCCCCTCCCATAACAGATGACAGGAAAAGGAATAGAAAAGTACAGGCGGATATGGTAAGATGGAGGAAAAAGAAGGGATACAGGAGGTGTAGTATGTTCAACAGATGGAAGGGCCGGCAGGATACCAGTGAGATATTGAAGGCAAAGCAACATGGGGCGGCGGCGCTGCTCTTTTTGGCAGTTGCTGCTGTCATGCTCTTTGTCCGGCTGCGCTGGGGGAGCATGACGATCGGGAGCGGGCAGGACGCGGTGACCTTGGGGGGGTGTATCTATTATGTCAATAACATCGTGTTGATCTTTGGGGCGATCGATCTTGTTTCTGCCATATGCAGCCTTCTCCGGTGGAACAAGAAAGGCCGGCCCTATCAGGAGGACGATGGCCTGTTGGCGGACTGGAAGAACGGAGAGCGTTCTCCCGTCAAGGTCGCATTGGCTTTGTTAGCCTGCGTGGCCGTGCTGGTCCTGCTGCTGATCGTGCGGGAGTAGAGTGTGTGGGAGCGGATCGACAGGAGGTGGTCTGGTGGCAGAGGAGCGGGAAGGGGTACGGCTGGCAGAGGGGAAGTATCAGGATGGCATCCATGAGTTCATAGCAGGGCGGGCCAGACGCTCAGCAGGGTTTGACATGGGAGAGCCTCATTACCATCCTTATCATGAGCTGTATTATGTGATCAGCGGCCGATGCCGGATGTTCGTCCAGCATGATATCTATTATGCTTCTGCGGGGGATATCCTTTTTTTGCCGCCCTACAGTCTGCATCGGAGCTGTTATGAGAAGGGGCAGACGGTGGACCGGTTCGTGGCCTGCTTTACGCCGGGGTATATCCGGGCTTTTACTGAGACCCGCGATGCATATATAGGGGACCATGAGACCGGGGAGGGAGGAGCGGGAGAGGGGGCAGGGCCGGTCTTGTTCCCCTGGCAGAAGCTGACGGTACCCCAGCCGGAGCGGGAGCGGGTGGAACAGCTTTTTGCCGATATGATCCGGGAGACCCTGCAGAGGGACTGCTATACAGATCTCCAGAAAAAAAGCCTGCTGTTCCAGCTTTTGACCCTTTTAGGCCGGTGCCGGCAGCCGGCCCTGCTCCAGGGGTCGCAGCAGCTGGAGCAGGGGGACGGGGCGGTCCAGACGGCGGCCCGGTTCATCTACCAGCATCATCGGGAGCCGGTCAGCTTAGCCCAGGCAGCGGATGTGGGGCACTTAAGCCCCACTTATTTTTCCAAGCGTTTCCGGCAGGTGACCGGGATGGGGTTTAAGGAATACCTGACCCATGTCCGCCTGCTGGATGCTATGCAGCTGCTCAAGACCACCGGCATGTCCATCACCGATATCGCTCTGACCTGCGGCTTCTCCGACGGGAATTATTTTGGCGATGTATTTAAGAAGGCCCAGGGCATCTCGCCAGACCGGTTCCGGAAGGGCCTGGGTTTTGAGGCTGTAAAGGAGACGGTCCAGGGACGAGCGTGAGAGCTGGGCCAGAGGCGAACGCAGAGGATGGCCCAGAGGCGAACGCAGAGGATGGGCCAGAGACGAACGCAGAGGATGGCCCAGAGGCGAACGCAGAGGATGGGCCAGAGACGAACGCAGAGGCGGGTCTGGAGGCAAACATGTGGATGGCCCAAAGACAAGGAAGAGATGACAAAAAATCAGTAGTGTATGTCGCGATATCCCATAAAATCTGTATCGATCACTTGCCTTTTGTGCTATGATACTCCCAGCGGTCAGCCCAGCCTCTATACAGGGAGCGTCCTTGTGGAGGAGCGTGGACCTTAGATCCCGGCTGGGGAAGTCGGGACCGGGATAGGGAAGGCCTAAAGCAAAGGCCTGAAAAGACCGGACTGCGGGAGCAAAAGACAAAAATGGGAGATGAGGTGTTTTTATGGGAACGGCGTTGTCTAAAAAAGAAGAGGCGTTCCGGGCGTTTGCTTTAAATGGGCCCATGGGGAAGGTGATCGTTTCGGTCTGCGCACCCCTGGCCTTGTACCATAGCCTGAACCAGCTGTTTAAGATCTTGGACGCTATGATGGCAGCCCACATCAGCCCTTCGGCGGTGTCGGCGGTATCCTATCTGTCCCAGATCAACCTGGCCTTATCGGCCCTGGGCAGCGGTCTGGCGGTGGGGGCCAGCATCAAGATCAGTGAGGCTTACGGCGCGGGGGACATGGAGCTGGTCAAACAGCGGGTCAGCACCCTGTTCGCCCTGTGCGCGGGTCTGGGGGGCCTTTTGCTGCTCATCCTGGTACCCTGTGCCGTGCCCTTCCTGCGCATGATGAAGACCCCGGAGGCCTTCATCCATGATGGGAGCCGGTATTTTATCCTGGACCTTTTTGGCCTGGTGATCACCTTTTTCAACAATATCTATATGGCGATCCAGCGGGCCAGAGGGGCCTCCGGGAAGATCCTGTACCTGAACATGGGGGCGATCGGGGTGAAGCTGGGCCTTACGGCCTGGTTTGTCTACGGTCTGGGCGGGGGCATCGATATGATCGCCGTGGCCACCATCCTTTCCCAGGGGCTGCTGTTCACCGTGGGGATGGCCGATCTGGGCCGCAAAGGCAGCGCCTTCGCCTTCTCTCTCCGGTCAGTCTCCATAAGGGGGACGGTGGTGGCGCCCATGGTGGGGCTGGCCTTTCCGGTGATGGTGGAGAAGATCGCCTTTTCTATGGGCAAGGTGGTGGTCAATTCCATGAGCACGGTCTATGGGGCTTTGACCGTGGGCGCACTGGGGATCTCCAACAATATCGGCGGGATAACCACCACGCCCCAGGACGGCGTCCAGGAGGGCGGCGCGGCGGTGATCAGCCAGAACTTAGGGGGCGGTCGGCCGGAGCGCGCACTGTCCGCCTTCTGGTGGATGCTGGCGGTCAATGTGGGGATCGGGACGGTCATCGTCAGCCTGGTCCTTTTAGCCCTCACGCCGATCTCCTTCTTTTTTGCGGGAGATGAGCCCGCCTTTGCCGAGATGATCCGGCAGATCTACCGCTATGAGGCCCTGGGCGCGGTCCCTCTGGGTGTCAACGCGGCTGTGCAGGGCCTTTTATACGGCTTTGGGAAAACGAAGCTGACCCTGTTCATCAATTTCTGCCGTGTGTTCGTGTTCCGCATCCCGGTGCTCTGGGCCCTGCAGCAGTTCACCTCCTTAGGGAGCGTCAGCGTGGGGATCGTGATGGGGGTCAGCAATCTATCCGTGGGCCTTTTGTCCCTGTGCATCGGGCTTTATGAGGTGTGGAAGATCCGGAGGGCCTATGGGCTTTCGGCGCGGGTGAGGAGGCGGGCGGTGTCTGCAGGTTGAGAAAATGTGCTGAGAAAAACGGAGGCTGTCATGTATTACGACAGCCCCTTGCGTATGCTTTTATATCAATCTACGGAACTTAGGCAGATCCCAGCGGTGTGTCCAATGCTGTGAACTGTTTTTTCAATCCCCGGCAGGTGTCTGTGAACAGTCCCACATCCACAGAATAAGCGATATATTGGACACCTGCTCCAGCCCATAACGCCAAGGTCTCAGGGCTGTCAGAAAATGTCCCGACGGTGATCTGCTTCTCTTTTGCCCGGTCTACGATGGTCTGCATCTGCCTGATCACATCAGGATGGGTCACCTGACCTGGGACCCCCAGACTTTGAGACAGATCATAGGGGCCGATAAAGAGGATATCGATGCCTGGGACTTCCAGGATGTCTTCCAGGTTCTTGATCGCTTCGGTCCCTTCCAGCTGCGCGATGATAAGGATCTCATTGGCAGAGCGAAAATATCCTTCCTTTGGGAGGTTTGAATAATGGGCGGACCGTACAAAACGACATACACCTCTGTGTCCTAGCGGATGGAACCTGGCTAGTTCTATAGCACGACGTGCATCCTGGGCGGTGCATATCTGCGGTACCTCTATCGCTGCTGCACCTATATCCAGGGCTCTCCCGATAGCTTCTTCACTGATGCTGCCAACCCGTACGACCGGAAAAACACCGGCTACCTGGCTGGCACGGATGTTGTTCTGGAGGTTTTGGATATTTATAGGCCCATGCTCCATATCTAAGATCACAAAATCCATCCCGGCCCATCCAGCAGCTTCAACAAATGCCGGATCGCATGTTTTCATAAAAGGCCCGATCACTTTTTGTCCGTCAGACAAACGTTGGCGGAATTCCTGTATCATCTGTTCGTTCATGTTTGCTGACCTCCATGTAAGCTGGAGACATACTGCCCGTATCCAGGTGGGGTGAGGATCTTCCCGTGCTGGAATACGGTCTTGCCCCGTACTAGGGTCGCAAGGACTTGCCCTTTAAAGACCCTGCCTTCATAGGGATAATTTTCGGAGCGGTTGCCATAAAAACATTGACTGGCGTGGAATGTCCATTCCTTATGGGGATCGATGACAGCAAAGTCGGCGTCCTTTCCGATCTGTATAGATCCCTTTTTGTGGGATAGGCCAAATATCCTGGCTGGGTTGCCAGAGGTCACCTCTGCTATAGTCTCCCAGTGTACTCCGCGTTTATGGACCCCTTCAGAGATCAAGATAGGCAGCATGAGATCCATACCAGGAAAGCCGCCTGGAGCATCCCAGAACGGAGCGTATTCTTTTTGCGCGGGAGAGTATGCGCTGTGGTCGCTCCCGATGCAGTCGATCGCTCCTTGTTTTAGCAATTCCCATAACCCTTCCTGCTGCGTTTTATCTCGCATGGGAGGATTGCATTTTGCATAGGCTCCATAGACGGCGATATCCTGGTCGGTCAGATACAGATAATGGGGGCAGGTCTCGAAGGTGATCGCAGCCCCTTTTTTTCTGGCTCTCAGGATCGTTTTAGCCACTTCTGGAGCTGTCACGTGGCATACATGGACAGGGCAGCCTGTCTGGAGCGCCATAAGGCATAAACGTTCCACGGCCTCGCTTTCAGCAAGGATCGGTCTGGCGCGGCTGTAGTGCTCTGGGCCATAGCCCATCTCCCGGTACCTGCGGGACAGACCGGCACATATATCTCCGTTTTCAGCGTGGACGCCGATCAGACCATGGCATTTCTTTACCTGTTCCATCAAACATAGGAGGGGATAGTCGTCAAAATACTTATATTCTTCTCCTACATAGTTCATGAAAACTTTCAGGGAAGCCGCACCTAGATCGAACAATCGCTCGGACTGGGTGATGGTGTCTGGCTGGATGCCTCCCCACAGAGCAAAGTCCACGACACTTTCTGTTCGGCCCAGTGCGATGCGGTCGTTAAAAACCTCAGGAGTGGTCGCGGCAGGAAGGGTCAGTGAGAGCGGCATTTCGATGATGGTGGTCACGCCTCCGCTGGCGGCAGTCTGCGTCCCGTGGAAAAAGTCATCACAATATGTGACATGACTATGTGGGTCGATGGCTCCGGGGAGGAGATACAGACCATCAAGGTCCAGGACCTGTCCGCCTTCAACGGAAATGTGAGGGCTGATGAGTGCGGCGGTCACGCCATCTTGGACCGCTACAGTTAATGGGGACACACCTTGTGCAGTGACGACATTAGCTCCACGGATGACTAGATCGTACAAGGTAAGACCTCCTTTCATGCAAGTATGCGGACGATGGACAGAGCTAGGGCTTTTGTAGCATCCAAAAGCTGTCGGACCGGGATGCCTTCATTTGGTGAGTGACCCAAGCCTGGATCCCCGGGTCCGAAGATGGCGATGGGGATGCCCAGCTTCGCAAATACACGGCCGTCGCTGGCTTGCTTATAGCCTGTCAGTTCTGCAGGCCTTCCGGTCACCTCTTCCAGAGATGTGGTCATGGCCTGTATCAGTGGATGGCCGGGGTCGGTATCCGTGACCACACCGTTTTCAGAATTTGTGACCTCGATCTCATACTGAAATCGTTGCCCGTGTTCGGACAGCCTGCATAGGATATCATCTAAGGACCGCAGGATATATCCTTCAGAAACACCTGGAACGAGACGGCAATCGATCTCCAGGGTACAGGTCTCCGGGATCACATTGACCTGATGCCCTCCATAGATATGGGTGGCAGAAAGGGTCGTGGACGGAAGGTATTTATGTTTGATCTGCTGCACTTCAGGAAGGAGCTGTGTATTGAGGGCATGGATAAGATCGGCCATATGTATGGTCGCGTTGCTCCCTTCCCATGGCATCGCGCCATGGCAGGCGCGGCCGTGGATCGTGATCCGGAGAAAGACCACAGCCCGTTCTGCTACGGCGATCGTGTTATCGGTCTGCTCACCTATGATCGCCAGATCCGGTTTGAGGATCCCTTCGTCCCGCAGCCATTTGGCGCCCCGGCAGCTGTTTGCTTCTTCGTCGGATACAGGGTTGATCAGGAGCGTCCCTTTCAGAGGGATATTAGCCCGCTTGATCATAGTGGCCGCCATGATCTGGGCACATACCGAACCTTTATCATCGCCGGCCCCTCGTCCATAGATCATGCCATCTGACAGTTCTCCGCCAAAAGGATCATGGTCCCACTGGGACAGATCTCCGGCGGGTACGGTGTCGATATGCGCATTGAGCAGAAGGACGGGACCATTACCAGTCCCTTTTATCGTGCCGATGACGCTGGGATACAGGTCGGAAGAGTACTGGTCCTTCGGATTTTTGATCTGCTGGGGAGGTGTGAAAATTCCAGCATCGATCCCACAGCTATGTAATTTGTCTAGACATATCTGACATATCTTTCGTGTATCTCCAGGTGGATAGTCGCTCCTGGCCCGTATCAATGCCTGGAGGAATGCGATGACCTCATCTTCATCGATCAGATCTAATACCTTTTTCTCTAGTTCTGTCATTTTGACCTCCCTATCATTTTTGGAGCGCTTTTTCATCGCGCTATGGGATCACAGCCTTACAGCATGACATCCCCGCAGTTTGGCCCCAACGTCTGTCCGGTATACAGGTTTCCATCTGGTTCGGATGCTAAAAAGATCGCGGTGGGCGTGACTTCTTCTAAGAGCCCAAAGCGGGGGAGCACCAGTTCAGCCAGCTTGTCCTGCTTCCAGCTATCGCTGGCCGCATCCAGCATTTGTGTCTGGATCGGCCCGGGGGCGATGCAGTTGACGGTGATATTATAGGCACCGGTCTCTCGGGCAAGACATTTTGTGAAGCCGATGATCCCGGCTTTGGCAGAGGCATAATGGGACAATCGCACAGCGCCCTTTTGGCCTGTTTGAGAGGCGATGTTGATGATCCGGCCATAACGCTGCTGCTTCATGATCGGGACTGCGTAGCGGCAGGTCAAGAACATACTGGTCAGGTGGACAGCGTGCATGCGCTCCCATTGCTCTAGAGAGAGCTCCTCCGTGAGTGCTTCTCCTGTTATCCCCTGGGTGTTTAATAAGATGTCAACACGGCCGAATTCCTTGACCGCCAGCCCGATCAGGTCGCGGGCAGTGGCCTCCTGAGATATATCTCCTTCTAGCCCAAAGACCTTTACACCATAAGAACGCAAGCTTTCTATGTAGTCCTCCATTTGTCCTGAGGGCTGTTTATGATAGTTCAATACCAGATCGGCGCCTTCCTTCGCGAAGGCTTCCGGAAAACTCCTTCCCATCCCGTTACCGCAACCGGCTCCGGCGATAACGGCGACTTTTTTTTCTAAGCGCATAGCTTACTCCTTTCAAAGACGGAACGATCGATGTACAATATCTTACAATAAGTTATATGAAAAAAAGTTAGAAAAAGGTGCGAAAACACTCTGGATGACCTAATGATAATCGAAAAACTCCAAAATGTCAAGATACGGAGAAGAATAAAAATACTGTATAATTTGGATAAAAAAGCATGAAAAGGAAGAAATATGAAACAATAAAGGGCATTATGCACAAAACGACACATAAAACATATACAAATCATACAAACATAACAAAAAGTATGATTTTTGTATTGAAAAAGACAATGAGGGATGTTAATATAAAACAAAAAGTTAGAAAAAGACGACGCTGGAAATGATACAAAAAAAGGAAGACAGGCAAGAAAGAGGAGGAAGATGATGGAACAGATGAAATGGAAGAGACACTCGAAGAAAAGATCCGTTGCGTTCACTCTTGGCGTAGTACTGATGCTGACGACGGCATGCGCAGGAGAACCCCGGAAAGAGGAAGGGGCTGGTACCACAGATAACAGGAGCACGGAGACTGTGGGGCAGACCAAAGAAGGAGAGAGCCTGGGGTCTGTACGGGATCGGACATTGTTGATCGGTGTCCCGGCCACTGCAGATGGATTGGATATGGATTACCATAATTCTGGAGTGGTCACGATGGTGGTAAGGAATATGAACGATTATCAATTTCTTTATCCCTATGAGAAAGATGAGTCTGGTTTTCTGGTACCCGATTTTAATGCGGATCTGGTCCCGCGCATGGCAGAGTCCTGTACATTTTCTGAGGATGGACTGACCATGACTGTAAGATTAAAGAAAGGGATCAAAAGCCATGATGGGAATGAACTGACAGCGGCAGACATTGTATATAAATTTCAGTCTGCCTTTGAGAACCAGACCTCTACATGGACTTTTACAGCAAAGAACCAGGGGATAGAAGATGTCGCGCAGATAAAGGTGATCGATGACTATACATATTCTATCACGACGAAAAGTCCTAATCCTATGGCTTTATCGAACCTGGCCCATGTACAGACTTTCATCTATGATAGCAAAGCATCCGGCGAGCCATTAAAAAAGGATCCGCAGTGGATGAACACCCATGAAGCGGGATACGGTCCCTATAAACTAAAAGAATTTACTCCCGGGCAGCAGGTCGTACTAGAAAAGTTCACAGATTATTGGGACCAGGATGCGGTCTCTTGGTTTGATGATGTCATCGTAAAAGAGATCCCTGAGTCAGCTAACCGCGCGGCCATGCTCATGAGCGGGGATCTGGATATCGCGTTGGATCTTACGGATGCGGAGCTCCATGAGCTGGCAGGGAAGGAAGATGTCAAAGTATTGGACTATACGGGAAACAGGATGACATTCGTTGGCTTTGATCATTCGATCGCGCCGTTGGACGATCCCAAAGTACGCCAGGCTCTTTCCTATGCGGCCCCCTATCAGGACATCCTGGATACCGTATATCTGGGAGAGGCTTCCCCTCTTTACAGCCCTGTCCCATCGATCTATCCGGGCTATACAAAAGAGTTCTGGGAGTATGGGACTGATCTGGAAAAGGCAAGAGCATTGCTTGCGGAGGCCGGATATGGCGATGGATTTAAGCTGGATATGGTGATCGAAGCAAGTCAATCCCAGCATGAGCAGATCGCGATCTTTTTGCAGAGCAGCCTTCGGGAGATCGGCGTTGAGCTGACGATACAAAAGGTACAGTCCGGTGATTTCTGGTCCAGAGTGTCTAGCGGTACTATGGGTGGATTGTTTGCGATCACGGATTCACCAGGAAGCCCGGATCCGGCGTTGGGGTTCAGCTTATACGCGATCTCTGACGGGATCATGAACATGGGCAGATACAAAAACGAAGAGGTGGACGCGCTATATGCGGAGATGATGGCAACACTGGATCAGGATGTGCGCATGCGATGTGCTGAACGTATCCAGGAGATCACGGTGAAAGAAGACCCACTGTGGATGTATATCTCAGCTCCAGGCTATAAAGCGGCTATGCGTTCGGATATCCAGGCGCCTCAGTGGAACGCGGTAAATGAGCTAGGATGGAACTATATGTATCGGCAGGAATAAAGATCGGAGGAAAGGATGCGACTTTTCAAATATCTGGTAAAGAGGCTCCTGGTGTTCATCCCGCTGTTTTTCGGCGTGACCTTTGTCACTTTTATGCTGATACGTTTGCTCCCAGGGAGCCCGGCACAGGCACTGTTGGGAACGATGGCGACAGAGGAGTCCATTAGAGCACTGGAGGCGGAGATGGGGTTGGACAGGCCTTTATTGGAGCAATTTGTCATCTATGTAAAAAATGTGCTACATGGAGATCTTGGTTATTCATGGTTCACCAGCAGTAATGTGACCGATGACCTGGCGACCCGTTTCCCGGCTACCTTTGAACTGATCTTTTTAAGCATTCTTTTTGCGCTGGCGGTGGGAGTGACCCTTGCGGTCCTCTCCGCCAGAAGGCCCAAAGGCATTGCGGCAAGGATCGCCTCTGTATATGGGATGCTGGCCGGAGCCTTTGCGGATTTCTGGCTGGCACTTATGCTGATCTTTATTTTCTTTACGACACTGGGCTGGGCGGTATCCCCCATGGGGCGCCTCGATCTGATCATGTCAGCTCCGCGTCGCATAAGTGGCATGTATGTGCTGGACAGTCTCCTTACGGGCAACATGATGACATTAAAAAGCTCGGCGGCCCATCTGCTATTGCCGGTGGCCACATTAGGCTTTGTGAACGGAGCGACGATCCTGAAGATGACGAGCTCTACGATGCAGGAGATATTGGATTCAGATTTTATCCATCATTCCCATATGCTGGGGTTATCGGAGTTTAAGATCATGGGCTACGCCTTAAAGAACGCGCTCCCGGCCGTCGTGATGACTGTGGGCAATATGTTCAGCTTTTTGCTGGGTGGAGCCGTGCTGATCGAGAAGGTATTTGCGTGGGGCGGACTGGGACAATATGTGACCACAGCTCTGGCGAACAAGGATTATTCGGCTGTACAGGGTTTTGTACTGGTATCAACGCTTTTCGCTATGGTGGTATATCTGATCATCGATCTGATCCAGATGGCGATCGATCCGCGGATAAAGTTTTAGGAAAGGATGATGACATGAAACGGTTTCTTAAAGACTTTTTGTTTATGCTCCGGAAAGATCGCCAGGGTCAGATCGGGTTCGCGATCGTGCTGCTGGTGTTGCTCTTGGGGGTCGCGGCGCCGGCCATCGTACCTTATGACCCAGTCCGGACGAATCCCGCTGATCACAGGATGGCGCCTTGCCTAGCCCACTTTTTTGGAACAGATGAGGCCGGGATGGATATTTTTTCCCGATGTATCTATGCGATACGGATCGATGTGTTCATCGGCTTTAGCGGGACGATGCTGTCCTTGCTGGCGGGTATTGTTTTAGGGCTCCTTGCGGGTTACTATGAAGGGGTGTTCGGTGAGGTCGTGATGCGGATCGCCGACCTGTTCCAGGCATTCCCCGCTTTTATCTTAGCGATGGCGTTAGTAGCAGTGCTAGGAAATAATATGCAGAACATCATTTTTGTCATCGCGTTTGTCAATGCCCCTATCTACCTCCGGTTTGTCCGGGGAGAGGTCCTGGCGCTAAAAAGCCGGCCATTTGTGGAAGCATCTCATGCTGCCGGTATGTCTGATACCACGATCATGTTCCGGCAGCTGCTCCCGAATTCTCTTAGACCAGCTCTGGTCCAGGCGTCCGTGAACATCGGGGCGGCCATATTGTTGACAGCTGGTCTGAGCTTTATCGGAGCCGGGGTCAGTGTTCCGACCCCGGAGTGGGGGTCGATGATCTCTACTGGTGCGCCTTTGATCCTTACAGGACAGTGGTGGTGCGCGTTTTTTCCGGGAGTCTCCATCGCGTTTACTGTGCTGGGATTTGCGTTCGTAGGTGATTTTCTGCGCTTATATCTTAATCCGGAAAGGCGGTGATCCGACATGGGGAGTGTTTTGAAAGTTGAAGAGCTGTATACATCCTTTCAAGTAAAACAGGGAGAGGCGAAGGTGGTCAATGGACTCTCATTTGAAGTAAAAGAAGGGCAACTCCTTGGGCTGGTAGGCGAGAGTGGCTCTGGAAAATCCGTGGCTGCCGCGTCGATCATGGGGAGAGTGCGTAAGCCAGGGGTCATCAAGTCCGGCAGGGTGATCTATGGAGAAGAGGTCGATATCCTGCAGTTGCCGGAGGATAAAGCCCGGGCGTATAGAGGGAAGGAGATCTCCCTGATCGCGGCAAATGCAAGGGGGCACCTAAATCCGTTGTTGACTGTGGGGGACCAGATCGTAGATACCTGCATAGCCCATGGTACGATGAAAAAGAAGGAGGCAAGGGCTATCGCTGTAGAGATGCTCAAGGCGGTGGGGATACCGGATCCCCAAAGACGTTTCTATTCTTATCCCCATGAGCTGAGCGGCGGGATGGCACAGAGATGTATGATCGCTATGGCGTTGGTCAATTCGCCCAGACTTTTGATCGCTGATGATGCGACTAATGGGCTGGATGTCACGGTGCAGGCCCAGATCATGGATCTGATCATCCAGATGATCAAAACACGGAAGATGTCGGGGGTCTTTATCACCCATGACCTGGGGGTAGTGGCGCAATGCTGTGACGAGATCGCGATCATGTATTGCGGACAGATCGTAGAACAGGCGGCGGTAGGCGCGTTTTATGATGCACCATGTCATCCTTATAGTGTCGACCTTATGGGTTCATTGCCAGAGAAGCTGGGCGATGACAGTCAGAGAGGCTCCAAAGACACCCTGGTAAGTCCGCTATGCCTGCCTTCAGGTTGTATGTACCATCCTCGATGCAGAGATGCCACAAAGCTGTGCAGGATGAAGATGCCAGAGCTGTGTCAGGTGAGCGGCACACATTGGGTCCGATGCCATCATGCAAAACAGCTTGCGGAAAAAGGAGGTGCGAAAGATGGGGGCATTGCTTGAGGTAAAAGGTCTTCGCAAAGAGTTTGCGGCAGGCGGCAGAAAAAAGCTGACGGCGATCAATGGGATCGATCTGCAGATCTGTCCTGGAGAGACCTTCGGTCTGATCGGTGAGAGTGGCTCGGGCAAATCGACAGTAGGTCGATGTGTGCTGGATCTGCTGAAGCCGACCGATGGGAAGATCAGATATAAAGGGGAAGATCTTATCCATTGCGACCTTCACAAGAAAAAGAAACTCCGTAGAGAGATGCAGATGGTGTTCCAGGACCCGTACTATTCGCTGAACCCCCGGAGCACTACCTGGGATACGGTATATGAGACACTGCGGGTGGACAAGTGTATAGGGCAGAGAGAGCTTTCGGAGCGCGTTCGAGAGGTCCTTGGTTCTGTCTGTATCAAAGAGGAAGAATATGGGAAGTATCCTCATCAACTGAGCGCTGGTCAGCAACAGAGAGTGGGCATCGCCAGAGCAATCGTAGCAAGGCCGAACTTTATCGTCCTAGATGAGCCCACTTCCTCACTGGATGTATCTATACGTGCAGAGATCATCGGGCTATTGGGAGAGCTCCAGAAGGAGATGGGGGTGGCATATTTGTTCATCTCCCATGATCTGAGCACGATCAAGTATCTCTGTCATCGTGTGGCGGTGATGTATCTGGGGAGCATTGTGGAATATGGGAGTGTTCCACAGATATTTGAAGGTCATTCCCATCCATATAGCAAGGCGTTACTGGCCTCTGTCATGGTTGCAGACCCAAAGGTCGAGAGGTCATCCTATAAGCTGGCTGGCGAGATCCCCAGTCCGATCGATCTGCCGCCAGGCTGTCCTTTGGCCTCCAGGTGTCCTGAAGCGACGGAGGTCTGCAGGAAAAAGGAGCCAGATATGATCCAAGTGGAAAAGGGGCATTTTGTGAAATGCCACAAGGCGTCCGGATGGATGCTTGGGGAGGATGGAGAAGAAAAAAGCTTGTGATCTGTTTGACAAGGGATGTGCCAGATTTTATACTATAAAGTGTCGCTATCCGCCGCGGCGTCCGCAAAAGACCTTGCGGGATAGCAGCTGTGGACAGTGGATGCGACGTAGCATAAAGATGATGTGGAGAATAGACAGATGAAGAGCATTGCAAGTGAGATGGATACCTTTAAATTAGTATTGAAGGTGATCGCCGAACAATTCGGCAGCCGATGTGAAGTATGCCTGCACGATTGGTCTAAAGGTTATGATTCGAGTATCGTCGCGATCGAGAATGGGCATGTCACCCATCGAAAGGTGGGAGATAGCGGCAGTAACCTGGGCCTTACCCTTTATAAGACAAAGACAGATTCGGAGGATCATAATAAATTCAATTACATTACTAAGACAAAGGATGGAAAGACCTTGCGCTCATCAACTGTATTCCTGAAAAATGATGAAGGTACTCCGATCGGTGCATTGTGCATCAACCTTGATATCACAGATCTGATGGATATGAAAAGTACGATCAATGAGCTGACCATGGGGAGTACGGAGGAGCAGGAACTGTTTGCAAATGATGTGAATGAACTTTTGGAGTTCCTTCTTGACGAAAGCATTAAAATGGTCGGCAAACCAGTAGAGGATCTGAAGAAGCAGGATAAGATGGAGGTCCTGCGTTTTTTGGATCAAAGAGGGGCTTTGCTGATCTCGAAATCAAGTCTGAGGATCTGTGAATTCTTAAAGATCTCAAAGTTTACTTTGTATAATTATCTGGACGAGTTAAGGAACAAAGAAAATGATGGAAAATAATGGAAAAAAGATGATATAGGTCTGGAGGTTATTTATGGATATTGTTAAGATCGATACGAGTAAGGCTGCCGCGCCTTCTGGATGGTATTCTCAGGCATTCAAAGTAGGCGACCTGATCTTTTGCTCAGGTGTTGTGGCCAACGATCCATGTACGCAAGAGTTAGTTGCTCCCGGAGATATCATGGGACAGACAGAGCAGATACTGAAAAACCTGGAGCAGATCCTTTTAGCGGCAGGCTCTGATCTGAGCCGTGTGGTGAAGGTCCAGGCTTTCGTGAAGGATATTGATGAGTTTGACCGGTTCAATGAGGTTTATAAGCGGTATTTTCCCACAGACCCGCCTGCCAGGAGTACATTTCAGATCGGAAAGTTCCTGGGTGACGTGGTGGTCGAGATCGAGGCGGTCGCAGTAGCTTTTGATGTGCAGGATCGTTTGAGATGATGATTTTGAGCAGTTAGGAAAACAAGTGCGGCCGGCCCATATGGGTCGGCCATTGAAGATCTTTCGGCTTGTTTTTTCGACGATCGATCCAAAGTATCTTTCTGGCATAAATTGAACATATTACAAAATCAGGTTTACTTTTTTGCAGACATTTTGTACAATATAAACTACGTATAGTTGGGGAAGGTGATATACAGAGCTGCAGATCCCTTATACGCGCTACAAGATGATAAGGATAGGATCGAGGAGGATGAACATGAGACCGAGCAATAAATGGGCCAGCAGGATGGGCTTTATCCTGGCTACCGCCGGGGCGGCCATCGGCCTGGGCAATCTTTGGAAATTTCCGTATCTGATGGGGAGGAACGGGGGCTTTCCCTTTTTGGTGGCGTACCTGTTCTTTATCGGGATCTTAGGCGTCCCGGTGATGATCGCCGAGATGTCCCTGGGACGGAAGACCGGGCATAACCCGGTCCTGGCCTATGACGCGGTCCACCCCCATGCGCGGATCGTAGGATACTTAGGGGTCCTGGCAGCGTTCTTTATCCTGTCCTATTATGCGGTGATCGGAGGCTGGATCATCAAATATTTCGTCAGCTATGGGTTGACCGGCCATGCGCCGGCAGATTTTAATGCCTTTATCGGCCATCCCACAGAACCGCTGCTCTGGTTTTTCGTCTTTCTGCTGATCACCGCGCTGATCTGTTACTTCGGGGTCAGCGGGATCGAAAAGGCCAGCAAGTTCATGATGCCGGCGCTATTTGTCATCCTGCTGATCATCATCATCCGGGGGATCACGCTGCCTGGGGCGGGGGCCGGGCTGGCCTTTATCTTTGTGCCGAAGTTCAAGGAGTTCAGCATCCATTCGGTCAACGCGGCGCTGGGGCAGGTCTTCTACTCCCTGAGCCTGTGCATGGGGATCACGATCACCTATGGGAGCTATCTCCACAAGGACGTGAGCATCCCCAAAGGCTGTATCCAGGTGGCGGTGCTGGATACCTGTATGGCGGTTCTGGCCGGGATCGCGATCTTCCCGGCGGTATTTTCCTGCGGTCTGGAGCCGGCCTCCGGCCCCGGGCTGATCTTTGTGACGCTGCCGGAGGTGTTCGGCGCCATGGCCGGGGGAGCCTTTTTTGCCGCTCTGTTCTTCCTGCTGGTCTTTTTTGCCGCCGTCACCAGCGCGGTGGCCCTTTTGGAGGTATCGGTCTCCTTTGTCATGGGGAGCTGGCACTGGGAGCGGAAAAAGGCGGTCCTCCTGTTATCACTGGCGATCTTCCTTTTGGGGATCCCCAGCTCCCTGTCCTTCGGGCCGTTGTCGGAGGTGTCTATCCTGAACTATGGGATCTTTGACTTTGTCTGTATGCTGACCGACAATATCTTCCTGCCCCTGGGAGGGATCTTCATGTGCTACTATATCGGCTGGAAATGGGATCCGGCCATCCTGATCGACGAGATCTGCCAGCATGGCGTGGCCTTTCCCCTGGCGCGGGCATGGCGGTTCCTGATCCGGTTCGTGACGCCCATCATGGTGGCGGTGGTGTCCCTGAGCGGGTTTGTCAGTATCTATCGGACGGTGTTTTTATAAAGAAGGGCGTTCCATCTTAAACAGGTCACGGCCAGATGCCGGATCTATCGAGAGCGAAAAAGTGACCAGATAGACGGAGATCTGGCATAAGGTCCTGGTATGGTCCTGGCATGACGGACGGGAAAAATGCTCTACAGGCATGGAAAAGCATACAGCACAGGTATTTGACGGGCCGGCGCCGCTGGTCTATGATATCTTTAAAGGAACAGGTCAGAGCCATGACCGATCCCGAGCACATAGAGGAGCAGGACAGAGAAGGAGGGCTTTACGATGGACTATCAGAAAACAGATCCGGGCTTTATGGAGCGGGTCAGCCATTTTGCTTTTGAAGAGGTGGTAGAGGAGCCCGGGCAGACTTTAGACGATGAGACCCGCTATCTGGCGGTCTTAGCTACGCTGGTGGGCTGCCAGGGGATGGTGGTGTTCGAGGAGACGCTGCCTAAGGCGCTGGACGCTGGGCTGTCTGCGGTGGCGGTCAAGGAGATGGTCTACCAGTCCGTGGATTATTTAGGGATGGGGCGGATGTGGCCCTTCCTTAAGATCGTGAACCAGGTCCTTGCCGGGCGCGGTGTGGCGCTCCCCTTAGAGGACCAGGCCACTACTACCATGGAGGACCGCCTGGAAAAGGGCGTCGAGGCCCAGGCAGAGATCTTCGGGGACCATATGCGGGAGGCCTGGAAGGGCGGTCATATCCGCCGGTGGCTGGCGGCTAACTGCTTCGGGGACTATTATACCCGTAAGGGGCTGACCCTGGCTCAGCGGGAGATGATCACCTTCTGCTTCCTGGCGGCTCAGGGCGGCTGCGAGCCTCAGCTCACCTCCCACGCCAAGGGCAATATGAACCTGGGCAATGACAAGGACTTCCTGGTCCGCGTGGTCTCCCAGTGTCTCCCCTATATCGGCTATCCCAGGAGCCTGAACGCCATAGCCTGCATCGAGAAGGCGGCGGAGGAGGTCATAAAGGGATGAAGAAAACATTATATCTGATGCGGCATGGAGAGACCATGTTCAATGTACAAAAGAAGATCCAGGGCTGGTGTGATTCCCCGCTGACCGAGCGGGGGAAGGAGCAGGCCAGGAGCGTGGGACGGTATTTTCAGGCGGAGAAGATCCAGTTCGACCACGCTTATTGTTCCACCAGCGAGCGCAGCAGCGATACCCTGGAGCTGGTGACAGATATGCCCTACACCCGGCTGAAGGGCTTAAAGGAGATGTTCTACGGGGAGCTGGACGGGGAGAGCGAAAGGCTCAACTGCGCCACCCCGGAGGAGTGCGTCACCTATTACCTCCAGTTCGGAGGCGAGTCCTCGGATACGGTCCGGGACCGGATGATGGAGACCCTGACCCAGATCATGGAGCAGGAGGACCATAGCTGCGTCCTGGCTGTGTCCCACGGCGGAGCCTGCTTTAATTTCCTGCGGGGGATCCAAGATCCTATGGAGGAGCTTAAGAAAGGCTTTGGGAACTGCTGTATCTTTGTCTATTCCTATGAGGATGGCCGGTTCGCATTGGAGCGGGTCATCCGGGAGAAGGAGAGGGAGAGCGCGCTGTGAGCAGGCGCATTTGGCATACCTGAACGCATGCCGCCTATCCGACGGCAAAACTTCAATAGTAAAGAAAAGAAAGACCGGAAACGCCAGACCGATAGATCTATAGGGCTGGCGTTTTGTGTCCGTTTTTCTGGATGGAGGCGGACCTTGAGCAGACGAGGAGGAAAGAAGAGCGATGTTGCTGCATATAACAGAGCCGTACCTGTGGTTCCCGGTGGGGAAGGGAGAGCCGGAGGTAAAGCTGCATCTTTACCTGGACGGGGAAAAGTTCCAGGAGATCGATATCCGGTTAGGAGGAGCTGATAAGGATCTTTATACCGCCATGTACGTGGGCGCGTATCTGGGAAAGGATGTGGAGATCCGGGGTGATGTACGGGAAGAGCTGCTGGCAGGGATCGTCTGTCATAAGGATAGGGTGCAGGATGCCTACCCCTTCCGCCCTCAGCTCCACTTTTCGCCAAAGATCGGATGGAATAACGATCCCAATGGCCTGGTCTATGCAGACGGGTTGTATCATCTGTATTATCAGTGGAACCCCTATGACCTTTGCTGGGGGAATATGCACTGGGGCCATGCGGTGAGCAAGGATCTGCTGACCTGGGAGCACAGGCCCCCGGCGATCCGGCCGGATGTGTATGGTCCCGCCTATTCCGGTTGCGGATGGGTGGACCGGGAGGGTGTGGCCGGCTACGGGAAGGATGCATTGCTGTTCTACTATACAGCAGCAGGCGGGAGGGATCAGTGGTCCGCAGAGGCGGGCCACCAGTTTACCCAGCGTTTACGGGTATCTACAGACGGAGGCGATACCCTGGAGCTTTCAGATCAGTTCCTGATCGGACATGTGGCCGGAGAGGACCGGGACCCGAAGGTCTTGTATCACAAAGAGAGCGATGCGTATATCCTGCTGCTGTATCTGGAAGGCTATGGATCCGCCGTCTACCGTTCGAAAAACCTGTTGGACTGGAAAGAGGCCAGCAGATTCCGGGTCAAAGACATGTGGGAATGTCCGAACCTGTTCCGGCTGCCCGTGGAGGAGCTAAAGTCCCCTGGCGGGGAGGATGGAGCTAAAGGGGTGTCGGAAAGCAGGGGCCATGAGGAGAGGTGGGTGTTCTGGTCTGCGGACGGTTACTATATGGTGGGGGACTTTGACGGCTATACCTTCGTTCCCCAGACCTCGGTCCTGATGGCCTACAGCACGAAGCTGCCCTACGCGGCCCAGACCTATGCCGGTGTAAAGGACCGGGTGATCAGCGTGGCCTGGCTGCGCATGGAAAATGACCGTGGGAACTACCGCGGGCTCATGTCCCTGCCGGCAGAGGTGTCCCTGGTCAAGATGGGGAAGGACTATAGGCTCCGCCTGTGGCCGGTGCGGGAGCTGGCTGCGTGGCGGCAGCTGGATAAGAAGCTGGGGAAGGGACAGAAGTACACGAAGATCCGTCTGGGCGGCGCGCCTCTGGAGGTGGACCTGGCCTGGGATCCCCAGGAAAAAGGACGGACAAAGCTGTGTCTGGCCAATTATGAGATCATCATCGACTATCCCAGGGAGACCATCAGCTTTTATGAGCTGGAAAAGCGTCGGGATATGGCCGCGATCTTCTTCCGACGGACAGAAGCCTTGACCCTAAAGCTGATCATCGACCAGGAGGTGATCGAATTTTATGGAAATGGCGGGCTGATCTATGGCGCGGTGGAGATGACGGAAAATGTGCTCCAGAAGACCCTGACCATGACCTCCAACATGGAGCTCAAGTCTATGTGCTGGCGCAGCCTGTCCCCCAATGGCGGGCCTAAGAGCACTTAAGCCTTGATGCTAAGCCTCGATGCGCCAGGCGGCAGATCTTCAATATGTAAGAACGGACCGTTGGGCGATCCGTATAAAAAGCGAGGACAGAGCAGGGAAAGAAGAGAGGGGCTGTTGCAAGATGCGATGATCCTGCTATATATGGCGTTGATGGCAATGATGCTGAGGCCATATATGGAGTGGGTCGGTCATTTAGCAACAGCCCTTCACGGTATCCTATGGATACCGTTGTGCTGTCCCTCCGGTCATGGACATGCCCCCTTGCGAGCGAGCCGGCTCGATATGACTGACCAGGCTCGCGGTCCAAGCCGATCTGTGCCAGCCGGTCTGACTAAGCCGATCCTATCCGTCCGCTCAGCCCAGATCGATCAGCTCATACTCCCGTATGCCCAGCCCCAGCGCTGCGGCGGCTTCCACGGTGTGGATGCCGTTCCTGGACTCCATGCGCTCGATCAGGGCCGCCTTGCCGGGATCGGGAGAAGCATAGACCGCGTCCACACAGGCCTGGTCGACCGCCACCGGGTCTAGGGAGGCGAAGATGCCGATATCCGCCATCTCCGGGTCATGGGGGTGGGCATCGCAGTCGCAGTCCACCGACAGACGGTTCGCCACGCTGACATAGGCCATGTTCCGGGTGCCCATATAGTCGATCACCGCACTGTCCGCATCCGCCATGGACTCTAAGAAGAAGTCATGGTCCGCCGTGAACAGGTCCTCAAATTTTGTGCAGGGCTGTCCATTGCAGTGGATGTGGCCTTTTCCAAAGGCAGAAGCCACGCCGATCGCCACGTTCTTCAATGCGCCGCCAAAGCCGCCCATGGCATGGCCTTTAAAATGGGACAGTACCAGCATGGAATCGTACCGGCTTAAGTGGCCGCCCACATAGTTTTCCTTCAGGTGGCGCCCATTCCGGACAGGGAGGACCAGTTCACCCTCCTCATCCATCAGATCGCAGGGGGCGATCGCGGCAAAGCCATGATCCTTGAAGGTCTGCCAGTGGGCCTCGCTGGTGTTGCGGCGGCCTTCATAGGCGGTGTTGCACTCCACGATCGTACCCTCCAGCTTTTGGACCAGCGGAGCGATCAGGGCCGGCTGGAGGAAATTATGGCCGCCCGGCTCACCGGTGGAGATCTTCACCGCCACCTTTCCGTGCAGCTCTCGGCCCAGGGCCTCGTAGACCTTTACAAGACTTTCCGGCGTGATCGCTTTTGTAAAATAGACCTTTGCTTTTTGCATAGCACATCCTCCTTTTATGTTAGATGAACCCATTTTAGCAAGGGGGGCGTGGGAGTGTCAAGGTGGACCTAACTTAAGGGGGAGCCTTTGCAGCATCTCTATGTGATAAGCCCCCTTGCGCAGGGGTGGACAGCGATCTGTTGCATGAGGTCCGCTGCGCTCGCACTTTCTTAGGGTTGCTTTTTTTCCGCGCATTTACTATAATTTACTACAAAGCAGAAACTGCAAAGATCAAGAAGATAAGGAGCGTGTCTTGTGGAAGCAAGGGAGATATTAGAGCGGGTGAGGGCGGGGGTGGTCTCCGTCGAGGAGGCGGAACGTTTTTTCAGGAAGCAGCCTTTTGAGGAGATGGGGTATGCGAAGCTGGATACCCACAGAGAGGTTAGATCCGGGTTCCCGGAGGTGGTCTACTGTAGCGGGAAGCCGGATCCTTATCTGGTGTCCATCTACCAAAAGCTGTTCGAGGCTAACGGGGAGGTGTTCGGGACCAGAGCGGACGAGCATCAGTTTGAACTGGTGCGGGAGGTCCTGCCACAGGTCACCTATGACCAGGTCTCCCGTATCCTGAAGGTGGAGAAAAAGGATAAAGAGCGGCAGGGGAAGATCGCCGTCTGCACGGCGGGGACCGCGGATATCCCGGTGGCGGAGGAGGCGGCACAGACGGCAGAGTATTTTGGCGCGGCTGTGAGCAGGATCTATGACGTAGGGGTCAGCGGTCTCCACAGATTGTTGTCCCGGCTGGACGTGATCCAGGAGGCGAACTGCGTGGTGGCGGTGGCCGGTATGGAGGGCGCTCTGGCCAGCGTGATCGGAGGGCTGGTGAGCCGGCCGGTGATCGCTGTACCCACATCGGTGGGCTATGGGGCCAGTATGCACGGCCTTTCGGCGCTGCTGACCATGATCAATTCCTGTGCTAACGGGATCGCGGTGGTCAACATCGACAATGGCTATGGCGCAGGCTATATCGCGGCCCAGATCAACCGGCTGGGGTACGGCGGCGGGGCGGCAGGCAGCGGTGTGCGGGCTAGAGATGATGCAGCCAGATGACAAGAGGAGACGAGGAGGAGAGACAGGTGGGACAGACATTATACCTGGAATGCTATTCCGGGATCAGCGGAGATATGACGGTGGCGGCTCTTTTGGATCTGGGGGCCGATCAGGAGGTGCTGCGAAAGGCATTGGAGAGCCTTCCGGTACAGGGGTTCTCGACCCAGATCAGCCGGGTGAAAAAGGCCGGGCTGGATGTATGCGACTTTAACGTGTGCCTGGATGCGGAGCACGAGAACCATGACCATGACATGGCGTATCTGTATGGACACGAGCACGGCGACCACGATCATGAGCACGGCGGCCATGATCATGTGCATGAAGACCATGAGCACGGCGGCCATGACCATGAGCATGGCGGCCATGAGCACGATAGCCATGACCACATGCATAGCGGTCACGGCCATGATGACCATGGCAGCGAGCATGATCTCCAGGCAGAGCATACCCATGACCTGGACAGACGAGCAGATGTACACAGTGACCACGGCCACCCTCATGGCGAGCATGTACATGATCACAGTGACCACGGTCATCCACATGGCGAGCATGTGCATGATCACAGCCATGACCATCACCACCATGAGCACAGAGGCCTTCCGGAGATCTTAAAGATCATCGGACAGGCCAAGATCAGCGACCGGGCTAAGGAGACCGCTTCCCGGATCTTCACGGTCCTGGCCCAGGCGGAGGCGAAGGCCCATGGAGCGCCCATGGACCAGGTCCATTTCCATGAGGTGGGAGCCGTGGACTCCATCGTGGACATCATCGCGGCAGCCGTATGCCTGGACGACCTGGATATCACGGAGGTCATCGTGCCGGTCCTCCATGAAGGGAAGGGCAGTGTGCGGTGTCAGCACGGGATCCTCCCCATACCGGTACCGGCGGTGGCGGCCATCGTCCAGGCCCATGATATCCCCATCAAGATCATCGATATGGAAGGGGAGCTGGTCACGCCTACGGGCGCGGCGATCATCGCGGCGATCCGGACCGGGAGCCGCCTGCCGGAGACCTTTACGATCAAAAAGATGGGCGTGGGCGCAGGAAAGCGCCAGTATGAACGGCCAAGCTTCCTCAGAGCCATGCTGCTGGGAACAGAAGAGACAAAGCCCCTGGAGACCGATGTGATCTATCACCTGGAGACCAATGTGGACGACTGCACCGGCGAGGCCTTAGGCTATGTCCAGAAGAAGCTCATGGAGGCCGGGGCCAGGGACGTCTACTATGTCCCGGTGTACATGAAAAAGAACCGCCCGGCCTATGAGCTGAACGTGCTCTGCGATCCGTCTAAGGTGGAGGTCTTAGAGCAGATCATCTTCCGGGAGACCACCACGATCGGCATACGGAAGTTTAAGATGGAACGGACGGTATTGCCAAGGGAGACGGGCCGTGTCCAGCTGTCCCTGGGCGAGCTGCTGGTCAAGAAGTGTACGCTGCCGGACGGAGAGGAGCGGTGGTATCCGGAGTACGAGAGTGTGGCAGAGCTGGCTGAGGCGAGGGGGCTGTCCTATCAGCAGGTCATGGAGGTCTTCATGAGGGAAGGCCGGTCTGGCGGGGCGATGCGCTGAGGCCTTTTGGGATAGGACACCTTTTGGCCCTGATATGGGGCTTCATAGGATAGGAGACAAAGATGAGCATGGCAGTGCAGGAGACATTGGATCAGACATTTGATCAGAAACGAAAGGAGCTGCAGGAGCTGATGGACCGGTATGCCCGGCAGGATGTGGCGGTGGCATTTTCCGGCGGCGTGGACAGCAGCCTGCTCTTAAAGCTGGCCTGTAAGGCGGCAGAGGGGACAGGGAGAAGGGTCTATGGGGTGACCATGGAGACCAGGCTCCATCCGGCCGGGGAGATCCGGGAGGCAAAGAGAGCCGCAGAGGAGATGGGCGCGGCCCATCTGACGATCTTGGTGGATGAACTGGAAGGGGCTAAGATCTTGGATAATCCCCCGGACCGGTGCTATCGGTGCAAAAAGCTCTTGTTCACAAAGCTTTTGGAAAAGACAAAAGAACTGGGGGTCCCTGTGGTCTTAGAAGGGACCAATGAGGACGACCTGCATGTGTATCGACCGGGGATCCGGGCCCTTAAGGAGCTTCAGATCCTAAGCCCTTTGGCCCAGGTCCATATGACCAAGGAGGAGGTCCGCCGTCTGGCGGCCGACTACGGGCTCCCGGAGGCATCCAAGCCCTCCACTCCCTGCCTTGCCACCCGTTTCCCTTACGGCGCGGCCCTTTCTTACGAGGCCATGGCGCAGGTGGAGCGGGGGGAGACCTACCTAAAGGCCCTGGGCTTTGGCAACGTCCGTCTCCGGGTCCATGGCCAGGTCGCCCGGCTGGAGGTGGATGTCCGGGACTTTCCTGCCCTGCTGCTGCAGAAGGAAGAGATCGTCCGCTATCTGAAGGAGACGGGCTATACCTACATCACCTTGGATCTGGAGGGCTTCCGTTCCGGCAGCATGGATGTAGGCAGCACGACTCGGTGACCAGAGAGAGGTGAGCATGGAAAATAGGATAACACGGTTTTTGATGAGCAGCCTGATCGGTGTATCGATCTTCTGCATGGTCATCTTTGGAGGCCAGACGGTTTGGAGCAACCGGATGGGAGCGGATGCTATCAAGGATATCGGTGTGATCTATATGTCCGGGATGAGCGAGCAGATCGCCACCCATTTTGGGACCACCATCGAGCTGCGGCTGAGCCAGGTCAGCGCACTGGTGGACTCCGTACCGCCCCAGCGGGTCAGGGAGGACGATCAGGCGAAGATCGCCCTGACCTACAGCGCCAGGTCCAGGGGCTTTAGCTACCTGGCCTTTTATACGGAGGATGGGGAATGTGAGATGATCTTCGGCTCGGATATGGAGTCCGGCATGCCGGAGGCTTTCCTGCGCTCTCTGAAGAGCGGCGAGGAAAAGGTGAGCGCGGGCACGGACGCCCAAGGGACGCCTGTGGTCATGATGGGGGTGCCTGCCGCCTATCCCTTAGGGGAAGGGAGGACCAGCGTGGCTTTGGTAGCCGGGCTCCCCACCAGCTATCTGCGGGATACCCTGGCCCTTAATGTGGATACCTCTATGGTGGATTATTCCATCATCCGGCGGGACGGCAGCTTTATCATCCAGAGCCAGGAGATGGACGGCAGCGATAACTATTTTGACCGGGTGGGCAGCGTCTATGAGCAGGTGGACGGGAAAGCGCCGGACCGCTATGTCGAAGAACTGACCGCCGCTATGGACCGCCGGAAGGACTACACCGGTGTGGTCCAGTCCAATGCGGGCTACAAAAACCTGTACTGCACGGCCCTGCCCAACTCCGAGTGGTATCTCCTGCTGTACATGTCCCACAATACCCTGGACGAGACGATCGACCGGCTGGGGATGCGCTGGACCGTGGTCTCTATAGGTGGCTGCGGTCTGATCTTAGGTGTCCTGCTGCTGGTGTTCTTAGGGTATTTCCGGCTGACCAGGCAGCAGATCCACGACCTGGACGAGGCAAAGCGGACAGCGGAGCGGGCCAGTCAGGTCAAGAGTGAATTCCTCTCCAACATGAGCCACGATATCCGTACGCCGATGAACGGCATCATGGGCATGACCACGGTGGCGATCGCCAACTTACATAACACCCCCCAGGTCCGCTCCTGCTTAAAGAAGATCAATGTCTCCAGCCAGCATCTATTAGGCATCATCAACGATATGCTGGACATGTCCAAGATCGAGGGCGGTGAGCTGAGCCTGAACGTGGAGCCGGTCTCCCTGCGGGAGGTGTTCCACAATGTGCTGACGATCATCCAGCCCCAGATCCAGGAAAAGGGACAGCATTTCCAGATCTACACCCAGGGTGTGTTCTGTGAAAATGTGCTGGCGGATATGGTACGTTTGACCCAGATCCTCCTAAATCTTTTGGGAAATGCGGTCAAGTTCACCCCGAAGGGCGGCCATATCCAGGCAGCCCTTTGTGAAGAGCCCTCTCCCAAGGGGGAGGGGTATGTCCGTTCCCATCTGTATGTCCAGGATGACGGCATCGGTATGGGGGAGGAGCTCCAGAAAAGGATCTTCGAGCCCTTTGTCCGGGAGGACAGCGCACGGGTGCAGAAGACGGCGGGGGCAGGCTTGGGCCTGACGATCGTCAAGAACATCGTGGATGCCATGCAGGGCGCGATCCGGGTGGAGAGCACACCGGGGAAGGGCAGCGTGTTCCATGTGATCTTAGATCTGGAGCGGACCCATATCCAGGAGCAGGAGCTAAAGCTCCCGGAGAGGAAGGTCCTGGTGGTGGAAGAGGACGGGAAGATCCGGGAGACCGCCGCGGAGATGCTCACCTCCTTGGGCCTCTTGGCAGAGTGCGCGCCGGATGGAGCAGAGGGGATAAGGCTGGCCCGGGAACGGCATGGGGAGCATAAGGACTACCAGATCGTCCTGCTGGAGTACAGCTTGCCCGACCAGGACTATCGCCAGGTCATCCGAAAGCTGCAGGATGTCGTGGGGAGTGAGGTCCCGATCCTCCTGCTGTTTGACGGAGATTGGGGTGAAGTAGAGCGGGAAGCACGGGCGGCCGGCGCAGTGGGCTGTATCGCCAAGCCGCTGTTCATCTCCAGTCTGTACTATGGCCTGCGCCGATATGCAGAGGCGGAGACTGCCCAGCAGGCCGAGGAGGAGGAGCAGTTCGACTTCTCCGGCCGGCATATCCTGATGGCAGAGGACAATGAGCTGAACTGGGAGATCGCCAGCGAGCTCTTCGTAGGGCTGGGCGTGGAGCTGGAGCATGCGGAGGACGGCAAGGTCTGTGTGGAGATGTTCCGGGCCTCGCCGGCAGGATGGTATGATGCGGTCCTGATGGACTTAAGGATGCCGAACATGAACGGCTTTGAGGCGGCCACGGCGATCCGCGGTCTGCCCCGGGAGGATGCGGGCCAGGTCCCCATCATCGCGATCAGCGCCGATGCATTTTATGATGATATCCAACGCTGCCTGGACTGCGGCATGAACGCACATACGCCGAAGCCGATCGATATCCGTGAGGTGGCCCGGCTGTTGGATCAGTTCTTCCGGCAGCGGGGAGCGGCGCGATGAAGGGGAGCGGCAGGATGAAGGGACGCAGCAGGATGAAGGGGAGCGGCAGGATGAAAAGGGGAGTGACAGGATGAATGGACGCGGCAGGATGAAAAGGGGAGTGGCAGGATGAATGGACGCGGCAGGATGAAGGAAAGTGGCAGGATGAAGGGCGCATCTGCAGGGATGTCCATACGGTCCAGATTGCCCGTGATGGTCATGATGGCGGCAGTCTGTGCCGCCTGCGGCAGGGGCGGTGGCACCGGTGGCGCCGATGGTGCTATGTCTATGGAGGTGGGGGCAGAACAGACAGAGCAGACGTCCCCGGTCAGCGGGGAAGGTGAGGTGGAGCTGACCCTCTGGACCTACCCGGTGGGAGGCTGGGGAGATAGGACCACCGTATCCGCCCTGCTCCGTGATTTCCGCAGAGCCTATCCGGATATCCACATCACGGTGGAGTGTGTGGACTATGATACCGGTGACGCGCGGATCGAGGAGGCGATCCAGGCCGGGGAAGCCCCGGACCTGGTCTTCGAGGCCCCGGACCGGATCGTGGCCGGCTGGGGAGAGAGGGGGCTGATGGCAGACCTGTCCGATCTCTGGGATACCGGGGGAGAGGGGATCTATGAGCAGGTCCGGACCGCCTGTTGCAGCAGGGACGGCAGCTATCCCATCTTCCCCGTCTGCATGAGCGCACAGTGTATGGCGGTCAACTATGACCTGTTCAAGGAGGCGGGGGCCTTGGGCTATATCGACGAGGAGACCCGCACCTGGACCACAGAGGATTTCATACAGGCCGTGAAGGCCTTAAAAGAGCACGGACAGGAGCGGGTAGCCGTGGTCTACTGCGGCGGACAGGGGGGCGATCAGGGGACCCGCGGCCTGGTGACCGGCCTGTATGGCGGCTCCTTTACAGATAAGGACCATACGGCCTATACGGTAGACAGCCAGGAGAACATCCGCGCTCTAAAGCTGCTCTACGATCTGGACGGCATCGTCTTTGACCCTGCGATGGTGGGCAGTGACGAGATCGCCCAGTTCTGCCGCGGGGAGCTGGCGATGGCTTTTTGCTGGAATGGGGCATTTGAAGTGACCCAGACGATCCAGAACCCGGAGCTGGACTTTTCGATATTGCCCATGGCTTTCCCCACGCCTACAGGGCAGCCCCGCCTCCAGAGCGGGATCTGGGGCTTTGGGGTCTTTGACAATGGCGACGGAGCAAAGCTTTTAGCGGCTAAGACCTTTATCCATTATATGACAGAGGACCAGGGCCAGTACACACGGGCCGTACAGGCCTCCCATTTCTGGCCGGTCCGCGATATGCCCGATATCTATGCTAATGATGCCCTGATGCAGGAATACAGCATCTTCATCCCTTATGTGGGAGACTACTATCAGATCACGCCCCGCTGGCCCCAGGCCCGCACCGCATGGTGGGAGATGCTGCAGGAGATCGGGGAAGGGGCGGATATCGCGGCGGCGGTCAGAGGGTTCTCGGCGGCTGTCGGGGAATGGGAGGAAAGTCCGTGAGCAGCTGGCATGCCTTCTCTTCCTTGCCGGACTGGGGAGATCCTGCTATAATAAAAGTAGCTTAGAAGGACGGCAGGATATCGTGGTGGCCAGTGGGGCGCAAGGATGAGCGACATGAAAACAGAGCATAGGAGGGAGGTTAAAAAGGATGACAGACAAAGAGAGACAGGACACCAAGATGGCTACATTGTATGAGCTACGCTTGATCTTTTCTACAGGCGAAAAAGAAGAATATACGAAGGATGAGATATTGGAAATGCTGGATAAGAGCGCAATGGCAAAAGACCAGCAGTAAAAGTATGCTAGCGGGGCCGAGTGCCCCGCTTTTCTGGATTTATGTGGTTTTTAACATTTGCGCAAAAAAAGTTAATAATTTGGTAATTCCTTTTTGTCCAAAATATGCTATACTAGTACTGCTTTCATCAGGATCGGCATGTACATAAGGATACGAAGATCCGTTGGAGATAAATGATCACGATAGGTGGGTTACGGACCATGTATGATAATGATAGAGGACACCGCGCGGTCGGCCAGAGCCGTGCAAAGAACAGCAGGAGCAGGAGTTCATCAGCCAGGACCGGGAGCACGTCTTCCAGGGGCGGATATGCAAGGAGCAGCGGGAGTGCAAGGAGCAGCACCCACTCCGGGGCCAGAGCCGGCGGCTCGGCCTACAGGAGCACGGCCAGCACACACCGAAAGCACCATCCCTCCCACGGGCATGGAGGGCGGCGTTCTCCCAGAGGGGGAGGGAGCTGGTGGCTGGTGCTCATCGGGCTTGTGGCCATCGTAGCGGTGATCGCGATCATCGCGGGGATAAAAGGAAAGCAGGCGGCCGAGACAGAGCCGGAGAGCATAGAGGAGACCACAGAGCCGCCCACCGAGCTGCAGAAGAAGGTGATGGTGGACGGAGTGGACATCACCGGGATGAGCCGGGACGTGGCAAGGAGTGAGCTCTTAAAGGAATATCCCTGGTCCATGCAGGTGACCCACGGCGAAGAGGTCTATGAGGTCGCCAACCTGGTAGAGCAGCGGCTCAATACCCTTTTAGACGAGATCTACTTCGGGGAGCCGAAGGAATCCTATACATTAGACCTCTCCGGCCTTGAGGAGGCCGTGGCCGCCCAGGCGGCGGCCGTAGCCCAGCTCTGGGATAAGGCGGCGAAGAACGGATCCATCTCCGAATTTGACAAGTCGGCAGGGACCTTCGTCTTTGCCGGAGAAGAGGTGGGACAGGCTGTGGATCAGGAGAAGCTGACCCAGGATATCCTGGACGCCTTAGACAAGAAGGATTTTGATGCGGTGATCCAGGCGTCGGTGGAGGAGATCCAGCCGGAGTTCGGCGAGAGCACAGCTAAGGAGAAGTATAAGACGATCTCCACCTTCAGCACCAAGACCACGGCCAATAAGGACCGGAACACCAACGTCCGTCTGGCCTGCGAGGCGATCAACGGCTACGTGCTGAAGCCGGGCGAGGAATTCTCTTTTAATGATGTGGTAGGGAAGCGGACCGAGGAGAAGGGCTATAAGGCCGCCGGGGCCTACAGCAACGGCGAGGTGGTCCAGGAGATCGGAGGCGGCGTGTGCCAGGTGTCCACCACCCTGTATAATACGGTCCTGCGGGCCGGCCTAAAGACCACGGTACGCCGTTCCCATACCTACGAGCCCTCCTATGTGACACCGGGCCAGGATGCCACTGTCAGCTTCGGCGGGCCGGACTACAAGTTCATGAACAATTCCGATACGGCGATCGGCATCCGTGCCAGCTACGCCGACCAGGTATGTACCGTAGCCATCTACGGGATCCCGATCCTGGAGGAAGGCGTAAAGTACGACTTAAAGTCCACGAAGCTGAAGGATACGGATCCTCCGGCGCCCACCTATGAAGAGGACCTGACCCTCCAGCCGGGCATCGAGAAGATCAAGTCTAACGGCAGCGGAGGGAGCTACTGGGAGACCCGGCTGATCATCACCAAGGACGGCGAGGAGGTCAGCAAGGATGTGGACCACAATACCTCCTATAAGGGACATGCCCCGGTGATCCTCCGGAACACCTCCGGCGTGGTGATGCTGCCGGAAGAGACCTCGGCTCCGGAAGAGACCGTCGTTCCCTCCGAGGGAGCGGCAGACGGCATCGTACCCACCCAGGGCAGCACCTCCCAGGATCCGTCAGAGAGCAGCCCCGCGAACATCCGGGAGCAGGGGCCGGGCGGGGCGACAGTCCCCTCCTCCGCGGCAGGGAACACAGCGCCCACCACGGCCGCACCTACGGCAGCGCCCACTACGGCGCCTGCCACGGCCGCACCCGTGATCGATGCGCCGGGGAACGCGATCGGCGGTGGCGGAGAAGCCGGACCTGGCGGGCCGGGTGGCGGAGATATGATCGCGCCGAACCCGCTGACGGGGGCGGATGCACCGTGATGGGATAAGATGAGATGACATCAAAAGAAAAACCAGATGCAGAAGGAGAGAGCATCTGGTTTTTTTAAAAATTGTAAAAAGTATATTATGTATATTGATCGATTATGGAGAAAGGTGGTATATCATCGTGATGATCGAGATTGAGCATTTTGGCCCGATTCAGAAATTTACTTATAATCTAGATAAAGATTTGATTATAACTTATGGAAATAATAACATTGGAAAATCCTATTCTATGCAGATCATATATCTGCTATTAAAAGTTTTTTTAAGAAATACCTATATAAATCTGCGGATGTATAAGAGTACACCTTTCATGCCATATGAGTCATCAGAATTTTTAAAAGAGAGATTGATCAATCTGGTAAAGTGTTTTAGAGATTCTGGAGAATCCGCAAAAGACATTTCAGATGTGATAGTTCAAGAAGCCTATAAATGCTTAGGATATGTAATATTGTTAGATTTTAGAGATTCTTGTAATAATACATTTGGAAATTTAGAAAAAGCATTGGAACAAAAACCAATGATCAGGATAAAACATGATAAATTTGAATTTGCGATTGACCTTAGATCAAAAGAGATCAAAGGAACGCTAGATCAAAATCCTGTTAGATTAAAGAAAACGAATTCAGCTTATCACAGATCGAAAAAGTATGCAGATCATTTTGACATATATGTTGTATCAGACCTCGAACAGCCGACATTGCTCATATTTGAGCAGATCCAGAAAAAAATGACCGAGTGTTTACAGGCGATCAGTATGCTGTTTGACGGTGTTTATTTTTTGCCTGCTTCAAGGTCTGGGATCTATAGTGGTATGAATGCTTTTGGATCTATAGTTGCTGAATTGTCAAGAAATCGAGCATATTTTACGAGAAAAATTGAATTTCCTGGGATATCGGAACCTATATCAGACTATTTTATTTCACTATCCAATATAAGGCTAAGATCCAACGAAGGGTTTGCAAAATATTATACACGGATCGAGGATGACATCTTAAAAGGAAAAGTATCCTTTAATAAAGTTCAAAATGCTTTGATATATAAACCAAAAGATATGGATATGGATTTTGAAATGACAGAAGTTTCATCAATGGTTTCAGAAATTTCACCAATAGTTGCTTTTTTAAAATATATATTGATCGATCGGTCTAAGAGGGGGCGAAAGGGTAAGTCAATCTTGTTTATAGAAGAACCGGAGGCACATTTACATCCTGATAATCAGATCGCTTTGATTGAAATATTTGCTGAGTTGATCGATGCAGATGTGAAGTTGATCATGTCATCACATAGTAATTATGTATTTAATAAGTTAAATAACCTGGTACTCAGTAAAAAGCTGGACCATAGGCGATATCAACCGATCGTCTTGACAGACGGAGAAGGAGGGAGCGTGTCGAAGCTCCTGCCGATCGATGAGCTGGGGGCAGATGACGAGAATTTCATCGATGTCAGCCAGAAGCTCTATTATGAACGAGAAGAGATCATACAACAGTTAAATATGGAGGGGTAGGCGCTATGATACAACAGATAAGGTCATGTAAGCCCTTGAGGCCATATTTACGGGAAATGATCGAAGATGAGGGGATCCAGGTAGGGATATCGGGACAGATCGACCGGACTAAATTAGCGATCATCAAGGTGGATGACTATTATGCCGGGTTACATCTGGCGATCACACCAAAAGCGATCGACTATCTGGTGGTGGTCGATCATGAATGTGATGTTTTTGTCCTGTATCTATTAGAATTAAAGAATGTGAGCAGTCCTAAGTTTCTGGATATAAAAGCCATACATGAAAAGTTCGCGAACACGATCTACGATCTTCTCTCGGATCGGTTTGCCGAGATCTTTATGAACGATCGATACAAGTATAAAGACATCTTACTTTATCTGGTATCGGATGCTTATGGACTGCGGGGCAGATATAAGGATTTTAATGAATATAGAAAACTGCAGGAAAAGATCAATAAACGAGATCCACTGAAGATCGAGATGAGCTTAGGGAGTAAGCTGTTCCGCTTTAGAGGAAGAATATTGCAGATTTCCTATGATATACCACCAAATCCGATCATACAGAAGATATCTTGATCATATCTTTTGATAAAATATACGAGGGGGCTGTCGGGAAATAGATAGCCCCTTTGTGTTGTATCCCCCCGCAAGGACCACTAATAAAATATGAAATATCACTTGAAATTTGATACTATATATGATACTATATTAGAGAAAGGAGGATACAATGGCTATTAATATATGTAAAGAACGAAAGGATCTACTATGAATGTCAAAAAAATAGTGGAAAAAATGAAAAGGCAGCCTAACGGAATTAGGCTAGAAGAAGCAAAGAAAGTCTTAGAATACTACGGATATAAATGTGTCAGACAGAGAGGATCACATGCACATTTTCTAAACGAGGAAACAAGGGATCTGATAACAGTTAAAGTAGACAATCCTTTGAAAAAGGTATATGTAGTTGATATATTGAGCAGAATAGACGAATAAATCTTAAGGCTACTTAATGTATCTGCCATATCAAGCAGGTCGATATCAAAGTAAAAGGCTAAGTTAAAAAAGATCAATCTAAATATGAGGATAATTACTATGAAGAAATTGGAATACTATATGAGTTTACCATACAATAAAATAATACAGGAGGTTAATGACGAAAGCGGCCACTATTTTTATGGTAAGGTTTTGGAATTAGATGGTTGCCATAGTACAGGAGATACACTGGAAGAATTAAACACTAATCTGATAGAGGCTATGGAAGGGCATATAGAAATAATGCTTGAAAACAAAATGGAAATACCAGAACCGATCAAAGAGGAAAGCTTAAGTGGTAAATTTGTGATCAGAGTTCCAAAGTCTTTGCATAGAAGATTAGTGATAGAAGCGGAAAGAGAAGGTGTTTCATTAAATCAATATGCTATGTATAAATTAGCGAGATAGGATCGATCATTTGGGAGTGATAAATGATCCGATAGAAAAAAGATGGCCATCATTAGCCATCTTTTTTCTTTTGTAACGCATCGGGTGATCATTGACTGTTGGGCCTTTTCCCGTCCGCATCCAATAGCTTTTCCTGTGTGCGCAAAAGCTCTCTGGCCATAAGGAGCAGATACTGCTGGGTCTCCGGCGCCAGATGGGTGAAGATATCTGTAAATTCTTTTTCGTATGGAGAGGCGAAGAACATCTCCCCCTCCCCGGTGCGCAGCCAGTCCTCGTTCACATGGTAGACCGAGCAGATCACCTTGATATGCCGGTCAGAAAGGGGATTGATCCCGTTCTCGATCATGGAATAAGCAGTCTGGGTGATCCCTAATTGCTTCGCAAAATTTGTCTGGTTGATCTTCAGTCTCTTTCGTAGCTGTTTTAAACGGCTGATCAAATCATTCCACCTCACTTGATATTTCAGATCTCGGGTATGTATCTTTGCGGACAATGCCGCAGGTCCCTTCTATTATAGCATGAGATGACCGGCGATGTATGTCGGATATGCGAGTATATACGGCCATCTAACCCCATTTTTAAAGGAGGTCCAAAAACCTTCTGGAAATGCGCCCAGATATTTGTATACATAACTGGCGGCTCTGCAAAAAGGAACCTTTGTTGTATCATCAGACTCACTCCAGGTCCTTATCTGTCCTCGTTCTTACATTATCATGTAGAAAATGAAAAATCAAGAAAAATATCATTAAGTTAATAAAATACGTTGACATAGTATTAATAATATGATATTTTATGAACATAAAATTAATCAAACACCTCGCAAAGAGCGATGGAGTATCGAAGGGAGTGTTGCGGGTGGAGAACAGGGTCGTCAAGGAAACGACAGAAATCTTAAAAAGGCTGACGCCCAAGAACCAGTCCTACTTTATGACCTTAGTGCGGCTGGCGGAAGTAGCGGAGAACGCGGTGCGGCATCAGGAAGAGACGCAGTATCAGGAAACGGCGTCTGCGGCCGCGCCATGGGATGGAGATAAGCAGAGCGTGGAGAGTGTGCTATAAGGCGATCTTTCCGACGGGCTTTTAGAGAAGTGGGATAGAAGTGAGACAGAGGACAGATGACCAATGCAGGAGAGGAGGCGGAAGGACTTGACGGAACGCGGATTAGAGTACAGCTTAAGTCACGGGGACGTAGGCGGGCTGGCTCCCAGGGAGATGATCGAAGGCTTTATCCATACCCAGGTGACGGGACGGGGGCTGGACGGACGGACCGAAAAGGCCTACCGCCTGGATCTGGAGCATTTTTATCGATGGCTGGAGGAAAGAAGGAGTTCTGGCGCGGGAGAGGACGGCGCAGGATCAGCGTGTCCAGGTGCAGAAGAGGAGAGGTCTTCCAAAGGGTCAGGGTGTTTCGGTGAAGAACAAGGAAGGCCTGGCGCAGGCCTGGATGGGCAGGCCTGGGATGAGGCGATGGAGGCCTATCTGGAGCATCTTCTCCATGGAAAAGGGCTGCGTCCCTCCACCATCAACCGAAAACAGCGGGTGCTGGGCTATTACCTGTCATATCTGGTCAAAGAGGGTGCGCTGTCTGAGAGCCGGGAGTTTGAGAAGGTGCGAACCGAAAGCAGGAGTCTCCCACCGATGGCAGCCCTTCCGGGAGCGGAGACCATCTCGGCCCGTGGCCTGCTCTCGAAAAAAGAGGTGGACGTATTTTTTCGTGCTATAAACCAGGAATATGAGGATCTGGACAGCTCCTTCCGCAAGCGGGTCTGCCTGCGGGACTTAGTGATGATGGAACTCCTTTTCTACCATGGGATCGAGGTCAGCGAGCTGCTGCGGATGGAGGTGTCCGATTACGACCGAAAGACCGGGATGCTTTTCGTTCGCAGAAAGCGGGACCGGAGCTACTGTATCCATCTTTTTTCCCAGGGATTGCGGGATAGGATGGGGATGTGGCTGGAGGAGAGGGGATATTTTGAGCGGGATGAGGCGTATCGGGACAGGATGTTTTTGTCTAAACTGGGAAGGCCGTTGTCTATGAAGATGGTGATCATGATCTTTGATAAATATCGGGAGATGGCGGGGATCCGGGCTGGATTTACACCGAAGGATCTGAAGAGGAGTATGAAGAGGTATGCCAGGGAGTTGATGATGGAGTGGTGTGGGTAACGAAGATGATCTGAATATCATCAAGCCAGGAGCCTGCATGATCATCTACGGATGTTGCAGGTTTTTATGAGATGAAAATATCTTTATAGATAAGTTGCTGTGAGAACAGATATAGAAGGACTAAAATCTATGGAGGAAGAGTTCTGCTGGTCGGCCAGACCAGATACTCTAGGAAGGAAAAAAAGACTTTTCGGTGAAGGCTGGATAGAAGGGGACTAGCTATGTTTGTTTGATCCTTCCGGCGGACATCTGATGCATTTATATATGTTATCCCCTTTTTATTATGCAAATATAAGGATGCAAAAATTATTGTAGGTGCAGTGTGCACAGATCATGTATATCTTAGTGTGGCGATACCGCCCAAACTGAGTATTACAAGTTTTATAAGAAAGTAAGGCAAGTAAAAGTATGAGAATTTTAGTAACTGGCGCAAATGGCTATTTAGGCACTGGAATTGTTGAAACCATCTTAAATAGTGGAAACGAAGTGACCGCCGTTGATCTTAAAGTAGATAGAGTAGATGAACGAGCTGAAAAAAGAGTTTGTAACCTGTTTGAGATTGAAAATCCATACGAGTATTTTGGCGAGCTAGATATACTTTTACATTTAGCATGGAGAGATGGATTTGTTCATTATTCTAGTGCTCATATTGATGACTTACCTAAGCACTATGCTTTTATTAAGAATATGGTTGGATCTGGATGTAAACACATTGCAGTAATGGGTAGTATGCATGAAATTGGGTTTTTTGAAGGTAGTATCGATGAAAGCACACCCTGCCATCCAACAACTCCATATGGAATTGGTAAGAATGCTTTAAGAGATTTAACACAGATGATTTGTAAGCAGAACAATGCTGTATTCCAATGGCTACGTGGTTATTACATTGTTGGAAACTCTAAATATGGTTCTTCTATCTTCTCTAAGATCACAGCAGCAGCAGAGGAAGGAAAGAAAGAGTTCCCATTCACATTAGGACTAAATCAATATGATTTTATCGATTATCCTAATTTCTGTGCTCAAGTTGCTGCAGCTATTACTCAAAGTCAAGAGCAGGGTATTATCAATATCTGTTCTGGCAGGCCAGAGAAATTGGCAGATAGAGTTGAAAGATTTATTATAGAAAACAATTACGATATCAAACTTCAGTATGGGATGTTCCCAGATAGACCTTATGATTCAAAGGCTATATGGGGTGACAATTCTAAGATTGAGAAGATATTGACGAGATGACAGGGAGAGCAATTAACTATGATCCATTTTAACGTACCTCCTTTTGTAGGAAAAGAATTTGGCTATATGAAAGAAGCTGTAGAGAACCACAAAATCTGTGGTGATGGCCCCTTTACAAAGAAGTGCGATACTTGGATGGAAGAAAGATTTGGAGCTAAAAAAGCACTCTTAACGACAAGTGGATCTACTGCCCTAGATATGGCAGCTCTCCTTTGTGGATTGAAGCCTAGTGATGAGGTGATCCTGCCATCATTCACCTTCTCATCAACGGCCAACTCATTTGTATTAGCAGGAGCCAGTCTTGTTTTTGTCGATGTACGTCCTGATACAATGAATATTGATGAAGCTAAGATTGAAGCTGCGATCACGGATAAGACAAAAGTTATCTGCCCTGTTCACTATGCTGGGGTTGCTTGTGAAATGGATACTATTATGGAGATCGCTAAGAAGCATAACCTAATGGTTGTTGAAGATGCAGCTCAAGCTGTGATGTCTACATATAAGGGGAAGGCTTTAGGTACGATAGGAGATTTTGGCTGTTTTTCATTCCATGAAACTAAGAATTATTCTATGGGTGAAGGTGGAGCAATTTTGATCAATAATCCTGACTATATCGAAAAAGCCGAAATCCTAAGAGAAAAAGGAACAAATCGTACCCAATTCTTTAGAGGTCAGGTTGCTAAATATAATTGGGTCGATTTTGGTGATTCTTATCTTCAATCCGATCTTAACGCTGCATATCTTTGGGCTCAGTTAGAAATGGCTGATGAGATTAATGATAACCGTCTGGCTACTTGGAATACATATTACGAAGCCTTTAGATCACTCGAAGAAGAGGGCCATGTTACACTTCCTACAATTCCGGAAGGTTGCGTTCATAATGCTCATATGTTCTATTTCAAGACTAAAGATATGGATATCAGGCAGGATTTCATTAAATATATGAGAGAAAATGATATCCTTTGTGTATTCCACTATGTACCTCTTCACTCAGCTCCTGCTGGATTAAAATTTGGTAGATTTGTTGGAGAGGATGAACACACGACCCCTGATAGCGATCGTCTAGTACGTTTACCAATGTACTACAACATTGATAAAGAAGATTTAAAAAAAGTGATCCACAAGACTATTGCATATTTTGAAAGATAGAAGGCGACCTGATGATAAGAGTAGCGATCGTAGCCGGAAAGATTGATCCCGGTGGTAAGAAGAACTTGATAATGGAATACTATCGTCATGTAAATAGAGATGAAGTTCAATTTGACTTTATTTGTGATGCTGACTCGCAGGCTATCCCTATCGAAGAAATAGAAGCTATGGGCGGCAAGGTATATATTGTCGCTCCATATCAGGATATCTTTAAGAACATGGCGGATATGAGGAGGATATTTAATTATAATCAGTATCCTGTAGTACATGCATATAACAGCACAATGAATTTGTTTCCGATGTTTGTTGCTAAACGGTGTGACATTCCAGTACGCATTTCTGAAAGTCTATCAATGGCACATAGAGGAGACTGGAAGACCATCGTAAAGAAAATTTTACGTCCAATGTCAAAATGCTTTGCCAACTATTATATGTCATGTGGTGATGACTGTGGCAGATGGCAGTTTGGTAATAAACTATTCGATGCTGGAAAAGTTGATGTGTTCAAGACAGTGATCAACACAGAATTTAATTCCTATAACCCAGAAGTAAGAGAAAAAACAAGAAAAGAATTCGGCTGGGAAGATAAGTTGGTTGTTGGTCATATTGGTAGATTTACAGCTCAAAAGAATTCTGTTCACATGATTGAGATCTTTGCTGCAGTTGCTAAGAAAGAACCTGAAGCTGTTCTTTGTCTTATCGGAGATGGAGAACTAAAAGATGATATGATGAACAAGATAAAGGAGTTTGGGATTGAAAACCAGGTTGATTATCTTGGACGAAGAGAAGATATACAACAGTTCTACAATGCAATGGATTGTTTTATCCTTCCTTCTCTTTATGAAGGTTTACCGGTTGTAGGACTAGAGGCTGAGAGTTGCGGACTTCCTATGTTTTTTTCTACTGAAGTAACTAGAGAAGCAAACGCTTGTGAGCTTGGGCATTTCATTGGTCTTGATGAGAGTGTTGAAGTGTGGGCTGATGAAATGCTCAAGGCAATGAAAGAAAACATGTCTGTAAGAAGAAGCCACGCCAAGGAAGTATGTGAAGCTGGATTTGATAGTGCATCGGAAGCCATGAGAATGCAAAAATACTATTTTGATGCTATTGAGAGGGAAAAGAGATGATAAGCGTTATTGTGCCTGTATACAATGTTGAAAATTATTTGGACAAATGTGTTCAAAGTATAATGGCACAAACATATAGAGAATTTGAATTAATATTGGTTGATGATGGTTCTCCGGATAGATGCCCTCAGTTATGTGATGCATATCCCCAAATGGATCGTAGGGTAAGCGTTATCCATAAGGCTAACGGTGGACTGTCCGATGCAAGAAATGTTGGAGTGGATCAGGCTAAAGGAGAATATGTAACATTTATAGATAGTGATGACTTTGTTTCACACGATTATTTAGAGACATTGTGGAATTTATTGATTAAGTATAATGCAGATATAGCGGTAACTGGAATTTGTACTTTTAATGAGGATAAAAAGATTAATGGATTAAAGAAAAAGCAGGAATATTGCTATGATCCGACAGAAGCACTTGAGCATATGTTATATCAAAACACATTAGACACAAGCGCTTGTGCAATGCTCTTGCCAATGCAAATTGTATGTGATAATCCTTTCCCAGTAGGAAAATATCACGAAGATGAATTTACTACATATAAGTATTATTCGTCAGTAAAAACTGTTGCTGTAACAACAAGATCACAATATTTTTATTGTCAGCGGACCGGTAGTATAATGCACACATTTAGCAAGGCGAATATGGATGAGTTGGATGCGGCAGATAATTTGGTGGAGTTTTGTGAAAAGAATTATCCTGAATTGTTGAAAGCTGCTAATTCTAAAAAATTCAGTGATTACTGTCAGGTGTTATTAAGTTTTAACAACTTAGAAAAGGTAGAGTTATCAACGTACCAAAGGATCACAGATTATCTAAAAGAAGTGCAACTATCAATATTATTAGATAGCAAAACACGATTTAAGAACCGTGTTGCAGCGCTGCTTCTATTACTTGGGGGGGCTAAATTATTACGGATGGTTGATACAGGCCTTCATAGGTAAAAAGGCTCTACATTGTATCAAGCCATAGGGAGATAGTAATAGTGTATAAAGGAAATGAACTTATTTCGATAATTGTTCCAATGTACAATGTTGAAAGATATATAGAAAAGTGCATTACAAGTATCAAAGATCAAACATATGAGAACTATGAAGTGATCGTCGTAGATGATGGTACAGAAGATGATTCAAACGAAAAAGCCTATTGTGCGATAGGTGATGATGAGCGGTTTGTTATTGTTCATAAAGTAAATGGGGGATTATCCTCAGCAAGAAATTATGGATTAAGATTTGTTAATGGTGAGTATATTACTTTTATAGATAGTGATGATCATATTGACAAAGACTATTTATTAAATTTATATAATGCTATTACTCAACATCCCGACTGCGAAATTGCAATGTCAAGGATCAGATATACGGCAGAAAATGAGGATATATGGTCAAATAATATTAAACCGCCACGCATAAAGATAAAGTCTGGAAATGTTGCGATCAGAAAAATGTTTTTGAGGGATGGATATAATCATTGCGCATATGGGAAATTGTACAAATCTCATTTATGGCATAACCGCGTCTTTCCAGAAGGGAGATTATATGAAGATTATTTAACAACATATCAAATATTTAGTAAAGTAGAAATAGTTGCTTTAGTTGATTCCATAGATTATTTCTATATACAGCATAGTAATTCGATCATGCACGGAAATGTCTCGTTAAGGATGTTAGATATTATAAATGTCACAAATGAGGTTACTTCATGGATATATCATAACAATAGGAAGGTTTATCTTCCTGCACTTGAATTACAGATGGCAACATACATAAAGACTTTGCAAAAAATACGCAATTATGACAAGGATTCCTTCATAGATATTCAGTTAGAAATAGAAAAAGGTATCAAAACTAATTTTGCAAGGATCCTTTTATATAGGTATACACCATGTTTTGATCGGATCAAACTTTTACTTTTTAGAGCAAATAAAACACTGTTTTTTTTGTTATATAATATTGTTTCCGGTGGAGAATGACATTGATAGATATATTTAAATATTTTTATAAAGCCTACGTTAAAAAGAATATAATCAGCAGAAGGAAAAATAAACGGATAGGATTTGTTGGAGAAAATGTTCTTATAGAAGCACCATTTGACTATGGAGATCATCCTGACAAAATAAGTATAGGTAAAAACTCATCTATATTAAAGAATGCAAGGATCAGTGTATATGACAGTAGCATAGATAAAAATAATGTAGTAGTTATTGGAGAAGGATGTTATATAGGCGCTAATTTTAGTATATTGGCAAAAGAAAAGGTCATTATTGATGATAATGCTTTGATCGCAAGTAATGTTATGATCACATCTGAAAATCATGGCATGGATCCAGAAGATAGTACTCCCTATATGGATCAAGGATTATCGGGGGCTCCAGTGAAAATTGGGGGAGGATGTTGGATTGGCGAAAAAGTTATTATCTTACCCGGTGTTGAGATTGGTAGGAAAAGCATTATAGGAGCCGGTAGTGTAGTTACTAAAAATATACCTGATTTTAGTATTGCGGTAGGAAATCCAGCAAAAGTGATAAAACAGTATAACTTTATTACTCATAGATGGGAGCAAATTTAAAATGATATATGTTGTATTGCGAGGGAGAATTGGAAATCAGCTATTTATTTATGCATATGCAAATGCGTTAAGAATGTATAAGGATGAACCAATAGTGATTGATGATAGCGCTGTTTTGAAAGAAAAATGGGTTAATTCTCTTACTAGCTATTCATTTAAAAATGTGTCTTACATACATAAGAAAAAAATATTTTCTCCATTCTTCAAACAGTTAATGATAGATTTGTTTCATCAGAAGATCATTTTAAATATGGATTTTAATAAGAAGTTTGAATACCAGATATCAAAAAGTAATGGATATGTTAAAAAAGGATATATCGCATGTGAAAATGGATACTATGACTTTAAACGTTGTACACAAAATGTTTTGATAGATGGATATTTCCAATCTGAAAAGTTCTTTGAAGCAAACAGATCAGGACTTCTTACTGAATTAGAGGCGAGTAATGTTGTCTTTTTAGAAGATTACAGAGATGCTGACGTTTTAAAAGACAGAAATTCTGTATGTATCAGTATTAAAGTTGAGCATAATATTGGCAGCTCTTTATACGATGTTTGTACTAAAGAATATTGGGAAAAGGCTATTAAGTATATAACTGAGAATGTTGAAGATCCTCTTTTCTTCATTTGCTCTGATAATGTTGAATATGTAAAAAGGAATCTAATTAATTGCGATAAGTATGATACCGTTTGTCAAGATCCAAAGCTGCCAGTACACACATCACTTGCTGCTATGGCGTTATGCAAGCATTTTATTATTGGAAATACAAGTTTTGGATGGTGGGCACAATATATGAGTAAAAATAAGAATAAAATAGTGATCGCTCCGTCTAAATGGATGAGGATCGATATGCCTATAGATATATATCAAGATAATTGGATGATCATAGAGGTTTAATTCGTGAAGAAATATTTGGTGGAGGAGATATTGGTAGGATGAAGACATCGAAGATAAAAAGCAAGAAAGATTATATATTGTATGGTTATATGATGTTTTCTTCTACAATGTCATATCTATCTATCGGTGGGTTTAAAATTTGGTACATAGCATTATTGCTTTGTGTTCTTTATTTTATTTACAAGAAGAGCATAAGTGTCCCGAAGACGATTTTTTTCTTTTTTATATTTGATATATTAATTGCTTCATTATTAAGTTCTTTTGAATTTGGGATCACAAGAGATTTTTTTAACCTTATTCTTGGTGTGGCATTGGTTTGCATTTCATATACGTTTGCGACAAGTTTAGACAGAGTACGCATGGAAGAAATATTAAAAAAAGTCGCTGTATTAAATGCAATCTGTGTTGCGATCAATACCATAACACAAATTGAAGGGATAATTTTATACTTGAAATTTGATTATTTGGATCATCCAAACATCAATACACTTTCTGTTGGCGGAACCAATATTGATGCAACATGGTTATCGATTTATTGTGCTGCTTTTTATAATTCAAAGCATAAATGGACATATATGCTTTATAGTATTTTGATCAATACACTTTATGCGGCTAGAGTTGGATACCTTATTAATGCATTTTTAATACTGGTTTTCTTATATCAAGATAGAAAAAAAATATATAAAATATGGACGAAATTAATATTTTTAATGCCGATCGCTTTGACTTTTTTTTCTTATACCGGATCGTTAGAAAAAGCTATTGCTAGATTTTCAAATTTAGGGCAAGCTTCAGATGAGGGTGGCATGCACAGGATCCTAATGTGGATATCTGCTCCGGATGTAATAATAAATTATCCGTATGGAGTAGGGATGGGTAATTCAATTGCCGCCCTAGATAAAGTAACTGGTAAAATTTTTAGAGATGGAAACTTCCATAATCTAGTGTTAGAATATTTTGTGTCAGCAGGGCTGATCGGTGGAATTCTATATGTTATCATGATAGTTGCATTTTTTTGTTATGCCATAAGAAATAAAAATAACTTAGACACGATCACTTTAATGCTCGCTTCTTATATTGTTGCAGGTTTTGTTCAGTTTAGTGGAGATGAATCAATTATGTTTTTACTTGTTGGGGCATTTTTAGGAATGCGAAGAACTCGATATTTAAAAATAAAAAATATAGGAAAAATAACTGATGGAGGAATTGTTTGTGAAAAGAATGGTAGCTTTTGTTAACGGTTATATTAGTTTAATAACTGTTATACAGATCAAAAAAGCAATATTTCCTGATGAAAGGTTTGATATTATCATTTCTGATCTAACTCCAGGATTGAAAAAAATATATGAAAGTAAGGTACTTGAAGAAGAGTTTGAAAAAGTATATTTTTCTCAGTATTCATCTTTAAAAAGAATAAATAAGGCATTTATCCTGCTTTCACCGAATAAAATGATCCAAGATATAGTTGGAGAGTCCCTTCCTTATTATACTGACATTTTTTTCTGGAATCCAACTTTGATGTTCTATTCCTATATCATGTATTTAAATACTATGGACAGAGGATATAACCTGCACTCGTACGGCGAAGCTTTAGGAGCTTATGTTACGGATCATCCAATAGAAGAGCCGTTGTTTAAATATAATTTTTTAAATGTTTATTTAAAAAAAAGGTATGGGTATATACTGGTTGAAAATATGGAATATGATTATTATGTTTTTGGCCAGGAACTAGTATCATTTAATTCAGATAGGAATATTGTTAGCATTCCTAAGTTGACTCAAGATTGTATTAGTTATCTAAATAAAGTCTTTAACTACGAAGATTATAAAAATGAAATAAAAGAAAAATTCATATTCATGGACAAATATCACAAAGATGAAATGAATAATGAAAATATGATCATTAGTTTGTTGGATAGATTGACCTCTTCATTAGGTAGAGGATCATTTGCAGTAAAGGCGCATCCTAGACAAGACAAAAGTTTTTATCTAGATAATAATATCAAATTGATCGAGATGGACTTTCCATGGGAGCTGTACTGTCTAAACAATAATATAGACGACAAAATAATAATATCATATAGTTCTTCTGCTATGTATATGCCATATATATTATCGGATTCTGATCATGTGTCGATCTCTTTAGAGTTGAAGACGCCATTTTCAGATTTGTTTTTTGATGAATATCACTGTTTTATAGAAAAACTGAGAAAAAGAAATAAGAAAGTATATTGCTTTAGTAGTGTCGATGAATTGATAAGAGGTATTGAAGAAAATGATGATAATAGTTAATGATAAATTTGGTAGGATCACGGTATGAATAATAGATCAGGTCCTTTACTAAAGAATATGGGGATACTTACTTTTAGTAATTTTGCGTCAAAGATATTAGTTTTTTTGCTAGTGCCTTTATATACTAGTGTACTGTCAACGTCTGAATATGGAATGTATGATTTGATTGTTTCAACAGTATCCTTAATTGTGCCAATCCTATCTTTAAACATTATTGATGCTGTAATGCGTTATATGATGGATAGAAAATATAGCCATAACGAAGTGGCAACAATAGGGATTGTTCATGTATCCATAAGCATTTTTCTTGTCGGTTCAGCCCTTTTTATTTGTGAGTGCTTTAAAATTTTTTCTCAAATTAATGGATTTAAATTATTGATCTTCGGTTACTATGTGACATATATCATAAATCAATATTTGATCCAATTTGCTAAAGGATTAGATAAAATTAAAGAAATGGGTATTGCTGGAGTTCTTGAAACTGTGGTAATGATATTAACGAATGTATTATTTCTATTGGTATGGAAATTTGGGATAATAGGTTTTTTTGTTGCTAATATATTATCACAAGTAGCTCCGATGATCTATTTTACTTTTTCCTTACGTATGTGGACATATATAGAAAAAAATGTAAATAGAGTGCTACAAATGGAAATGCTTTTGTATTGTACTCCGTTGATAGCGTCCGTTATTGGATGGTGGGTTAATAGCGGTTCAGATAAATATGTCATTACTTTTTTTTGCGGAATGGCAGCTAATGGGTTGTTATCTGTAGCATATAAGATACCTTCCATTTTAAATATGTTTCAATCGATATTCATTCAAGCCTGGCAAATATCTGCTATAAAGGAATATGGAGAGAAGGATACAGCTCAGTTTTACGGAAAAACATTTAATATGGTCAACATGCTTATGTGCATTTTTTGTGCTGTAATGATCATTATGACAAAGCCGTTAGCTAGTATCTTATATGCAAAAGATTTTTATAATGCGTGGAAATTTGTTCCGTTCCTGTTGATCTCTAGTATTTTTAACTGTGCTTCTGGCTTTTTAGGTCCAGTTTTGTCTGCAAAAAAAGATTTTAGAGCAATGGCTAGATCATCTATATATGGGGCAGTGGTAAATTTAATATTAAACATCATCTTTGTACAAATTATTGGGATCCAAGGAATAGTAATGGCTACTGCGATAGCAAGCCTGGTAATATATCTATCGAGAAAAAAAGCAGCCAATAATGATATCATTTTTTGTAGATATGATAAAACGATCTTTACATGGATAATATTAGTTTTATTAGCTATTATAGAGGTTTATTTCGATTTATGGATAATAGAAATAATATTACTGATCATCTTGTTTTGGGTAAATCTAGCGGATGTTAAAGGTATAGTGATAAGCATTCAAAAATTTATAAAAATAGAAATGATCAAATTAAAAGAAAGGAATTAAGAAAATGGGCAAAACGATCACAGCAGTAATACCAGTAAAGGGAAACAGTTCGAGACTTCCAGGAAAGAATATCCTTCCATTTGGAAGATCCAATTTATTGGTCCATAAAATTGAGCAATTAAAACAGGTTGAGGGAATAACAGATATCATTGTATCTTCTGATTCCGACATCATGCTCGAAATGGCTGAAAAAGCTGGAGTAAAAGCTATGAAGAGACCTGACAAGTATGCGAATGAATCAGTTCCGTTTGGCCAGTTCTTAGATTATCTTTGTGAGGTGATGCCAAATGATCATATCATGTGGGCTTGTGTTACATCACCTTTAGTTGAGCCTTATCTTTATAGAAAGGCGATCAAAACATATTTTGAGAAACTTGAGGAAGGGTATGATTCATTAGTTACACTCCATCCAATGCAGAGCTTTTATCTGGATAAGAATGGTCCTATCAATTTTGAAACCGGACTAAACCACAAGAATTCTGAGTATCTGGAGCCTATCTATCATTTTACAAATGGCATTGATCTTGCACCTAAAGAGATGATCGCGAGATGGCATTATAACTATGGACCTAATCCGTATAAACTTATGGTAAACAAGAGGGAAGCTGTAGATATAGATGATATCTATGATTATGTCCAGGCTTTGGCGATGCTGAGTATCCCTGCAGATATCGCAGACATAGATTTAAATGATGCAGAAAGCATAGAACGGATATTTCGAACATTTGTTCCGGGGGGGGCAAGGGTTGTAGGGCTTATCCAAGGAGGGCTGCGTGATGAAGGTACTCGGTGTCATCCCAGCTCGCTTTCAGTCTAGTAGGATGCCGGGCAAACCTATCGCTGACATTTTAGGAAGACCGATGATCTGGTGGGTCTATCAGCAAGTTATCAAAAATCCAGGTTTTTCAGACGTAGTGGTTGCTACTGATGATGAAAGGATCGTGCAGGAATGTGATAGATATGGGATGAAGTCTATCATGACATCCGTTGATCATGACACACCTACATCAAGACTGTATGAGGTCTCTACAAAGATAGATGCTGATCTATATATGCTTATCATGGGAGATGAGCCTTTGGTTGATGAAAGGAGCTTTTCCTTGGTGATGCCAGAGAGATTTGATGGCGGTTACTATGTAGGTGCATTGACTAACTTGCTCACAAACCCAACTGATGTTATTGACTTTAGTAATCAAAAGGTTGTTACAAATTCAAAGAGAGAAACGTTATTGATCTCTAGGAGCCCGATCCCTTATCCTAGGGGGACATTGGATCTTCGATATGAAAAAGTGACAGGGGTCCAGATCTTTTCCAAGAAAGCATTAAGGTTTTTTAATAGCACAAAAAGATCGATCCTAGAAAAAGCCGAGGAAAATGATCTGATGCGTTTTGTAGAAAATGGGATCCCAGTAAAGATGACGGTCTCAAACTATAAGACAATCTCTGTTGATACCCCTAAAGATCTAGAAAAGGTAAAAGAGATATTAGCAAGAGAAAAGAGCGATGATCAAATGAATTCTAACGATTTAATGCTTTTAGATTGTACTCTGCGTGATGGTGGATATGTAAATGAGTGGAGATTCGGATCTGATGGTGCTAGAAATATCATCAAAAAACTCACAAAAGCCAATATTGATGTTGTAGAAGTGGGATTCCTAAGAAATGTTGAAGGATACGATCCAGATGTGACTGTCTGTAACCATATTGAAGAATTGAATAAATTATTACCATCTGATAGGAGGAATACAATTTATTCTGCTATGGCAATGAGGAGCAATTATGATATCGATAAACTCACTCCCTATAATGGTAAGGGCATAGAAATGATCAGGATCACTGCTCATGACTATGATATTGAGGACGGTATGGATTTTGCCAGGGAAGTAAAAGCGAAAGGGTATAAGTTGTCGATCAATCCTATCAATATCATGGGTTACTCTGATGCTAGGATCCTATGGATCATCGATCAGGTAAATCAGATTGGTCCATACCAATTTGCCATTGTTGATACTTTTGGTAGTATGAAACGAAGAGATTTGGATAGGATCGTTTCTCTTGTAGATAATAATCTAGATAAAAATATCCGCGTTTCTCTTCATCTACATGAAAACATGTCTTTAAGTAGCTGCTTGGCACAGGCTTTTATCGACAAGCATCTGAACCGTCCGATCGCTGTAGATGGGAGCTTGATGGGCATGGGTAGGATCCCTGGCAATCTTCCTATTGAATTGATTGCGGACTATTGTAATGATTACGCGGGAAAGACTTATGATATCGATTATTTAATGGATGCCATTCAAGATCACATTGCTCCTATCAAGGGTTCACCAGAGTGGGGATACACACCGGTATATTTTTTGTCGGCAAGGTTTAATCTTCACAGAAATTATGCTGAACATTATCTGAAAAAAGGTGATCTGACCAATAAGGATATCAACCACATCCTTTCACAGTTTGATCCATCTAAGAAAACCGCATTTGATGCAGTTTATGCTGATAGGATGTATGAAGACTATAAGAATAAATATATAGATGATGCAAAAGACTGGGATAAGTTAAGCACTGAATTAAAAGAAAAGGATATCTTGCTTATCGCTCCTGGATCATCTATAGTTGAAAAGAAAGATGATATAGAGCAATATATCCGTATCAATAAAGTGATAGTCATTGGAGTGAACTGTATTCCTACAACTTATCAACTTGACTATGCGTTCTTCTGTAATAATAGAAGATTTACACAAATCGATAATAGTGATGTAAAAACGATAATCACATCTAACCTTACGGATGCTGCTGATTATAGGATCAATTACAACAAGGTATCAGGAGCGTTCGATCAAGGCTGTAATAGTTTTATCATGTGCTTAAAGCTTTTGAAGGATCTGGAAGTGAAGAGTATAAGTGTTGCTGGAGCAGATGGTTATAAAGAAGACGGAAATAACTATTTCAATACCGATATGAAGAGCACTACTCCTCATGGTAACAAGTATAATATTGCAGTAAGTGATGCTATTAGAGCATTAGACGTGAAGGTTAAGTTTATCACTCCATCAGAATACAATAAATAAGAAAAGGAGTAGCGTCAAATGAAACAAAAATATTTAGTGATCGACGTAGATGGCACCATGACAGATGGGGGGTTATACTATGATGAAAATGGTAACGAGACTAAAAAATTTTGTACTAAAGACGCCGCTGGATTTTTTGCCGCTCATCAAGTTGGAGCAAAGATAATGGTCCTCACAGGTAGGGAATGTAAAGCGACTACACGACGCATGATTGAAATGAAGGTGGATCATCTTTTCCAAAATATAAAGGATAAGGCTCTCTTCCTTAAGTTGTTTATGGAAGAGAACTCTATTTCGAAGGAGGAAATGGGATATATTGGGGATGATCTAAATGATCTCCCCCCAATGAGACTATGCGGATTTGTGGGATGTCCTGCAGATGCTTGTGCTGAGGTAAAGGAGATCGCTGATCATGTGAGCACCGTTAATGGCGGCTACGGTGCTGTAAGAGATATTGTTGAGCATATCCTTAAAGAAACAGGCGAGTGGGATGATGCTATTTCAAAAGTATATGGTATTGGGGTGTGATCCATGTTAGAAGAACTAAAAAAAATAGTCTGCGATGCAAATCTTGATCTAGTTGCCAAAGGTGTGGTCATCTATACTTGGGGCAATGTATCAGGTATCTCAGATGATAGAGAATATATGGTCATCAAGCCATCTGGGGTTGATTATGATGAAATGTCTCCCGAAGATATGGTAGTAGTTGATATTGAAACTGGTAGAATCGTTGAAGGTAAATGGGCTCCTTCTTCTGATACTAAAACTCATTTGGCGTTATATAGAAGATATCCTTCCATAAAGGGCATCGCGCATACGCACTCTACCAATGCTGTTGCGTTTGCTCAGGCTGGTCTGGATATCCCCGCATTAGGTACAACTCACGCAGATCATTTCTATGGAGATATCCCTTGTGCTAGAGAGTTAACACAAGAAGAAGTTGGATCGGATTATGAAACTAATACTGGGAAGGTTATCATAGAGACGATCGATGGCAGGCGGATAGACCCAGTGGCAGTACCTGGCATTGTGGTAAAGAACCATGGTCCATTTGCATGGGGTGGATCTCCAGCTGATGCTGTTCATAACGCAGTTGTTATGGAGAAGGTTGCTGAGATGGACCTAAAAACACTGATGCTGGATCCAAATGCAGAAATGAAGCAATATGTTCTTGATAAGCATTACATGAGAAAGCATGGACCAAATGCTTATTATGGACAAAAAAAGAACTGTGGGAGTTTATGAGGACCTCACATTATATATGCCAAATATAGATAGAAATATCAGCCTGGATCATTCACGGCGGGTTTCAGCAGTTAGTGCCATTGTTTCGTGAATAATTCAGGACCAGTTTAATAAATGATAACAAAGAACAATAAAAAGGTTGGCAAAGGTGAAATTATGACAGATAATGCTTTGGCAAGCAAGCAAGCAAGCAAGCAAGCAAGCAAGCAAGCAAGCAAGCAAGGATATCCTTATTTGATTCATTAAAAGGACTGGCTATAATAGGGATTATGTTTATCCATTTGGGTCAGTGGAATTTGGATATCCCTGAAGAAAGTCGTCTGGGCATTATTAGGTCGAGTGGTTTGCTGGGCGTTGAATTGACATACTTAATTAATGCCTATTTTTATTCGAAAAAATATGATGAGGATGATTTTTCATATAAAAATCTGTTGAAGATGTTTTTAGGACTGATCCCAGTATATTATTTTGGACTTATAATATATGGGATAAGTACATATTTAGCACAAGGAAATTTAGGCGGATCGATCATTAATGTATTATCACATTTCTTCTTCCTTAATGGTTTGTATTGTCCATGGTGGAAGGGTTATATGGGAGGAACGGGTTATTTTGGAGTTCTTGCTATAATGTGGATGATATTTCCTTTATACTTAAAGAAGGTAAATAGCTTAAGAGAGTCATTGGTATATGGTTCTGTAATGATCGGCATATTTTATCTTGCCACGAAGTTTCTAGCATTAGCAAATATGGCAGTGTCATTTGATATTACAGGAAGTTTTGGAGATTTTATGTATTACATTAACCGAGGCGGATATTGTTTCGCTCTGGGTAATATTCTGTATCATGTCTTGAAAGAGGAGGATGCGTAAACGTAAAACCATCCGCCCCCACTGTAAAAAGCGCCGCTTCTCAGCGGCGT
>CAJUFE010000011.1:82451-106218 GCA_910585635.1 uncultured Lachnospiraceae bacterium | reverse complement strand
ACCTCGCTAAGCGCCGACGTTCTCCAAGGGGTTCCTTTTGTGACAGGTCCCTCCCTGCGCTACGTAGTCGGCAGACCTTTTGATCTTTCATCCGTTATGCGATATTGTGACTGTGTAATATGATCGCGGGTGTGAAAAATACCCCGGCGGCCGTATGCGCAGCTCACAGTTTGCGGAAGACGACTTTGGGGATCAGTCCCTGGATCACGTCGTATTCGGCGGCCTGGGTGCCGCTGCACATCACGTTGGCGGCTCCGGTGGCGGTGGCCAGGCGGACGGTATCCTCCAGGCTCATGCCGGCCTCCTCGGCTACGGCCAGGGCGGCCACTACACTGTCGCCTGCGCCTACGGTGCTGCCTACCGGGACCTTTAGGCCTTCTGCGTAGATGGTGTCCTCCTTTGTCACGAAGAGGGCTCCGGCTCCGCCCATGGAGACCACGATCTTCTCGATCCCATAGCTCTCCATCATCTGACGGGCGGCCTTTGCCAGCTCAGCAGGTGTGGAAAGGGTCCGTCCCATAAATCCGGAAAGCTCGTGGTCGTTGGGCTTGATCAGGTAGGGAGAGGCCTTGATCCCTGCGGCGAAGAGCTCCCCGTCCGCGTCCAGGATCACCTTTGCTCCTGCCTCCTTACAGGCCTTTACCCAGGTATAATAGGTATCCTTGGGCGACCCCATGGGCAGGCTCCCGGAAAGGACCATGATATCGCCCGGGACCAGCTTTTCCAGAAGCTCCTTCAGATAGCTGTCCAGGATCTCCTCTGAGAGCGTGATGCCCGGCTCGTTGATATCCGTGTTGGTGTGCTCCGCCGGATCCACGATCTTCAGGTTCGTGCGGGTCTCTCCCTCCACAAAACGGAAGCTGGTCTCTAAGCCCATAGCCTCCAGAGCGGACAAGATCGCGTTCCCTGTGTCGCCTCCCAGGATGCCCGCCGCCACACTCTTCCTTCCCAGCTTCTGGATCACCTTGGAGACATTGATCCCCTTCCCCCCTGGATCGGTCCGCATCTTCGTGATGCGGTTGACACTGTCGATCCGCAGAGATCGTATCTCTACCGTCTTATCCAGCGCCGGGTTCAAAGTTACTGTGTAGATCATCGCAATACCCTCCTTGCTTTTGGTTCAACAACCTATATTTTGTTGAATCAACAACTTTAAGTCTATATTACCATAAGTTTCGAAAATGTCAATAGTTATTTCAATAATTTTTTCAAAAAAACTTAATCCAACGCTTTTGAAACAACAGTTCTCAAAATGCCGCCCTAAGGGTCTTTACCGCCTTTGTCATCGATCGCTTTTCACACTCACGCCCATAGATCTTTTGTCCATTGAAAAAAGGGAGGATCATGCTATACTGGATGCAGACGAACGTGCCGGGCGGAGGGGGGACCCTGTGTACCGATGGATGGCCCACCAATGGATCGCCCCTGCCGCGTGACGGAGAAAGGATATGGAAGGAGACCGGGAATGGATAAAAGATGGATGCAAAAGGTAGATCAGGAGATCACCCGCCTTGCGGGGGTGCGCTCCATGGGGGTCATCGGGGATCCGGGATGTGAGGGGCTGGGGACCTATAATATGAAGGTATATGCCAGCGCATTAGAAGAATGCCAGAAGGATCAGATCACCTTGATCGCCGGGGATCTGGTCCCTGCCGGGACAAGATCTTACTATGAGACGATCCGGGAGCTGACCGAGGCCCTGGCAGGAAATGCTGTGTATGCCCTGCGGGGCAACCATGATACCGGGGAATATACCGGCTATCTTGGCCGGAAGAACTATGCCCTCCTGGCCGACGGCTTCGCGGTGGTGGTGCTGGATAACGCGGCCCGGACCTTTGAGGAGGAAGGGCTCACCCTGCTGTCCAAGGTCCTGGCTATGGAGGAGGTGGGCCAGGTCATCGTGGCCTTCCACATCCCGGTGCCGAACCATTTTATCTTAAACTGTGTGTCGGAGGAGGAATCCTCCCGTTTGAAAGCCGCCTATGGACCCTGGAAGGAAAAGGTGGCCTACCTGCTCTGCGGCCACGTCCATTCCCGGTTCGTGGACCAGGTGGACGGTATCCCCCTGATCTGTACCGGCGGGGGCGGGGCTATGATCGAGGATGTGTCCCAGGATATCCGGGCTTGCGATGTGGAGCACCATGTGGTCCACTTCTATATGGAAGGCGATGTGCTGCGCTATCAGATCGCGGACCTTCCGGAGGATGGCTATGGGCGGGAGCGGGAGGATGCCGTCCTTAGGCAGAAGCTTGAGGAAACGGTCCAGGGTGAGCTGATGGCCCATTTCCGTTATCTGCTGTTCGCGGACCGGGCCGAACGGCGGGGACAGGAACAGATCGCCCGGCTCTTTAAGGCTCTGGCGGCCTCCGAATACCATCACGCCCGGAACTTCTATTCCGTCCTGGACTGCCCGGAGCCCTTTAAGGATTCTGTAGGGACCTATGTCCCCGGGGAGGAATTTGAATACCAGCACCTCTATAAGATGCTGAACGGCTACGCTAAAGACCACCACAGCCCCTTGGCGGCCCAGGCCTACGTGAGCGCGGCGGCGGCCGAAAAGGTCCATGCCGCCCTCTTAGAAGAAGCCTCCGACCTGGAGTCCTTTGCCGGGACGCCCATCTACGTCTGCCCCATCTGCGGCTTTGTGATGACCGGGGAGGAAGCCCCGGACCGCTGCCCGGTGTGCGGCGGCCCGAAGAAACAGTTTGCTGTATTTGTCTGATCTGCCCGACAGGATTGACAAGCATTTCCGAAAATGGTAAGCTTTAACTATCTAAATCATCAGATCACAGGAGGTACTTCCATGGCATTTCCAAAAAACTTTTTATGGGGCGGCGCGGTAGCCGCGAACCAGTGCGAGGGCGCTTATCTGGAGGACGGAAAGCAGCTGTCCGTACCGGACATGCTCTTAGGCGGTGATGTGGACACACCCAGGACCTTCCTTCCCGTATCCGACCCTAACGCCTTCTACCCCAGCCATGAGGCGATCGACTTCTACCATCACTATAAAGAGGACATCGCTTTGTTTGGCGAGATGGGCTTTACCTGCTTCCGCCTGTCCATCAACTGGGGCCGGATCTTCCCCAACGGCGACGACGAGACGCCCAATGAGGCCGGGTTAAAGTTTTATGACGACGTTTTCGACGAGTGCAAGAAGCACGGCATCGAGCCCCTGGTCACCCTGTGCCACTATGAGATCCCCTGGAACATCGTGACCAAATACCACGGCTTTAAGAGCCGTAAGACCATCGACCTGTTCGTCAAGTATGCCACCACCTGCTTTGAGCGCTATAAAGATAAGGTGAGATATTGGCTGACCTTTAATGAGATCAACATCCCCTGCATGGGCGAGGGCGGCATCGGCAACCTCTACGGCTTAGGGCTGATGGCTGACGAGGATATCCAGGCCACCTCCCCGATCAAGCTGAGCGACCTAAAGTCCGATCCCCAGTCCACCTTCGAGGCGCTGCACAATCAGTTCGTGGCCAGCGCGATCGCGGTGCAGAAGGGCCATGAGATCAACCCGGACTTCATGATCGGCAACATGATCGCCCACGTGACCCTTTACCCCCTGACCCCCAACCCCAAGGATATCTTCACCTGCTATAATGAAGATAATTTCAAGAACAACCTCTGCGGCGACGTACAGGTCCGGGGCGAGTATCCCACCTTTGCCTATAAGTACTTTAAGGATCACGGCGTGGATGCCTCCTTCATCACCGAGGAGGACAAGGCGGTCATCAAGAAGGGCGTGGTGGATTACTACACCTTCTCCTACTATATGACCAACTGCGTCACCACCGACGAGAACGCGGAGAAGACCTTGGGGAACATGTCCGTGGGCGCGAAGAACCCTTACTTAAAGGCCTCCGACTGGGGCTGGCAGATCGATCCCCTGGGCCTGCGCTACACCTTGAACGTGCTCCATGACCGCTATCCTAACACCCCGCTGATGGTGGTGGAGAACGGCTTCGGCGCCTTTGATAAGGTGGAGGAGGACGGCTCGATCCACGACAGCTACCGCATCGACTACTTCCGCGAGCACATCCGCTGCATGGGCGAGGCGATCGAGGACGGCGTGCCGCTGATCGGCTACACCACCTGGGGACCGATCGACTTAGTCTCCGCCGGGACCGGCCAGTACGCTAAGCGCTACGGCTTTATCTATGTGGACCGCCACGACGACGGCACCGGCGACTTTGCCCGGAGCCGGAAGGATTCCTTCTTCTGGTATAAGAAGGTCATCGCCAGCGACGGAGAGGATCTGGAATAGCGTAAACCGATCTAACGATCAGCTTAATGATCGATGACCCATCACAAAAAGAGTGTGGGGCCTTGCAAGTGATCAAGGCGCTCACACTCTTTTTTATGGGATATAGGATCTCCGCCAGTACCTCTACTCCAGAGCGATCGAGATATTCCCCATCAGCTCCCAGGCCGCGTCCCTCTCCTGCCTCTGCTCCGGTGTCAGTTCCTCATAGGGGCACAGCATGGGATGCTGCCTGACCGTATCGTCGCGGAACGTGCCATAATGCCAGTTGTAATAGGTATAGAACCGTAAGCTTCGCATATGGTCCAGCTTGCGGTACATCTCTCTGGCCTCCTCCGACTCCCTGGCCTTACAGTACACATCATAGGCCTTCTTCACGGAGGAGGCGCTCAGCTCCGTGATCGTCTCATCCTCCAGGAGGATCCTGGTCTTCATCAAGAGATGATCCGCCGCTACGATCTTAGACTGCCGATGCAGATCGTCCAGATCGTCCCAGCTGCGGGTGGGATAGGAAACGGACTTGCGAAAAAGCTCATTGATCGTGATCGCCGCCTTGTTCAGATCCGTGCGGATGATCTGCTGTGACGTATAGATCTCTTCATTGACCCCGAAATAGGAGATCCCCGGCGCTCTCCGGCTGCTGCGCAGGTCGATACGGCCGCGGATCCGGTAGAATTTGTTCAAGGTCCAGAAAATGCTCCAGCCCTTCTGCTCATCATCCTCGCAGATGATGAGCCGGTCGGCCCGTTCCAGGATCCGATGGGCTCCCTCCCAGCCTTCTTCATGAAAGAGCAGAGAATCTCTCGTCGCGGACTCCACGTCCAGGGAAAACAGCTCTCCCAGATGATCATGGATCGCCAGGAACCTTTTGGCGTCCCCAAATATATGATAGGCCACATGCTGGTCCACCGAGAGGATATTGGTCAAGATGGCCCGCTCCAGGATACTGCTCCCATAATCCCCAAAACCGATCAGCACAATGGTCTCCTCATGACGGCATAAGGGTTTGGAACGCCAGTATTGTCTGGCACAGCATTCATAGCTGTGAAAGAAATGGATGTTGCCCGAGAGCTTGTCCTGCCCGTTAGTGGTCCTGGCATAGACCTCTACCGGCAGCTCATGGAGGTTGACCGCGCGGCTGTTCACGCCAATGTCGTTCTCCTTCATCAAAAAGACCTTGCAGGTTGCGCCTGTATCCTTCTTTTTCGCGATGATCTTTTCCAGCGACGCGCTCACATACAGACAAGGATGATCGGGGATCTCGCTCTGGCTGCTCCTTTTTTCCCCGTAGATGATCAGCGCGTCCGGGTCCTCCTTATAGATGTTATCCGCCAGAGTCTTTGACTCCACCTCATGATCCGCAAAATAATACCAGTTTTTATGCCGCTGCAGACTGAGGATGAAAAAGGGCAGCCCCTCGCTGGCGATGAACGACAGGAGCGCCCCGATCAATGTCACGGTGATCCCGGCCGATAAGAGCAAGAACACCATCCCTACCACATGCCCCAGAGGCGTCACCGGTATCAGATCGCCATAGCCCACTGTGGTCAGGGTCACTAAGGAATACCAGAACGCGTCGCCGAAGGTCTTGATCATCGCATCATGATCCGCAGATTCCGAAAGATAAAGGATGGTCAGCAGCACGATATATACCGCTCCTATAGTCATGACCAGATACAGATAGATGTTCTTTCTCCCTTTCATATATCGGCTATCTCCTTTACAAGCTCCGGCATCATAGGCTCCACGTCTGGCCGGTCCGCTGGATATAGAGTCATTATAGAAAGCCATCGGAAAGGAGTCAAGCGTAAAGCTCACGCTGCCATTGATAAACCAGGAAAGGCTATCGTTTTATACGTGAAGATCATGTTCAGGTCATCAAGGCTTCATCCCCACCCCGCCCTGGATGAACAATGTATCACCGGTGATGTATTTTGCATCGTAGCTGGAGAGGAATACACAGACTTTGCCGATATCCTTTTGTGCATCCCCGTAGCGCCCCAGAGGGATCTGGTCCAAGTTCTTTTTGAACATCTCCGGATTTTCTTTCCCCCATTGGGCCAGCTTGTCGGTCATCACCAAGGGCAGGACCACATTAACATTGATATCATAGATCCCCCACTCGTTCGCCGCCACACGGGACATCCCACGGATCCCTTCTTTAGCCGCCGCATAGGAGCTTTGGCCCGGCTTGCCCGATATCCCCGCACCTGAAGCAAAATTGATCACGGATCCCTTCGTTTCCTTCAGATAAGGGAACGCATGCTTCATATAGAAAAATGTGGCATATAACCCGGAATAGATCGCCTTATCCATATCCGCCTGTGTATGCTCCACCAAAGTCAGACCTGAGGCAGAGGTCTGCGCACTGTTGATCAATACATCCAGCTTTCCAAAATGCGCCACTCCGGCCTCGATCGCTGCCTTTACTTCCTCCTCCTTTGATCCATCTGCCTGATAGGTGAGCACCTCCGCCCCAAAGTCTCTTTGGAGCTCTTCCTTCGTCTTCTCCATCCCTTCCGAAAAGATATCGGTCAGGATCATCTTTGCTCCCTCATCGACAAAAGCGCGGGCCACCCCTCTGGCGATCCCGCCGCCCCCACCGGTCAATAACACTACTCTTCCTTCCATCCTTCTTAAATGCTGCATAAGATCCCTCCTCCTTTTTGCTGGTATCTCAGGTTTCGACACCGGCCTTTCACTGGCCATGCCAGGTTCCTGTCCCCTGTATGACCGAGCATATCAAACCTAAATTATTTTGTCAATACCTAAAAATATGTGTGATATTTTGTTAACACATAGGATGATCCCCGTTTTCTCTGTATCATTGCCCCTTTGAGCCTGATCCTAACGATCTTTTCGGATATATCCTTGCTATTTTCTTGGATCTTTCTCCAATATCGAGATTTTTTTGACAAAAGAAAAGCCCATGCATGAGACATGCACGGCACTTGGCTCGCTGCCTTTATGAGGATAAAAAAACGGCATAACCCGCAGGCTACACCGTTTCCGTAAAAGCTTTTGATCAATTTTTCGGGACCAGCACATCCTTGCCGCCCATATAAGGCTTAAGCACCTCCGGGATGGTCACGCTCCCGTCCGCCTGCAGATGGTTCTCTAAAAATGCGATCAGCATCCTGGGCGGCGCCACCACCGTATTGTTCAAGGTGTGTGCCAGATATTTTCCATTTTCTCCGTCTACACGGATCTTCAGACGGCGGGCCTGGGCATCACCTAGATTGGAGCAGGAGCCCACCTCAAAATACTTCTTCTGCCGGGGGGACCAGGCCTCCACATCACAGGACTTCACCTTTAAGTCCGCTAAGTCGCCGGAACAGCACTCCAGGGTGCGGACCGGGATCTCCATAGAGCGGAACAGATCCACCGTGTTCTGCCACAGCTTATCATACCACATGGGGGACTCCTCCGGCCTGCAGATCACGATCATCTCCTGCTTTTCAAACTGGTGGATCCGGTACACGCCCCTCTCCTCCATGCCATGGGCGCCCTTCTCCTTGCGGAAACAAGGGGAATAACTGGTCAAGGTCTTCGGCAGCTCCTCCTCCGGCGTGATCGTGTCGATGAACTTGCCGATCATGGAGTGCTCACTGGTCCCGATCAGGTACAGATCCTCCCCCTCGATCTTATACATCATGGCGTCCATCTCTGCGAAGGACATAACGCCGGTCACCACATTGCTGCGGATCATAAAGGGCGGCACACAGTAGGTAAAGCCCCGGTCGATCATAAAATCACGGGCATAGGCGATCACAGCGGAGTGGAGCCTTGCGATATCACCCATCAGGTAATAGAAGCCGTTCCCCGCTACTCTTCCCGCCGCATCCAGATCGATGCCGTCGAACCGCTTCATGATATCCGTATGATAGGGGATCTCAAAGTCCGGCACCACCGGCTCGCCGAACCGCTCGATCTCCACATTCTCACTGTCATCCCTCCCGATCGGGACACTGGGATCGATAATATTGGGGAGGGTCATCATGATCTTCGTGATCTTCTCCTCCAGCTGGGCCTCCTGAGCCTCCAGCTCAGCCAGACGAGCCGCGTTGGCCGTCACCTGGGCCTTCACGGCTTCTGCCTCCTCCTTCTTCCCCTGGCCCATCAGCTTGCCGATCTCCTTGGACAGCTTGTTCCGGGAGGCCCTTAAAGAATCCCCCTCCGCCTTCGCTGCCCGGTTCTTGGCGTCCAGTTCGATCACCTCATCTACCATGGGCAGTTTGTCGTCCTGGAACTTATTCTTGATATTCTGCTTCACAACCTCCGGGTTCTCCCGGACAAATCTAAGATCCAACATGATCTTTTTCCCTCCTGGTATCTCCTTATCACTGGGTCAAAATGCGTATATAGGACCGCGCATTTTGCTAGGAATAAACATAGCACACTTTTTTGGTAAAGGAAAGGTCTTTTTGCCACTTTTCCCCGCTTTGATCCTTGTTACTTTTAATATCCACGCCAGCTGTTGGATAGGTGCAGGCGCATAGTCGGTCCCCCGTCCGCATCCGGAGGCCCGGTCCCCCACAGGGACGCGCTCTCGCTCCGACCAGAACGTAGCGGTACTAGGGCGCGAAAAGACCGCGCCCAAGGACCGGCGTTCTGCTAGGGTCCCCTTAGGGGGATCCGGGTCTCCGGATACTAGGTGGCTGGCATGCCGTATGACCAAAGAGCCGCCATAAAGTAGTGGAGGGAGAGCGCGTCCTCTTACATGACATGCCCCTCCCGGAACGGACCTTATCGTGACTCTCCACGCTCCGCTTTAATCCCTCGACTCCACGCAGATCGCCACCCCCTCCCGGATGTGTATCCGCCCCGTCTCCTCCACCAGCTCATTGCTGATGCACCGGCTGCTCCCCATCTTAAGGGTATAGTCCTCCAGCGGATATTTAAACCCTTCCAATGTGATCCCCCGTATCTCCCCTAACAGAGGCAGGAAGGAGATATACTTCCCCCACTGCCCAGACCTCGAAAAAGCAGCGGTATCCTCGATCAGGTAGATCTTGTCCTGCCGGTCCAGGATGCAGGCTTTTACCCCCTTCTGGAGGCAGCCATAGAGCAGGAATACGTTCGCCAGCATATGGTCGAAGCGGCCTCCGGTGGCCCCAAGGATGGTGATATGGGTGCATCCGCTGGCCATGGCCTTCCTGAGGGCCAGCTCTGTATCGGTCTCGTCCTTTTCCGGCGCATGGATATCCCAGATGATGTAGGGGAACTCTTTGAAGGCCTCCACCAGAGAAGGCTCTGCCGTGTCCAGGTCGCCCACGATCATATCCGGGACCAGCCCCAGGGCCTTCACCGGGGCCAGCCCGCCGTCCACCGCGATCAGCTTATCAAAGGGATGGCTCTTGCAAAAGCCGCCGGCAAAGTCCAGATCGATCTCTCCGCCGGTGATGATCAGACATGTCTTCTTCATGGGCGTCCCGCCTCGTACCGGGCAAATAACTCCAGGAATGCGCGGGTATTGGCCGCCGGGTCGCCTTTAAAGACGGCAGAACCGGCCACCAGGATATCTGCGCCCGCCTCAAAGAGCTCCCCGGCATTTTCCAGGGTCACCCCGCCGTCTACCTGGATATGGGTCTTGAGCCCTCTCTTTGTCAAGGTCTTTTTCAGACAGCGGATCTTCTCCAGGGTATAAGGGATGAACTTCTGGCCGCCAAAGCCTGGGTTCACGGACATGAGCAGCACCATATCCACCTGATCTAAGACACAGTCTAGTGTAGAGATCGGCGTGGCCGGGTTTAAGGCCACCCCCGCCATGGCGCCGGCCTCCCGGATCTGACTGATGGTCCGATCTAGATGGATACAGGCCTCCTGATGGACGCAGATCAGATCGGCTCCGGCCTTTTTCATATCCGCCACATAACGCCCCGGCTCCTGGACCATCATATGGACATCAAAGATCTGATCTGAGCATTTCCGGATCGAGGCGATCAGGGGCATCCCGAAGGAGATGCTGGGAACGAACGCACCGTCCATCACATCCAGATGGAGGTACTGGGCTCCTGCCTCGCTGGTGGCTCTGATCATGGGCTCCAGCCTGGAAAAGTCTGCTCCCAACAGGGAGGGCGCCAATATATACATGGTCAATATCTCCTTTTTTCTTTTAGCTCTTGATAGAGCAGCCTGTAGTCCTCATATCGGCTGCCGCCGATCTTCCCTTCCTCCACCGCGGCTTTCACGCCGCACACCTTCTCCCCTATATGGACGCAGCCTAAGAATCTACAGTCTGCCGCGTAAAGGGCAAATTCCGGGAAATAGTCTTTTAGGTCCTCTGGCTCCATATCATCCACATACATGGAACTGAAGCCGGGGGTATCCAGCATGAAGGTATCCTCTTCTACGAGAAAGAGCTGGGAATGGCGTGTGGTATGCTTTCCCCGCTTGATCTTCTCGCTGACCGCCCCGATCTCCATCCCGGCCTCAGGCTGGAAGCGATTGGTCAGGGAGGATTTCCCCACGCCGGAGGGACCGGCTAATACCGTGGTCTTCCCCCGGATCAGCTCCCGGACCCGCTCCACGCCCCAGCCGTCTCTTGCACTGATCAGCTCCACCGGATAACCGGCGTCCTGGTAGAGCTTTTGATAAGCCTCTGCCTTCCCCTCCGGACAAAGATCCAGCTTGTTGAAGCAGATCGTGACCGGCACGCCGGCGCGCTCCATCATCACCAGGAACCGGTCTAGGAGGTTTAAGTTGGGCTCCGGCTCCGCGGCGGCAAATACCACCAGGGCCTGGTCCACATTCGCTACCGCCGGCCGGATCAGGGCATTTTTCCTTGGGAGGATCTCCTCTACGTTCCCCTCCTTATCTGTCTCGTCCAATACCGTGAACCGCACATCATCGCCCACCAGCGGCTTGATCTTTCGGTTACGGAAGATCCCTTTCGCCTTGCAGGCATAGACATCCTTCTTTCCGTCATGGACATAATAAAACCCCGCGATCCCTTTTATGATCTTTCCTGTCTTGCTCTCCTCTGTCATGCTTTCCTCTGTCCTGCTCTCCTCTGTCATGCTCTCTGCCAGCTGTATCCGCCAAGTGTGACCGTTCAGGAGCGCTAAAGATGTTATCCGCCGGACGGTCACGGGCTCTCGGTCTTAAAGAAGGACACCGGATAGGAGACCAGGATCTTATTAGCATCCAGATCCACCACCTCCACAAAGCCTTCATCGACCCCGTCGGCCCCCTCGATCCTGGAGAAGGAGACGGGGATGACCGTATCGCCCACTACCTCTCTGGGCTCCACCAGATCTTTGAACACCGCCCGCCCGTTCACCTCCTGGCGCAGGCGGATCACCACCCGCACACTGGTCTGGGAGGAGCCGGGTCCAAAGTCCAGGCTCAGGTTATACTGCTTGTCGATCGACGCCACATACCGGGTCGTCCCGATCATCGTCTCCTCCGGCCCCAGGCTGACATAGTACTGGATGGGCAGCCCCCGCTGATAGGGGAGCCCTGCCGGGGCGGTCTGGCCAAAGGCCAGCCCCTCCTCCACCTCGTCGCTGTACTCCTCTCCTGCCATCTCCGGCAGGAAGCCTGCAGCCAGCAGAGCGGCATCTGCCGCCTCCGGGAGCAGACCGGTCACATCCGGCACCGGGCCGGGGGCCAGGCCCTTGCTGACCAGAAGGGTCACGGTCTCTCCCTCTCTGGGTTCTGCCGGTTCGTAGCCGATCACGCTGCCGGCCGGGACCGTATCGCTGTAGTCCTCTGTCACCGACACCACCAGCCCCCTCTCCTGCAGCCGCCGGATCGCCTCCTGCTGCTCCACTCCGGCCAGATCTAAGCCGTCCAGGTTGATATTGCCGCTGCCCTTGCTCACCTTGACATTGACCACCGTCCCCTTCTCCAGGATGGTCCCCTCCGGATACTCCTGGGCCATGACATAGCCCTCGGGGATCTCATTAGAGTTTTCCACACTGCTGACCGCCATCTTAAGACCGCTTCCTTCCAGGGTCTCCCTGGCCTCCTCCTCCGTCATGGGGAGGGGCTTGGTCAGGAGGTTTGGCATCGCCGCCTGGCCTTCTGCCAGCGCTGCCGTGGTCACCTGGCCCACCGTACCCTTTGTGGGCTCGTCCGTGTCCTTTACGGGACTCCCGAGATGGAACAGGTCGCCCAGCCGGATCGCCACGATCAGGAGCACGGCCGCGATCATCACAGCCGCCACCACCCCGGAAACGGCAAAGATCCTCTCCAGCTGATGGGTGATGTCATCGGACCGCCCGATCCTGGGCCTTTGCGACCCCTGGCCGCCACGGCCCTTTCCTTCTGCCACGCGCTTTTTCGTCCCCCTCACCGGCTCCTCCACCGGCTGCTCCATACGCTCCTGGGCAAAGACCTGACCGAGACCGCTCTCGCCTGTGCTCCCGGCTCCATCCTCACGGCTCTGGCCCTCTCCTCCTGCCTCATGGTCCGGCCGCTCCTTCTGCCACGCCTTTCGGCCAAAGGACTCAAAGATCACGTCTTGCGGGTTGATCAGCGCCCGCCGCAGGTCGGTGATCACCTCCTCGGCTGTATGATAGCGGTCCTCGGGACGCTTCTCCGTACAGGTCAGGATGATCTCCTCCAGACACTCCGGGATATCCGGGTTCTCCTCCTTAGGGGAGGCGATCGGGTCCTTTTGATGGGCCATAGCCACTGTGAACAAGTTCTCCCCGTCAAAGGGGAGACGGCCCGTGACCATCTCGAACATGGTGATCCCTAACGAATAGATATCGCTCCTGGCATCCACGGCCTCTCCTCGGGCTTGCTCCGGGGAGATATAGTGGACTGAGCCCACCGCGCTGGTATCCTGCCCTGCAAAGGCGAGGATCCTGGCGATCCCAAAATCCGCCACCTTCACCTTCCCGTCCTTGGAGATGATGATGTTCTGGGGCTTGATATCCCGGTGGACGATCCCCTGCTGATGGGCCGCCGACATCCCCTGGGCCACCTGGATCGCGATGCCGATGGTCTCCTTCACCTCCAGACAGCCTTTGTTGGCGATATAGCTCTTTAAGGTGATCCCCTCGATCAATTCCATGATGATGTAATGGAGATCCCCCTCGTCGATGACGTCATAGACATTGACGATATTGGGGTGGGCCAGGCACGCCGCCGCCTGAGCCTCCATCTTAAAATGCTCCACGAACCCTGCTTTCCTGCAGAACTCTTCTTTTAAAACCTTGACCGCCACCAAACGGTTGAGGGTATGGCACTGTGCCTTGAACACATCCGCCATGCCGCCTGAGCCGATCTTCTCTATGATCTCATAACGCTCCTGGAGATACATCCCTGGTCTCAGCATGGCTCCACCCCTCTTCCTTTCGGGTTGACCAGAACAGCCGATATATTATCTGACCCTCCGTTCCCATTAGCCCGGTCGATCAAGATCCTGACGGCCGCCTCCGTTGACGGGGAATTTTTCACGATCTTCTGTATGGTCTTATCCTCCACCATATTGGTGAGACCATCTGAGCAGAGCAGGAACTGGTCCCCCTCTCTCAGCTCAACCTCAAAAAAATCCGCATAAACCCTTTCTGCGGTACCTAGCGCTCTGGTGATGATATTTTTATTCTGCTTATACGCCTCACTGTCGCGGCGCATGCGCCCTAATGCCACCATCTCTTCCACATATGAGTGGTCCCTGGTGATCTGCCTGATCTCTTTGCCGATCACATACAGGCGGCTGTCGCCCACATTAGCCACATAAAGGGTCTGGTCCTTGACCACCGCCGCTACCAGCGTGGTCCCCATGCCGCTCAGCTTCGCGTCTTTGCTCGCCTTCTCATAGAGCAATCCGTTGGCGATCTGGATCCCCTCACGCAGGCACTTGATCGCCGGCGTTCCACGGATAGTCCCCCGAATGATCCGGACCAGGTTCTGTACCAGGAAACGAGACGCAAAGTCACCTGCCTGGTGCCCTCCCATCCCGTCCGCTACCAGAAAAAGATCGGGCAGCGGACCTACCGGCATCGTCGATGTAAAGATGTAATCCTGGTTGACCTCCCGGACCATCCCCTGGTCCGTCCTTCCGACTGCCTGCACCGGACCACCTCCCTTCATCCCATCTTCTGGAGAAAACTCTTCCTGAGCTGTCCGCAGGCTCCATTGATGTCGCGGCCCATCTCCCTTCTTATAGTAACATTGATCCCGCTTTTTTCAAGTATATTTTTGAAAGCATCGATCCTTTTCTTGTCAGGCTGTGCTAAGCCCCTCTCCTTGACCGGGTTCACCGGGATCAGGTTCACATGGCCATGCTGGTCCTTTAAGAGCCTGGCAAGGGCGTGGGCATGGCCCGGGCTGTCGTTTTCCCCCTTGATCAGACTATACTCAAAGGTGAGCCTCCGCCCGGTAGTCTGGAAGTACCTCTGGCACGCATCTAAGACCTCCTGCAAAGGGTATCTTTTCGCGATCGGCATCAGCCTCTCACGGACCTCATCGTCCGGTGCGTGGAGGGATAAGGCCAGCGTGATCTGCAGCCCTTCCTCCGAGAGCCGCAAGATCTCCGGCACAAGGCCGCAGGTGGAGACCGTGATGTTCCGCTGGCTGATGTTCAAGCCTTCCGGCCCGCAGAGGAGCCGGATAAAGGCCAGAAGGCCCTCCAGGTTATCCAGGGGCTCGCCGGATCCCATCACCACCACATGGGAGATGCGCTCCCCGGTATCCTTCTGGATCTGATAGACCTGCTCCAGCATCTCCGAGGGGCGTAAGTCCCTCTCCAGCCCGTCCAGGGTTGACGCGCAAAAACGGCATCCCATCCGGCACCCCACCTGGGAGGAGATGCACACGGAGTCCCCATGCTTATACCGCATCCACACGCTCTCGATGATATGGCCGTCCTCCAGGGCGAACAGATATTTCCTGGTCCCGTCCACCTTGGACACCAGCACCTGGACCGGCTTTAGCTGGACGATCCGGTACCGCTCTGCAAGGGACCTTCGCATATCCTTGGAAAGATCGGTCATCTCCTCAAAGCTCTCCGCCAGCTTCACATGGAGCCACTGGTAGATCTGTTTCCCACGGTAAGCCGGATAGCCCTGGGCTTTTAGCTCCTCGGTCAGCTCCTCCAATGTGAGCGACTTGATATCACGCTTCTCCATACACTGTTCACCGCCTTTCGGACATCTGATATCTTCTTTATGTTGTCGTTACTTTTATAGATTGGCTAAGGACCCGCTACGGGAGGGGGCTGTCACAACGTCACCACGCTCTCGCTCCGTGGAAACAAAAGCGGACGCTAAGCTCGAAAAGACCTCGCTAAGCGCCGACGTTCCCCAGACAAAAGCGGGGTTCGTTTTGTGACAGCCCCCTCCCTATGCTACTTTAACTGGCTAGCCTTTTGGGGCATCCATCGCCAGCCACCTAGCATTCGAAGGACCGGATCCCCCTAAGGGGACCCTTGCGGGGACGCCGGTGCTCCGCATTGAACACTTGGCGAGGTCTTGTCGAGCCTAGCATCCGCTGCGTACCGCATGGAGCGAGAGCGCGTCCCCGTGGGGGACCGGGCCTTCGGATGCGGACAGGTGACCGATCATGCGCCTGCACCTATCTGACCATCCGCGTGGGGATGAAAAGTACTTGACCGCCTCAACACCGCCACGAAAAAACCGTCCCAAGGACCATCCCCTGGAAGGAACTGCATCCACCCTTCCTTCAGGGATCCAGCCTGCACCAGCGCACCAAAGCGCCCGGCAAGATCCACCCGCTCAAAGGGATAACTCTCTAAAAACCAGTCCACATTGTCCTGGTTTTCTGCCTGATGGATGGTACAGGTGCTGTACACGAGGATCCCCCCTGGCTTCACATACCGCCACACGGTAGAGAGGATCTCCCGCTGTAAGCCCACCAGGCTCTCGATCTTTTCCGGCGTCATATGGAGCTTGATGTCGGGCTTCTTCCCGATGATCCCCAGGCCGGAGCAGGGGAGGTCCGCCAGGACCACATCCGCCTTTTCCACGGAAGCTTCGTCTAAGACCCGAGCGTCCATGACCCTTGTGCGGATATTAGAAAAGCCGGTCCGCCGGATGTTCTCCTCGATCAGCCTGATCTTCTTCTCAGTCAGATCCCTGGCCTCCACCATGCCTGTTCCTTTCAGCTCCTCTGCTATATGTAGGCTCTTCCCGCCGGGAGCCGCGCAGACATCGATCACATGATCTCCCTCTTTTAGGGACGCGCCTTCCATAGCCAGGATGCAGCTCAGGTCCTCCACCTGGATCTGGCCTTTCTGAAAAGCTTCCAGGCTTTCCAGATAGTCATACTCCTTGAGCAGGAGCGCTTTTGCCGGATAAGGAGAGGCTTCCCAGCTCACGCCCTGCTCTGTAAGGCTCTCCTGGATCCTCTCCATGGAGGCCAGGCTGGTATTGCAGCGGACTGTAGTTGGACGTTCCCGGAAAAATGCCTTTGCGGTCCCCAGGGCCTTATCACGCCCCAGTTCCTTAGTCCACATGGAAAACAGCCAGTCCGGGATGGAATAGCGGACATGGTCGGGGACCCCCCGGATGGCTGCCGCGTCCTTTCCCTCTCCCGCCTGCGTTCCGGAAAATGCCGCCGCAAGCTGCGCCTTTTCCCGGACGACGGTCCGCAGGATGCCGTTGACAAAGCCCTTTAAGCCGCCGAACCGGCGTTTGACCGCCAGCTTTACCGCTTCATTGCAGACTGCCGCATCCGGCACCCTGTCCATATATAGGATCTGATAGACCGACATCCGCAGGAGCGTGCGGATGAAGGGCTTCATTTTTTTCACTTTTGTTTTCGAATATCGGTCCAGGATCCAGTCGATCCCGATCAAACGCTCTAAAGTCCCTTCCGTCACCCGGGTGATGAAAGCCCGGTCTGACTTGGAAAGGAACTGATATTTTCCCAGGGCCTCCTTGAGGACCACATGGCTGTATGCGCCCTTTTCCAGGATCTCCATCAGGATATCCAGGGAAAGCTCCCTGCTGTCTGTCCTATCGATCGTCACGTCTCCGCCCCCCAAATAAGATGAACAGGCGGAGGAACTGTAAAAGTGAAGCCGCCGCTGCCGCCACATAGGTCAATGCCGCCGCTCCCAAGACCTCTCTCGCCTTTTTAACCTCCCCCTGTGCCAGGATCTGGCTGCCGCTCAAGATCTTCAGCGCTCTGGCGGAGGCATTGAACTCCACCGGCAGGGTCACCAGCTGGAACAGCACAGACAGGCTAAAGAGCAGGAGCCCCAGCTGGATAAAAAAGGGCCCCATCTCCCCCAAAAACAGCCCCAAAAGGAGGAGCGGCCAGGACAGCGTAGCGCCAAAGTTCGCCGCAGGCACCAGAGCGGCCCGCAGCCTTAATGGGATATACTCCGTGGCATCCTGGATCACATGTCCGCATTCATGAGCGGCCACGCCCACCGCCGCGATCGAAGCAGAGCCGTACACAGAGGCGGACAGATTGACCGTTCTGGACCGGGGATCGTAATGATCCGTCAGCTCGCCCGGGACCTGGCGCACCGTCACGTCATAGATCCCCTGGGACCTTAAGATCTGCCGGGCCACATCGGCCCCCGTCATCCCGCTCACAGACCAGTCCCTGGAATATTTCTGGTAGGTCCCCTTCACCTTGGCCGACGCAGCCATGGAGAGGACCGCCCCCAAGATCACCAGCAGATACGTCCAGTCAAAACCAAACCCAACCAAGCCATAGTGCCCATATCCCATATATCCTATCTCCTTTCATGCCGCAGGCTGTACGGGCGCACCCGTCCCTGCCGTCGGCGCCGCAAACGCCCTCCCGGACACCGCGCCCGCCATCAGGCTCCAGGTATCCCGGATGGCCCGGTCCGTACCGCAAAACGATCCAGGCAGCGCCTTGTCAGTCCCGTCTCTCCAGCACGGTGCCCGCCTCGATCGGATAGCCTCGTAAAAAAGCGTCTGCGTCCATCCGCTTCTTTCCCTCCAGCTGGAGGCTCAAGACCTTTAAGACGCCCTTACCGGTCTGGATCAGCAGCCCGTCCTTTCCGGCCCGGACCACCTCCCCTGGCACGCCCCCGTACTCTTCCTCCAGCGCAGCGGCCTTCCACAGTTTTAAGGTTTTCCCATTTAAGCTGGTATATGCACTGGGCCATGGATCTAAGCCCCTGATCAGCCGTTCGATGCTCTCGGCATCCTTTTCCCAATGGATATCCCCAAGGTCCCGGTCCAGCATCTTCGCATAGCTGGCGCCCTCCCCCGGCTGAGGGGTCCGCACCAGGGTCCCCGCCTCTGCCTTCTTCAAGGTAGAGCAGATCAACGGCCCGCCTGCGGCGCTCAGCTTGTCAAAAAGAGAGCCGCCGGTCTCATCCTCTGCCACCTGGACCACCACCTGTTCCAGCATATCGCCGGTATCGATCCCTGTATCCATCATCATCGTGGTAAGGCCGGTCTCCTTCTCCCCGTCGATCACCGCCCACTGGATCGGCGCGGCTCCCCGGTACTTGGGAAGGAGGGATCCATGGACATTGATGCACCCATAGGGCGGGATATCCAAGATCTGCTTTGGCAGGATCTGCCCGAAAGCCACCACCACGATCGCCTCCGGCGCCAGCTCCTTAAGGACCTTAACGAAAGCCTCGTCCCGCACCTTTACCGGCTGATAGACCGGGATGCCAAGCTGGAGCGCCTTTTCCTTTACCGGGGGCATGGACATCACTCTGCTCCTGCCTTTGGGCTTGTCCGGCTGGGTGACCACCGCCAGCACCTGATGGCCCTCTTCTTTTAGTGCCTCTAATACCGGTACAGCAAGATCCGGCGTTCCCATAAAAACGATCTTCATCCTCTACTCCTCTTCTTCATCCTCCCGGACCTTGTCCGCATCCTCCAGCTCGCCCTCCACCAGGTCCACATACAGCTCACCGTGGAGATGGGCGCACTCATGGCAGATCGCCCTGGCCAAAAGGCCCTCGCCCTCCAGCTCAAAAAGGTTCATGTCCTCATCATAGGCCTGCACCTTCACCTTGGTGGGCCTGGTCACCTTCCCGGTCTTCCCGGGAACGCTAAGGCACCCTTCATAGCCGGTCTCGCTGCCCTCTGTCTCAAGGATCTTCGGGTTGATCAGCACATACTGATCGCCGTCCTCCACGTCGATCACCACGATCTGCTTCAGCACGCCTACCTGGGGGGCGGCCAGCCCCACCCCATTCTCCTCATACATGGTCTCGAACATGTCCTCGATCAGATCCCGTGTGCGAGGGGTCATGAGCTTGACCGGCTTACATTCCTTTCTTAAGATCTCATCTCCGATGATCCTGACCTGCCTGATCGCCATAGCTTTTTCTACTCCCTTTCACTTATAAAGCTGCCTGATATCTCTGTATACTTGCGGCGGATGACCGCCCGGCTCCTCTTGCATCATCGATCGATCCTGACCTGTTCATGAAAGATCGAACTGGAAGATGATCTGATCGCTCCAGTCCTGGCCTTTCAGTCCTTCTTCGATCCGATCCCTTATCTGTATCAGTATAGCATAATTTTCGCTCTTCATATATAAAATTTTTCTGTAAATGTCATTTAGCTTATAGATGACGGCATTGACCGGCCCGATCATCTGGATACCGGCCTCCTCCCCTGCTTTTTTCAGGGTCCTCTCTATGGACGCCTGGACCAGCTCCATGGCCATCCCCGTCAGCTCCTCCTTGGGCGAGCCCACCAGGAGGGTCATCAGCACACAGGCGGGCGGATAGCGCAAAAGACGACGGTATTCCATCTCTTTCTGGTAAAAGGCCTCATAATCCTGGGCCGCCGCCGCGGCGATGCAGTAGTGCTCCGGGCTGTAGGTCTGGATCACCACATCCCCGGCCCGCTCATCCCGCCCGGCCCGGCCTGCCGCCTGGGTCAGGAGCTGGAAGGTCCGCTCCCCGCACCGGAAATCCGGCGCATAGAGGGAAAGATCCGCCGCCAAGATCCCTACCAGGGTGACGGCGGGAAGGTCGTGGCCCTTCACGATCATCTGGGTCCCGATCAGGATATCCGCCTCATGGTCCGCAAATGCGGTCAAGATCTTTTCATGGCCGCCCTTTTTGGAGGTGGTGTCCAGATCCATCCGCAGCACCCTTGCCTTAGGGAAGGCCTCCCGGACCTGGGCTTCGATCTTCTGGGTCCCTGTGCCGAAGGGCGCCAGGTAAGGCGACCCACAGACCGGACAGGCCCAGGGCCGCATGATCTGATAGCCACAGTAATGGCAGATCAGCCGCCCGTCCTGGTGGAAGGTCAGGGTCACGTCGCAGTGGGGGCATCGGATCGCCTCCCCGCAGCTGCGGCAGGATAAAAAGCGGGAATAGCCTCTCCGGTTCAAAAAGAGCATGATCTGCTCGCCTTTCTCCAGCTTTTCCTCCATCCGCCTCTGCAGCGGGCGGCTGAAGATGGACCGGTTCCCCTCCTTTAATTCCCGCCGCATATCCACCACCTGCACCTTGGGCAGGACACTATCCTTTTTGGCACGCTTGGCGATCTTATAGTAGCCATATACGCCCTGGAGCGCTTTCGTGTAGGACTCCACCGAGGGGGTGGCCGATCCCAGCACCAGACTGGCCCCGCTCAAGGAAGCGATATACTCCGCCACCTCCCTGGCATGATAGCGGGGCATGGTCTCACTTTTATAGGCCCCCTCATGCTCCTCGTCGATGATGATCATCCCCAGGCGGCGAAAAGGCGTGAACAAGGCGGACCGTGGGCCGATCATGATCTGGAGCTCTCCCTTCTGTGCCCGCTGGAACTGATCGTACCGTTCCCCGGCCGAAAGCCTGGAATTGATAAAGGACACCTGCTCCCCAAAACGCCGGTAGAAACGCAGCACCGTCTGGTAGGTCAGCGCGATCTCCGGGATCAGCACGATCACCTGCTCCCCCTTCTCCAGCACATGGTCGATCAGCCCCATGTAGACCTCCGTCTTCCCGCTCCCGGTGATCCCGTGGAGCAGATAGGTCCTGCGGATCCCCTCGTCATACTGGCCGCAGATCGAGGAGACCACCTGCTGCTGCTCTTCGTTCAGCCGGACCCGCCCCCCCTGCTCCCCGGTCCGCCCGGCCAGCAGAAGCCTTGCCGGGTCCCGGTAGCAGACCGAGGCCTCCAGGCGCAGGATCTTCTGTTCCAGCAGAGGCTTCAAGGTGGCGGAGGTGACGCTCAGCTGTCTAGTGGCCACCTCATAGGAGATCCGCTCCACATCCAGAAAGGCCCTAAGGAGTCTTTCCCTGGCTCTGTATTTCTTCCTCGCCGCCTCCTCGATCTGCCCCAAGAGCGCCTCGTGGCCCACATTGCAGCAGAGCCAGCGGCTCTCCTGCTGCTTCACCTGCTGCTTCACCGGCAGGACCGTCTTTAAGGCCTGGTTCATGGTGGAGCCATACCGCTCCTTCATCCACCAGGCCACCTGGATCAGCTTGGTCTCCGCCGAGACACTCCCCCCGTGGATCTGCCCGATCTCTTTTAGCTTCGCCGGGTCATAGGAGGGTGTATCCGATAGCCCCACCACGTACCCGCGGCGGATCCTATCCCCCCTCCCAAAAGGCACGTCCACCTGGCAGCCTGTGAAGATCTGCTCCTTAAGGGCCTCCGGTATCCGATATTGGAAGGGGCGGTCTACTTTTTCATGGGTGATATCGATGATGACATCGGCAAATCTGGACATGGGTCTCTGTTCTCCGTTCGTTCCGTGGCTAGCCTACTCTTTTACTTTCCGACAGGCAGATGGCGCGCTGTCTCTTTCACCTTCAGGCAGATGGCACCGGGGCCTGCCGGCTCTATGCCTCGCTGAACACCGCTTTGATCACGTCCCCCAGCCCCATGCTGTTGGACCCTTTGAACAACACGCAGTCCCCGCCGGACACTTCCGCCCCAAGCCATCTTTCCAGCTCCTGTTTATCAGAAAAATACAGGACCTGCTGCCCGGATCCTGCCGTGTCTGCGGCCGCCTCAGCCCTCAAGGCCTCCTCGCCGCCCCGGGTCCTGGCCCCGTCAAGGTCTTCTGTAAGCTGCTCCCCGATCAGCCTGGCCATCTCCCCCAAAAGGAGCACCACGTCCACCCCGCAGCCTGCCAGGAAATGTCCGATCTCCCGGTGGAAGTCCGGCGAGCCTTCTCCTAACTCCTTCATATCGGCCAGCACCGCGATCCGCCTCCCGGCGGCGGGCATATCGCAGAGCACCCGGATCCCGGCCTTCATGGAGACCGGACTGGCATTGTAGGAATCATCGATCACGGTGATCCCACGGAGGGTCCGGATCTGCTGGCGGCCTTTAAAGCCCTGGAACTCCTCCAGCGCGCCGGCGGCTTCCCGGAGGGGGATGCCATTCTCCCCGGCCACCGCCAATGCGGCCATGGCATTGACCACCATATGGCGGCCGAAGACCTTGAGCCTTACCTGCGCCGTCTCTTTGGTAGCCTTACAGATGGCGGTGAAGACCGGATGTCCTTCACAGATCCTTAGGTCGGCAGCCTGATAGTCCAGGCCCTCCTCCGTCCCGTAGGTAACTGTCCTGCAGCCTTCCTTGGCCCGGACGGTCTTTAAGATCGGATCGTCCCCATTGACATAGAGACAGCCTCCCCGGGCCATGCCGTCCTGGATGTGGAGCTTTTCCCGGCAGATCGCCTCCTTTGAGCCCAGCTGCTCGATATGGGCGACGCCGATGTTGGTGATCACCGCCTGATCCACCGCCGCCACCTGGGCGATCTTTGTCATCTCCCCCGGCTCGCTGACGCCCAGCTCGATCACCCCGATCTCATCCCCGGAGGCGATCTGGGAGATCGTGATCGGGACGCCCACCTGGCTGTTGCTGTTGCCTGGCGTCTTGTACACCTTGTAGCGGGCGGAAAGGGCCGCCCCGATCATCTCCCTGGTGGTGGTCTTCCCCACACTGCCGGTCACGCCGATCAAAGGCAGGGCCAGCCGCCTGCGGTACCAGGCCCCCAACTTCTGGAGGGCGGCCTTTGTATCCGACACATAGATCCACCCACGGCGCGTCCCCTTTCCGGATGCCGCCGCACTCTGCGCAGCCGTGCTGCCTTGTGCTGCCGCGCTGCCCTGGAGCGCCGCTCCTCCTGCGCTGCCCTGCACCGCCGCTCCTTCTGTGCCGCCTTGCGCTGCCGCACGCTCCGCTCCGTCATCCACGGTATCGGCCTCTCCCGCGCCGGCATACGCCGGCAGAGCCTTCCGGCTGTCGTGCTCACTGGTCAGGGTGGCGACGGCTCCCGCCTGGAAGGCCTGCCCGATAAAGCGATGGGCATCCACCTTTCCCCCGATCAGGGGGACGAAAAGATCGTCCCCCTTCATGGTCCTGGAATCTATGCTGATGTGCGCCACACGCTGCTCTGGATCCCCCCAGAGCAGGATCCCGCCCACAGCCTCTGCGATATCTTTTATATTTACCTGTTCCATGCTCTCCTGCTCTCCTTCTTCTCGGTCTGGGCTTACTGCAGATCCTCTGCTGCGCTCCTCACCCGGCTGCCTCCGTCTTCTCGCTCTATCCGCAGGATACCGGCATCCGCCCGGCTCCCATCGGCCCGCAGACAGTCCGGCCATCCAGGCCCCTA
>CAJUFE010000011.1:0-82351 GCA_910585635.1 uncultured Lachnospiraceae bacterium | reverse complement strand
TCGGCCCGCAGACAGTCCGGACAGCCGGGCCCCTATCGGCCCGCAGACAGTCCGGACAGCCGGGCCCCTATCGGCCCGCAGACAGTCCGGCCACGGCCTCGTCCACCACTTCCCGGTCCAGGAAATGGGTGCGCACCCCGTCTACCTCCTGGTAATCCTCATGACCCTTCCCGATAACGGCGATCATATCGCCTTTTTGGGCATGGGCGATCGCGTAGGTGATGGCCTCTCTGCGGTCCCAGATCTCCAGATACGCGCCGCCAGTGGGGATGAGGGCGCTCTTGATATCATTGATGATATCCTCCACCTTCTCGAACCGGGAATTATCGGCGGTGATGATGCTCAAGTCCGCCAGCTTCCCCGCCATCTCACCCATGGAATACCGGCGCTCCTTGGCCCGGTTCCCGCCGCAGCCAAAGACCACCACAAGCCGGGCCGGGTGATATTCCCGGAGGGTCTTTAAAAGGCTCTCCATGCTGACCGCATTGTGGGCATAGTCGATGATCACCTTGCAGACCTCCGAAGAATACGCCAGCTCCATCCGCCCGTTCACATGGATATGCTCCAGGGCATGGCAGACCTTTTCCTTCGGGAGGTTAAAAAAGCTGCACACACTCAGCGCCGCCATAGCGTTGGACACATTGAAACGTCCCGGGATCCCTACCTGGACATCGGCCTCGAAACGCCCCTTGACCGTGAACTTAAGCCCCACGGTCCCCGCGTCCGCCACATAGCGGATATCCTGGGCCATAAAGTCCGCATCCTGCTCCAGGCTGTAGGTATACAGCGGGCAGTCCGCATCCTTTGTCACTTCGTCAAAATGGGCGTCGTCCAGATCCCCGATCCCGATCCGGCTCTGAGCGAAGATCTGGGCTTTGCAGGCCAGATACTCTGCAAAATCCGCGTGCTCATCCTTTCCGATATGGTCCGGGGAGATGTTGGTAAAGATCCCGAAGTCGAAGAAGATCCCGTCCGTCCGGTGCAGCTTAAAGGCCTGGGAGGAGACCTCCATCACCATATACTCGCACCCGGCCTCCACCATCCGGTCAAAATACTGGTGGAGCTGGTAGGATTCCGGTGTGGTGTTCACCGTAGGCTCCTTCACACCTGCAAAATAGACCCCGTTGGTCCCCACCATCCCCACCTTTTTCCCGCAGGCCTCCAATATGGCCTTGATCATGTGGGTGGTGGTGGTCTTCCCCTTGGTGCCGGTCACCCCGATCGTCACCATCTTCCGGTCCGGATAGCCGAAACGGGCAGCCGAGAGATAGGCCAGGGCCTGACGGCCATTTTCCACCTTGATGATGACCGCATCTTTCGGGAGCTCCACCGGATGCTCTACCACGAACACCCGCCCCCCCGCCTCATAGACCTGGGAGCAGAAGCTGTGGGAATCCGTCCTCGCCCCCCGCATACACACAAACACCGCCCCCGGGCAAGCCTTCCTGGAGTCGTAGACGACCTCCTCCACCTCCACCTCCAGGCTCCCCTGCACTACCTCATAGCTGATCTCCCGCAGCCAGTCCTTTATCCTCATACAATCTCCCGTCTCCTATCTTTCTCCTGCTCCCACGCAGTTTCCTTTACTCACAAATGTCTATTGTCCTATTCTTTCCAGCCAGCTGATAAAGTAGCGGAGGGAGGGGCCTGTCACAAAAGGAACCCCTTGGAGAACGTCGGCGCTTAGCGAGGTCTTTTCGAGCTTAGCGTCCGCTACGTTCTCCATGGAGCGAGAGCGCGGTGACGTTGTGACAGGCCCCTCCCTGCGCGGACCTTTTGGCCCTATACCCTAGAACAACCCCGTGATCGCCCCGTTCTCGTCCACGTCGATACCATCCGCCGCCGGCTTCTTCGGCAGTCCGGGCATGGTCATGATCGCGCCGGTCAGGGCCACCACGAAGCCCGCGCCCGCGGAGACATAGGCATCCCGCACATTGACCGTAAAGCCCTGGGGACGGCCCAGCTTGTTCTGATCGTCCGATAAGGAATACTGGGTCTTGGCCATACAGACCGGCATGTTCCCGAAGCCCATCTCCTCTGCCTTCTTAAGAGCCTTCGCCGCAGCGGGAGCATAGGTCACACCGTCCGCACCGTAGATCTCTTTCGCCACGGTCTCGATCTTCTCAGTCAGGCTTGCCTCATCCGGGTAGATCGGGGTGAAATGGCTCTCCTTTGTCTCCAGCGTTTCCAGGACCTTCTCGGCCAGGGCCACACCGCCCTCGCCGCCTTTAGCCCAGACCTCGGAGAGGGCGAAGGCACAGCCCTTCTCCTCACAGAAATCCTTTATAAATGCGTATTCGGCCTCGGTGTCGGTTATGAACGAATTTAATGTCACCACCACTGGGACCTGATATTTCTGCAGGTTCTCGATGTGCTTCTCCAGGTTCACGATCCCCCTCTTGAGCGCCTCTAAGTTCTCTTCGCCCAGGTCCGTCTTCGCCACGCCGCCGTTGTATTTCAACGCCCGGACCGTGGCCACCAGCACCACCGCATCCGGCTTTAGGCCGGCCATCCGGCATTTGATATCGAAGAATTTCTCCGCTCCTAAGTCGGCGCCAAAGCCTGCCTCCGTGACCGTGATATCGGCCAGCTTAAGGGCCGTCCTGGTGGCCCGGACGCTGTTGCACCCGTGGGCGATATTGGCAAAAGGCCCGCCGTGGACGATCGCGCCGGTATGCTCTAAGGTCTGGATCAGGTTGGGCTTTAAGGCATCCTTCAGTAACGCGGCCATGGCGCCCACCGCGTTCAGCTGGGCCGCTGTCACCGGCTCTCCTCCATAGGTATAGGCCACGATGATCCGCCCCAGCCGGGCCTTTAAGTCCTCCATGTCCTCTGCCAGGCAGAGGATCGCCATGATCTCCGAGGCCACGGTGATCACGAAATGGTCCTCCCGCACAAAGCCGTCCGGCTTCGCTCCCAGGCCCACCACCACATTGCGCAGGACCCGGTCGTTCATATCTAAGCACCGCTTCCAGAGGATCTGCCTGGTGTCGATCTCCAGAGCATTGCCCTGCTGGATGTGGTTATCCAAAAGAGCCGCCAAAAGGTTGTTGGCCGAGGTGATGGCGTGGAAATCCCCGGTAAAGTGGAGATTTAAGTCCTCCATAGGCACCACCTGGGCATAGCCGCCCCCTGCCGCGCCGCCTTTGATCCCGAAGCAGGGGCCTAAGGACGGTTCTCTGAGAGCGATGATCGCCTTCTTCCCCATCTTCCCAAAAGCCTGGCCCAGGCCTACGGTGGTGGTGGTCTTTCCCTCTCCCGCCGGTGTGGGGTTGATCGCCGTCACCAGCACCAGCTTCCCGTTAGGCCTCCCCTTCACCTGCTCCCACAGCTCATCGGAGAGCTTTGCCTTATATTTCCCATAAAGTTCCAGCTCATCCTCCCCGATCCCATACTGGGCCGCCACTTCTTTGATCGGGGCCATCTTCGCTTCCTGTGCGATCTGGATATCTGTCTTCATCGTTTTACCTGCCTTTCCTTTTTAGGTTTATTGGGGGCCTCTGGTTCGCGAGGTCCTTCTTTAATGTGTGTGGTTCCCTTATATACTGTTTACGTATCTCTATATACCACCAAAGGGTCCGCTCCGGGAGGGACCTGTCACAACGTCACCGCGCTCTCGCTCCATGGAGAACGTAGCGGACGCTAAGCTCGAAAAGACCTCGCTAAGCGCCGACGTTCCCCAGACAAATGCGGGGTTCCTTTTGTGACAGGACCCTCCCTGCGCTACGTTATTAGATAGCGCCAGTACAAACAACTACGATATATTTAAATCTTAATAATTGGATATGAGCCTCCACATAAAAATCCTAAGCCCCTCCAACCACCTAGCATCCGAAGGCACGGATCCCCCTAAGGGGACCCTTGCGGGACGCCGGTCCTTCGCATTGAACATTAAAAGCCTCCCCCTCCTACGAGCGCCTCAAATTCCTCCATGGTCATCAGCACCCGCCTGGGCTTGGTCCCTTCCTCTTCGCCTACCACCCCAGCATCCGCCAGCTGATCCATGATCCGGGCGGCCCGGTTGAAGCCGATCTTGAAGACCCGCTGGAGCATACCGATGGAGGCCTTCTCTTTCTCGATGATGAACCTGCCGGCCTTGGCAAAGTACTCGTCCCGGCTGTCGTCGCCGCCGGCCCCGGCTGTGGCCGTGGTCAGCACCCGGTCTGCCACCCCCGGGTCATAGGCGGCGGTCAGCCCCTGCTCGGTCAAAAAGTCTACCACCTGGGAGACCTCCTGGTCGGAGATGAAGGCACCCTGTACGCGCTGAGGCTTGGGGATCCCTGACGGGAAGAAGAGCATGTCGCCCTTTCCCAGCAGCTTTTCCGCGCCGTTCATGTCGATGATCGTCCTGGAGTCCACACCAGAGGATACGGCAAAGGCGATCCTGGAGGGGACATTGGCCTTGATCAGACCGGTGATGACGTTCACCGACGGCCTCTGGGTGGCGATCACCAGATGGATCCCTGCCGCACGGGCCAGCTGGGCCAGACGGCAGATCGCGTCCTCCACCTCGCCGGGCACCACCATCATCAGATCCGCCAGCTCGTCGATGATGATCACGATCTGGGGCATCTTCTGGGGTCCCTCGCCTTCGGGCAGCCCAGAGATCTTCTTGATCTTCTCGTTATAGCCCTGGAGGTTGCGGACATTATACTCGGCGAACCGCCGGTAGCGGTCCTCCATCTCTGCCACCGCCCAGTTCAGCGCGCCGGAGGCTTTCTTGGGATCCGTCACCACCGGAATCAGCAGATGGGGGATCCCGTTATAGACACTGAGCTCCACCACCTTGGGGTCCACCATGATCAGCTTCACATCCTCCGGATCGGCCTTGAAGATGATGCTCATGATCAAGGTATTGATACAGACGGATTTACCGGAGCCGGTGGCCCCCGCGATCAACAGGTGCGGCATCTTGGCGATATCCGCCATCACCGGCTGTCCGGCGATATCCTTTCCCACTGCAAAGGTCAGCTTGGAGGCATTGTTCCTAAAGCTGTCGGCCTCCAGGAGGTCCCGCAGATAGACCATAGAGGTCTCCTTGTTAGGCACCTCGATGCCCACCGCCGACTTCCCGGGGATCGGGGCCTCGATCCGGATCTCCGCCGCTGCCAGGCTCAGCTTGATATCATCTGCCAGACCGACGATCTTGCTCACCTTCACCCCCTGCTCCGGGTGGAGCTCATAGCGGGTCACCGAGGGCCCGCAGCTGATGTTGGTCACCGTGACGCCGACGCCGAAGTCCCGGAGGGTCTGCTGCAGCTTGATCGCCGTCTCCTTGTAGGCCTGCTCGGAAAATGCGCCTGCGCTCCGGTCCCCTCTTTTTAACAGGGAGGTGGGCGGGAAGATGTATTCCTTCTTGACCGGGGGGGCCGGGGCCTTTACCGCGGCGTACACCGCTTCCTTGGTCGTGCCGTCCAAGGCCTCCTCCCGCTTCTTGACAAGCTTCTTCTGCAGGAGCTGGGTCTCCGTCTCGATCACCTTGCCCGATGCCGTCACCACCCGCTTCTCGCCTTCCGGGACAAAGAGGCCAGGGCCGTCACCGCTCCGGTCATACCCCGGTGTCTCCCTGTCAGCCCCCCTATATCCTGAACGCTCCTCACCGGCCTGTTCATATCTGGTCTGTTCATATCCGGCCAGCGCATCTTCGTCCTGTCCATATCCTAACGGGACATCGCCGGTCCAGTCCTCATCGAGGAACTCTTCATCAGCCCAGTCCTCATCCAGCATCCCGTCCTCTGTGGGAGCTTTCGCCCCATCCGTCATCCCGTCCTTTTGGGACGGCAACGGAAGACCCTCCGCCTCTTCCCGGGCAAAAGCGCTGCCGCCCGGCAGCAGCCCGCTCCCTTCAAGGTCGGCGGACAGCTCCGACACGGACAGGCTGTCGCTCCCGCCAACTCCCCTGGCGGTCTGGCCCTGAACATCCTCAGGCTCTCCGGCTGTCTGGCCGTGGGCTCCGCCAGGCTCTCCGGCTGCCTGACCATAGACCTCCCCATGCTCTCCGGCTGTCTGGTCATCGATACCGCCATGCTCCGCCGCCGTCTCCCAGGACAGGTCTGCCTCCAAAAGCGCAGGTACCGGCAGCACATCCATCTCCTCTAGTGTCCTGGTCTCCCGGTCCGCATACAGCGGCCCGCTCTTTTTCGAGGCCCGTTTTGCAAAGGAGTGGATCTTCTCCCGGGTCCTGTCCTCCGGCTTGTCCTCCTCGAAAGGCACCGGCTCCTGGTACTCCGGCGGATACTCGATCCGACCGGAAAACACATCTGCAGAGGATGTCCCCTCACCCTTCGCCATGGTCTCTCTGCCGGCGCTCCATATCTCCACCGGCTCGGAAAAGCCTTCCTGTGGCAGTCCGTTACCAGAAGACTGCCCGCCGCCCGCCGCCTGGCCTCTCCCGGAAGCCTGCCCGCTGCCGGATGCTGCTCCCCTCCCGGCACTCTGTCCATAGCCAGTTTTTGATCCATCGCCAAAGCTCTGCACACTATCCGGAGCCGGACCAGCGCCGGAGCCCTGGAAGCTACCCGTTACCGGACCATCACCGGCTCCCGGTCCAGCCCCATAGGACTCCGCCTGCTTTTTGGCTCTTCCCTTGGCCGGCTCCTGCTTTACGGTCACCTGCTCAGAGAGCCTGTCCGCCGACGGATCGATGCCGCCTGCCTCTGGCTGCCCTCCTTGTCCGATCACGGTGGCGCCAAAGTCCACACCCCGGACCACATTCTCCTCCCGGAGCCTGCGCCGCTCTTCCTGACGCTCCACCCGCTCGGCCCTGCGCCGGATGGCATCCTCCTTCGCATACTGATAGGCCTGGCCGCTCCCGCTCTTCACCGCGCTGACCACCGACTTTTCCGTGATGCAGACGCCGCAGATGATCAGCACCGCCAGGAACACCAGATAAGCGCCGATCGACCCTACCACAGACTTAAGCCCGAAGGCCAGGAGCCCGCCGATCAATCCGCCTCCGCTGCCGCTCTGGCTGGCCGTCTCATAAAAGGACCAGACCCCCTCTCCTTCCACAAGGGCAGGCCCAAAGAGCATCTGTGCCAGCCCGCAGAGGGTGAGGGCCGCCGCGATCACCGCCGCCAGCTTGATCGCGGCCTTCCGGTTCCCCCGGTTCGACTGGTAAAAGGTGGTCCCCATAAAGAGCAGGAATGGAAAAACATAACCGATCATCCCAAACATCCCCAGCTGTACGCCCCGCAGAAGATCACCCACCACGCCGCAAAGATGAAAATTACTTAAAAATAAAAGCACGGCAGCTGCGAAGGATAAGATGATCATCACCTCCGCCTGCAAAAATGCCGGGACCTCCTCCTCTACATAGGCTTCCTGCCGCTTTTTGCCCTTCCCGGCCCCGGAGGTCCCGGTCTTTTTGCTCCCGCTGCCTTTCGCATTTTGGTTTTTGTCACGCTGCGCCACTCGCTCAAGCCTCCTACTATACCTTCCATGTGTTGTTTACGTCTATCTGACAGTATACCTAAGTTTGATAAAAAATGCAACATTCCCTGTTTTTTCATCGAGCAGGGCTGGCGTGGAGTTACTTTTCACAGGTTGGCCAAGGGTCCGCTCCGGGAGGGACCTGGCTGGGCGTCACCGTGCTCTCGCTCCATGAGGAACGTAGCGGACGCTAAGCTCGAAAAGACCTCGCTAAGCGCCGACGTTCCTCAAGGGGTTCCTTTTGTGCCAGGACCCTCCCTGCGCTGCTTTAGTTGGCGTGGGGTTGAAAAGTAACACGTGGAAGGGGTAACAGTTCAGATACCCTGGACTGTTACTGGAAGGGGGCTGCAGAAACAGAAAAAGATCCCATATCCGGTACAGGATCTTTTCTTCTATATGATCTTGCTCCCCTCGATCCCCCACACCTGCTCTGGTGTGACGATCACATCCATCCGCTGGTCCCAGGGCTCGCAGGGTACCGCCTCCATCATCTGAAAGCCATAGGCCAGCGCCAATTTCCGATGCTCTGGCTCCCGCGCAAAAAAACGGTCATAGAAGCCGCCTCCATAGCCCAGACGGCTGCCGTGACGGTCAAAGGCCACGCCCGGGACCACCACCAGTGCCTGCCTATCCTCCGCTCTTTCCAGTCCATCCACCGGCTCCCGGATCCCCATATGGCCGGGAGCCAGCTGGTCTATGCTCTCGATCACATAAAACTGCAGCTCGTTTCCCTCCACCCTGGGTACAGCGGTCCGGATATGCCGTTCCCACAGCGCTCTTATGATCGGCATCGTACCCGCCTCATTGCGGATATCCAGATAGAGATAGACGCACAGGCCTCCAGCTCCTTTCAGCCTCCCTCCACCGGCCCCTTCTCCTTGGACCGGACCGGAAAGGCCCAGCCCCTGCGCCCCCTTCTCCCTTTCAAGCAGCTGAAAAAGCTTAAAAAAACGCCTGCACAGCGCGGCATCCCACTGTTCCTTTTCCCGGGCCAGGACCTGTTCCCGCAGGAGTCTGATCCGGCGCCGCAAAAGGGCTTTTTCCAGGCACCTTGCATTTCTGATATCCTCCGTGCTCTCTGGTCTTCTCCCATTTCCGGCGATCTCCATATCTTGGGGCTCCTCACAGCTTTCATCATCTCTGCCCTTACGACCCTGATCGATCCTTCTTTCCATATCTCTCTCCCAGATCCGTGATGCTCCCATCCGCCTCCTTGATGGAGATGATGTCCAGGCTCCCCCTTAAGCTGGCGCGGATCGCCTGTACATACTCCTGGCGGAGGGCATGCTGCTCCTTTTTCTCCTCTTCTGTCAGTCCCACGGCCTGGGACTTGTGGTACAACGCGTTTATCCGGTCGATCTTTTCCTGCATCATAGCCGTTCACCGTCCTTCCTATCCTTCTTCCTTATGAAAGTATCGGACCCTTACAGTAGGTCTTAACAGGGTCTTCCCCGGCAAAGCGAGGGTACTTGCTGCGCCGCTCTCTCAATATGCGTTGCGCAGATGATCCATCAGGTCAAATCCCGGCTGTTTATGGGCCAGAAATAAGGTCCCCTTATCCTGCCCGTCCATGATCTGCCGCACCACCGACACGTCCTCGCCATTTGCGATCACCATATCTGTGCCGCTGTCTGTGGCGATCTGGGCCGCCTCCAGCTTCGCCAGCATGCCGCCGGTCCCCACATCGCTGCCGGAGGAGGACTTTCCCATGGCTAAAAGCTCTGCATCGATCTTTGGGACCACGCGGATGAACTGCGCATCCGGGTTCCGGTGGGGATCGTCCGAATACAGCCCGTCGATATCTGACAGGAGGATCAGAAGATCTGCCCCGATCAGAGCCGCCACGATCGCCGAGAGCCGGTCATTATCGCCAAAGGTATCCACAAAGGGGATCTCGGCGGTGGAAACGGTATCATTTTCATTGACCACCGGCACTGCCCCCAGCTTTAACAGCTCCTCGAAGGTGTTCTGGGCATTGTAGCGGGAGCTGTCGCTGATCATGGTGTGCTTTGTCAGGAGGATCTGGGCCGCCGTCTGGTTATACTCGGCGAAAAGCTTCTGGTAGATCATCATCAGCCTGGCCTGCCCCACAGCGGCGTAGGCCTGCTTCTGCGCCAGGGAACCCGGCCTGCTCCTGTGGCCCAGGGCCTGGCGCCCCACCGCGATCGCCCCGGAGGAGACTAAGATCACTTCCTTCCCCTGCCCCTTCATATCACTGATCACCCGCACCAGCCTCTCGATCTTCGCCAGGTTCATATCCCCCGTCTCCGGGTGGGTCAGGGAAGAAGAGCCGATCTTGATCACGATCCTCTTCTTCTCTGCCAATCTCTGTCGTTCATTTCCATCCATTTCCCTATCTCTCCTCGTCTATCTCTGCTGTCCTGCCGCATACCGCCTGGCGATCTCCTCCGCCACCCGCAGCCCGTCCATGGCCGCCGACGTGATCCCGCCCGCATAGCCCGCCCCTTCCCCGCAGGGGAAAAGGCCTTTGATCCGGCTCTCCAGATGATCGTCCCGGCAGATCCGCACCGGCGAAGAGGTACGGCTCTCGACCCCGGCCAGGATCGCGTCCGGCCGGTCAAAGCCCCGGATGATCTGCCCAAAGCGGTCGATCCCCTCCAGCAGCGCCTCCGTGACCGGGACGGGGAGGATCTGCCTTAGATCGGCAAAAGCCGTCTCCCCCCTGAACTGGGGGCGCACCTGGCCAAATCCTGTAGAAAGCCGACCCTCCTTAAAGTCCCCATAGAGCTGGACCGGGATCTTCCCCTTCCCAGCCTTGTAGGCCAGCTCCTCCAGCCGCCTCTGGAAGGCGATCCCGGCTAAGGGGCCTTCTCCACCAAAGTCCTTTGGGGTCACCGTCACGATCAGGGCGCTGTTGGCATCCTCCCCGTCACGGGCATGGTAGCTCATCCCGTTCACCGCCAGACGCCCTTCCTCGGAGGAGGCATTGACCACAAAGCCGCCGGGGCACATACAGAAGGAATAGACCCCTCTCCCGCTGCCACAGGTATGGGTCAGCTTGTAGCTGGCCGCGCCTAAAAGCCGGGCCGCCTCCCGATCCCCCTTATACTGGGCCATGTCCACCATAGCCTGGGGATGGAGGATCCTCAGGCCCACCGCAAAGGCCTTAGCCTCCATGGGGACCTGCCGCGCCTTAAGGACCGCAAAGGTATCCCTGGCGCTGTGGCCGATCGCCAGGATGGCCGCCTCCGCGGGGATGGTCTCCTCTCCATTGACCACCAGGCCGGCGAGCCTGCCCTCTTCCACCTGAAGGTCCGTCACCTGGCTGTAGAACCGCACCTGTCCCCCCAGCCTCAGGATCTCCTCCCGCATGGACTCCACGATCCGGCACAGCACATCGGTGCCGATATGGGGCTTGTTCACATAACAGATCCGCGGATCGGCCCCGAACTCCACAAAAAGCTCCAGCACCTTCCGGTTCCGGCCCACAGGGTCCTTGACCAGCGTGTTGAGCTTCCCGTCGGAAAAGGTCCCGGCCCCGCCCTCGCCGAATTGGACATTGCAGGCAGGATCTAGCTTTCCCGTCTCCCAGAAAGCCTGTACCTTCTTTGTCCGCTCCTGTACCGGGCCGCCCCGCTCTAAGACCAGGGGGCGATAGCCGTGCCGGGCCAACATCAGCGCGCAGAACAGACCGGCAGGGCCGCTGCCGATCACCACCGGCGGATGCTGGAGCGCTCCTCTGTCCCACCCGGAAGATGCTGTCCTGTGATGATCTGTCCTCGCCGGGGCCTCTCCCAGCTGCCCTGATGGGCCTTGTCCCGGAAAAACATAGGGCTTCTCTGTACAGATCGATACGTTAGGGTTTTTCGAGCGGGCCGCCACCTGCTCCTCCCGGTCCGTCTCCACATCCAGCACATAGCTGTAGCCGATCTCCCCACGCCGCCTGGCGTCCACCGACTGCTTCACGATATGGACCGCCTTTACCCGCTCGTCCGGTATGCGGAGGAGCTTCGCCGCCCGGATCTTAAGATCTGCCTCCGTGTGGTCCAGGGGCAGCTTGACCTGTGTGATCCGTATCATGGCCTGCGGCCTCCTTCCTTTTTTTGGTAACTCCGCTGCTGGCCGGGCTTGCAGGGCCTGGCAACGCTGCCCGCATCACCTTCTCCCTCCCTGCTGCCCTTATCAGTCAGCTTTGTATATGGGACCGCCCGCTGGCGCTCTCCTGGGCGCTCTGCCTGCGGGGCTGTCCGCTGGCGCTCTCCCGGGCGCTCTGCTTGTAGACCTGCCGCCCGCTGGCGCTCTCCTGACCGCTCTGTCTGCGGGCCTGCCCACTGGGCCGCCTGGCTCCCGGCTATCTTGCCGGAGGACCAGGCCCACTGCAGGTTGTAGCCGCCGCAGATCCCGTCCACATCCAGCAGCTCCCCTGCCAGGTACAGCTCCGGGACCAGCTTCGATCCCATAGTCCTGGGATCCACCTCTGACGTATCCACACCGCCGCTGCAGACCTGGGCATTGGCAAAGGGATTGGCGGAGCTGACCAGGGCCTCATAGGTCTTTATGCCCTTTAAGAGCATCTCCCGCTGTCTGCGGGAAGCCTCCCCCGCCGGCCGGTCCAGCCGGATCTGGGCCTGCTTTAAAAGGACCTGGGCCAGCTTTTTGTTCAGCACACCGGTGAGGAAGTCCTCCCCCAGCCGGTCCCCAAAGTCGTTAAAGCGCTGCCGCAAGAACAGCCTTGTCTCTTCCATATCCATAAAGGGGATGAGGTCGATCCTCATCTGCACCCTCTTCTTCTCATCCAATGCTCTGGACGCCCCGCGGCTCAGCTGAAAGACCGGGATCCCGGAGATCCCGTAATCGGTGAACTGCAGCTCCCCTCGGTCCTGGCCCGCCTTCTCGCCATCCACATACAGGGTCAGCCCGGCCTCGGTCCGGATCCCGGCCAGCTGCCGGTAATGGTTCCCCTGACAGCGCAGCTGGACCAGGGCCGGGAGCGGCTTGATCACCCTGTGCCCCAAAGACTCTGCCAGCCTGTAGCCGCTGCCGTCAGATCCAGAGGACGGCAGCGCCTTAGAGCCGCAGGCCAGGACCAGGCTGTCCCCCTGGAAGACCCCCTGATCTGTGGTGACAAAAAATAAGGACCGGCCCTTTTTCCGCTCAAAACGGATATCCTCCGGCTCACAGCCCGTACAGACCTCCACCCCCAGGCGGCCGCATTCCAGCCGGAGGGCGTCTAAAATGGCCGAGGCCTGGTCCGATACGGGATAATAATAGGTATCCATCCTGGTCTTACAGAGCACGCCCATAGAGGCGAACCAGCGCAGCGTATCCTTCCAGCCAAACTGCCCGACCACCTTCATGGGGAACTCCGGGTCCTGGCAATGGTAACAGGTACCATCCAGCTTCGAATTGGTCAGATTACACCGGCCGTTCCCTGTAGCGAGGATCTTTTTCCCCACACGATCCATATGTTCGATCACGGTCACCTTAGCGCCGGACCTGGCTGCCCAGATCGCCGCCGTCAGCCCTGACGCCCCTCCGCCGATCATGACTACATGCTTTTTCATCGCTTATGCCATCCGTTCCTTTCGCCTGTGGATCCACGAGGATCCTTTTGCTATCCTGTCACTGCACACAGCAGAAAGTCCGTCCCATGCCGCCCTCTGCCAAGGATGCTCTGTGCGCAGTGATGACTGTATCAAAGTATAGGGGATAAATACGGAAAAGTCAATGGAGGTTACTTTTCACAGGTGAGCCAGAGGGTCCGAGGGTCCGCTCCGGGAGGGACCTTTCACAACGTCACTTACGCTTAGCTCCATTGCTTTGGCAGGGACGTAGCGGACGCTAAGCGCCGACGTTCCTCAAGGGGTTCCTTTTGTGCCAGGACCCTCCCTCCGCTACTTTAGTTGGCGTGGGTGTGAAAAGTAACTTTTTAGCATTTTCAGTAACGGTTTTTGTGATGCACCTTCAGATCCTCATAGACGCGGCCTGCCAGATAGATTATAATAGGATAACAGAGAAAACAGGACAAAGGAGGCGTGTACGATGAAAGTAGTCAAAGGCGGGAGCGTTTCCCGTATGTTAAAGGATGTCCCGATCCCCCGGATGTTTTACGCTGTGCAGGATTTTAAAAAGGACCATATCGAGCCATCCCAGATCCCAGCCGTGATCCGCAGAGAGCTATCCAAGCCTGAGATCGCCGGGACGATCCAGCCAGGGATGCACATCGCGATCACGGCAGGGAGCCGGGGCGTGGCGAATGTGGATATCATCACCCGGACGATCGTGGAGGTCTGTAAGGAGCGGGGGGCCCATCCCTTTATCGTCCCGGCCATGGGGAGCCACGGCGGGGCAAATGCGGAAGGGCAGAAGGAACTGCTGGCCGGCTATGGGATCACCGAGGAGGCCATGGGCTGCCCGGTGCGGGCCACCATGGAGACGGTGCTCTTAGGTCATTCTGCGTATGGGAAGCCCGTCTATCAGGACAAATATGCCCACGAGGCGGACGGGATCATCATCTCCTGCCGGATCAAGCCCCACAATGCCTTCCGCGGTCCTTATGAGAGCGGCGTCTGCAAGATGATGGTGGTGGGCCTAGGCAAGCAGATGGGCGCGGAGAGTGTACATAGCGACGGATTAGGGAACATGGCCCGGAACCTCCCCGCCAACGCCAAAGTGGTGGCCGAAAAGTCGAACATCTTATTCGCCATCCCTTCTATTGAAAATGCCTACGACGAGACCGCTATCATCGAAGCGATCCCCGCCCAGCAGATCTTTGCCCGGGAGCCGGAGCTTCTGAAGATCGCCGCTGCCAATATGCCCAGCATCCTGGTAGGGGAAGCCGATGTATTGATCGTGGACGCCATGGGGAAAAATTACAGCGGCACCGGCGTAGACCCAAACATCTCCGGCACCTGGTCCACAAGCTACGGCAGCGGTGGGCTAAAGGTCAAACGGACCTGCTTTCTGGACCTGACTGACTGTTCCCATGGCAATGCCAACGGCATGGGATTGGCCGATATCATCACCGCCCGGCTGTTCGATAAGCTGGACTTAGATGTGATCTACACCAACTGCTTCACCAGCACCGTGCTCCGCTCTGGCATGATGCCTCCCGTGGTGGCCACCGACAAGGAGGCGATCCAGGCCTGCCTTCGGACGGCGAACGGGGTGGAGGACTACCAGGCCGCCCGGATCGTCCGGATCAAGAATACCCTCCATATAGGAGAGATCATGCTGTCCGAGGCCTACTATAAAGACGTGACCGAAGGACGGTATCCCGGCGTCCGGGCTGTCTCTGCGCCGGAAGCGCTGTGCTTTGATAAGGAGGATGCATTAGCAGGGTTTACCGATCCGGTGGCATTCCCGGCAGAAAGGTAAAGGTAGACCACTGCCGATCGGCAGCAAGTCTTGCCCCGTAGATGCAAGATCGGTCGCCGGATCCATGATCGCGAAAGGAGTATATAGCATGCTATCAGCATTACCACCGCATCCCTTCGTTTCGGTCATCAAGGTCCATATCGGCAGCGGACTATATATCAACTTCCATGGGATCGCCGAGCTGTTGGAGACTTAAGGAAAAAGAAAAAGCTGCCAGGAAATAGATCGTCCTACACAGAAGGCTGTCGCAAAATGCATCGATCGCACCTATCCTGTATCGACACAGATGGTATCAGCGCATATAGCATATGGATCGACCATCCTGCGGCAGCCAGCCCTAGTACGCTGGGAAAGCTGCTCTTCTTCACATCATCTGCTCAAACTGCTCCACACTGTCCACCTTGGCCGCCAGCAACAGCCACCTGCGCAGGATCGCGTCGTCCTGTTCCCCCATGATCTTCTCTGAGAGAGTCGATGCCACTCCCCCGATCTCGCCCAGAAGGTCCAGGACAGATCCGGCACGCCCTTGGATCCTTCCAACAGTCTCTCCCTCACGTCTCCCCACGGCCTCTCCTTCACGCCTTCCCACGGCCTCTCCTTCACGCCTTCCCACGGCTTCTCCTTCACGCCGCGCATCCTCCGTCAGCATCTGTCCCAATATGGTCATCTTTAAGATCCTCCTGATCTTCTCCAGCTCTTCCTTCTCCAAAAATTTCATAGCAAAAGCATACAGCACGGACTGCATCCCGATCAGCTCCTCACGCCCCAACCGCTCCCGCTGATCCTCCAGCAGGACGAGACTCCTCCCGATCCGCTCCCCCTGCGCCATCTCCCCACTCATCAGAGGTGTTAAAAGAAGGCTCTTGAAATCCTCCCGCTCTAGTCCTGCTCCAGCCCTTTTCTGTTCTTCCAGCTCATGGATGACACCGTCCGCATCCCTGTCCTTCAACCGGATGACCTGTACCCAATAGACATTCTTTCCTTCTGTCAGGCGCTCCCGGATCCTCACCACCTTAGAGCTGCACAGCACGACGGTGTTCACCACCACCTTGTGATGATAGCTGAGGACCGCATCACAGGCACGGAACCGGCGCAGATCGTCGGTCTTGATGCTGTCGCTCTCAAACTCCAGATGGCACCAGGAACCATCTTCCATCTCATAAGTAAAATCCATCAAAAAATCCTGGATCTCCAAAAACACCTGCTCCGTAGGCGCGGTCCTCTTCACCTGGCCCACTATACCCAGCATCGGCAGGAGCTCTTCCCCTATGATCCGGGCTGCCTCCTTCAACGCCCGGTCCTCCAGAGGCTGGCCTTTCCCTCCCGTGCTATCATCGGTCCCTGCAGCTCCTGTCGTCCCTACCGTTCCTGTTGCCCCTGTCGTTCCAATCTCTCTGTCCTTTTTCTCCATACCTTCTCCCCATGAGAGGCCATACAAGGGGCTATCCTTATCATTTATTATACGATCTTTCTACGCCTTGGACAATCATTTTCTGACCGGATGACCGTCGTATAGTTGGCTGACTGTATAGTCGGATGACCATATGGCCGGATGGACAGCTCTATACAGTCGGGTCCGATCAGATCGTGAATCGTTAGTCGTCTTCTATCCGGGAAGGATAGCCATTCCTTTTATGGCCATTGACTGTCGATGGGAAGAGCATAACACAATATTACATATTTTACCAGTAAATTTTTTCTAAATTTTCTTACTATTTTATGAATACACTACCAGATCAGCTAATCGGTCATCTCTCTTTAACCATATAATGACCCGGAAAGGAAATGATACGATGCCACCAGCATTAGCCAAGAACGGATCTATACCGTTGGCGATATCTATGATCTGTCGGAAGATATGATCCTGCACCTATCCAATGATACCCATACCGATCACATCCTGTAATCGGATAGTCCCGACTACTTTCCCAGCTTTGATGACAGGCATACAAGATACCCTTTTATCCTTCATGAGATTTAGAGCATCAACCGCCAATTTCCCAGACAATATGGTCTTAGGAGATGATGTCATCACTTCCTGTACACACAATGAATAGACATCCACACCTTTTTCTAACTGCCTTCGCAGATCTCCATCTGTTATGATCCCCAATAAGTGGCCATCATCATCGATCACGGACACGACACCCAACCCTTTTTTGCTCAATTCTATGATAGCATCCTTCAAAGGTACATCTATATGTACTACCGCATTCTCAATGCCCCTTTTCATTACATCATCAACTTTGGTGATGAGTCTCTTCCCTAATGCCCCAGCCGGATGGAACTTCCCAAAGTCCGTGTCCTTGAACCCATAAACTACACTAGCGACTACTGCCAGGGCATCTCCATAGCAGAGTGTTGATGTGGTACTGGATGTCGGCGCCAGTCCAAGATAGCAGGCCTCCTCAAACTGGGGAAATACCTGGACCACATCCGCTGTCTGTGCCAAAGTCGAATCTGGATTGCCTGTGATCCCGATCAGGACCGCACCGATCATCTTAATATTAGGAAGGATCCTCACGATCTCATCGCTCTCACCGCTATAGCTGATCGCGATCACTATATCATCACATGTCACCATCCCCAGATCACCATGCATCGCTTCCCCAGGATGGAGACAAAATGCAGGAGTCCCTAAGCTGGCAAAGGTCGCAGCTAGTTTTTTGGCGATATGCCCTGGTTTGCCCATACCCGTGATGACGACTTTTCCTTTGCATCCTGTGATCAGGTCAAGTATCCGGATAAATGTCCCATCCAATGCATCCCTTGTCTTTTTAAGGGCCTCTATCTCGATATCAAAGACCCTTTTTCCCTCTGTCAATCTATCCATATCTGGCATCTTCCTTCTGTATTATATCAATGTACTGCATCATATACTCGGATAACACGCTCCAGCATTCCTTCAAACTCGTTCAACCTGACCATATTAGGACCATCTGACAGCGCAGTGTCAGGTTCTGGATGTACCTCGAAGAAAAGCGCATCTGCCCCTGCTGCAACAGCAGCTTTTGCAAGCGGTTCGACTTTTTCTCTATCGCCGCCAGTGGAGACCCCTCTCCCTCCCGGTCTCTGCACACTATGGGTTGCATCCATGACGACCGGATAGCCGAACTTCTTCATCTCCATGATACTCGTCATATCCACGACCAAAGTATTATAGCCAAAGCTCGTCCCTCTTTCGCATAACATGATATCCTTGTTCCCGGCCTCTTCTAACTTTTGAACGACGTTACCCATATCCCATGGCGCAAGGAATTGCGCCTTTTTTACAAGGATCCGTTTCCCTGTATTTGCCGCAGCGATGAGAAGATCCGTCTGACGACACAGAAAGGCAGGGATCTGGAGCATATCACATACCTCTGCCGCCAGTTCTGCCTGCCAAGGTTCGTGGATATCCGTGACTATCTTCAGGCCATACATGTCTTTGACCTTCCGCAATATATGGAGCCCTTTTTCTACTCCAGGGCCTCGATAAGACGTAATGCTCGTACGGTTAGCCTTATCAAAAGATGCTTTAAAATAAAGATCCAGATCCAATCTCTCTGCAATGCCCTTGAGCGTATCCGCTACCTGCACAGTCCCCTTTTCAGATTCGATGACACATGGTCCTGCTATCAATACAAATTTTCCCATCAGCTCTACCTCCTAGCTGTCCTATCAGAATGCGCCTTCTTTTTCATAGATCGCAGAGGCATCCTGTCCTTCCATGATCCTATCTACCACCGCACCTTCTACATGGATAGCTTTTATAGCCTTATCCAACACTTTCTTTTCATATCTCTTAGGGATAACGACCACGCCTTGGATATCTGCAAATATCAGATCACCTGGGCAGACTCCGATCCCCTTTATACATACTTTCTGACCATAAGCGCCCACTGTCGCGATACCGCGGACATCTGAACAACAATAGCCTGTTGCAAAGACCGGGTAGCCCAACCCTGTGACCTTATTGATATCTCTGGTCACACCATTTATGATCGTCCCGATAGCCCCAGCCCTGATCGCTAGGTTACAATTGAGATCACCAAAATATGCATGCTCCGGGCAGTCATTCTGGACAATTATGATATCCCCTGACCTCATCCTACTATACGTATCTAGGCCTCTATAGATACCCCTGAAATCTTCCCCTTCATCTAATGGCCTGATCCATAAAGTGTTCGCACGTCCCATGATCTTTCTGTCAGGCAAGTTCAACTGCAGGCCCTTGATGACAGCATCCCGGAGCCCCAGGTCCCACATCGTATCAGAAAGGACACAGGAACTCAAATGGTTTGCCAACACAGAAAATGCCTTCACCTCATCCAGATGTAGACCACGAGCTACCATCTCCGCCAAATAAAAATCATCCGGATAATTTACATCTACCGCTTCGATCGCAGATGCCTCCAGCAGATACGGCTTATCTCCGATCCGTTTTTTCAATCTATGTGCTGCATCCGACCGAACCATGTAAAGACCCATTGTCTCGATCACTGTATCTGGAAGATCTTTACTGTTCGGGATATGGTCGATATCATAACCTGGTCGGCTGTCATCCCATGTATACTGTTTTTCTTTTCTGACCAATACAACAGAATCATATCGCTGATCTCTGATAAGGATATCGATCCCCTTTTCAATCGTCTCTTTCTTTACAAACGGACTTGTACCCAAGATCTGTACATAGATATCCGCATCTACTTGACATACTTCGTTATAAAACATCTGATGACCATCTGTCCTATTATCTGCCAATCTTGGGTCACGCTTCATTGGGATATAACTCAGATATGGAGCAAGGCCTAATATCTCTTCTGACTCAGAATCGAGATACACTTCATCGATCGATCTACATGTGACAAGTTTTTCAAGCGTATGGAGGAACAAGGGTTTTCCATCCAAAAGTTTAAGGTTCTTGCTCTCAATACGTTCACTGCTCCCCTTTGCTGGCAAAAAAGCTACAACTTTCATGATCTTCCCCTTTCAGTATTGTATTTTCTGATCTTAAAGCGATCCTGATTTTTTATCAAAGATAAGATAAACTTTTTTATCTCATCATCTGCCGGACCATCAAACAGATATTTTTTCTTTTCATCCATTAAATAATCTTTCTTTTTCTTGTCTGACATCTCATCCCAATCTCTTATCTTATCCCTTATATCGTCCAGATCCTCGAATATATCGTTGGGCTCATCTACTACGGGATAATAGATATCTGTTTTCATCTGAAAAGCTCTCAGTCCATTAGATATAAGATCCACATATATAGAACTTGCATGCATGATCCCAAAATCGATCATTGAAAAAAGATCTGAAAGGAAAGCTCTTTTATCAAACTTATTGATACAATATCGTAATGTCAGCTCCGAATAATTTTGGAAACAGTCTGTCGGATGTAATTTTACGATATATCGATATCCAAGATCAGATGCTATCTCATCTGCGATCTTTAATAATTTCATGTTTGTTCTCTTTGCAAAAGTATAAGCAGGTGTATCCAAGAAAACACCAAAGATCTTGTTTTTATTAAACCTCCAACTTAAAGGATCTTTTTTCATCATATCACCAACAACTATGATCCCATCTGCATTTCTCCCAGCATTGATAAACTGTTTTTTTGTAAAATAACCTTTAGCTAAAAAAAAGTCGCTGGTAAAATTAAAGATCTGGCTTTGATTCATATGGTCATAATCCCAACTTCTAAACAATGGCTGTCCATGCTGGTTTGTAACACTGATGACGCCATTCTTACGAAGGATCTGTATGATCAGATTTTCGAACATATTTGCATCAAAAAATGAAATGACCACTTTTGCCTTTATCGCTCGACCCTGCACCTCTTCTTTTATCATATGACATCTCAATAGATCCGCAGCTAAATATCTCCGATGTCTTATATCCTCAAAATCTTTTAGCTGTTCAAAAAATGACTTATACAATCTCACTCTCCTTATCATCCCCTTGATCTTGATCAGATGGATCTTATGCGCTCTTATTATATCATGATCATATATGATCTCATCTTTGTGATCAAACAGATCTCGTATAGCTTTGTAATAACTATCATGGTCATTTCTATGATGGATCGTTGTTAAAAATAAAATACTGTTCCCTGTAATATCAAAAATAAGATCAGAGATCCCAAAAAATAACACACGGATGATATGCGTTGCCACTTCTCTATCGGTCTTATCCATAATATATAAACTTCCCAAATACAAGATCCTGTCCCATTCTAATCCTGGCATTTCTTTAATTTTTAACTTTTTTAATTTCTCCAGATACTTACTATGCAATTTTGTTTTATCCATCGATCAAATCCCCTTCTCTAAAATACTTTTGACCCATTTCTTTTCTGTAAAAAATACAACTATCATACAAACCAGAGCCATGACCCATCTAACTAACCGAATATCTTCAAAAGCATAAAATACGATCACTACCATCGCAACACAAACCGTTGGCATGAAGAACTGTTTCAATGGGAATAATTCCTTATTCAGCCTTCTTGCATACATGTAGTGTAAGATCAATGAGAAAAGGTAAGATACCATTGTTGTGTATGCAGCTCCAACATATCCAAATGATCTAATAAAGTAAAGATTTAAAACGATATTTGATATAGCGGCAGCCAACGTGTTTAACGAAATAAAGACCGTTTTCTTATAATAATGTTCAACGTTAACATACATTGTATAAAGAAATATCAAATAGTTCGCTAACACGATCGGAGGGATGATGCTTATCCCTTCCCAATACGATCTGGTTGAAAGTATCTTAACAAGCTCTGGCGCCACAAGGATGACTCCGACGATAGCAGATGTCATCAGCTTAATATATTTCTTAGAGATAGCATTGATCTCATCATATGCCCCCAACCTCATTTTTTCTGTAAAAAAAGGTATCCAGACACCGTCCAATGCTGTAGTGAGTACTGTAGCGATCATACTAAAATTGTAGATCAAGCCGTAGATACCTGTTTCACTCGCGCTTCTGATCGATGTGATCATCGTTCTATCTGACTGGGCCAATACATTAAGTGCGATCCCATGCAATATGAGGGGCGCTGAGATCCTTAACCCATACTGTAGATAATATTTATTAAATCTCATCTCTGAATGTTTTAATGCATAAAACACGGCAACTATCCCAAACATTGCTGTGATCGATACATTTGGAATGATCCTGCCAAGATATCGATCCGTGTTCAAAACAACTTTAATAAGGATGATCGCAATGATCGTAGAAAGCAGATTAGGCAAGATCATTATCATTGTACGAGCCTTATATCTATATTTCATCATAAAATACATGGATACATTTTCGATCAACGCACTTGCTAATGATTGGATAAAACATAATATGACCAGACCAACATCCACTGCTACTGGCAGGATATACATAATGGTTGTAACAAACGCCGTAATGATGCATCCATATACCAATGTAAACGTGGTGATCACTGATAAAAAATCGTCTACATTTTCCCTAAGGTCTATAAAAGAAGCCCTGACAGCCATATATAACGCCAAACTTACGAACATACTTACGATCGACACCCAGGAATTATATGTAGTCACAAGTCCATAATCATCAAGAGTAAGGATCCTGGTAAAGATCGGGACAGTGATGAAACCTATCCCTTTATTAAAAAGAGTACCGACCAAATAGTAAAAGCCTGCTTTTTTTACATCATCTTTTTTGTTCATTTTCCAAAATGTTATCTCTTTATTTTAATCTTGTCATCTAGTTTCTTCAAAGTCAAGTCAAGAAATACTGTAACAGGGAACAATAGGAAAACCCTAATGCGCTCAATACACAAATCTCTTTTGAACAGAATAACTCACAAAAAACAGGATCCCATCAATGACCATCTTCACTATCGTTTCATTTATCTCAAACAAATGTACGCCAGCTGTAACAAGCGCCGCGCTCAAAAGCATCTGGGCGATCGCTAACATCACATATCTCATCGCACTTTTTGATCTAACTTCTTTACTTTTAAAAACAATATAATAATTGACCATAAAATTGTATGTGGCCGATAGCACCCTAGCCACACATGTGGCGAGCAAGATATAATATACTGATCCAGTATTTTTGAACGCCCCACATAAGATCGTAAATGCTATCAGATCGATCACACTTGCAGAAAATGACGAAAAGATATAGTTTAAAAATATGGCTCCAAATATCTTGTAGATGCGGATAGAATCCTTGATCGGATCAAAGTGCGTTACATGATCTGTCTTCGAATCATACACCGTCTCTATCGGCACCTCCTCGATAGGGATCAAAGAATCATAGGACTCTATGAGCATATTTGTCTCATATTCAAACCTCTCTCCAGGGATACATAGGCACTTTTCCATAAACGACCTAGGCAATACCCTCAATCCTGTCTGTGTGTCACTGATATCCAAGCCAACAAGATACCGGCAGATATATCTGGTCACCTTATTCCCAAACTTACTTTTAGCTGGCACAAGATCCAAGTCAAAATCTCTGACCCCTAATATCATCTTATCCGGAGACTCCTCAAATCTATCCACGCACTCCAGGACATCTCTGACCATGTGTTGTCCATCCGAATCGGCTGTGACACATCCGCTGACTCCTGGATCCGTCGTCAATAGATGATTGATAGCATCCTTTAATGCCCTTCCCTTTCCCAAATTTACTGCATGCCTCAAAACTATGCATTTTACCGATCTTTCCAGTTCATTGAATATATGTCTGTATCTTTGTCCACTCCCATCGTCTATGACGATGATCTTTTCAAATCCACTATCTGATAGCTCTCTACAATAGATGATCAGTTGTTCATCAGGCTCATACGCAGGGATCAAAATCGGGATCATCTTATGGCTCCTCTCGTAATATATCTGTCATCTCATCACATGTATATAAATGGTCAGGCTCGATCCCTCGCGCATCCAATAGCATGTTGACACTCCTAAAATAAAAATAGGTATATCTGTTTTGGAATACAGCATCCTTGATCTCACTTAAGCATTGCATATCATCACTTTTTTGACTATCTAAGTAAAAGTACAATGCTCTGGGTGCAGTCAGATATTGGAGTATCCTCCTGTTTGGAAGAGCAGTATCTTCGTCATAGATCAATAGGATCTTCCCCTCTTCCGCTGGATCCATCTTATCAAAATATCTAAACATCTCCGCATTATCGCTTTTTATCATCTCTCTCCCCATCTGATCACCTGCAAGGTTCTCCCGATACTTTCCAAACGCCCATATAAGTCTGCTATGATCCGCAAAAAGGATCACACAAAACACAGCGATCACTTGTGCTTTATATGACATCCTTGTAACACATGTAATCATCAAAAAAAGCAAAAGGCCAGCAATGATCGGTTCTGTATATCTCGATATCGAATACATCATTGTTTTTGGGTCCAGATACTGTGTTTCTCTAAACCCAAACATATGCATTCCTAATAATGCTACCATGTAGAGCACGATCATACTGGTCATCCCGATTTCCGCGATCAACAATTCTTTCTTACTTAGATCGAACATCCTATATTTATAAAATAAATAGAGGATGATACATATGAACAAGATCACTCCGACAACAGAAAAGTTTAATCCAAATTTTCTTGTTATATGTAAAGGATATTCAACGATAGATTGCCAAAAAGATCGCACATATCCAAGTGTATTTTCATCCGCAAAAGGGTCCTTAAAAAAATCTCTGAACAGTCTGACCATATTTGAAGACTTTTGTAATGGATCGCCTCGATGACTTGCTTTGACAAAATATTTCCACGCCGAAATAACTGCGATCGCAGAGCACCCTCCCACAACAAGTTGTAAAAAATCACAATATTTCTTTTTCGTAAAAATGGATAGATATACAGCAAGGACATATAACATGAGCAAAAAAAAGATGCTGCTGTCTTTCAACATGATCAAGAGTACTGTCAGCGATGTCCATTGGATATGATCAAATAAATCTATTTTTCCTCGCTCTTTTTGCAGATACATCATGTATATCAAATAGCCTACTACAGCGCTTTGCAGAAATTCCACTGATAACATTTCATATCCAAATGTACTCACACATCCTGGTAATATCAAAAAAATAGCTACCAAAAAAAATTTGTACAATAAATTGAGAATTTTCTTTTCGTTTGCATTTTTAATATATGAAAATGCCGAAACAATGAGCATTGTATAAAATAAGTAATATCCAACATACATCAGGCCCTCATAAAATCGGATATGATGCATATGGCAGACCCACCATTCGAACAGCATCTGCCCTGGAAGATAGTCAGCATAGCCTACCGAGGTGTGCATCCAAGCAGTAGAAAAACCATTTTCAAAATATAATGTTTTGACCTCTATCGCCCAACACCCTAGCTCATCCCATGCTCTGGCGATCCTTTCTTTCTCCATTAAAAATAACAGGATAGAAGCAGAAAGCAATACCCAGAGATCACCGTCTGCATATAAGGATCTAATGTATTTCTGATCCAGCCTTTTTCTATTGATGATAACATATGCTATTACAGCTACTATCAATAAAGCAAACAAATGATCGATCCATGACAGTCTCCTTATCATCCCTAAAAAAAGCAATATCAAACACAGAGTTGCCAATGCATTCGGGACAACTTGTACTATACGCTTTCGAAATGGATAAGCATGTATAAAGAGCAACATCATAAAACCAATGATATTGAGAATCGCCGCCATATCGATCTCCCTTTCGATCCATATTTATAATATGATAATTTCACTGCATTTTTGTCGATGATATGATGATCTGCATTTTACTCATTATCTGACCATGATATCATTTCATCTTTTTTACATACTTTTTATTTGTTTCAGAAACAATATAATGAGGCCTATGCTTAGATTCCATATAAATCTTAGCGATGTATTGCCCCATGATCCCAAGAGATAAAAGTTGTATCCCACCGATAAAGATGACAATACATATTGTGGATGCCCATCCTGCGACCGGATCACCAAAAACCAATCTCCTTATGATCACAAATAACATAGCAGCAAATGAGAAAAAGGTCATCATTATCCCAAACCAGGATGCGATACTAAGCGGGACTTGTGAAAAGTTAATGATACCATCGACAGCATATTTAAACAGCTTCCCAAAATTCCATTTTGTCTCACCAGCGACTCGTTCGATATTTTCAAAGGGAACCCAATATGTTCTAAAACCGATCCATCCAAAGATCCCTTTTGAAAAACGATTATATTCGCTCATCGAAACGACAGCATCCACCATCTCTTTTTTCATCAATCTAAAGTCTCGGGCGCCATCTACAATATCAGCATCCGATATCTGATTTATGATACGATAAAATCTCTTTGCGAAAAAAGAGCGTATAGGTGGCTCACCTTTTCGATCGATACGCCTGGTCGCCACACTGTCATACTCACCACTTTCTAATATCTCAATCATCTGCGGTAAAAGTATCGGCGGATCTTGCATATCAGCATCCATGATAGCAACATAATCTCCCCTTACATTACAAAATCCTGCATACATTGCTGCTTCCTTTCCAAAATTTCTTGAAAGAGATATATATACCACATGTGGGTCCAGGACAGAAAATCCTTTTACTATATCCAATGTCTTATCTTTAGATCCATCATCCACGAATAATATCTCATGATCATAGGTCAATTTTTTTAATACTTTTTTTATTTCTTTGTAAAAAATAGGCAGTGAATCTTGTTCATTATAACAAGGTACTATGATCGATATCCTTTCCATTTCCAATCTATCTTTCCCCATCCAGGCGGATCGATCCAAATATCTTCCGCCTTGATCTTTCTCTTTAAATAAATCGATAAGGTCACAAAATATCGAATATCTCATCCAGCAAACAATGCTGGTCTACTATCTCGGATCTTTTAGATCAATGTAGTCCAAATTGCTGATTGATACCATCATCTGCTTCAAGATGTATCGATATATCATCCGATATAATCCCCAGCCTTTTTAAAGACTTCTCGATGCGATCGCCTCCATATGTTATCGCTATAGGGAAATTATCTTCAGAACCCGTCGTAGTCACTGGCACTTTAACGATGACATCTTTATTTCCATCCCGAACCCCATCGGTCACCTGCTTTAAGATACATTCATCAACAGCTTTTACCTTTTGCTCTTCATAGCTAAGTATATTGCATGAACGATATCTTACATTTGAAAATACGGTTAATATCACCAAAAAATATGCCGACAATGGCATGAGCATCTCTATCGCTCTAAAATGCGTATATAGATATCCCAAGCAATCCATAACAATCAACATTACAAAAAAATAGATACTGAAAAAAACACTTGCTCGGTTCAGATAACTAGCTCCTGCTATAGAGCATAACAAAACCAAAAAGAGCGAAACGATAAAAAATGAGCAGACATATATGTATAGATCCGTATCTATCAATGAAAGCAATACCTCTTTGCTTTTCCTTGAACGCCTATAGATATCGTTGATCCAAAGAATGGCGGCACACAAGATGATACAAACACATATCACCCAATATGATCGATCTGTTCCAGTATAATTTCTAAAATATGCTTTGATACTATCCATTAAATGGATGTCTCCCCGTATAGAGCTGCTCCTACTTCCAAGAAATTCAAAGGCTAACGACACTAACCATATAAATATGATCGATATCCATAAGATGAGATCATTCTTTTTCAGTATCCTTTGCTTACATTTTGCTAAAATACTATTTTGAGTTAGGATCGAGAAAATATAAGCAGGTAATATTACACTCTGAAATAAATTTGAAAAGACCGCCAGATAGATCAGCAGGATGACCACTCCTGTCTTTATATGACTATCCGATAAAAAGATCTTATTGCCATTGATCAAAAATACAAGTATCAATCCCGCATTAAATAACCCTGGTATCGTGTAGTTATACACACATGTTAGATTGATCGCATAGAACATATGTCTAATCTCATTTTCTGTACCTATATAGACTGAAAAATGAGCCAGTGTGATGATCAATAGGATCCAGCCAAAAACATATTTAGAAGCTTTATATTTAATACAAAAACGTCTCGTAAATAAGAGCAGATATATAAAAACACAAGTAGTTAAAAAAAAACCATGTGATATAGCTATTGTAGATATAAGATCTAAAGAACTCAGTGATAGAGCCCATACGCCAAACCTTGTGATCATTGGCATCAATGTCTCTGGTAATACTTTGCTGGGATTCCATTCTTTTAATGATGGAAAAGGCATCCTTGTCTGTGTAATATAAGTCCAATCATCCGTATCATAAATATACAGCGGGTGCGCTACAGTCCAAAAATACAGTAAGCCACCAAAGAGCAAAGCAAGACATATCCCTATAAAAATCTTCTCTTTTCTACCCATTATCCTCTTCTCTCTTTCTATACCTCTCCAACGTTCAAAATTTATCTCGCCTCATTTTTTCTCTTACTCTATTATATATACCTGACCTTTTTATAAAATAAAACATCACTAGATATAAAAGATATGTATTTACATACGGAAGTGAAGTTAGCGTATATGTACTCCAAAATGCAGTTGAAATAGAGCAAAGACTCACTGAATGGAATTTTCGAGGAAGTTTTATGCAGGTATAATATATAAGGATCAAATACGCTATGATGCCAAACAGACCATGGCGAGACATTTGTTCGAACCACAAACTTTCATATCCCAATGCACGTATCGTATATTCATTAGAGATCACTTCTCCAAATTTTTCTCCTAATCCAGTCAGGGGAGACATTTTCATCAATCCAGCTACTGCCTTCACCTGATCGATCCTCATAAACAGAGAACTCCCCATGCCACGAGCCGCTGCAGTCTTATCAAAAAAGCTGATCAAAAGATCTTTGTATATCGTTTGCTGTGAAAGCAGATAGGGAAGTCCAGCAAATGCTATCCCCATTGAAAGCAGTACTGCTATAAATGCTTTCCTCTTTCGAATATCAAAAAGTGGAAGTATTGATATCATCAAAAAAAATATACCTGTACGCATTTTAGTCAAGATGATGCAGGGAAGAGCGATCACCCATGTCAGAAATACAAGCCATCTGTAGGGTAGTCTTTCATTATACCTAATGATCGCATGCATTACGAATGTTATATATATACTCCAATCCATTGCTGCCGCGATCGGATGTTCAAACACCGACTGCATCCTGTATCCTCTTATTGTATCTCCATAAACTTTTAAGGGGTTCCTTGTTAACCCAAATTTATAATCCACAACCGAGTTCTGGTGTGTAAAATAAGTAAATATCCCATATAGGCATGTACAGAATATGACCAGTGTGATCCCTTTAAATAAAAAAATAAAATCCTCCTTTGTTTCGATCATCTCCCACATTATGACCAGGATCAACAAATCTGTACATATATTTCCACACGCTCGAAAAAGTTCCCCCACAGATCCTGTTACAGCGGTCATACTTGTTAAGAGCATGGATAGTCCAATAACTGTCATTGGCCGTTTTAGTGGAAAATCTATCACTGCACTTGCATACCGTCTTTGTTTCCAAAAAAACAGGATGCAATAGTATCCACATACTACAAGATCCAGATTGATCGAAGGTGCTCCAGGTAAAGCGAGCAATTGCGCGTCACGGAACCAAACTAACTGAAATATCAAAAATAGGAAGAAAGACTTTTTGAAATTAATAAATCCATATGTCATTATTAATAAACTGATCGTTATCATCAACATCCTTATCTTCCTTTACTATCCTTTTCCTCTGTTCAAGCCAGATCTTTTACATATCTGGCATTTAGCTTTCTATTGCTCTTTTTAAGGCTTGCAGATATTTATATCTATCTTTGGCATCAGGCTCCAGATATGCACCTTCACCCCATTCGTTCCATGCAGTGATCAAGAAGATCTCACATTCGCTTTTTTGCGCTAACTTATATAGCCTTTTTGTATACTTTTCAAAGAGCTGTGGCGTCTCACCCAAAACGATCATTGCATCTTTCCCACGTCTTGGAGTATCGTCATACCTCACAAAGGATCCGATGATCTTATCTTTTGTGCTTTTTTTTGCATTTCGCAATATCCTTTTCCAGATTTTTTCATAATCATATATATATTTTACCGGCTTATCTCTTTTCAACTGGATCCCAAAAGCTTTTTTCACTCTAGCCTCGATCGCTCTTCTTTTTCCCCAGGCTGATGTTTCTGGTTCATATGAAAATTGCGCATCAAATATCTTTTGCGAAAAAAAATTTTTTCTTTTCGTTGCAATGAACATCCCATCAAATCCGTGCTCTCTGGCAAGTACCTGCCAATGATCGACCATTTTTTTCAAGGTGTTCAATTCCGATATCCCTATAAGCATGAACACAGGTTTATTATCTATTTTCAGATATCTGTCATCTTTAAAAAACTGAAGTAGATAATAAAAATGTTCTTCCCATTTTTCTTGATCCCCATACGAAAAATCAACCAGTACCGCTCCCGTGTCCGACCGGGTCAGATCAAATACTGGAGCCCAATCATTTCCGCTTATATTTCCCCAAGTTCTTTTCCAGGCATTATTATCCCAGGTGAAGAAATATCCTATATCTATATCTTTATTGTCTAGAAGGAGTTCTGCAGGCTTTTCTAATTCCTGTTTTCCATCCTTAAACCAATAATGATAAATATTAAACCCATCTACCCCATATTTTTTTGCGAGACCAGCCTGCCATCTTATCGCATCAATATCGGTCAGATCATAATAAAGATCATCCAACGGTATTTTGGGCTGAACATGTCCTTTAAATTGAGGTGATGCCTTTTTTACCCCAACCCAGTCTGTGTATCCTTTTCCCCAAAATCTATCATTATCTTCTGTCTCATGATATTGAGGCAGATAGGCTGCAAATATCCTTGTCTTGTGCATAAATCCCTCACACATTTTTTACAAAATATTAGCTGATCACATCATATGATCAATAAAAGCTCAGCCATTCTCGAGCGTCTTCAATACTTTTCTTGCAGATTCTCTATAATCAAAATTAACTTTTTGAAAATCATTTAGTTCTCGCGGCATCTTATCTACAAATGTTTCAAGATTTACAAGCAGATCTGTCAATCTCTCTTTATTATTGTCTTCAAAATAGATCGCTTGCTCCATCAGGATCTCTTTCATGCACGATGAATCTGACGAGATGACTGGACACCCCATTGCTAACGCTTCCACTGGAGGGATCCCAAACCCTTCATACAACGTAGGAAAGACGAAACATTTTGCATTCTGATATATTTTTGCTATTTCTTCATCTGAAACATAACCCGTAACAATGATATCCTTATCCAAGCTATATTTTTTCAGAAGATCGTCTACCTCCCATCCATTTCTCCCAACCAAAACAAGTCCATAATCGACCTTTTCCTTTATTTCTGAATATGCATCTAACAACAATGCAAGATTCTTTCTGGGCTGGAGCGTTGACAAAAATAAAATATATCTTTCCGGTAATCCATATTTCTTTTTTACATCTTCATATAGCACTGCACTATCTGTTATCTTCTTTGTAACGCCATTATACACGACTTCAACTTTATCATCAGGCACCCCTGTGATATCCACTATCCGCTTTTTTGAATAGCAAGAAACTGTAAAAACCTTTTCAGAAACTAAAATCCCGTTTTTCTCTGAAGTCTTGAAATAAAAGATAGCGATAGGTTTTTCACCGACAGGCTTATCCCATCTGCCCATATCGTGGATGGTATTATAAATCCTTTTTCCTCTAAATAAAAGAGGCGATGGAAATGCAAAAAACAGAAAGACATCTGCTTTTATACGGTATAATTCAAATGGCAGAATCATCTGAAAAAAAAGTAATTTATTATTTCCATGGATGATCCTGGCTCTTATCCGTTTTTCATCAATATGATCCTTTAAATCCTTATAGATCGTGTCTCTAAATACCAATATATAATCATTTGTATCATCTTGTCTTAACATTTCTTGTGTAACACATAATGCAAATCGTTCTATTCCTGTCATATGATAGGATAATGCTGTCAGATCTATGACTATTTTCATACTGTACCTCACTTGGTCGCTCTTTATAACTTAATCCATTATGAACATTTTCCTCACCATTTCCGCAAGCTCTCTACAAAATTTCTCATTATTACTTTTTAATCCATTTTTCATTCCCATAATGATCTCATCATATTTCTCAATGATCCGTTTAAGTTCTTTAACATCTTCAACTTCAATAATACATTTCTGGCGTTTAGCAACTTCTCTGCAAAAATTAAGTTGATGATCGTTCACGTGCTCATTAAATTCTTTTCTCCTAGGTACGACAATAGGGATCTTACCGATCTGGAGTGGCGCGATGAAGGAAGAAGGACCGCCGTGCGTGATGACCACCCTAGCCTGTTCTACATTTGTATTCATCTCTGTATACGAAAACAATTTCTTCCATGTGCAATTTTGAGGTACATATGTACTAAAGCCCGACTGTATGACTACATCCTCTTCAATAGTCGCGGCCAGCTTGTCCATATACTCTATAAGCCGGTCAAATGGCTGTTCATGTGTCCCCACTGTTACAAATATCATCCTCTGCTCCCTTTATTCAGAAAATACTTCCAAGATTCATTGCTTTGGGATAAACCTTCTCCATCTCTTCCCACTGCACAATAAATCGATCTGTGACTGGATAGACCAATCTCCCCGAAAGTGTGGGACGATCAATGCGGTCAAACACTTCTATGTAGATCGTCTTTGCACCAAGTAGCTTTCCAATATAAAAAAATGGTACGGCCACTGCGGCTCCAGAAGAAAGGACAAGATCTGGTTTTTCCTTGCGAAGGATCCTCCATGCAAGCTTTGTATTTTTGATAAGAGATTTCACGTTCCTGTTCGTTGGATAGAAACAAGGGAGCATCCGTTCTCCATCCAGCAAGCTCCTTGCATCTTCTTTATCAAAGGTCACCCAAAATCTCTCTTTATCTTGCCAAAACGGCTTAAGCATATATAGGTGTGTAAGATGTCCACCTGAAGACCCTACCAGGCAGACTTTCAATCTGCCATCTTCCCATTTCATTCGCATTTTCCTCTTTATTCTATGCTATTTTATTTTAATAATATAAATTATTTGAATTTATTTTGTTGGACAATGCACTTTGATACACATTGTATATCAAAAGAGTTCCAATAAACTTTTATATTTTAACATTATTTGAAGTTATTTGTCTTAATCAAAGACCCTCTCATCGAGGATCCTTTATACTTCATCGTTTACGATACTACTATAAATCCTCGCAAAAGTCAACAATAAACCCCCTTTTCCTCCTATTTCCTCTCATCGTTTTCCATAATCTCCCATATTAACTATTTTTCTCAATATCATCTTCTTTCCCAAGCCTCCTCTCAAAAAGAGCACCTCCCCCCTCTCACCCCACCACCACCAACACCCCCATGATCGCCACCAGCGACACCGCCAATGCCACCGAGCTGACCACCGCCGGCATATCCTTCTCATACCCACACATCTTGGTAAAGACCACCGCCACCGATGCCGGCGGGCAGGCCAGGATGATCAGCAAGACCTTCCGGGCCAGCAGCGGGACCGGCAGGGACCGGTATAAAAGGATCCCCAGCGCCAGGTTCACAAACACCCGCAGCCCCAGGACCACACACCCATCCCGCAGCTCCTCCCTCGGGATCCGGACCTCCAGCATGATCCCGATCATCAGCATGGTCAGGAACGCGTTCCCCTTTCCCATCATCTCCGCCGCGCCCCGCACCACCGCCGGTAATTCCAGATGAAAAAGAGACAGGACAAAGATCGCCATATAGGTATCAAAGCACACCGACTTCGATAAGGTCCTGATCAACCGTTTCAGATCCAGCCGCTTCTCCCCGCAAGCCACAGAGTCGGCTATGGAATAGATCCCGCCCAGTCCCATGACCGCGTTCCCCGCGTCGAACATGCACAGATAGGCCACACCTGCGCCAGGGAAAAAGGTCTGCACGAAGGGGAGGGCCACACTCCCCACATTGTACCCGGCGGCATTGATCATGTAGGCGGCGCGGGTCCTTGGATCCGCCTTCCCGGACGCCAGATAGCCCAGCCCCGCCAGCAGCAGGTTGCAGGCAAATGCCAGGCCGATCATCAGCAGAGTTAAGGACGATATATGGACTGTATTTGCTCCGTTCAAGACCGCGCAGGGAAGGGTGATGTAGACGATCACCTTGGACAGCACATCCCCGTCCGCCTTTTTAAAAACACCGGCTTGCTTCAAAAAGAAGCCCATCGCGATCGCCAGTACAAAATGAAAACATTCCATCAAGACCGGTGCCATATCCTCCAAAGCTCACCAACCTCCTTTGCAGACTCGAAAACGACCATTTTTACATATTTTGTAATTTATCTTGCAATTTTTTCCATTTTGTGGTATGCTAATGTAACCGATCAGATAAGCACGACCCTTGGACATCCTCTGCGCTGACCCTACGGCATCATGCTCTTTGCGTAAAACGTGATGATCGCAAACAGCCACCTGCCAGCCCCTCAGTAAAACACCTTTGAAACAACGATCACGAGCGACGAGGACCCAAAACACGACTGATAAAAAGAGAAAAGGAGATACCACCTATGACCAAAAGCACACAAACCGTATCTTTGGCGGAGCATTTCCCCTCCATCCGCACCCAGGCAGCGCTGCGCCAGATCATCGCGTCCCATCCCGATCTTGAAAGCCTCTTCGCCGGATGGGATCCGGCCTCCCAGGAGGATTTCCTCAAACAATGCTCCGGCAAAAAGGGGATGACCATCCTCTATGATGGGATCTTCAAGGAGATCTTCAACCCCGAGGGCGCCCCGGAACGTCTCTCCCGGCTCCTGTCCCTGCTCCTGGAGCGAAAGGTCACGGTCTTAAAAGCGCTCCCTAATGACTCCGTACGCCTCGGTGCGGAATCTTCCTTGCTCTACACCGACATCATGGTCCAGATGGAGGACGGGAGCCTGTGCGATGTGGAAGTACAGAAGATCGGGTACGCTTTTCCCGGCCAACGCTGCGCCTGCTATTCCTCCGACCATCTCCTGCGGCAGTATAAGCGGGTCCACGGCGAAAAAGGCAAGAAATTTAGCTATCGGGATATCAAACCGGTATACACGATCGTATTTTTCGAGCATTCCACCGCAGAGTTCCATGCATTCCCTGGGCAATGGATCCATCGGTTCAAGCAGCAGTCCGACACTGGCCTGACCATCGATCTTCTACAGGAATATATCCTGATCCCTCTTGACATCTATCGAAAAAACATGGAGAATAGACCTATAGGAACAGACCTTGAAGCATGGCTGGCTTTCTTGAGTTTCACTGAACCCGCGCGGATCGATGAACTGATCACCCACTATCCCATGTTCAAGGACATGTACCAACAAATTTATGATCTATGTCTTGATATAGGGAAGGTGATGAAGATGTATTCCAAAGAATTAGCTACGCTCGATCACAATACCGTGATGTACATGATCGACGAGATGCAGGAGCAGGTCGATGAGTATAAGCAGACGATCTCGCAACAAGAGCAGACTATCGCACAAAACGAACAGACCATCGCACAAAACGAACAGACCATCGCACAAAACGAGCAGACTATCGCTGACCTAAAAGCTCAGCTTGCCGCTCTCCAATGATCTGCTCTGGCAGACCCTGCCATATGATCTTCTGACGGGCAAGGGATGTAAGGACATCGATACAGCAGCGGTCGCGCCCAATGCTCCAAAAGACCTGTGGAGCCCTCTCTATAACGCTCCGCAGGTCTTTAGTCTTTTGTCCTGCGCATCTCCTCTACTGCCACCCCTTGCACACATCCACCCACTGCTCATACCCGGAGCACTGTTCCAATTGGGCGATCGTCAGCTCCACCGCGCTGTTGCTGCTGCCGCAGGCTGGATACACGATATCGAACCGTTTCAGGGACTCATCCAGGAACACCCGGACGCCCTCCTTCACGCCAAAGGGGCAGACGCCCCCCACTCCATGTCCCACCAGCTCCAGCACCTCGTCCGCCGAGAGCATCTTTGCCTTGGTATGGAACATCTCCTTATATTTGTGGTTATCCACCTTCGCGTCACCGGCCGCGATGATCAGCACCGCCTTCCCGTCCACTAAAAAAGACAGACTCTTCGCGATCCTGGCCGGCTCGCATCCCACCGCCTGGGCCGCCAGCTCCACCGTCGCGCTGGACACCGCGAACTCATGGATCCGGTCCCCCAGACCATACCCCTCCAGATAGGCCTTCGCCCTGTCAAATGCCATCGTTCTCCATCTCCTTTTCCCTATACTATCGATCCTCCACACGCCCAACAGCGGCGCGTCATCACATCCCACCAAAGCAGCCTAAAGCACTCGATCCCTCCATCTGCCCTCATATCGTAACCCTTCAAGTACCTTGAACGGTTACGGCATCCAGCCATTGAAGATCGCTACGCGATGGGCCGTATGCTTGTGGCCACCATGCTTTCATACGGTCAGCGCAGCAAATGCGCAGACCTATCTGAACGGTTACCTCACATCTGCCTCCGCACGATCTTATACTCATCGTCCGACCGGTAATAAGGACACTGATAACGCCGATCGGTCAAAAGCCGCCCCAGCTCATCCTCATCCATATCCACCATGCAATAATATGCCTCGTCGTCCTCATCATACCCATAATACGCACAGCTATCACAGCTCCCCGTCTCCGCCACCTTTTCCCTCCATCCCTACCATAGATCTTATAGATCATACAGCTCATACAAAACTATATCCCAGATCATCCAGATCTTCCCCAGCCCTCCAACAACATAGCCCTGCCTCTGCGGCCCCCTCGCGACCCTCACAGCCCTGGACCCAAGGCCATCAACGCTTTTCATCGCTTCCCCGCAAAATACCGCTCCAACAGCTGGATCGCCACGCTCCCCGGCCGCATCTTAGGATGTGCCTCCTCGAAGGTCATCCACTTGGCCTGGTCCACCTCTCCTGAGAGATGGAACTCCTCCTTCTTCACATGGGCCTCGAAGGCCAGCATCAGCATATCCTTTTTCTCAAAATAGTAGCTCCTGGTATACCGGATATGCTCCACCGTAAGGCCCAGCTCCTCCTTTACCTCCCGGACCGCCGTCTCCTCGGCGCTCTCCCCGCACTTGATATACCCTGCCACGCATACATAATGCTCCGCAGAGACATAGCCCTGGCGGAGCAGGGCTACTTCATCATATTCATTGATCACCAGGGTGATCGTGCAGGCATAAGGCATATCGAACCAGGGCCGCCCGCAGGCCTCACAGTAGGGGACCAGGCCCTCATCCCCGATCTCCTTCTTGATCAGCTTTGTCCCGCACTGGGGACAATGTACAAACTTCATGACTATCGCCTCCTGTCACATCCTATCGCGTCCTCTACCGCCATCCTGCAGTGCTGCATCCCGATGTCGCTTTAGCGACACCGGGATGACGGGCTTCGCCCTATGGAAAAGCCCAGCCACAGGGACGGATCCGTGCGAGCACGTCCCCGTCCCTGTGGCTGGGCTTTTCCGCACTGCTCATGGCTAGATCATATTTCTATACTCCTGCTTCCACTGCTGTACCATGGCGGCTGCTCCGGCCAGCCGCTTTACCGGATCTTTCGTGAACAGCTCGTCCAGCTCCTTCACGGCCTCAGAGCCCTGCCCCTTCTTTCTGGCCACGGCGATCTTGGCTTCCCAGGCTTCCTGGTCGGCGTCCTCCAGCATATCCTGGCACCGCTGTGACAGGGTGAGCTCCGGGGAAAAAGCTTTCAGGTAGTAGATCTGCTCCGGGATCTCCTTGTCCTGGTTGTTGCAGGCATAGGCTTTTTCGTAGGACTGGCAGGCCTTTTCGAACTGGAACATCCTGGCCTGGCAGGCGCCCAGGCAGATCCAGACCCGGCTGCGGAACAGATCGTCCACCACCCTGTCCTTGTCCATCTCCAAAAGCTTTTCGTATAAGGGGATCGCCTTCCCGTACTGCTTCCGTTCGGCCAAAAGATCGGCCTTCTCCTTCCAATATTCCGCCGGATGCTTCTTGCGCAACTGGATCAGCCGCTGGCGATAGCGGGTCACTTCGGCGGCGGTATAGTATGGACACTCCGATAAGATCAAAAGCAGCATATTATCGGGATTTTCTCCGCTCTTTTTCCAGTTTTCCAGCTTTCTGGCCAGGAACTCCATGCCCAGATCCTCCTGGATGAACTGGATCAGGCGGTAATCCACGAAATCGTCCATCACCAGCAGCGGGTTTTCATAGATCACATAGCAGAGCTCCTGGGAGGAGTAGAGCTTCACTCCCAGCTCCGGGACCTCAAAAGGATGTTTTACCGGCTCCATACGGCATAGTATCAGACTCATAGCACGATCTCCCTGCGTATCTCGGTATCGGAAGCTGGGAACAGCTCTCCAAAACCTTTATCTTTTATCACCACAGCCATAGTATTTTCATTCTTAAAGCCTGTCTTCAGCTGGATCCTGGTGGTCCGCTCCGGGCGCTCCGGAAAACCCTTTAAGGGGATCTTCACCTCGCTCTTCTTCTTTTGGTCCACCGGCTGGATCTGGAAGATGAGCTCATCCTGATGGTCCAGGATAAATTCCATGGTGCTCTTTGCCTCGTACCAGCTGTCCCCGGAAGCCGCGATCACCAGCTGGGTGGTCTTCTCTTCATGGACCACTTCCATGGAGATGGTGGCCTTTAGGCGGCCCTCACAGATCAGCACAAAGGGGAAAGCCGTCTCCTTCGCCAGATGGTCCATGGCCTTGCAGGCGGCTCCCATGGCAAAGATGTACGGCTCGCTGAACACCCGCCTCCGTCTGGCCGCCAGCTTGGTGAAATCCGAAGCCCACTCCGGCTTCTCGAACCCCCGGCCGGTGAGGAAGATGGCGGAAAATGTCTTCTTCGCCAAAAGACGCTCCCCGCAGGCGCACAGGATCCGATCCGCCAGTCTGGCGCCGGCCTGGGTCTCCAGCACATCTAAGTCCACCCCTTCATCCAGGTTCTCGTAGTCGGACAAGACCAGCGTCTGGCGCAGACCCTTGACCACCTTCATCTCATAATAGCGCAGACCCTTCTGGGAAAGATCGAACAGTCCCACCTGGTTCTTCCATATATTCTGCTCCTGGCTCAGCACATAATATAGAAAGCTCTCGCTATAGCTGATCACATGGAAATGGCTCCTTGGGATCTTCAGATGGTCGGCACAGTACAGCAGACAGTCCATGGTCCGGTTGTCCACATTGGGCAGAGCCACCACCATCTGGCGGATCTGCTCTGTGCCATACGCCTCGGCCGGCAGCGCGATCGCCTGCTCGATGAAACGCTCTAAAAGCTCCTGGCCGGTGAACTTGATATCCCCGATGGTCGCCGTACCGTTCTTCCTGGCCAGGTTCAAAAGCTTGTCCACGATCACGCCTTCCCCTGTCAGAGTGAAGCCGTAGGCTTCCTCGCCCACGAACCACATATCCTCATTCTTTTTTCTGCATATCACCGTAGGGAAAGCCCATACCTTCTCCTGTCCGCCGCAGTTGACCTGTGTATAGGAATCACACAGCGCCAGCCCGATCACCAGTCCATCCATCGTACGTCACCATTCCTCCTTATGTATCTCTGAGGGCTCCTCCGCCCCCATGCCCTGAGCGCTATATCTCCGCCCAGCTCCCGACATCCGCACTCTACTTTGCCAGCGGGAACAGCTCCTCTAATGCCGCGCTCTTGACCAGATACTCCTGCATGCTCCGCTTCAATCCCGCTTCTTCCTTCATCCCCAGGCATAATCCCATCTCGTTCAAGCTGGCATACCGGCTCTCCTTTAAGCTCCCTTCAGGCAGCTCGCAACTGACTGTACCCTCCGCCACCTTTGTCCGTTTTCCAGCCCGTTTATCCAGCTTGTAGATCGTATATTCCAGAGTCTCTCCCTCGAACAATACCTTCTTACAGACAAAGATGCCCTGATAGATCCGCTGCAGGACCTCCCGGTGGGGCTGCGCCTCGTCGGGCGCGATCCGGATCTCCAGTTCCAGATCGTCATCCTTGTTCCCTTCATAGCAGACCATGGCCTTGTCCAGGATATCATGGGGGATCGGGATAAAGGCTGACAGCTTCTTCGTGTAAGGAAAGACCAGTCCCTCCTCTAAGAGCAGTTCTGTCACCCGGCGGCAGAGCGCCTTCTGATCCCCCTCTAATGTCCTGCACTCTGAATAATGCTTGGTCAGCGCCAGCAGGCTGATCATCGGTACCTTCGCCAGATCGTCCGTCTGGTTGACCGTGGCCTCCAGGTAAGCGAACACATCGTCCTCCACCATCTCATGCTTTAAAAAATAGCCGATGGATCTTACCGTAAAGTAGGCCCGGAGCACAGTCTCGTTCAGCACCTTCCTCCTGGAATAGAAGCGGAAGGTCTGGTCCAGATGCCGGATATCCCCGGAGAACATCATCTGGCACAAAAGCCGTTCCTCCAGATCATAGGTCTCCGCCCTGGCCGAGACGGACTGGGATAGGAGCTTGAACATCTGACGGGAACTCCCGTTAAAACGCCCGCACAAAAAGTCTAAGAGCACCGCATCCGTCGCTCCCTTATCGAAGGCCTGGAAGGCCAGCTTCAGCAAAAAGACATCGTTCTTAAAAAGCTTCTTGAGGATCAGCTTCCGGCACAGCTTCGACAGCCGCCGCACATCCATGCCCTCCCAGCCGAAATTCCTCAACAGCTTATAGGATTCCTCCAGATAGTCCTGGCTGATCAAGGTCTCGCAGACCTTCAGCCGCTCCTCTTGGGTCATCGCCTTGGCATCCAGGGTCAGCAGATAGCTGCATTCACATTCCCCTGAGTCCTCATCCCCTGCCTGCTTTCGATAATAGTCGATCACCTTTGCTAAGAGCGCCTTTCGGTACAGCGTGTTGACAGGCAGCTCCCGCAAGGCTCTCTCCAAGACCCTGACCTGCCCCCGCTCCATGGTCTCTGCGCCCGCGATCTGTCTGCAGGCGGCCAGGCTCAGCATCGGGTGCTCCGGAGCCACCGCAAAGCATCTCTCCTCCAATCCCTGTCCAGCCATGACAGGCGTCTTGGTATAACGGACATCACTGTAGCGGTTTCCATAGGCATCCTGGAACAGGATCACCGGCCTGTCCGAATATAAAGGCACATAGGCCACACCGTCCGTTAAGAGGTACATATCCTCCTGGCTCAGCTCCTCATACCGGACGATCACATATTTCATCTGCCTGTTCCCGCAGGCGATCTTGAAGGAGCGGAGCACCGCCGGCAGTACCTTAGCCACCGGCTCATCGATCATATCCTTTAGGATCATGCGGTCATAGATGACGGCCAGGTGGCTGTCGATCTTGGACTGGAACAGCTGGTCCATGGCAAACTGCTCCATATCCCGCTCATACTCCTGATAGAGCTTAGAGGAGGGGTCCATATACTGCAGGATGTTCTGATACAGGACCGACCGGGCGCGGTCGTCCAGATCGTGACCGTAGGTAAAGTAGAGCAGCACCTCCTTGGGCAGCAGGTGGCCATAGTCCTCGGGCAGGGAATACAGATAGTGTTCATACAGCCGGGTCAGGCTGACCCCCTTTTCCAGAGCCAGCTCATACCAGCGAAAATCCTCCCGTCCCCTGCACTCGCCTTTGATCATCATGCTGCAGATCCCTTCCAGGATCGGCTGTTTTGGATGCTCCTCATACAGGAGTACCAGCAGACGGTGGATCCATTTCTGGTAATGCTTCTCCTCCCCTGCCAGCTTGGCGGTCTGCAGGGCCAGCTCCTGGTCCACGATCTTTTTCCTGGCGGCAAAGTACAGCACACGGATCTCAAGATCATCCAGCTTATCCAGGGCCTTGGGGTGCTCCTTAAGGATCTGGAAGGCCTTCAGATACAGAAATGGGCTCCGAAGCCCCTCCTCGTAAAGCTGCCGCATATCGGACAGCAGGGAAAGGGGAGCCGAACGGGCCTCTTCATCCAGCTCCAGACGGATGAAGGATAAGAAGGGATGGCCCCCCTCCAGCAGATACTTTTGCACCAGGCGCAGGAGCGAGGCTTTCTGGCTCTCGTTAGGCCAGATCAGCTGGGAGAGATATTGGAAAAAGCAATACTGCTCCACATGGTCCTTCCTGGCCATCAAGATCTCATCCCTGCACTCGTCCAGGAGCAGACCTGCAGGCTCCCGCTTCCCGGAACGGATCAGCGTCTCCGCCATCCACAGCGCCGCCAGGACCTTATCTCCCGGCACGCTGCGCATCACGTCCAGCTCCTGGAACATGGGTTCCCTGCCTGCCGCCTTATGGACCGCCCCGCAGGCCTCATCCAAGCGGAGCTTTAAAAAACGGCAGTAGGCTCTCCGAAAACGGGACTGATCCACATAAGCCGCGTCAGTGGTCTCATCCCCCTCTACCTCAAAGGGGACGATCCAGGTCTCTTTTACCGTATTTAGCCGGATGCAGCCTAAGTTCTTTCCCCGATGGAGCCTTCCGGGCAGGATCCGGTAGGGGACCATACAGCTGTCCTCTTTAAAGTCCCCATTCTCAAAATGCTTTTTAGGCAGCTCCAGGAAATCTCCGTCCGCCTGGGCCTCCACAGAGATGTAGCCCCACCGGTCCTTCCGGATCTGGATCGCGTCCTCCACCGGATCCACCGGATAGCCGTACTTCCTCCGCTTTCCAGAGACGGTCAAGGTCACCGGCTCCTTTGCTTTTAAGGCCACCAGGAACTCCTCCATCTGGTTCCCCCGGTCCCCATGGCCCTTTAAGCCATCGTATACCGCACGGTTATATCGGTCCTGCAGGATGTGGGTCTCCCCGAAGTCCTGGTAATGGAACAGCCGCAGGGCCGTCTCCGGCTCTGCCTTTGCTAAGAGCGCCAGGTCCTCCACAGTCCTTAAGCCCGCCAGAGTCTTGCCGGAAGCGCCCAGCTGGATATGAAAGGTAAAGGGGAGCCGGATCTCACCGCCGTCCGTGACCAGGTCAAATCCCCCTTCTATGACATCTCCGTTCTCCAGATAGCTGGTATCCACCTGATAGGAGACCCGGTTCCGCAGACCGCCGAAGGCCGGGGTCAGCACAGTCACTCTCGTATGGCTGGTGTAGGCCAGCCCCTTTATATGCATCCCGTTCCCGCTGTTCACATGGAATTCCATCACGATCATCTTTTTCGCCTGGACGGTCTCTTCTATCTTCTCCGGCATCACGACCACCTTAGGGGTCTCCCCATCCAGGATGCCCCGGGCCAGCCGGTTAATTCGTTCTTTCATACTTTTTCACCCAAAATCTCCCTAGTATCCACCTATTCTATCATATTTCTGCTTGATTTAAAAGAGTTAAGTTGATATCATAGAGATATAGCGGCCTGAACGGTTACTTTTCACACCCGCGCCAGGGAGTCTGATCGCATGGAGATATCGCGAGGGGGTCCGCTCCGGGAGGGGCATGTCACAACAGGACGCGCTCTCGTTCCGCTAGGGTCCTTTATGTGACATGCCCCTCCCTCCGCTACTTTATGGCTGCTCTTCGGGCCTCCGGATGCGGACGGGTGACCGATCATGCGCCTGCACCTATCTAATGATCAGCGTAGGTGTGAAAAGTAACCCTAAACGACAAGAAAACCAAAGGAACCAGGTAAAAGCCTATGTTATCAGATCCGATCACCCTTTATAAACTCATGAACCTGTATATGCTCAAGCATGTGAACTTCCCGCTGACCAATGCGCAGCTGATGGATTTTTTCCTGGAGCACGAGTATACGACCTATTTTACTCTCCAGCAGGCCCTGAGCGAGCTGACTGAGGCAGGGTTGATCCGAAAAGAGACGCTCCATAACAGCACGCGCTATGAGATCACCCAGGAAGGCAGCGATACCCTGCGCTTTTTCGGGAATAAGATCCCGCCTGCGATCGTCACGGATATCGATCGATATCTAAAGGAGAATAAGTTCCGGCTCCGCAATGAGGTGGGCGTGGTCTCGGACTTTTACCGGTCCACCAACCAGGATTACATCGTCCACTGTGAGGTCCGGGAGGGGAAGAGCTCCCTGATCGAGCTGAACCTGTCCGTACCGGATAAAGAGCAGGCGGAGTACATGTGCAGCAACTGGCGGGAGAAGAGTCAGGAGATCTACGCATTTGCCATGCGGACCCTGATGAGCGATGGCTGACGGACAGCGCACCTTTCAGGACAGGTCCCCCAAGGTTGATCCACGGGCAGACCAGAGCCACGCCGCTGTCAAGGACCGATACCCCAAGGGCGGGCCTTCAGGCAGACCGACAAGAACAAGGAGGAACGCGAACATGCGCCAGACCAAAAAAGGAACGACCACCCCCCTAAGCCAGGCCATCCGCCCGGCCCGGATCCAATGGGCAAAGACGGTCCGGAAGTGGAGACACTGGAAGCTCTACTTCTTTCTCTTCATCACCCTGCCGCTCTTCATCGTCTCCCTGATCGTGAAGATCGTCGAGACCCTGGTGCGGATCAAGCTGCGGGAGTCCGCCACAGCCCTGTCGATGGAAGACGCCGCTGCCGCCACCGGTCTGGAGCCGGACGCTCCCACCGACGCAGTGCCAGGCTCTCCCGCCGACGCAGGGTCAAGTTCTCCCGCCGATGCAGGGTCAGGTCCCTCCGCCATCGCAGTGTCAAGCACTCCCACCGGTGCAGGGTCAGGTCCCTCCACCATCGCAGTGTCAGGCTCTTCCGCCGATGCAGGGTCAGGTCCCTCCGCCATCGCAGGGTCAGGCTCTCCCGCCGATACAGAGCCATATGCTCCCGCTGGGCCGGTATCCAAGGCAAGGGTACAGGAAGCCCAGACGGAGACGGCCACGAAGCCTGTACCCGTACCGGTGGAGCTGGAGCGGGTGCAGTTGGAAAAAGTCGGGAGTCCATAGAAATACGCAAACCCCGAAGGCAGTGGATCGACGATCTTGTTACAGCGCCCCTTCGATCAGCTCCCACAGCTCCTCTCTCCCCTGCTTCGTCTCCGCTGAGAAGGGGATCAGGAGATCTTCCTTCTCCATCCCCAGCCCCTCCCGCACCATCTTCACATGCTTAGGGACCTGGCTGCGCTTCAGCTTATCCACCTTCGTGGCCACGATCACCGGACGGTATCCATTATACACGATCCAGTCATACATGATCTTATCATTTTCAGAAGGCTCATGCCGGATATCGATCAGCAGGAAGACCATCTCTAGCCTCTTCGAGCCTTTTAAGTATCGCTCTACCATCTTCCCCCATTTTGCCTTTACCTCCACCGAGGCCTTCGCGTAGCCGTAGCCCGGCAGATCCACAAAATAAAAGGACTGGTTGATATGATAAAAATTGATCGTCTGGGTCTTCCCCGGCTGGGAAGAGGTCCTGGCTAAAGACTTCCGCCCCAGCATCCCATTGATCATGGAGGACTTCCCCACATTCGACTTCCCGGCAAAGGCAAACTCCTGATGGATGTTCTCCGGGAGCCTGCTGGTGATCCCACACACTGTCTCCAACTCCGCACGCTTGATGATCATAGCAACGCCTCCTCCAACACCTCTTCCATCGTCTTTACATAGACGATCTCCAGCCCCTTCGTGATCTCTCTGGAAAGCTCCCCGATATCCGGCCGGTTCTTCGCGGGGACCAGCACCTTTTGGATGTGGGCCATCTTAGCGGCCAGGAGCTTCTCCTTTAAGCCTCCGATCGGGAGCACACGGCCCCGCAGGGTGATCTCGCCGGTCATAGCTACCTTCGCCCGCACCTTTTTGCCGGTCAGAGCGGAGAACATGGCGGTGGCCATGGTGATCCCCGCCGACGGGCCGTCCTTGGGTACGGCTCCCTCCGGGATGTGGATATGGATGTCATGCTTCTCAAAATAGTCATCCGGGAGCTGATACTGGGGACAGATGCTCCGGACATAGGTCAAGGCGGTCTGGGCCGATTCCTTCATCACATCGCCCATCTGTCCGGTGAGATTAAGGTTCCCCTTCCCCGGCATCACATTGACCTCGATCTGGAGCGTATCCCCGCCCACGCTGGTCCAGGCCAGGCCCCGGACCACGCCCACCTGGTCTTCTCCGTCGGCATCCTCAAAGGTGATCTTCTCCTTCCCCAGATAGCGCTCTAAGTCTTTCTCCCGCACTTTGACCGATTTCTTCTTATCCTCCAGAAAGCTCCTGGCCACCTTCCGGCAGATATCCCCGATCCGTCTCTCCAGGGCGCGGACGCCTGCCTCCCGGGTATAATTGTGGATGAGCTTTTCCAGGGCTCGGTCCGTAAAGGTGAGCTGATCTGATGTCAGGCCGTTCTTCTCCAGCTGCTTTGCCACCAGATGGTCCTTGGCGATATGGAACTTCTCGTTTTCCGTATAACTGTTCACTTCGATCACTTCCATACGGTCCAGCAGAGGCTTGGGGATCGTCTGGGTGGTATTGGCAGTGGCGATGAACATGACCTGGGACAGATCGATCGGGACCTCCACATAGTGGTCCCGAAAACGCACGTTCTGTTCGCTGTCCAGCACCTCTAAAAGAGCGGAGGAGGTGTCGCCCTTGTAGTCGCTGCTCACCTTATCGATCTCATCTAAGAGCATCAGCGGGTTCGCCACCCCTGCCTGTTTTAAGCCCTCCACCAGACGGCCGGGCATGGCGCCCACATAGGTCTTTCGATGGCCCCGGATCTCCGCCTCATCCCGAACGCCGCCCAGGCTGATCCGGACATACTTCTTATCCAGGGCCCGGGCCATGGACCGGGCCACCGAGGTCTTTCCCGTTCCGGGCGGGCCTACCAGGCACAGGATCGGGCTGGTCCCCTTATCGGTCAGGATGCGGACTGCCAGATATTCCAAGATCCGCTCTTTCACTTTATCCAGACCATAATGATCCGCGTCCAGGATCTCTTCTGCGTGATGGATATCGTTATCGTCCTTGGAAGCCTTGTTCCAGGGAAGCTCCAGCAGGGTCTCGATATAGGTGCGGATCACATTGCTCTCCTGGCTGCTGCCGGGCATGGCGGTCAACCGTTCAACTTCCTTTAAAAGCTTATCCTTCACCTCCTGATCTGCCTCCAGAGCCTGGATCTGCTGCCGGTAAGCGTCGGCGTCGGACAGCGGGTCGTCCTCTCCCAGCTCCTTGCGGATGATCTTCATCTGCTCCCTTAAGACATAGTCTTTCTGGTTCTTATCCACGGCCGCCTTCACCTGAGCCTGGAACTCCCGCTTTACACGGGTCACCTCGATCTCCGTGACCAGACTGTGGACCACATGCTCATAGCGTTCCGAAAGGAGATGGCTCTCCAGCACCTTCTGCCGCAGACTGTGGTCTAAGGGGAGCTGGATCGCCACCTGGTCCAAAAGCGCCTCCAGGTCCTCCAGCTGGCGCAGGTTCGGGAGCACATCCTTCAGGATGCGTAAGTTAAAGCGTCCATATTCCTCCAGCTTATCCTTTACGATCCGGATCATGGCTTCTACCGCCACAGGATCTAAGACCTCCTGCCGGGAAGCAGGCAGCATCGTCTCCACCTGAGCCATCAGGCAAGAGCCGTCCGTGTCGAGTCCCATAAGCTCTGCCCGCTCTAAGCCTTCCACCATGACCCGGATGATGTTATCCGGCATCTTCACCAGCTGCCGCACAGTAGCGATACAGCCTGCCTTGAACAGATCCTCCTGCTTTGGCTCTGCCACATCCGGCTGTTTCTGGGCGATCAGAAATACCCGCTGATCGTCTACCATGACCTTCTCGATCGCCACGATCGACTTTTCACGGCTGATATCAAAATGGGTCATCATCCCAGGCAATATGGACAGACCCCGCAGCGCGATCGCGGGCAGTGTATATATTTTCTGTTCCATCGGATCATCCATCCTTTTCTCACGCCGAAAAAGAGGCGCTGCCCAAACTGTCAAAGTTCTGCAACGCCATCCTTTCAGCTCCATCTGCTCTTACTTTTATCTACTCTTATGCGATCTCCCCCGACTGCTTCTTCCTGAGCCGCCTGGGGTTCGCCCCCCTGGGCACCGCCATATCACGATACACGACCTCCGGCTGGCCGGTCCCTGCGACCACAGGCCCTGTGATCGTCACGATCCCGATGGTGTCGTCGGAGGGGATCTCGTACATCAGATCCGTCATCACTTTTTCTAAGATCGCCCGCAGCCCCCTGGCTCCTGTCTTGCGCTCAGCCGCCATCTTCGCCACTTCCAGCAATGCGTCCTGGGTGAACTCCAGCTTCACGTCATCCAGCTCGAAGAGCTTCTGGTACTGCTTGATCAGCGCGTTCTTCGGCTTAGAGAGGATCTGGACCAGGGCATTCTCGTCCAGCATATTTAAGGATACCGTCACCGGCACTCGGCCGATGAACTCCGGGATCAGCCCGAACTTGGTCAGATCCTCCGGCAGCACCTTCTTTAGCAGCTCGTCGATGTTGGTCTTGTTCTTCTCCACGATCGTAGCGTTGAAGCCGATGGATCCGGCATGGAGACGCTGCTCCACGATCCGCTCCAGCCCGTCAAAGGCGCCGCCGCAGATAAAGAGGATATTGGTGGTATCGATCTGCAAAAGCTCCTGGTGGGGATGCTTCCTGCCGCCCTGGGGCGGCACGCTGGCCACTGTACCCTCCAAGATCTTTAAGAGGGCCTGCTGGACCCCTTCGCCGGAGACATCCCGGGTGATGGATACATTCTCCGACTTCTTGGTGATCTTGTCGATCTCATCGATATAGATGATCCCGTACTCTGCCTTGCTGATATCATAGTCGGCCGCCTGGATCAGCTTCAAAAGGATATTCTCCACATCCTCGCCCACGTAACCGGCCTCTGTCAGCGCCGTGGCATCCGCGATCGCAAAGGGGACGTTCAAGATCTTGGCCAGAGTCTGGGCTAAGTAGGTCTTGCCGGAGCCGGTGGGCCCCAGCATCAGGATATTGCTCTTAGCGATATCTAAGTCGATATGCTTTGATGTGGTGACTCTTTTGTAATGGTTATATACGGCTACGGAAAGCACCCGCTTCGCCTCCTCCTGACCGATCACATATTCGTCCAGGAAAGACTTGATCTCCTTCGGCTTCATCAGGTTGATCTCGCTGAAGGCCTGATATTCCTCTTCTTCCATGTCTGCAAATTCTTCTTCCAGGATCTCCGAGCACAGCTCGATGCATTCATCGCAGATAAATACATTGTTGGAGCCGGCGATCAGCTTCCGCACCTGATCCTGGGTCTTCCCGCAAAATGAGCATCTGACCTTATCCTCTGCTCTGCCAGGCATACATCCACCTCATTTCTACCAGCATCAGCGGCTGGTGATCACTTTATCGATGAGGCCGTAAGCCATGGCCTCATCGGCAGTCATATAATTATCTCTCTCGGTATCCCTCTCGATGATCTCCAAAGGCTGGCCCGTGTTGGCGGACAGGATCTCATTTAACTTCTTCCTGGTCTGCAAGATCTTCTCCGCCACGATCTTGATCTCCGTGGCCTGGCCTCTGGCGCCGCCGGAAGGCTGATGGATCATGACCTCTGCATTCGGCAGAGCCATCCGCTTGCCCTTGGTCCCGCCGGCTAAGAGGAAAGCGCCCATGCTGGCCGCCATGCCGATGCAGATCGTGGAGACATCACACTTGATGTAGTTCATGGTATCATAGATCGCCAGGCCGGCAGATACGGAGCCGCCCGGGCTGTTGATGTACAGGGAGATATCCTTCCCGGGGTCCTCTGACTCCAGGAACAAAAGCTGTGCCACCACGATGCTGGCAGAGACGTCCGTGACCTCCTCCCCCAAAAATATGATCCGGTCCTTTAACAAACGGGAATAGATATCATAGGAACGCTCGCCCCGGCTGGTCGATTCCACAACATACGGTATCAGACTCATCACTGTTCTCCTTTCCAGATCCATGGCCCAAGCCGCCTGTCCGGCGGCGGACTCTCACAGTAAACCTCCATGCGCCCGGCGGGCAGGTGCACCGCCCCCCATAAAGGTCTGACGGGCGCACTTGGCATACCTGAACGCATGCCGCCTATCCGGCGGCGGACTCTCACAGTAAAGTTGCAGCACCCTCCCGCTCAGCTGTGGAGACTGCTGCAATCCTCTTGTTGGTTTTTGTACCTTTATACGTGACCCTTAGATCAGCTTCGCCTCGGCCACCAGGAAGTCCACGGCCTCCTGGACAGCCAGATCCTTCTTCATCCGATCCATCTCACTGTCGCCCATGTACTCCTTCAGCTTGGAAGCCTCCATCTTGTACATCTCTGCCATCTTCTGGATCTCCTCATCGATCCTCTCCTCAGTCACCTGGATCGCCTCAGACTCAGCCTCCGCCACAGCCTCCAGCACCAGTCTGGTACGGATCCTCCGCTCTGCCTCCGGCTTCATCTGTTCCTTCAGCATCGCTGTGGTCATCCCCGTGTACTCCATATACTGGTCCATGGCGATCCCCTGGCTCTGCAGGCGGCGGGCATAGTCCTGGACCATGCTCTCTACCTGGCTCTCCAGCATCGGCTCCGGGATATCCATGGAAGCATTCGCCACCACGGCCTCCACCACCGCATCCTCATTCTTGGTGGCGGCTTCCTTAGCCTTCTTATCCTGCAGCTTCTGCCTTAAGTCATCCTTATACTCTTCTAATGTATCAAACTCGGAGACCTCGCCGGCAAATTCATCGTTGATCTCCGGCAGTTCTTTCTTCTTGATCTCTTTCACCGTTACCTTAAAGACCGCCGGCTTTCCGGCCAGGCCCTGTACATGGTACTCCTCCGGGAAGGTCACGTGGACCTCGCAGGCCTCGCCGATGGACTTGCCGATCAGCTGCTCCTCAAAGGTATCGATAAAGGAGTGGGAGCCGATGGTCAGGGGATAGTCCTCCGCTGTGCCGCCCTCAAAGTTCTTCCCGTCCACGAAGCCCTCGAAATCGATAACGGTCTGATCGCCGTCCTCCACCGGACGGTCCTCGATCGAAAGCAGTCTGGCGTTCTGCTGCTGGACGCGCACCAGCTCGGCGGAAACATCCTCATCCGTCACCTCCGCGGAAGCTTTCTGCACTTCGATCCCCTTGTAATCGCCTAAGGTGACCACCGGCTTTAAGGCTACGGTAGCGGTGTAGATGAAGTCCTGGCCCCTCCCGATCTGGACCACGTCCACCTCCGGCCTGGAGACGATATCCAGTCCGCTCTCCTTCATAGCATCCATGTAGGTCTCATTGATCGCCCGGTCTGCGGCGTCCTCATAGAACACGCCTTCCCCGTACATCTTCTCGATCATGTTTAACGGGGCCTTCCCTTTGCGGAAGCCGGGGATGTTAAAGCGCTTCTTATTCTGATCATATGCGGCTTTGATGCACTTGATAAACTGTTCGGAAGGCACTTCAACCGTCAGCTTCGCCATGTTATTTTCTAATTTTTCTACCTGTAAACTCATTTATGGGTTCCCTCCTTGAATCTGTCTGCATATCTGCCTGTGCGCGGCCTGTCCATTGGGCGTTACACTTCAATTTAATACTATAGCATATCCATCTGGTAAATGCCAGCCTAAATTGAAGGAATTTTTTCTCCTAACACTGATCGTACTGGATAGCCGCCTTCACCTTAGCCGCGGTCTCCCGGCCCACCAAGAGGCCTGCCAGCTCGATCCCCAGATCCAAGGCATAGCCCAGTCCCCTTGCCGTGGTGATCAGGCCGTCGGTGACCACGCCCTGATGGGTGTACTGAGCTCCGGTCAGCTTGTCTTCAAAGCCGGGGTAGCAGGTGGCTTTCCTCCCCTGCAAAAACCCTAAGCCACCCAGGACGCTGGGGGCGGCACAGATGGCGGCTACCCGGCGGTCCTCACCCAGGGCCTTCTCAAGGGCTTTGGCCAGACCTTCATGCTCCGCCAGATGCTTTGTGCCGGGCATGCCGCCGGGGAGGAAGATGCAGTCGGCTTCATCTGGCTGGGACTCCTCCCACAGCATATCGGTGACGATGCTGATCCCATGGGAGCCTGTCACCACCTTCTCGCCGGACATGGAGACCAGCTTGACCTCGATCCCGCTGCGGATCATCACGTCTGCCGCCGCCAGGCACTCCACTTCCTCTAAGCCTTCTGCTAAACATGCATATACCACTGCTTTCATATCATTCCCTCTCTTTTCCTTATCTTTCTATAAAAAGTGATGTTAAGACCTGCTGTCTTTTCCTTTCTTTCTATAAAAGGTGACGTTGAGACCTGCAGTCTCCATGGTCACGGTCTGTGGCTGTAACAGCGCAGATACCCTGGGTCGTTACCTGTAGCTATCATCATATGGATTGCTGTTATACCAGTTCCCGTTCTGGTCCATCTGCCAGGATGTCGCCTGGCTTTGGGGTATGGGGCCGCTCCCGCCGGGTACAGGACCATTGCCGCCTGTGATACCGCCCCTGGCTAAGCCTAACCGCTCCTCCCGCAGCTTTAGGTAGAGCTCTGCATAGGTGGCCTCTTTATATGGGCGCACAAAGAACCCTCCGATACAGCAGGCGAGCGCTCCCAGGATATCCCAGCCGATAAAGGAAATCTCTAAGACCCAGGTATCGAATTTATTCCCGTCCATCATCACCTTGCTGAGCCGGAAGATCTCCTTACGGTCCATCTGGGGGTATTCGGCGACCAGATAAGGGACCATATAGTATTCATAATGCTTGATGACCCCTGGGATGATAAAGCACAGGCTCCACAGCCATTCGAAAAGCCCTCGGAAGAACTGGACTTTCACGACGTTCAGATAGCATCCTCTCTTAAAGCCGCCAAACAATTCCTCAATGCCCACGTTCCGCTGTTCCATGGTGCTCATAGTAAAATAGCGGCATTTCCCCACCCAGATCACGTTCGATACAAAGCAGGCGAAAGCCCACCCGATCAGCGCGATCACCAGCGTGACCGCCAGAGCTACCAGGATGACCCCTATATTAAAAGCCATGTCGCCATAGTAGAACTCCTCTTCTATGCTGCTGGTATATCCCCGGGCCGGCAGGCTGATCTGGACCCCGCCGCTGCCGGCGTTCCCGCCTAAAAGGCCGGCCACAAATGCAGCCAGCACCCCATACCAATAATACTGCTTAAGCCCGCTCTTGGCCCGGCTCTTCAATTCCCCTCTCGTCCACATGCTATCCTTATCCTCCTTATCTGCCGATCATCCTCCCGGCTATCGGGAGGACCTGTCTGCTGCCCGATCCTTTCCTAAAAGATAGCAGAGGATGGACACAAAGATCGCCTGCCCGATAAACGGGAGGAAGAAGAGCACCAGCCATGCATCCGCAAGATGGCGTCCGTCCCCCAGCTCCTGCACACTTGCCTTGATGCGCCCTTTCATCGTCCTTAGCGGACATGCGTTTTCTTTCATGCGTCTTCCTGTGCCTGCCTTTTCCTTCATCCGTCTGTGTCCTCCTTCTCTTCATTCCTACTCTGCCGCCCTCAAGCGACCCTGCCACCTTCATGGAAGCTCTGCCACCCTCACGCGACCCTGCCGCCTTCACGAGGACCCATCGTCCATCGTTTTTCTGTCGATCGCTCTAGTATAGCATAAAGCGGCATGTGTTGAAAGAGTAAAACCAAAAAATGTTGATGTAAAACAGGGATAAAGCCGAACGCCATCTCTCATGGCACTCCTGACTTTATCCCTGTTTGACTCTCAAAACCGCTTATAGACCGTCACCCCTGCAGATCACAGGCATCCTAAGAGCGCATCTCTAAGATCACATACTGCCATCCCATCAGGCAGATCTTTCCGTCCTCCTCTTCATCAAAGCGATCCATATTGTTGATCAATACCTTTTCATATGTTCCCGAAAGCTCCACCTTCTGAGGTGCTCCCTGATAATTTCCCATCACCAGCAGTGTGTGGATCTCTCCTTTGCGCAGATACGCCATGAGCCCTTTCTGCTCCCTCAGATAAGGGATACATGCTCCGTATATCAGGCTGTCCTCATACTTCGGATCTTTACGTAGCGCGATCAGGCTGCGGTAAAACTCCAAGACCGAATCCTTTCGCCCCCGCTGTTCCTCCACATTGATCAGCCGATAGCTGGGGGCTGCCTTTATCCACGGCGTTCCCTTGGTAAATCCGCCATGGCGCTCCCCGTTCCACTGCATAGGCGTCCTGGCATTATCGCGGCTATAGTCTCTGACCGCCTCCATCGCCTTTTCCTCTGACAGCCCAGCCTGCAGGGCCGCCTCGTATTCTGCTCTGGAAGATATATCATCTACCTGGTCAATGGAAGGGATATCCGTATTCTCCATCCCGATCTCTTGTCCCTGATAGATAAAAGGGATCCCCCGGAGCATAAAATACGATCCGGCCAGCATTTTTTTCGACGCCTCACACACCTGGTCCTTTGGCAGGTAGCGGCTGACCCCCCGGGGCTCATCATGGTTTTCGATGATATTGGAATAAAATCCTATATCCGCACTCCTCTCCTGAGACTCGAAACAGGCAGCCTTATATCCCTCCCCCGTCACCGGCCTGTTATCGTACCATCCTTTCGGACTGCTGCCTATAGCCGTCTCACGGAAGTCGAACATGCTGGAAAAATATCCGTCCTCCCCGATAAAAGCCGCCAGTTCCTCTGGCTTCTCGTTGAACACCTCTCCTACAGTGAAGGCATGATACTTCTGGAAGGTCTCCTCCTTCATCTCCTTAAGGAACGCGCCGATACCCTCTGCATGAGCCAGCATCACCCCCGGATCGGCCAGGCCGTCCGGCCGGTCTGCCGGATAGTCCTTCATGGGCAGGGCCTTTTTGATATTGATGATCGCATCCAGGCGAAATCCCGCCACGCCCTTCTCAAGCCACCAGTTGATCATCTTATAGATCTCCTGCCGCACTCTGGGCTCCTCCCAGTTCAGATCCGGCTGCTTCTTATGGAACATATGGAGATACTGCTTATCCGTACCAGGCAGCGGCTCCCACACAGAGCCGCCGAAATAGGAACGCCAGTTGCAGGGCCGCCCATCCTTCTGGTCCGCCAGGTAAAAAAAGTTCCCATACTCTCCCTCCGGATCGGCCATGGCCTTTTGGAACCATACATGTTCATCCGAACAATGATTGATCACCAGATCCATCAATATGTATATCTGGCGCTTTTTTGCTTCAGCGATCAGCCTGTCCATATCCTCCATCGTGCCGAAACGGGGGTCGATCGCATAATAGTCAGAGATATCGTATCCCTGATCCGCCAATGGCGACTGATATACGGGAGAGATCCAGAGGATATCCACGCCCAGATACGCTAAATGATCCAGCTTTTCAATGATACCCGGGATATCCCCGATGCCGTCTCCATTGTGATCATAAAAACTTTTCGGATAGATCTGATACGCTACCTTGTTATGCCACCATTGTTTCTCCATCGGGATCGTTCTCCTTATCCTTTTAAACTATCGCTCACTTCACCGCACCGTTCACAACGCCGTTTAAGATCTGTTTCTGGCATACCAGATAGAAGATCAGGATCGGGATCAGCGCCAGCAGGTAAGAAGCAAACGCAAGGTTATAATTAGTGCCAAACTGGGTCTGGAATGTCATCTGGGCCAATGGCAGCGTGTTCATACCGCCGCCGGACATGATGACAAGGGGCGTCATCACATCATTCCAGGTCCCAAGGGCCGTCAGCACGGCCACGGTCGCATGCATAGGCTTCATGATGGGAAAGATGATGCTCCAGTAAGTCCGCCAGGTACTGGCGCCGTCCACCCGAGCCGCTTCCTCCAAAGCTACAGGGATATTGACCAGATATCCCGAATACAAAAGCATGTTCATCGGCATATAGAATACCACATAACACACGATAACGCCAACTACATTCGCGATCCCCAGCTGGGCGGTCTGCTTCATCTCGCGCAAAACCTATACCAAAAAATAACACAGGCCTCCGCCTGTGTCAATTAGTTTTGTGCAAAACCATCAGATCAAACAAATATCTCTTCTCTCTTTTCTATCCGTCTTACAGAGCCCCTCTTGACCAGTTCCACCGGAAGGACCCACTCTCTTTGTTCATCTCCATCCATCAGGCTGAACAAAGCATCCACCGCCATCCTGGCCTTCTGTTCGATATCCTGCCGGATCGTGGTCAGCTTCGGCGTCATAAATCCAGAACAAAACAGGTCGTCAAATCCTGCCAGGGACAATCCTTCCGGTATCCGAAACCCCATCTCCCGCAAAATAGGACAAGCCTCAAGGGCATAAAGATCGGAGGAAAAAAAGAGAGCTGTCTGCTTTCTCAATAGTTCCTTATACTGCTTATACTGGACCAGCCGTTCCCTATATATATTCGAAACGATCAGATGCTGTCCTTCCGAAACCGGGACCCCTGCCTCCTCCAGCCCCTTTTTCAGTCCCAGCCAACGTTCATGGTCAACCTTCTGATCATTATCCGATATCATCAAGATCCTACGGTGTCCCATGGCGGCCAGATACCGCCCCATCTCATATCCCCCGCCAAAGTCATCGATCCCGATATTGATATAGGAGCCTCCATCCTCCAGGTAAGCATCCAAAGACACCAGCGGCTTCTGATAAAGTGTATGGAGGTGTCTGATCACCCCTGGCTGCAGATTACAAGCGATCAATCCGTCCAGGTTCCAGACCTTAGCCTGACGGATGATCTCCTCCACATTGGACACCGTTGTCGCACTTACCCCTACGCGTTCCGCGATATCTTTAATGCGTATCATAGCCCTCTCTCCTGTCGTAGCCTCCTCCAAGCTGTGGAACACGCCTCCACCATCTCATCTTACCATCAAAACCAGGGGATAGCAAGTCCACGGCGGCACTGTCGCAAAAGCGGCTGCCCCCCATACTTGACTAGACCGCCGCATCCGCTTATAATCCGTATATACCATTTTGGATATGGCCTTATAGCAAAAGGGGACCTCCCTCAAGAAAGGAGTCTTACGGACATGGAGATCGAACGCAAATATCTGGTGGCTCAGCTGCCCACAGACTATACCGCCTACCCATCCAGCCACATCGAACAGGGCTATCTGAACACCTCCCCTGTGGTCCGGGTGCGGAAGGAGGATGAGACTTACTACCTGACCTATAAAGGCAAAGGCCTCCTGGCCCGGGAGGAATATAACCTGCCGCTGACCCAGGAGGCCTATGCCCACCTGATCCAAAAAGCCGACGGGATCGTGCTCACAAAGCGCCGCTACAAGATCCCCTTAGACAGCCAATATCCGGAGGGGACAAGCCCGTGGCAGACAGCTGTCCAGGATACTGCCCAGACAGACCAGGAGAAGGGGCAGCCCCCACAGAGTGCTTGCCCGCCAGCAGATCCCCTTGTGATCGAGCTGGATGTTTTTGAAGGGACGTATGCGGGGCTGGTGCTGGCCGAGGTGGAATTCCCAACGGTGGAAGCCGCCGAACACTTCACGCCCCCGGCCTGGTTCGGCCGGGATGTGACCTTCAGCGGAGGATACCAGAACAGCCGCCTGAGCACAGCCCTGCAGCCGATCCCTAAAAACGGATGCGGAGACTGTCCATGATCTGACTGACCATTATAGAAAGATCGCACAAGGCATATCCATCTGTCTTTGTGTCCATCTGCGGACAGCCTATCTGTACAGTGTCAGCCCAGCAGCCGATCCACCTGCCTAGCGTCAGCTCAGAGGGCGGTACAGTCTCCCCAGCATCGCCAGCAGGTGGTCGTTCTCCTCCTTAAGCCCCACACAGGTCCGGTAATAGCTGCCGTCCAGCCCGTGATAATCCCGGCAGGAACGCAGCAGGAGCTTCTGCTCCAGTAAGGCCCGCCCCAGACGGCCATCCTCCGCTCCCGGCCGCAGATCTTGAAACAGCAGGTAGTTGGCCTGGGAAGGGCAGACCCAGAAGCCCAGAGCCTTTAACCCCTGGGACAGCTGCTCCCTCCCCTGCCGGACCACCTGCCTGGTCTTGATCAGATACGCCCCTTCCTCCAACGCCGCCTCCCCCGCCATCTGCGCCGTCAGCGACACCGGCCAGGGCTGGCGGACCCTCTCCATAGCCTGGATCAGTCCCCTGTCCATGGTCAGACAATACCCCAGGCGGAGCCCCGCCATCCCGTAGATCTTGGTGAAGGCCTTCAGGACCACCATATGGGGGTAACGCTCCAGCGCCGGGACCATGGTATAGCGCTCCGGCTCTTCTAAAAAGTCCAGGAAACACTCATCCACCACCAGCCGGATCTTCGCTCCCTCCGCAAAAGCCGCCAGTGCCTCCAGCTCCCCTCGCTCTAAAGCCAGACCCGTAGGATTGTTGGGGTTACATAGAAAAAGATAGCCAGGCCCCAGACCGCCATCCCCTGGCACAACAGGCTGTCGCAGTGGGCAACTGTCCTGCAGATCTACAGCCAACTGCCCGATCAGCTGCTGTACATCCGGTCGGAAATGCGCCTCCTTCCGGAGCGTCAGATAGGAGATCCCCGCTCCCCCGCCGGCCAGCGCCTGTTCATAACCGGAAAAGGTGGGAGCCAGGAGCCAGCCCTGCCGTGGACGCTCGCCAAAGACCATCTGAAAAAGCAGATCTGCCGCCCCGTTCCCGCACAGCACCGCCTCCTCCGGGACCCCATGCCGCCTGGCCAGCTTCCTTGTCAACCCCCGGCAACGGCCGTCCGGGTATCGCTCACAGACCGCGGCCGACCGCCGGACCGCCTCCCGCACTCCCTCCGGCGCTCTCAGCGGGTTGATATTGACCGAACGGTCCCATAAGATCTCCTGGCTGTAGATATCCCCGCCATGATAAAACTCCATCCTGCTCCCCCATCTGTTTCCCTTACTATAAAATGACGTATCTGTCTATAAAAATTTATTTTTCTCCATTTCCTACAGTTACCTGTATCCTTCTTGCCCTACAAAGCTCCTACCAGCCTTATCCTACTGACCATCATAACAAACAAAGGACACTTTGTCGATCAAAACCCGTACATGGCCGACCTGTAAAAGCCACTGACCCAAAAAAGCTGCGTCCAAACCTCGAACGCAGCTTCCCCTTCGCGATCTTATCTCTTTCCCTCTTCTCTCCTTCCCATCTCTCCTCCCTATCTCTTCTGTCCCTGTGCCAGCTTCCCTTTCTCGCCCAGCTCTGGGATGGTCAACCCCACAATGCCGCAGAGCACCAGGAAGATCACGGCGATGACGAACACCATCATATAGTTATTGCCAGCGATGGAGGCGATCACGGTGGGCAGCGCAAAGGACATGATCCCCAGCGCGGTCTGGTTCATACCGGTAGCCGTGCCGATGCTGTCCGGGCCGAAGTCGCCGGTCATGGGCAGGAGCGGGATCCTGGTAAAGCTGACTCCCACGGAACCGGAGCAGATCAGCCCGCCCAGGGCCACCAGCACAAAGGTCAGCGGGCTATAGGGCAGCAGGTAGGAGGCTAAGTAGAACAATGCGCCTACGATACAGATGAAGGCGTAGGGCAGGTTGATCTTCCCCAGCTTTCCGATGACCGCGCCAGCCAAAATGCCGCCGATGATCAGGCAGCAGTTCAAGGTGGTGCCGATGGCCGAGGCCACAGCCGGGGCCACGCCCTTTTCCAGGATAAAGGCCTGGGTCAGGTAGGTGTTGATCAGCAGGGAGGCCCCCACCGCAAAGCCGGAGCAGAACATGACCTTCCACATGTTGGGGCTCTTTAGGACCCTTCCCATCTCCCCCTGGGGCATCGCGCCCGGGTCCGGTCCTTTTTCGCCAGCCGGCTCTTTTACCACCAGGAGCCATGCGGCCAAGAGGACGATCCCCAGCGCGGCCACACCTGTAAATGCCGTCTCCAGGCTGGGGTAGGCATTACCGGTGGCAAAGGCCAGGGTGGTCCCCAAGCCTCCTGCGGAGCCGTACACCCCCATGGCCAGGGGCATCTGCTCCGGGAGGAAGACACCGCCCACCATCTTGGGCCCCACGATGATGATCGGCAGGAGGAACACGCCGATCAGGACCGTGGCGATCAAAAGCTCCATATAGCTTTTTGCAAAGATCCGATAGACCATACAGGCCGCCGTCAAGATCAATCCCAGGGACACGAACCGCTTGACCCCCTTCTGGTCCAGCACACGCCCTACCACGATGCTTAAGAAAGCGCCCGGCAGGCCTCCGATGGTGGAGATCGCCGCCAGCTGTCCCTCGCTGATCTGGAATTTCTCTAATGTATCCACGGCACGGACAGCAAAGATCATATTCGAGTAGTATAAAATAGCTGTACCGACACAGAGGATCATCAGCACAGTCCATTGGTAGCTTTTGCTTATCTGTTTCATGAAACCCCTCCTTTATAAGTGTGGAGAGCATCGCAGAGGGTCATCTCTCCACCCTCTCCTCTGCTCTCCAAACCTCCATGCATCTGACAGCAGGCGCGCCCACCACGCAGAACGTACCGGCGGAGCGCATTTTACAGGGAGTTACCGTCAGATGCTTTCCAGGAACCGTCTCACATAGGTCTTGGTCTGGGTGATCTTAGCCGCGTTCTTTTGCAGCACGAAGCTTCCCTCCAGGGCCATCTCCACAGCGGTCTCGATCACGTCCCCTGTCATGGCCTTCCCCTTGAGGTACTCCTCCACCTTATACAGACGGATCGGCACAGGCGCCACACCGCCCAGCACCATGCGGATATCCTCCACCTTATCGCCGTCCTTCTTCACCGCTGTGGTCAGGCTGATGATGGCGAAGTCGATCGCCGGGCGGATCCGCAGCTTCTCATAATGGGTGGTATAGCCTTCCATCTTATTGACCCGGATCTCCTTCACCAGCTCGCCGGGCTCCAGCATATCCTTCACATCCAGCTCGGTGGTAAAGAAGTCTGCGGCGGCGATCGTCTTCTTAGTGGTGACGATCTGGGCCTCGTTCATCACCAGGATCGGGGAGAGATCCGACGCGTTCACCGAGTAGCAGGAGCAGTTCATGCAGCGCTTTGCCTCGGCAAACACCGCCTCCTGGGACACCGTCTCCGAATCCTCCCGGTCGATCCTGCGCTCTGCCACAGGCGTCTCGATATCCTTCACGGACTCCTTTAGATCCAGACATTCCGGCGCAAAGGTGGTAAAGCCCTTCTTCTGGTAGTATGCCGGACATGCGATCTTATAACTGTTGTTGATATCCTTGGCAGCCTCCCGGCCATGGCGGATCGCCAGGGCTACGGTAGAGGGGCCGGACACCGCGTCGCCGCCTGCGTATACATCCTTGTGGCTGGTCCTCTGGGTCACCTCATCCGCCTTGATGCGGCCCTTCTCCACGGCCAGATCATACTCTTCCTTTAAGAAGGATAAATCCACCTTCTGTCCGGCCGCCATCAGCACGGAATCCGCGTCGATCGTGAGCAGCTCGCTGTCGTCATATGCCGGGACGAACCGGTGATCCTCGTCGTAGACCGATACACAGCGCTTCAGCTCCATGCCGGTCACCTTGCCGTCCGCATATAAGGCCTTGGACACGCCGTAGCTGTTCATGATCTGGATCCCTTCCTCCAGGGCCCTCTTGATCTCTTCCTCGCTGGAGGGCATCTCTTCTCTGGACTCCAGACAGGCTAAGGTCACACTCTCCGCGCCCAGACGTTTAGCGGTGACCGCCACGTCCATGGCCACGTTACCGCCGCCGATGACCAGCACATGCTTGCGCTCCTTCTTCTGCATCCACTGGTTGACCTCCACTAAGAAGGATAAGCCAAACTCGGTGAACTCTTCTCCGTCAAATCCCAGCACCGGACGGCTCCATGCGCCGGTAGCGTAAAATACCTTGTCATACTTCTCTTCCAGCTCAGCCGCTTCCATATCCTTTCCTACGGTCACGCCGCACTGGAACTTGATGCCCATGCCTTTATACAGCTCTTCGATCCGGTCCACATAGCTTAAAGGCAGCCTGTAGTTGGGGATCGCGTAGCGGAGCATGCCGCCTGGCTTCTCCTGGGAATCCAGGATCGTCACGTCATGGCCGGCCTTGCGCAGATAATAGGCCGCGGTCAGGCCTGCGGGGCCGGAGCCCACCAGGACCACTTTTTTGCCGGTCTCCTCCTTGGGAGCCCCGTAGTACCGCTCCGGATGGGCGAACATGTAGTCGCCCATGCAGCGCTCCACTGTGTGGATCGCCACGCAGTCGTCGCCTTCACCCGGCGCTTCCGTAGCCGCCAGGTTCCCACGGTTACAATGATCCTGGCAGGGATGGGCGCAGATCCGGCCGGTGATGGCGCCCAAGGGGTTATAGCCGATCAGCACATCGCAGGCGCCCTGCATGTCGTCGTTGCGCAAAAACTCCATATAGCTGCCGATATCCGTCCCCACGGGACAGGCAGAGGAACAGCCGGTGGTCTTCGTCTTCATACCGCCGAAGATCGAGTGATAGCGGTTGTCGCCGCGGATGGCATAGCATTCCTTGCCGCCCTTCCTGGCACAATCTAAGATCCCGCCGCCATCCTCCGGATAACGGTAATACCAGCAGCGCACATCCTGGCAGATGTTCCCGCCGATGGTGCCGATGTTGCGGATCAGGGGCGTAGCCACTGTATGAGCCGCCTCATTGAGCGCCCGCAAGGAGCCGTCCAGCTCCTTTGACGCCTCCACGTCCTTCAGCTTGGTGATCGCGCCGATGGCGATCTGGCTGCCTTCCTCCCGGATATAGGCGCCGTCCGGGATCGTCTTTAGGTTGACCACCTTGTCCGGGACCTGCTTTAAGATGCGGGTGCGCATGACCGTCATCAGGTCCGTGCCGCCTGCCATGACGACCTTTGAAAATCCCTTATTGTCCTCCACAGCCGCTCCGGCTGCCTCAAAGGACTTCGCATTGATATGTTCAAAATTATCCATATTTGATCCTCCATCAACCTTTGCCCAGAGCCTTCAGGATATTGTTCGGCGTTGCCGGATAGGTCCTGTACTCTTTTCCGATCGCGTTCTGGACAGCCATCTGGATCGCCGCCGCTCCGGCTGCCCCGGAGATCTCGCCTACGCCTACAGCCCTAAACCTGGAGATATTGGGCTGGGACTCATTGATCACAAGATCTAAGGGCGGGAAGTCATTGAAGGGCCTCCACTTATAATCGATCAGGTTGCCGGTCACAAAGCGGCCGGTGTACTCATCCAGGATATGCTCCTCGAACAGACCGGTATCGATCGCGGCGGAACCGATGCCGCCCTGCAGCTGCATCTCGCAGGCCTTGGGATCGATGATCTGGCCCACATCCGTGCCGATGGTCATGTTCAGCATCCTCGTCTCGCCGGTATCCACGTCCACCTCCACCTCTGCCAGGTTGATCACGCAGTTAGGCGCATTATATCTGGCCTTCCAGTTGCCCTTGCCGGTGATATCGGTGGTATAGGGGATCACCGCTGCCCAGGGGATCTTATCCTCCGGTTTATTGTAGGCGAAGAGGAAGCCGTCCTCTGTGCGGACCTGCTCCGGAGATATGCACAGCTTCTCCGCCGCTAACGCGAACAGCTGGCGTTTCGCGTCCTCTGCCGCCCGTGTGACCGCCGTGCCCATGGTCAGGGTGCCGCGGGAACCGCAGAGACCGAACTCCTCCGGGTTATCCCAGTCGGAAGGCGGCGTCACATGGACCATGTTGACATCCACGTTCAGGACCTCGGCCACCATCTTCTCGATCGCCATCCGCTGGCCCTGGCCGGATTCCACCGCGCAGCAGTGGATGACCACATGGCCCTTCATGCGCAGCTGCACGATCGCCTCGGAGCTGTCCTCGCCCACGTCGCCGTTGCCGTGGATCGAAGCGCCCACGCCCACGCGCTTGCTGCCGTTCACCCGTGTGGGCTTTAACCAGCCTTTCCATTTATCCTTCCAGCCAAAGGAGGCCGCCGCGTCGTCGATGGTCTGGCGGTAATCCACCTCGTGGCAGGTGTACCAGATACAGTCTCTCCACATGTACCGGTCGCCGGCACAGACGAAGTTGTTCTTATAAAATTCGATCGGGTCGATATCCGCCTTCATCATGGCATCCGCCACCAGAGGCATCATAGCGGATTTCAGCTCCTGGCCGCCGAAGCCCCGGACCGTGCCGCTGTAGGCCCGGTTGGTGATCGCCATCACCGTGTCCACGTCCCAGGCCCGGCATTTCGCCAGGGCCAGCTGCATCTCGCCTAAGCCCACTGCCGTGATACAATAGCTGGCATCGTCCACCGTGCCGCAGTCCGCATACCAGTCGCCCCGGACCGCGGTGACGATCCCGTCCTTCATGGCGAACTCGATGTCCATCCTGGAGCCTAAGCGGAACTCGAACAGGAGGAACTGGTCTTCTTTATTATAAGCGAACTTCACCGGACGATGGGTCAGACGGCACAGCATACAGGCGTACATGGTCTGTGCGGTCAGCTCCTGCTTATTGCCATAGGAGCCGCCTACGTTAAAGGTCTTCACCTGGATCACGATCTCGTGGGGCATACGGCCCACATCCGGCGGCATGGCCGGCTGATGACAGCCCTGGGATGTAGCCCACTCATGGTACATCCCGGTCCGCTCGTCGTACTCGATCACCACGCTGGGCGGCTCGGGGGCTAAGGGCACCGTCCTGGTCTCAAAGCCGCAGACGCCGCCGCCGATAAAGTCGGCCTCGGCAAATTCCTTATCCACATCTCCCCGCTCCACGGAAGCCAGCATCCGCTCGTCGCCGAAGGCCACGTCGTCCTTAGGCCAGCGGTTGGTCTCAAATTCATGATAGATCCTGGGAGCGTCCGGCTCCATGGCCTTCATAGGATCGAACACCGCCGCCAGCTGCTCATACTCCACCTCGATCAGGCGTCCCGCCTGCCGGCAGAGATCCTCCGTCTCAGCGGCCACCAGGGCGATCGGGTCGCCCACCATCCGGACCTGCTGGGATAGCAAGGGCTTTGTGGGCGGCGTACCCTGTAAGAACCGTTTGGACCACTCGGGCTGGTTCTTATAGGTGACTACAGCGGCCACGCCGGGCAGGGCCTCCGCCTTGCTAGTGTCGATCTTCTTGATCATGGCGTGGGCATAGGGGCTGCCGATCACCCGCGCATAGAGAAGGTTATCAAACTTGTGGTCCTCCAGATACACGCACTTGCCGGTGACGATGTCACGGGCATCCTTCCTGGGAACATACTTTCCTATATGACGATATTCCTTCTTATCGATCATATCCGTTTTTTCCATGAGCTACCTCCCTTCAGCAGCAACCTGCTCCACTGCTTCAAATACATGGTAGTGGCTGATACAGCGGCAGAAGTTGCCCGCTAATGCTTCACCGATCTCCTCCTTCGTGGGATGCGGGTTCTTATCCAGCAGCGCCCGGGCCGACATGATGATGCCTGGGGTGCAATATCCGCACTGGAAGGCATACTTGTCGATGAACGCCTGCTGCAGCGGATCCAAGGCGCCGGTCTTAGGATCGGCCAGACCCTCCACTGTGGTGATCTCCGCTCCGTCGCAGTCTACGGTCAGGATCATGCAGGAGGTCACCGCATCCCCGTTCATGATGACCGTGCAGCAGCCGCAGGCGCCCTCCTCGCAAGCATCCTTCGCGCCGGTCAGGTTCAAACGCTCCCGCAGGGTCTTGACCAGCACCTCTGAATTAGGGATCACGCCCTCGACAGAGTCATCGCCCGTCATGAACACGTATTTTTTGCCATTGACGGTCAATGTGATCGTTTTGTTCTCCATCTTTCCACTCCTTTCTCACCTTTGGGCAGGACCCGCCCCGGACGCGCTCCTCTCCTGCGGGCCATGCCAGGCCACCGCCGCGGACCACCCTGCGGACAGTGGGCACATCATGCTCTATCTTATAGAAAACAGGACGCCATATAAGCGGGACCATAAGGCCCATCGTCCACGCCTCCATAAAATACGATCGTATTTTTCCAGATAACAGGGATCCGGCATATGCACATCTGTATCTGCTATCTTTTCCATGATTTCCTGTGGAACTTTACTATTTTTTCGCCTTATATAGTCATTTTTTCTATAGTTTTCATTATATCTATCTGCTAATTTCTTGTCAATATCCATCATAAATACGTTTGTATTTTCTTATCTTTTTCAATACGCTTGTATTTTCACGCCAGATGTAGTAAAATAAAAGAGGCCGCGGATCTACGGGCGCGGCCACAAATAAGGACTCGAAGGGGGTTTTCATATGGACCATGCCATCCAGGAACGGGTCAGGGACTGTTTTTCCCTCTTAAATGACCCGCCGTCACAGCTGATCTACTCCGGCCAGGTGTATTACAACATCACCGGAGACTACACCTACATCGCCAAGATGCTGCGCACCCTCTTTTTGCAGCACCGCAGCTGTATCCGCTCGGACAAGCTGACCGATGCCTTCACCCATTGCCTGGATGATCTGGACCTGCTCAGGCCCTTAAAGCGGTTCGTGGTGGACCATGACTACATGTTCTTCGATCCTTCTGTGGTGCGCCTTGGCGAGGAGGAGGTGTTCATCGACTGCGGGGCTATGGATATGAGCACCTCCCTGGAGTTCGCCTACCGCACGAAGGACAGCTATAAAAGGATCGTGGCCCTGGAGCCCGATCCCATCTGTCAGGAGATCTGCCAGGACAACCTGGTGTTTTTCAGCCGGAAAAAGCGGGATTGTGTATGCCTCCTGGACTGCGGCGCCGCCGATGTGGACGGCACCCTGCCCTTCAGGCGTTCTGTGGAGCCCGGCGGCTCCTGTATCGTGGAAAGGAGCGAGGAGAACATCCCCGTAAAGAAGATCGATGACATCCCGGAGTGCGCGGATGCCACCTTCATCAAGATCCATATCGAGGGCCGGGAGCTTGAGGCTCTAAAGGGCGCCCGGGAGACGATCGCCAGAGAGCGGCCCACCGTGGCGGTCAGCTGCTACCACAACTTAGAAGAGCTCCTCACGGTCCCGGTCCTCTTAAAGCAGCTCTGCCCAGACTACCGGCTCTATATGCGGCACTACTCCACCGGCACCTCGGAGAGCGTCCTGTACGCCGTGCCGCCGGAAAGGGATGCCACGGACAGCCTGGATGCATGAATGTTCAAAAGAGCCGCCGCAAACGGCCATGACCCATGAGCGTTCAAAAGAAGCAACGACAGGAGACCAGAACCCGCGCGCACCTGGCCCGCAGACCATGCAGGGAGCTGCTGCGCTGTGCTTTGCTCCGATGATAGCCGGATGTATCCCGATCATGATGATAGAGGTTTCGAAAGGAGAAGGTTATGGAACGATATGAAAGATATGACTTTGACGCCCTGGCCGATCTTTACAGCGGCCCGGACGCGCTGATGCTGACGGATGAGCTGACTAAAGAGATGCGGCTCACGCCGGAGATGAAGGTATTGGACTTAGGCTGCGGGAACGCCCTGTCCTCCTTATTCCTTGTGAAGGAATACGGCTGCCGGGTCTACGCGGTGGACCCTAAGTCCTCCTCTGCCAATAACTACGAGATGGCTAAAAAGCAGGGGGTGGAGGACCGGCTGATCCCCTTCTGCGCCCTGGCGGACCGGCTGCCCTTTGAAAAGGAGTCCTTCGACGCCATGATCTGCATCAACGCCTGGCAGGCCTTCGGACAGGATCCGGCCTTCTTTAAGGAAAAGATCGCCCCTCTCATGAAAAAAGACGCCCAGATCGGCATCGTGGTCCCGGCCACCACAAAAGCCTACGCCCAGGAGGCCGGGCTGGACGAGCGGGACGTGCTCCCCACCTTCTGGCCGGTGAGCCGGTGGGAGCGGTTTTTCCGGGATGCCTTTGCGGTCCGGACCGCCAGGGAGATGGACTGCGCCGTGGAGGCCTGGAAGCGCTGGTACCGCGCCGCCTCCCCCGCCGCCCGCAAGGATCCCACAGCGAAGTGGGATATCGGGCGAGAGGTGGCCATCGCCATGATCGTGGGCACTGTGGGCTGACAACGCTCCTGCCGGTCCGCCTGTAAAAAGATCGGATCCTCCCAGTCTGTCCGCGCAGGCGGGCGGCCCTGGCGGAGCAGGAAGCCCTGGCGGAGCAGGCGGCCCCGGCGCGAGAGGGGGCCGCCCTTAATAATCCGGCAGCTCATCCGCGGCCCGGATGCTGTTCAGCACGTATTCCTTTAAGTGTCCCTTCATCCAGCTGACCGAATGGGGCGAATGGCTGCCGATGTAGACCTCATCCAAGAGGAATGCCTTATGCTCACCGAAGGAAACGATCGCGCCGTTGACCGCCCGGCTGATGGTCCTGGCCCGCAGATACCCCTTTTTTGTGCTGTATACCTGGATCAGCTGCGCCAGCATCATCTCGATCTTGTTCCGTACGGTCTGCTGCAGTCTCTGGCAGGACTGCTCCACGGCCTTGCAGTCCGGGATCACGATGTTCAATATCATCAGGTTCGCCCGATTGGAGGGCTCCATACAAAAATCGATCTGCATGGTGACCACCTCCTCGATCAGGCTCCAGGCGGCATCACGGTCCATCTTCCCGCTGTTCACTAAGATCTCGATCCTCTCCTCCAACGGATCGAAGGCCTGCTCCGTGGTCTGGATGATATCCTTTACGATCGCGTTGAACAGTGCCTCCTTAGAGCCATAGTGGGCCGTGATCTGTCCCTGGGACAGACCGGCCTCTTTCGCGATCATGCGCACGGTGGTGGAGCCGTAGCCATATTCACTGAACAGCCCCACCGCCGCCTGTTTGATCCGCTCTGCATTGGTCAGCATCTGCTCTTCTGCCCCGCCATCCTGTGCCAGCTCCTCATCATACTCCCGTCTCATATCATCCCTCCTCGTATGACCGGTATACCTGGGTCCCGGCAGATCTCCTGGTAACAGGTATGACAAACCCCCTGCGACAGCCGTACCGTCCCAGGGGGTCACTCTCTTCTCTTATGCCAGCTTGCTCTTCGCCAACTCTGCCAGCTTGGCGAACCCTTCTGCGTCGTTGATCGCCATATCGGAGAGCATCTTGCGGTTGATCTCCACACCGGCCACCTTTAAGCCGTGCATCAGCTTGCTGTAGGATAAGCCGTTGATCCTGGCAGCCGCGTTGATCCGCGCGATCCACAGGCTGCGGAACTGTCTCTTCCTCTCCTTGCGTCCGGCATATGCGCTGGTCAGCGCCCGCATCACGGACTGCTTCGCGATCCTGTACTGTTTAGAACGGGCGCCTCTGTAGCCTTTCGCCAGCTTTAACACCCGGTTATGTCTCTTCTTTGCGTTTAAACCGCCTTTTACTCTTGCCATAGGTCAATTTCCTCCTTCACTCAACATCAGAAAACTACAGATAGGGTAAGATCTTCTTCATCACCTTGCTGTTGGTGGCATCCGTAACGATATCTTTCCTAAGATTTCTCTTTCTCTTGGTGGTCTTCTTAGTCAAGATGTGGGACTTATAGGCCTTGTTCCGCACCAGTTTTCCGGTTCCTGTCATTTTGAAACGCTTTGCAGCAGCTCTTTTGGTCTTTAACTTCGGCATATCGATCTCCTCCTAAATCTTTCTATTTTTTTAATGCTTTTGCAGTTAAGAACATCACCATGGTCCTGCCTTCCACCTTGGAGGGCTTGTCGATGACAGCGATATCAGCCAGACTCTCAGCGAATTCGTCAAGGATATACCTGGATTGGTTCATGTGGGCCATCTCCCGACCGCGGAAACGCAATGTGATCTTTACCTTATTCCCCTTTTCCAGGAACTTTCTGGCCGCTGCGGTCTTGGTGTTCAGATCGTTGGTATCGATGTTGGGAGATAAACGGACTTCTTTCAGTTCGATGATCTTCTGCTTTTTCTTCGCTTCCTTTTCCTTCCGGATAAGCTCATACCGATACTTTCCATAATCGATGATCTTACATACCGGCGGCTTGGCCGTCGGCGCGATCTTGACCAGATCCAATTCTGCTTCCTGCGCCATCTTGTAAGCATCCCGGGCAGACATGATGCCTAACTTTTCCCCATGCTCGCCGATCAGAAGGACCTCCCTGTCTCTGATCTGTTCGTTGATCATTAATTCGCTAATAGTCGTACACCTCCTGCTATATGAAAAAATAAGAGTGGATAGGCAGCCTATCCACTCGCTCTAAGCATACAGACCGGCAAAACGCGTCTGACGCATCTTGCTGGAGATCCTGCGGCACATACAGAAAACCTGTACAGAGGACTCCTCTGCGTGCCGATGCATATAGACCCAGGTCACTGGTCAAGCGTTCTGACGCTACCGTGCCAGGGTGAGGTGGATACCTGCTTTCCTGCTGCCGCTCTCGCGGCCTTACTAACTTTACCATGATCTGGAGAGGCTGTCAACCACTTTTTTCAAGCGGCTCTGCGCAGAGCCCCTAACGCTCTAGCGAGCACGCCCCTCCCTGTAGACCCTCGCCCTCTCCACCAGATCCGCGAACAGCTTGTTCATCACCGGCGCACTGTCGATCAGGTCCTCCGGATGCCACTGGACAGACAGGATCTGCCCCTCCTCATCCTCCATCCCCTCGATCGTCCCATCCTCCGCTCTGGCCGTGACCTTTAAGCCCTTCCCCAGGGTCTTCACCGCCTGATGGTGCATGGAATTGGTGGCCACCCGGCCTGCGCCTACCAGAGACGCCAGCCGTGTCCCCTCTTCCACCTCCACATGATGGGTCAGGTAGGTCCGGTCATACCGCTGCATATGCTGGAGGATATCCTTCCCCTGCAGGGAGATATCCTGATACAGGCTCCCTCCAAGGAGCACGTTCAAGAACTGATGGCCTTTACAGATGCCAAAAAGCGGGAGCTTCGCCTCCAGAGCATACCGCCCCACTTTCATCCACCCCTCATCCACCTCCGGGCGAAAGGCGCCGATCACCGGGAGAGGTTCTTCCTGATAAAGCCAGGGCGTGACATCCTCTCCCCCGGGATACAGCAGTCCGTCACAGCAGGATACTGCCTCCTCCGGGTCTTCGGCCGCCGCCACCGCCGGGATCAGCACCGGGATGCCGCCGTTCCTGAAAACAGACAGGATGGTCGCCGTGCTGGTATAAGCCAATTCACTTCCTTTAAATAAACCTGGGTCGGACATCCTGGTCAGGCCCAGGATCCCGATCACCGGTCTTTTTCCATCTCCCATATCCATCTATACCCCTTTTCTATCTGAGCGCGCTTTTCCATGAACGGCCCGCAGCCAGCTGCTAAACCTCCCTGCACCCGGCTGCGGGCGCGCTAACTCACAGAAAAGCGATCTTCCGTAAACCCTTACAGACCAGGATCCTCTGCGACGGGGACCATCAGCGCGGCAGGATATCCTGTCGGCAGATATGGCGGATCCTCTCCTCATCCAGCCCCCGGATCACCTGGACCGCCAGCTCTACCGCCGCCTCCAGATCCTTCTTCGCGCAGAAATTATAATGGGAATGGATATAGCGGCTGGGTACGCCCAGCACCAACACCGGCACCGCCTTGCCCGTCAGGCTGATCTCACCTGCGTTCGTGCTGCCGCCCCTGCGCACGGCCTCCTGGTAAGGGATCTGATGCTCCTTTGCCAACTGGATCGCATACTCGATAAAAGCTGGGTTGGACACATAGCTCTTATCCAGACGGCGGAGCTGTACGCCGCTCTTCATCCTGCACTGGGCCTGGGTCGCGCTGAAATAAAAATCGTCGGAGGGCGATCCTTCAAAAACGATCGCCAGATCCGGCTTTACCACCTGGGTCGTCACCCGCGCGCCGCGCATCCCCACTTCCTCCTGGGCGGCGAAGGCCCCGGTCACATTGACCGCCAGCTCATCCCGGTAGAGATAAAGCTGTTCCATGGTATCCACGATACAAGCGCAGCCTGCCCGGTTGTCAAAGGCCTTGCCCTTACAGACGCCATGCTCCTCATCATAAGAAAAATCGACGGCTGGCGCCATAGGATCGCCTACAGAGACGCCAAAGTCCTCCTCCACCTCTTTCCGGCTGGTAGCCCCGATGTCCACATACATGGACTCGATCGTCAGGTCCTGGGTGGACCTCTCCTTTGCGTTCATAAAATGGATCGGCTTGGAGGCGATGACCCCTTTCACCAGCTTCCCGCTCCTGGTACGGATGACCACCTCATGGGCCGGGATATTGGAGATGACAAAACCGCCCAGCATGATGATCCCCAGAACGCCGTTATCATGGATCGTCTGTACCATGAACCCGCACTCGTCGGTATGGGCATCCAGCTGGAGGACAGGCTTCCCCTCCCTTGCCCCGGGCATCCTTGCATAAAGGTTGTTCATCGCGTCATTTTCCAGTTCGAACCTTCCGCAGTAGTCCGCTATGGTGCGGATCACCTCTTCTTCAAATCCACTTGGCCCAAATGCATCTGAGATCCGGCCAAACATCTGCATATCCATCTCCGCAACTCTCCTTTAGTTTTTTATCATTTATGGCATCAGTGGCAGGCTGTCCCCTCATGCCTGTCCGGGAGCAGCCTGCACCGCTGCTTTCTCAATCTCCATGTGTCCGGCAGCAGACGTGCCGTCACAGGGCAAAATCCGGCGGACGGACGCCACACGAAGGGTCAGTAGACCACAAAGCAATGGGCCGTCACCACATCCATCCACCGGTCGGTCACCAGCCGGTCCGTAAAGGTATCCACCTGCTCCATCCCCGGATAGAAGGACATCTGGTATGCCTTCTTCCAGTCTTTGAAGGTGACCTCATAGATAAAGCGCTCCGGCAGCGCCAGCCGGCAGCCAGGGTCACCTGTCCATACACGACCGGTCCGCACAGCGCCGGATCTTCTGTCCTCCCTATCAGCTGTCACGGCCCGATCCAAAGGGCTTTCGGGCATCGACTCCTTAACTGGAACGCTCACGACCGTCTGCCTGGACAACGCCCGCTCTACCCCGGCGCGGATCCGCTCCTCTACCACACCAGGCGGCTCACAGATCGTCGCGCCCCCTGTCCCCCGCTTGGTCACCGCTGTCTCGATCGTCGGCACCAGCTCCTTTGCCAGGCCGCAGATCGCCTCATCGCCAGAGAGGAACAGGATCGGCACGCCATGGCTGGCCGCCGTATAGCTGTTCAGCATGAACTCGCTCATACAGGCCCCGTTCAGACGGATGGTCAGGCTGTTCCCTGTGGACGTATGGCTGATCGAAAACCGGGGATCCCCGGCCGGCGCGTGATAGCCGATATACAGGACGCCGTCAAAGCTGTCGTCGATCCCCCACATCATATTATAAGGATGGCCGCTCTTCCCCCGGATCAGGGTCACATAGTCCGGCATCCTTAAGGGATCGATGTTCGACGCGTCCCCGTGACCATCCTTCACCACGATCTGCTCCGCCCCCATGGCATGAGCCGTCTCGCAGGCCACAAGGACCTCTTTTGTCATCTCTTGTGCATAGGCCCGGTATACACTCTCCTGCTTATGAGCCTCTGCCGGTATGGCCAGTCCGGCACAGCCCTCTATATCCGCACTGATGAACAGTTTCATCGCCCGCAGACCCCCTTTTCTTGATATCGTACTGTATTCTATCACCATAGGAGGGTTTTGTCAATTTGATGCTGACGCCCTTTTTTCTTGACACCGCCTCCATAAGATGCGATCATAAAGAGGGACAAAAAAGGGCGGCGATGATGCTGCCGCCCAAGGTGGTCTACTGACCGCTCTCGCGGTCATCATCCGACCCATCAGGTGCTGGTGAGCTAGCTGATGGGTCTTTTTCTGTCCGTCCCTTGCACCGCTTTATGTAAGGTTTACACTTCTCGACTAATGCGATCAGCCTGTCAAGACCTCCCACATCTCACACCCGGAAGCAGCTCCCCCCGATGAACTCCCGCAGGATCGAGTTCTTCGGCACATCCTCGCTGCTGAGCCCCAGGAAATAATCCAGGAACTTAAGGAGCCGTTTCGCCTCTACATATTCTAAGCTGTCCTTGGGGATCCCGAAGAGCAGGGGTTCCGCATACTGCTTTAAGACCGCCAGCTCATAGACCAGGGCCGAATTGAACATCACGTCCACATTTTCCTGGTAGGGGAAGATATTGTTCTCCTCGCCGCTGCGCACGGAATCCCACATCCGGATCGTCTCCTGGGCGCTCTTTCCCCTGGTCCTGGCATCCCGAACGATCCGGCGCAATAGCCTGCCGTCCGTGGTGGGTACCCGGTTATGCTCGTCAATGTTCAAGGAGGTCAGCGCACTGATGTAGATCTTAAATTTACTCTCCTGGGGAAGAGCGTAGGACAACCGGTCATTTAACCCATGGATCCCCTCGATCACCAGGATATCCTCGGACCCAAGGGTCAGATAGTCTCCTTTATATTCCCGTTTCCCGCTGATGAAATTATAGCGGGGCAGCTGGACCCTCTCCCCGGCCAGGAGGCTGGTCATATCCTGGTTGAACTGCTTTAGGTCGATACAGGCTAAGGACTCATAATCATAATTCCCATTGGCATCCCGGGGGCTGTCCTCCCGGTTTACATAATAGTCGTCCACCCCGATCGGATGGGGATTTAAGCCCATGGCCATCAGCTGGATGCTGAGACGGTGGGAAAAGGTGGTCTTACCGGAGGAGGAGGGGCCTGCGATCATCACGAACTTCTTCGACCGGTCCACCCCGATCTTCGCCGCGATATCCCCCACCCGTTTCTCCATCAGCGCCTCTTCGATCAGCATCATCTCGCTGGCCCGCCCCCGGGCGATCCAGTCGTTTAAGTCCCCCACATCGGCCAGCTTTAAGCGCCTGCCCCAATCAGAGGAGCCTTTAAGGACCTGGAACAGCTTATCCTTAGGCATAAAGGGCTCTACCACCTTAGGATCCGCCCCCGGGAACAGGAGCACAAAGCCATCCTGATAAAGGACCAGATCAAAGTACTTCAGATAACCGGCATCCGGTACCATATAACCATAGAAATAATCCTCAAAACCACCGATCTCATAGAGGTTCACGCTGGAGACCCGACGGTAATTGAACAACCGTTCCTTGTCATACATCCCATGCTTGTGGAACAGCTGGATCGCCTTCTGGGTGGACATACTCCGCTTTGTGATCGCGAGCCTCTGGTCCACATACGCCAGCATCTTCGCCTTGACCTGCTCTAAAAGGGCCTCGGTCAGCAGAACCCCCTCCAGCATCGGCTTTACAAAATAGCCATTGCCCAGTGAAAAATCCACGATCAGCTTTTTGACCCTGTCCGCGCCTGCCGTCTCATAGAAGGCCTTCAGCAGCAAGAACTTCAAGCTCCTCCTGTAGGTCAGCATCCCCGCCTTATCCTTAGCGGTGACAAATTCCAGCCGGTCGCAGTCCCTGACCTTTTTATGGAGCTCCTCCAGCTTCCGGTCCACCAGGACCAGCAGGATGTCCTCCTCATACGCCCCCTGGTGCTCTCTGGCCACCTCCAGCCAGGTCGTCCCCTCCGGGTATCCCTTTTCAACACCGTCGATCTTGATCCGAGCCATCTGATATCCCCCTTCCCTATATCCCTCTCATCGTTTTGTTTTCTCGCCCGACCATCTCAGAGCACCGCCGCCGGGAACACCACCGGCGCTTTTACCACCTGCACCTGGTCCCCCAGCCGCTCTTTTAGGTATCGCTCCATGTAGTCCACAAAGATATGCTCCAGCCCATAATGTCCGGCGTCGATCACCGCCATCTGCCTGGCCACACTGTCGATCCCGTCATGGTGGCCGATGTCTCCCGTCACCAGCACATCGGCCTTCCATCTCAGAGCAGCTTGGATCATGCTGCCGCCGGAGCCTGGGGACACAGCGCAGCTTAGGAGCGGCCGGTCATCGCCCAGATCCCCATATACCGTCACAAAGGGGAGGCCGAAGGCTTCCTTCACCCGCTGTGCCAGCTGGCGCAGGGTAAGGGGCCCTGGCAGTGTCCCTACCCTTCCGATCCCGTAGGCCGCTCCGTCCTTTTCCCCCTCCGGCGCCAGGATCTGGCAGTGGGTCAGGCCCAGCCTCCCCGCGGCCAGATCGGCCATACAGCCTGGAGCGCTGTCAAAATTGGTGTGCATCGCATAGCAGCAGATCCCCTTTTGGATCAAGCGGATCACACGCCGCCCGATAAAATCTCCGCCATCGATCTTTTTCATGGGCTTAAAGATCATCGGGTGGTGGGTCAGCAATAGATCCGCTCCCTCCCGGACCGCATCCTCGATCGCCTGGTCGGTGGCATCCAGCGCCACGTAGACCTTTTTGATCTCCTTTTCCCTCCAGCCCACTAAAAGACCCGGATTATCCCAGCTGCAGGCCATAGACTGGGCCGCCAGCTCCTCCAGGACCTGGATCATCTCCTCACATCGCATCCTATATCCCCTCCTGTATCGTATATCCGCCTGTATCTCATCCCCGCCTGCATCCCATATCCGCCTGCACCTCTCTGACCCCGGCCAGCTGCTCTAAGATCTCCTTCCTGGCCGCGGCTGCCCCGTCCGTGGCCTTCCCGGCCAGCCCCGCCAGGATCTTCTCCAGCCGTTCCTCTTCCTTTTCCAGAAAACACTGCAGCACCGGATCTTTGTCCTGGATCAGCAGCTTCCCGTAGAGATACCAGGACGGCCTCCTGTATGTACCCTTTTCCTCCATGCCCCTTCCCGTCAGGAGGACGGTATAATATTTCCCTTCATCCAGGACCATGGCTTCCCTGAGGAGCAAAAAGCCCTCCGCCTCCAGAAAGCGCCGGACCTTATCCAGATCGGACTGGGGGGAAAGGACAAAATGGGCTGTGCTCTCCCACATATGCCGCCCTTCCTCCAGGATGCGCAGCATCAGCTCACCGCCCATCCCGGCGATCACCACGGTATCCACTTCCCCGGGGATCGAACCGGACAGGCCGTCGCACAGGCGGACCTGGATCTTGTCCTCCAGCCCGCTCTCCCGGATATGGGCTCTGGCCCGGTCCAAAGGTCCCTGGCGCACATCCATGGCCACCGCCCCGGGACATCGCCCCGTTCCCACCAGCCAGATCGGGACATAGCCATGGTCCGTCCCCACATCCGCTACCCGGTCTCCCTCCGGCACAAAGGAGGCCACCAGCTTTAGTCGTTTCGATAGCTGCATATCTCCTCCTGTCCTTACCCTTATAGCCCTCATCTCCTCTGCTCTTCTCTGCTGTCATCCTTATCTTTTTAACCTATATCACACGATATCCTCTGACTGCAGAGCATGGGACCGGCCCCTGCCGGCAGGGCGGGCTCAGTCCAGATAATCCTTCAGTTTCTTGCTCCGGCTTGGATGGCGGAGCTTTCGCAGGGCCTTGGCCTCGATCTGACGGATCCGCTCTCTGGTCACGTTAAATTCCTTCCCCACTTCCTCTAAGGTCCTGGACCTGCCGTCATCCAGCCCGAAGCGCAGCCGCAGCACCTTCTTCTCCCGCTCCGTCAGCGTATCTAAGACCTCCATCAGCTGTTCATGGAGCAGGGTATAGGTGGCCGCGTCGATCGGCACCTGGACATGCTCATCCTGGATGAAATCCCCCAGGTGGCTGTCATCCTCCTCCCCGATCGGGGTCTCTAAGGAGACCGGGTCCTGGGCGATCTTCGTGATCTCCCGCACCCGCTCCGCCGGGATGTCCATCCTCTGCCCGATCTCCTCTGGCGTAGGCTCCCGCCCCAGCTCCTGCAAAAGCTGGCGGGAGGTGCGGATCAGCCGGTTGATCGTCTCCACCATGTGTACCGGGATCCGGATCGTCCTGGACTGATCCGCGATCGCCCTGGTGATCGCCTGGCGGATCCACCAGGTGGCGTAGGTGCTGAATTTATAGCCTTTGGTATAGTCAAATTTTTCCACAGCCTTGATCAGCCCCAGGTTCCCCTCCTGGATCAGATCCAAAAAATGCATGCCCCGCCCCACATAGCGCTTAGCGATGCTGACCACCAGGCGCAGGTTCGCTTCAGCCAATCTCCTTTTCGCCCGCTCATCCCCCAGGCCGATCTGCTTGGCCAGTGAGACCTCCTCCTCTATGGTCAGGAGAGGGACCTTTCCGATCTCCTTCAGATACATGCGGACCGGGTCTTCCAGACTGACCCCTTCCGGGATCGAAAGGTCCAGCTGGTCTACATCCAACGCCTCCTCATCCTCCAGTTCTTCCTCCGAAAAAAGGTCGGGGTCGATGTCCAGCTCATCCTCTGATACCTGCAGCACGTCTATCTGGTGCCCATCCAAAAGTTCGTAGATCTTCTCCCATCGCTCTCCGTCTAAGACCTCCGGCTTAAAATGTTCCTGGATCTCTCTTTTTTCAAGGACATTTTTCTTTTTCCTTGCCACATCCAAAAGGCTGGCCAGCTTTTCCTCAAAAACTCCCGTTATCTCTCCCATATCCCCATCCTTCCACGTGATCAGGCTATCCTTACTATCCTCTCCTTTAGTCCAGAGAAATATGCAGGCTGCGCAGGGCGGCCTGCTCCTTGACGATCTTCTGCAGGCTGCCCAGATCGGTCGCTTGTTTCCTGGCCTGCTCCAGACTGTTTTCCTTTACCTTCCGCACGATCTCCGAAAATGCCTTCCGCTGCTCCTCGTTGCTCAGGGAGTCCTTTACGCTGGCATGGAAAAGAGCGGCCACCTCCCGGTACTGCCCCTCGTCATTGATGAACCCATCCAATATGGCAGCCGGGCTGACCGAGCCCTTCTCCAGGCTGTCAAAGACCCGCTCCGCCACCTGATGGTACAGCGGGTCCACAAGATCGTCCGCCGAGACGATCCCCTTGATCTTCGAAAAGAGGCCCGGGTCCTCGATCAGCCAGGTGAGCAGGAGCCGCTGGGCCTGCCGGACACCTTCCTCCCTGCCGCGCAAGGGCTTCTGGCGCCTTCCGGCTGCGGGCCTGTCCGCCCCGTCTGCAGCCTGTCCTCTCCCCAGGCTCCCGGGCGCGCCAGATCGGTCGAGGCTGCCTGGTATGCCCAGCGGACCCGTACCGCCTGACACGCCGAACGGACCTGTACTGCCTGACACGCCTGACCTCGCCGTCCCAGCCTCGTCCCCTTCCCGGCTCTCCTCCCCGCCGGAAAGCCCGGGCCCGCCGGCCGCCTTAGAGCCTGGCACAAAATGGCTGGCCATCCGGTTGACCAGCCTTTTTAGCTCCTCATAAGGGATGGCCTGCTCCCTGGACACGGCCTGGATATAATTATCCCGCTCCAGGCTTTCCCGAAAGGTCAAAAGCTTCTTCGCGGTCTCCTGATAAAACTTCGTCTTCTGCTCCGGATCCTCCATATCATACTGCCTGCGCAGTACATCGATCTCAAAAAGGAAGCTGTTCTTCGCCTTCTCGATCCGCTCCCGGAAGCGGTCCGCTCCCAGGTTCTTGATGAACTCATCCGGATCCTTGTGGGGGGTCATGTCCAGCACCTTCACCGACATGTCCACCTCCTTTAAGATCGGGATCGCCCGCAGCGCCGCCTTCACTCCTGCCCCGTCGCTGTCATAGGTCAGGATCACCTGCTCTGTATAGCGCTTCAGCAGGAGGGCCTGCTGGCTGGTGAACGCGGTCCCCAGAGATGCCACGGAATTGCTAAAACCCGCCTGATGGAGGGCGATCACATCCATATAGCCTTCGCAGATCAGGATGTACTTTTCCCGGGAGGTCCTGGCGAAGTTCAGCCCGAAGAGGTTCCGGCTCTTATCGAACAGCCTGGTCTCCGGCGAGTTTAAGTACTTGGGCTTGCCCTCTCCCATCACACGGCCCCCAAAGCCGATCACCCGGTTATTGATATCCATGATCGGGAACATCACCCGGTTCCAGAACTTATCCCGGCTGCCCTTCTCCTCGATCGTCACCAGGCCTGTCTCCTTTAACACATCGTCCCCGTAGCCTTTGCTCTTTAAGAACCGATACAGGTCGTTGCTGACCTTATTGGAATACCCAAGACCGAAATGGCGGATCGTCTCGTCGCTCAGCTGCCGCCCCCTAAGATAATCATAGCCTATCTTCCCCTGAGGCTGCTTCAATTGATGGTAGAAGTAATTGGCCGCCAGCTTATTGATCTCCAGGAGCGTCTTTTTGAGATCGTCCTGTGCCTTCTCCTCCTGGCTGTAGGCCCGTTTCGGCAGGGTGATGCCGGCCCTGTCCGCTAAAAGCTGCAGCGCCTCCCCGAAGGTATAATTTTCATATTCCATGATAAAGGTGATCACGTTCCCGCCGGCGCCGCAGCCAAAACAATAGTAGATCTGCTTCCCCGGCGCCACCGAAAAAGAAGGCGACTTTTCATGATGGAAGGGACACAGGCCAAAATAGTTGTTCCCCTTCCGCTGGAGCGCCACATATCCGGATACCACATCCACGATATCATTCCTCGCCCGTACTTCCTCGATCACTTCTTCCGGATAACGCATGAGATCCTCCCTTTCCTCCGTGCCGATCCCTGCCTGGCCTCAGACCTTCCAGGCCTGGGGGATGAACAGCTCCTCGAACTTGTCGATCGCATAGCGGTCGCTCATCCCGGCTATGTAATCGCAGACCACCCGTTCCTTTTTCTCGTTCCTCTCCTCCATCATGATCTGGTATTCTCTGGGGAGCCGGTCCACGTGGCTGCAATAATATTGATATAAAAAAACGATGAGCTGCTTAGCCTTCTCCTCCTCTGCCTTGGGGATATCGCTGCAGTACACATGATCGAACATCCACTGCCGCAGCCCTTTCATGGCCTCCTCCATCCCCGGCGACATCGAGATCATCGGCTTATCCAGGCTGTTGGCGATGGTATCATGGATCGCCAGGTTGAGCCGCTCCCGCACGCTGTGGCCTAACACATCTGTGAACCGGGAGGGGAGGTCTTCCTCCACGAACAGCTTAGCCCGTATCGCGTCGTCGATATCGTGGTTGATATAGGCGATCTTATCCGACAGGCGCACCACCGCGCCCTCTAAAGTAGAAGGATGGCCGCTGGTCCGATGGTTCCTGATCCCATCCCGCACCTCCCAGGTCAGGTTCAGCCCCTTGCCGCCCTTTTCCAGCCGCTCCACTACCCGGACGCTCTGCTCATAATGGGCAAAGCCCTCCGGACAGATCTGATCCAGCACATGCTCACCAGAATGGCCAAAAGGCGTATGGCCCAGATCATGGCCCAGGGCGATCGCCTCTGTCAGGTCCTCGTTCAGCCGCAGGGACTTGGCGATCGTCCTGGCGATCTGGGATACCTCCAGCGTATGGGTCAGGCGGGTCCTGTAGTGATCGCCTTCCGGTGACAGGAACACCTGGGTCTTATGCTTCAGCCGCCTGAAGGCCTTGCTGTGCAGGATCCTGTCCCTGTCCCTCTGATAGACCGTACGGATATCACAGGGCTCCTCCTGCTCATCCCGTCCCCTCGACTTGCTGGAAAAGGATGCATAAGGACTTAAGTACTGCTCCTCTAACCGCTCCATCGTCTGCCGGACTGTCATGATCATGGCTCCTTTCTCCTGGTAGTAAAATGTCCTAAAAAACATTATAGCATGATCTTTGGCTTTTAACACGATTTTCTTTACTTTTCAGCGGCCGGCCATGGGACCGCCGCAGAAAAGGACCGCATTTGCAAAACAGAAAACTGGCTGACAACCTTTTCCCCGGTCTGTCAGCCAGTGCTTCTTTCGTTCCTCATTATTCGTCCTGCTCTAAATTATCGAAGATATCATGATCATAAAACTCTCGGATAGTCAGCCCTAGCCCCTCTGCCATCTTTTTGATGTTCACTATCCCAGGATTTTTGCTTTTCCCATTCATTATACTCTTTACGGTTGAAGGCGGCATCCCGGTCTTATACGCCAGTTCATACATGGACAGCCTCTGGGCTTTGCTCAGAGTACGAATACGAGTGATGGTTGCTTCGTTGATGTTCATAGTATAATCTCTCCTTTTCCTTAGTTTAGTCGAAAATCGCCTTCTTTGCGGTCGATATAATGGAAAAAAACAATTATTTTGAAAAAAATCATCAACTTGTTTCTTATACCGCAAACAATACCATATCCTGACCTCAGATCCAGTCATTTAATAAACCAGAGAAGCGAAAAACTGTGAACGTGACCCGTACGTGGATAGACGCCTTTTTATCTACTTTTTCCTAGATCCCCCCTCAAAAAACGTTCTTTCTATACACATAATATAGCATATCCTCCCATGATTTTCAAGAGCAACCTTATCGCTGGTAAGATCCTCCAAGCGGATCAACTGGTAAAAGACTCCAGGTAACTGTAGATCTCCTCCATAGCGGAAAACCAGATCCCCTGCCGCAGCTTTGCCCTTTCCGGTTCGGGAAGGTCCGAGATCGGGATATGGGTATAAAGGCAGATCTCCGATGGTTCTTTTCCAAATACCAGCAGGAACCCATCCTCTGATACCAGAAAAAAGTTTCCTTTTGCCTGGACCTGCCCCGATCCTGCCGCCGCCTGACGAGCAGCATCGCTTTCCTCCTCGGCTGCAGAGTCTGCGATATGGTCCTCCGGCGGAGTGGTCTCTGTCTCCTGTTCCGGCTCTGTGGTCTGCTGGCCCTCCCCTGTCTCCTGAGTCTCTTCCATCCGGGCCGGATACCTTTCTGACCGGGCCTGCATGAAAAAAAAGCCGGATGCCAGGCAGAGGGACACAGCGCCTAAGAGCAAAAGAAAGCAGATATGATACTTTTTCATGGATCATCCTCCTTGTCAAAGTATAGTATCTGCTATTTCTTCCATTTTAACCATTGTTTTCGGTTACTTTTTTGTCGATGAAGGTCCAGCGGGGCCGCTATGGGGGGGGCGCAAGAAGTCCGCAAGAGGTCCGCGGCGGGAGGGGGATAGCATGTAATGGGACGCGCTCTCGCTCCGACCGGAACGTAACGGACGCTAAGCTC
>CAJUFE010000010.1:68415-107968 GCA_910585635.1 uncultured Lachnospiraceae bacterium | reverse complement strand
TTTTATCATAGAAGACCTTTTAAATCTTTATTTACAGAAAAACTTTCATAGACTCTTTTGATGTGATAATAAAAAACTTAGAACCTTTAAACCATTTTCCTTATATTTTACTAATGGCTGTAACTGCAATCTTAATTATATCAAAGAATAGTATATCGATCAGAAAGATCAGATGTTATTGTGCTATTCCATATTTGTTGGTAATGTTATATCCATTTGCATGGTACTTTTTTACCAAAAATCATTCCTTTATCCATAATCATTTCACATATAGAGAATTGTCTATTAGCATTTTTGCATTGTGTTCTTCATTGATCGCCGCAGTCAATCCGGCGACTAATAAATAGTCTTAGGCTCTTTACAGGCTTTGACTCATAAATGGTAGGTAATCGCTCCATCCATAAAATAAATAGATTAAAATGTGTACTCTAAACCCACCCCACCAGCCTGCGCTTTAAAGCGCAGGCTTTTCCTCCCGATATCCCGCAAACGGATCATTCCGATAGATTAGCGTGTGGCCCCAGAAAAATATTATACACGAAGTTTATCAAAATAACTCAAGAACTTGTATACGCATCCATTTTGGTCACTTATCCATCTCATATTGTTGTTGCTTAGATGGGATTGTCTCTTTATAGACTCCTTCATCGATTTAACACATACCAGACGCAGGCATATGACACTATATTATCCAAATGCCATCTTAATAACGTTGCAGACAATCAACACCCCCATTAAAAACCACAGAGCGTCAATCCCCTATCTCCAAATACTCCCTCCAAAACCTTTCCGAAGTTAAAAACGGCCTTTCCTTACGATAAGCTGCTTCGATCTCTTTTCGATGCTGTTTACAATAATGATCAGCCTTCTTATATCTCGCTATCAACTCCCTAAAACGTTTTTTATCAATTTTTCTTACTGCTCCTGTCTTATCAAATGGATTGACCGCAATGAGCTTATCATGCATAGCCATTTTTTGAGGTTGATAAGAATGATTGAACGAAACGTAAGCGATATCTTTTTTATACCAGTTAAAGGGCCATAGCCGCTGTCCATTATAAGTCAAACGGTATAACCATTTATCCACAAATCTTCTTGGCTCATCATCTAAGCAAGATAACACATCTGCAATATCACCTCCATCGATCTCATTCAAAGGTACATACTTTTCATTCAATCTGACATTTTCTTTCAGTATCCTTTCTCCTCTATCTACTTTCAAGAAATCCGGACCTTTTAAATAATCCTCGAAGGCACGTAAAATGACTCTCGCACCATCATAATTAAATCGAAGCATTTCTGTCCGAAATGCTTTATAAAGCCTGTCATAAGCATCTACGTTGTGTAAGATATCTGAACAGGCTTTATCGATCAGTATATTTCTACACTCTTGATAGCGATCGATCGCTACATTGTATTTGTTTAAAAAACCCATATGCCAAACACAGATGCTATTCATAGTGATCATCTTTGCCTTACAACGTAAAGAATACTCCACATCATCCCAACGTATAAAGAGCGGTAAAGGCAATCCGTTCTTTTCGATCACCGACGCAGGGATACAACAATACCACCATGCCGCATATTCATTCTTTCTATTTACAAACTCACTTTCATTTTCCAAGTTATCGATCAACTGATCATGTTCAAGTTGCGGTTTTAGCGGACGGAAATAGCCATCTGGCATAACAGTTCCGATATCTTCCTTTTGAACATTGGGTTCTTCGTAACACAACATTGCGCCACTAATGAAATAGTTATTATATTCTTCTTTTCTCAATTTCAAAAGATGATATGTTCTTTTAATACTTTCTGGCAATACAAGAACATCATCATCCATTAAAAGTACATGGGTCGCTTTAGGATCTTGGTGTAAAGACTCGATCATCCCTCTTGCGAAACCGCCAGAACCTCCCGTATTATGGTTTGGATGTAAATAGACATGCCTGCCATTGATATCATCATCTGTCAATGTCTGTCCATTATCAACTACATGAACATAGATATGCTCGCCTATTTCTTCATCCGTCTCAAGGATATCTTTTTTTAACAGCTCAACATTCTTTTTTATAAAATCTTCTTTTCTGCATGTCGTCGTCGCAATGCACAACTCAATATCATTGATATCCGTCTCATCTACCTCAACTGCGAAATATCCCCCAAACAGCGTACACTGTTCTTTCGCCGTGATCTCAAATCCCAGCATCTGATCATCATTATCTGGAAATCCAAAGCGTATGGTCTTGCGTTCCTCTATCTGATGTCCTTGGATCGTATACTCTGTGCGCTCTACATTCAGTGCATTTTTACTGTAGCCCACGATACACAGCTCAAACTCACCCTGTACATCAAGATATAAGGCGGCTTTCCCCGCCTTCGTATACCTCCGCCACTTCCGATAAGAGCAAGCATTCAGATAGGTAGCAAAATCCGCCATCTGCCCTTTCCCCAGGTGGAGTTCTTCCTTCTCCCGGTCCAGATAACCTTCGCTCCCTCGATAAAACAGCTTTTTACATAATTGGTGCTTTGCCTCGGTTGGAAAAACGAGCTTCTGTATCTTATATTCCATCTCTTCGCCCTCTCTCACGATCGTTTCTTTGTTTCTTTATTAGCATATCCGTTTTTAGCAGATCCATTTTCCCATTTTCATCGGACCCGTGATCCTTCATCCTTAAACGCTCATCGGGACGCCTCCATATAAGCATCCCCCACCTCTATCACATCCCCCGCCATCTTCACGATCCCATGGTCCAGCCACAGGGCGTGGTCGCATACATAGCGCACGGAGTCGATCGAGTGGGACACGTACAGCAGGGTGGTCCCCCGGTCCCGCATCTCATTCATCCTCTGCTCGCATTTCTGCTGGAAGGCATAGTCCCCTACTGCCAGCACCTCGTCGCAGATCAGGATATCCGGGCGCACCACCGTGGCGATGGCGAAGCCCAGGCGGGCCGCCATACCGGAAGAATAGTTCTTGATCGGCATGTCCAGGAAGTCCCACAACTCCGCAAACTCCACGATCTCGTCGAAATGGGCCTGCATAAAATGCTTATCGTATCCCAGCACAGCTCCGTTCAAAAAGATATTTTCCCTTGCGGTCAGATCCCCGTCAAACCCGGCGCCCAACTCGATCAACGGGGCGATCGAACCATTGATCGTCACCTTTCCTTTATAAGGCTTTAGGATCCCGCATATCAGCTTCAGCAAGGTGGATTTCCCGGAGCCATTGGTCCCGATGATCCCCCAGGCCTCGCCCTTCTGCACCTGGAAGCTGATATCCTTCAATGCCAGGAACTCCTTGAACATCAGCTCCCGTTTCATCAGCTTCACGAAGTATTCCTTCAGATTATCGATCCGCTCTGATGCCATATTAAAGCGGACCACCGCGTGCTCCACGCTCACTGCAACTCTCTCATCCATCTCTCCACCATCATACACATCATATATAAAGGATAAACTTGTCCTGTGTCTTCATAAAAGCCCAGCTGCCGATCCCCAGCATCGCCACTGACATACAGGTCCCATAGAGGATCAGTCTCCCGTCCGGAAATGTCCCTTCCAGGACGATCGTGCGAAACTGTGTGATATAGGCATACAATGGGTTAAAATGCTTGATCAGCCACATCAGCTTGAAGGGGAGCTGATCGATAGGGTAAAAAATGGGGGTCGCATACATCCAGGCCGTCTGGAAGGCGCTGTAGATATACTGGATATCCCGGAAGAACACCGTCCCCTGAGCCAGGAACAGCCCCAGGCCTAAAGCAAAGACATAGACCTGCAGCAGGATCGCCGGGATGAACAGCATGTTCAAGGTGAAGCGGACCCGGCAGATCAGGAATACGATCAGCATCGCGCCCAGGGCAAAGAGCATATTGATAAAGCCGCTGGTTATCCTGGAAAGGGTGAAGATATATTTTGGAACATAGGTCTTTTTCATCAGCGCCGCGTTCCCGGTGATCGACCACATAGCCTGGTTCGTAGACTCCGAAACAAAATTAAAGATCGTCTGCCCGATGATCAGATACACCGGATAATTATCGATATCAAAACGGAACATGTTCGAGAAGATCAGCATCATGATCCCCATGATCATCAATGGATTTAGAACGCTCCAGAGATATCCCAGAAAGCTCCTCCGGTATTTTAATTTGATATCTTTGATCACTAGCTGCTCTAACAGCGGCATATAGTGTTTAAAGTTCCCCATCTGTTCCCTGAACATCTTCATTTTTCCTTCAGATACTCCTTCCAGGCTTTTCCGTCAGACATCCGGACCATGTTCTTTTGATAGTCGGCTAAGGCCGCGTCGAGATACCTGTGGGATGCGATCCATATTTTCATATAGAGCCTCAGCATTTTTTTCGTTTTTCTCATGTCCCGCTGGACTAAGAGCGCTTTTTTACTTCCCGGTTCGTACCAGACCACCTTCTTCTTGCGGAACACCTCCCAGGGCGGATCCAGGGAAGTGAGCATCTTGATCCTGGTCCTGTCGTGGGGCAACAAGAGGCCGTTAAAGGTCACCAGATGGAGCCAGGAGGCCTTTTTCTTCCTCTCCGGGCTTTCCAGGATCTTCTCCATGGAAGATCCGTCCCAGAACCTATCGATCTGCCGCTGCAAGTCCATGGCCTCTTTCTTTGTCAGCTGCCCCATGACCTCTTCCACAGGCATATACTGGCTGATCAGCCGCCTTACTCGATCATTTACACGGACCGGGTCCTGCCTCCACAGCCAGGATGGCCCCTTTAAAAAGTCTAAAGCTCCTTGGTAGACCGTCTCGGCATCCTGGTCCCGCATCCTGATCACGGCTACGGTCAGGGACCGCATCACAAAGCGGAGGATCGCCCGTTTCCTATCTCCTGTCCCATATAGCGCGATCGCGATCGCCCCATTCCGGATATCATAGTAAAGGGTGCTGGCATTAAAGGACAGTTCAAAGCCCCTGTGCCACACATTGATCCCATTTAAGAACAAAAAGCCCTTTTTCTGGTTCCGCTGGCCAAATTCGATATCATCCTGATGGATGAACACAGGCAAGGGCAGGTTATCTTCCCGGACCACCTTTAAGGAAAAGCAGCAGCACCACCAGGCGGAGTACCAGCTCCGCTCATTCCCTGTACTGGTCAGATAGGGGCAGACCGCTGTGTCAAAGTCCCGCACATCCAGGTTTTTTTCCGGGTGGAGGACGGTGCCATTTTCCCAGGCCTCCCCTGCACAGAACAGGATATGGGGATGATCCTCCCGCATCAGCCCGCCACCGACAGCGGCATCTTCCCATTCCGGCCTCAAGGTCCGCAGCAGCCCGTAAAGCCTGACCAGCGTATCCGGCTCCACGATGGCATCGTCGTCCATGAGCAGCACATGGGTCAGGTGGTATGCTTCTTTCTCCCGCAGGATCTCCAGCATCCCCCTGGTAAAGCCTCCGACTCCCCCGGCATTCTTATTGGGGAAGATCTGGATACGGCCATGGGAGGCCACCACGGTCTGCTGGATATCCGGATGCTGATCCAGGGTCTTCCCGTTATCCACCACATAGATCCGGATATGAGAAGAGACCTCCAGCTCCTCGCGGTCTAAAAGCCTTGTCTTTAACTGGGCCAGGTTACGGGATACATAGGGCTCCCTCCGGTATGTGCAGATATCGATCCCGATATCTACCGGACGCACCGCATGCTCCTCCACCTCTGCAACGAACATCCCCTCCAGGAGCCGGATATCGTCGCCATCACACTCCTGGGCGCGCCTGTCATCACCGTCACCGGGAAGCTCTCCATCCTGTCCCTCTCTCTGCCGCTCTCCAGACGTCTTTTTCCCCATTGTGGCCGCGATCCAGAATACGCCGTCCTGATACTGCTGATAGGGTAGCTCGACCTTATAGCTTTTTTCCATCTCCGGCTCCAACGCGATCTCCTCGACCGCGGTCCGGTCATGGTACAGGATCAGGCTGTCATACCCTTTTGCGCGGATCGATAAAAAAAGCCTTTCGATCGTAGTATAGGCTTTTCTCTTTTCAATATAGAAGAGATTAAAATATCCATCAAGTTCGATCCTGTCCGCATACTGATGATAGTATAACGCGGATACATCACAGATATCCTTTGATGGTCTTAATATGCTCTGAAGCTGGACCTCCATGTTCCCTCCATCCCTGATCTAGCAGCACCAAAAGGCCTGATCAGGCCCTCCTCCACAGAAGATCTGTATCTTTTAACATATAGCATTAGTGTAGTATACCATTTTCCGCCTCATTTCGCAACTTGCGCCCTTTAAAAAAATCTAGGAAAACTTTAAAAATTTATGAAGTTCCCCATAAAATGGTCTTTTTCTCGAGGCTGTAAAGAATATGACGGAAGTCTCTTCCTCCAGAATATCTACTACAGCCTGGGGCTGGACAAAGGTCTGCAAGGATATCTCTTCCCGCCATGCTCTCTCCTATGACCTCAACGATATCCTCTCGAAGCTGATCTATACCAGGATACTCTCCCCTTCCTCGAAGCTATCTTCCCACCGGGAGGCGGCCAGGCTCATCGAGCAGCCCACCTTAAAGCCCCTGGAGAAGAAGGTGATCCGGGACTATGGCCTCGACCAGGTCATCGTTTGTACGGACGCCGGGCTCGCCTCGAAGGAATACATCATGGGGATCCATGGGGATATTTTACATTATAACCCAACATATATTGCAAGATCACAAAAGCTATGTTATGCTCATAACATGGAGAGTAGCCCTGACCGTTCCTGGATAAAGGGGTTTCGGCCAGTGCCGCATAGCAGCGGGCTAGAAAGGATCAAAAGAAAGGTGGAGACAAAAGAGGCAAAGAGAAAGCCCCTTTCCCTGTTCGGCCTGGGGAGCGATCTGAAGGTAGTGGATGTCCGCCCCACCAACATCCCGATCGTCCGGGCCAGAGAGCTCAGGATGGATAACCTCTTCGAGCTGGAGGACGGGAGTGTGGCGATCTTAGACTATGAGAGCACCTGCAAGGAAGAGGCGAGGCAGACAGCAGTGAACATGTTACAGTCCGGAAGGTTTTCGGTCGAGGAGATCAAAGGGTTTATCCCCAGTCTATCGCTGGATGCGATCGAGCAGATCGCAGAGAGCATGGGCTCTTGAGCAGCCTGCCGGGATGAGCGGCTGTCGCCCCTTCCTTTTCCAGTCCATTGTGGAGAAGGTCTGTAAATGATCCAGAGACAGGTGAGTGCCTCAAAAGATGCCGCGGCGGCAGAGCAGTCCATGCTCTGCCGTACTACCGTGCCCATCTTTTGAGGCATTATCTTGTACAAGAAATCTCCCGCTTTCCAAGCTGTCCTCCACTCTTCGATCACCACCGTGCAACATCCATTCTCGATCAAAAAGGTATGTTCAATATTTTGTAAACAGTAGATCTACCGTTTACCATCAAACACTTGATCCAATACATAGCGGATACATAAAGAGCAAGACTGAAAAACAGCTGCTCAGGCTCGATCGCCTGAGCAGCTGTCGCTATATCGGTCATCTCTGACCCGACCCCTTCGGTCTCATTCTTCCATTTCCATATCCTTCTGTCCCTGTCCGCTCTTCCTGCGGAGGATGACCAGCGCTACGATCCCTATGGCGGAGGCCGCAAAGAGGGCGAGCCACAATATCGGATGGGAATCATCGCCGGCCTTAGCCAGCCCCACGGTAGTCAGCGGGACCTCATCCTCCGGGATCCACTCCCACTGCTGTGTATCCGGGTTCCACACACGCCTATATCCTCTCGGCACACCGTTCTCAAAAAGGGTGATCTCCTCCGGCATCTGGGGCAGCGCCGCGTCAGGCAGTGCGAAGATCGGGACCTCGATCTTCTCCTCCACGATCTCCACCACCGTGCCGTTGCCGGTGTCATCGGAGGGGATGATGGGCGGGTTTTCCGGCGTTACCGGCTTGGGCGGCTCCTCTGGCGGGTCCGGTGTGGGCGTATGACCGCCTCCTCCGCCACCGCCCGATGGGGTTTCGATCCAGAAGTTCGCGAACTTGATCTCGTCCCCCTCTATGGCCTCACTTCCATTTGACCTCAAGACCGATACCTTTATCCGGTCCTTTCCGGCGCTGTCCTTTGCCACCATGTACGTATAGATCTTAACATAGGAAACGATGTTATCCTGTACGTCTTCCTCTTCCTGCACATGCATCACCATGGTGACATCGATCTTATACACCGTTGTGTCATACCGGATATTCCCATTCGCATCGGCCTTTTCCATCATATAGAAGGTGTAATCATGGGTCACGCCTTCTTGCGGGGCATCTTCTCCTGCTCCACTTGTGAAATCATCAGGCGAGAAGGCGCGGTCCGCCATGACGCGGAACCGTATCTCCCCCTTATCATCGTTCGTAGCTGTACTGACTACAGACTCTTCTTCATATTTCAGCTTCCCTGTCTGCGGATCTTTCTCAGGTACTTTGTCCAGCATGACGAATGTGAACTGGTCCTTCGTAAGATCGATGGCCTGCCCATTTGCGTGATAAGTCTTCTTTGCCGTAGGCTCCCAGTCGGTCCCCGTGCCTTCTCCCAGGTAAAGGACGCCGTTGTTTGAAATGCCGCCTCCATGGGTATTCGACTTATTCCCCGTAAAGATCACCTTATCCTCGATCCGATCTACCTTTGCGATATCATCGGATGTAGGATAGGCGGTCAGACCCATCAGGCCTTTTCCCTCTCTGCCGTCAGCAAAGTCACTGTCCTCTTTCGTCTTTACAAAACCATTCAGCGGGACCGCCATGGTCTCGCCATCGCAGAAGCCGGACCACCTGGAATGGCCGCCGCCCAGCATGTGATCATAGACAACGCTCTTGCCGGAACAGAAATAGTCTATAGAACCGTTGCTCTTCTGTCTGAAATCCTCCACCCGCAGCACCTTTTCATCCCCCGCCTTGCTGAGGGTCAGGTGTTCGTGATCGCCTCTCGCTGTATTTTGGTAGATCGCTCCCCCTTTGACACTGAAGATGTATGTATTGCTCTTCGCACAGCCAGCCAGACCGCCGCCATATGCTTCGGCAAAGTTATCGGTGATCAGCGCGTTATAGAGCTGCAACGTGGCATTGGTCATGATAAAGATCCCGCCGCCGCCATAATCATATATGGTCCTCGTCTCATTGTTTATAAACTGGCCGCCGGAGATCTCTCCGTCACCCTGGAAATACAGCCCGCCGCCTTCGCTTTTCACCGCAACATTCCCCGAGATCGTGCTGCCTGACATCTTGAACGTGGGACGGGTGCCGCCTGAATTCGGCATCAGCGGATCCCAGCCTGTAGGACATCGATAGTAGAATAAGATCCCTCCGCCGCCTTCTGCCGCGTAATTGTCCTTAATCTCTCCACCGGTGATCGTAAGATCGCTGCCGGTGAATATGCCGCCGCCCCCTACACTATTTGGCGTATCTGTAGCATCCCGGGTCACGGCATAAGATTCATTCTCTGCGATGGTGCCGCCATTGATCGTAAGAGGCGTCCTGTTCCCCACCTCGCTCTTAGGGGCGATATAAATGCCGCCGCCGTTTCCGCATATATCATCTTTTCCATCATCCAGATGGGGATCATCGCTTGCATTTTGGATCTTATGTTTCGGATCGCCGGCTTTATTCTTTGCGATCGTACCCTTATCAATCACAACCTGATAGGTATCTCCTGTGACAGCAACCCCGCCGCCATCTTTGGCTGCCATGTTCTCCGTGATCTCTCCGTCTCCATCTTGCATGAACAGACCTCTAAAAGCATTCCCTTTACCCGCAAATGCTATACCACCGCCATTACCTTGGGCCGTATTCTTTTTGATCGATCCTCCCTTAAGATTTATCGTGCCGTTGGCGATCACTGCTATACCGCCGCCATCTCCTTGCGAGACATTCTCCTCGATCCTTCCTCCAGTAACAGTCAATATACCGTCGGTAACGGCTATGCCGCCGCCAGATCCTTCCGCCTTATTCTTTTCAATGTTCCCGCCCGACAGATCGATCGGACACCACGCTTCGACGGCTACACCCCCGCCTGTTTTTGCCTCATTGTTAGTTATGCTCCCACCATCAATGATGACCTTGCTGGTGCCTAAACGGGCATATATACCACCACCATTACCAACTGCGCTATTACGGGCTATCGTTCCTCCGCTGATATGGATCGTACTACCGGCATTCCCTTTCTCCTCATCGGACAACTGAAAAGAGCATATACCACCGCCGTCAGTCGCTTTATTATCGCAGATCTCTCCACCTTCGATGATGACCTGCGCATTATTCCTGGTATAGATCCCTCCTCCATATGGAGCGGAATTATGGTCGATACTGCCTCCCAGGATCTTTAATGTACCACCATTGGCAAAAATACCACCGGCCCGCATTGTTTTCCCATTATGGTTCTCACTGATCGCGCCGCCTTCCATGATCACGGTCCCGCTGGAAAAGACCGCACGTTCACTCTGTTTAGTTGTGATCGTTCCCCCTTTGATGTGTAATGAACCACTCGCTCCTACATTGGCCACATTACCCACAGTTATACCTAAGATCGTGCCATCCGTTCCATCACCTGTCGAATCTATGATCGTTAGACTACCACTTGTAATCTTAAAAAGATCATTTTCATTTCCAGTATAGGTAAGGGTTTTCCCGTTTAAGTCAAGAACAGCATCCACCCCGTTTATCACGATCTGTCCACTGCTGTAGCTACCCGTGATATCCTGTCCTAATTTGACAGAAGATCCCTTCTGGAGTTCTTCTATCAACTGAGGATAATTCCATATAGACAGCACATCCCCAGCCGCCAACATCGCCCCGCCCCACAACCATTCATAAGCCATCAGCTTATCCCGGTTATAGACCTTCTCCTGCTGCTCGCTGCTCAGTGCCATATACTTCCGATAGGCTTCCATCACCTGGGCATACAGCTCCATATAGTAGGCGTCGCGCCCTTCTTCATCCTCTGCCAGGTCGTAAGCGGCAAAGGCTTCCTCCACCTCCGTCTGCTCCGGCAGTGCATCGATCAGGCGGATGACCTCAGCCACCGCTCCATCCTCGATCTCGGGAACGACGATGATAAAGCCCTGGGTGGTGTGGAAGGTGCGTCCTTTGAACTGGTAGGAAGCCTTCACGTTCCCGTAGTAGGTCCCCGGCTCTGCCTTTCCGTCTACACGGAAGGTACAGCGCACGGACGTGCTCTGACCGTCTTCCTCGCCGTCCTCTCCCTCTGCCACCTTAAAGGCGTCCAGCTTGATCCCATAGGCTTCCACGTCACAGCGGATGCCCTTGATCACTGGCTTCTCGCCGCCTGATATGGCATCATCCTCCCATTTGATCAGATCGCCCAGACCGTCATCCGGCTTCGGCGCGGCGGTAGATGAGGTAGCGGTTGGCGCTGCTGCGTCCCCTCCATCTGCTGCCGGAGGGATCATCTGATCCGTTCCCTGGTCCGCATCTGCAGCAGGCGGTAAGATCGTCTGGTCTCCGTCTGTGGCCGGAGGCACCACCGCCTGCTCCCCGCCTGCAGCAGGCGGCAGGATCGTCTGGTCTCCGTCTGTGGCCGGGGGCGTCACCGCCTGCTCCCCGTCCGCTGCCGGAGGAGCCTCTGTCTGTCCCTCATCCACAGCCGGCGGTACAGGTACCTGCCCACTGTCTGTCATAGGAGGCGTCGATCCCTGCACATCATCTGTTGCTGGCGGCATTGTTGTCTGCTCATCATCCGTGCCTGCAGGCTCGGTCGTCCCGGCCGCACCTGCGGCTTCCCCGTTGTCCTCTGTGCCAGGCTGCTGGAGAGCAGGGGCCTGATCTGGCTGCGGCTGCGCAGGAGCTTGGGGATCCTGGACCGCGGCATCATCTCTGCCCTCTCCGGCGTCCATCCCTTCCGGCGCTCCGCTCCCTCCGTCTGCTGCCGGTGCTCCTGCCTCCATCTCTGCATCCAAAGGCTCCCGGACCAACGGGATATCCCTGGGCTCTCCCATCTGGAGGGCCGGTCCCTGTTCCCCGGCTCCATCATCTGCAGCATCACGGGATGTATCGTTCGTCCCTGTGCCTTCTCCTCGTCCTGCGTCATCGGCATCTGGAGCCCCGGCCTTCTGGCTCTCGCCTTTCTGAGACATATCGTCCCGGCCTACATCGCCCTGGGACACATCGGCTCCACTCTCGCCTCCCTGGGATCCATCCGCCCCATCCTCGCCTCCCTGGGATCCATCCGCCCCATCCTCGTCTCCCTGGGACATATCGGCTCCGCTCTCGCCTCCCTGGGATCCATCTGCTCTGTCGCTGTCTTCTCCGCTGCCATCTCCTACAGCATCTGCGTCTTCCTGACCACTGCCGGAACCTCCCACACTCTCGTCCTTCCCGGCATCCTCATCCTCCTCAGTATCCTCGTCCTCCCTGGTAGTTCCATCCTTCTCGGCTTCCCCAGTATCTCCATCCTTCTCGACGGCCCCGTCTTCCACGGTCCCATCGTCCTGGCCTCCCTCTCCTTGGATCCCATCGGCCGCCTCATCTTTTTTCGCGTCTCCGCCTTCAACGACCGTCTCTTCCTCTTTGTCGAAGGTCTCCTCCAGCCGCTCATCGATGATCTCCCACACCTGTCCCAGTTCAAAGTCCAGGAGCATCTCTCCTGCCTCGCCGGCATGGATCTGGGTCCCGCCGCCAAGGGCCTGCTCGCCGCCTAAGATCTCCACCGGCAGCAGGTTCATCGCCCCTACTACATAGCGGAAGGTCTGCTCACTGGTGTGGGCCTTGCCATCCTCCTCCCAACCAAAGGTGAACCGGATGTTCTGGTCCTTGGTCCCTCTTAAGTCTTCCTTGATCGTATAATAAAATCCCACATGGCAGCTCTGTCCTGGCGCCAGCACCAGCTCCTTCAGCACGTCCGGCTTTTCCAGATCCTGGTCCTCCCCGTCCAGCTCCCTGTCTTCTGTATCCTCGTCCGCCTCATCCCCAGACCGGACTGCTCCAGACAGCCCATTCCCGGACAGACTCTCCCCGTCGGTCTCCTCTATCTCCTTCTCCTCTGCATCCCCCACCGCCCCTTCGATCAGCTCGAAATACGTGCTCTCCCGGTCCTTCTCGATCCCGGTCCCGGCATACTTTAAGAAGCCGTCAGTGATCGTATCGGCGGTGTTGTTCTTTATGTACACATCCAGACAGACGGTCTGCCCGGCGCTATAGCCCGATGCGCTGGCGGCCTCATCGGAGAGCACCGCGATCTGCACGTCCTCCTCCGGGACGTTGGTCAAGGTGACCTTCCCGCTCTGGATCGCGTCGGACGCGCTGGCCATGTCCGGTGAAGTGGCATATGAAAATGGTACAAAAAAATGTTCAAAAACAAATACAAACAATATGGCTGCCGCTAACAGGCCGCTGCTCTTCCGTCTGACGTCTTTTCTTCTTTTTCTTGACATATGCCTTTTTCTCCTTCCCTGGCAGATGAGCCTTCTTTGTAACGATCCAGGGGATCTGGACTGTTACCCTTGCCTCCGCTCCCTGTAGGTATCCCCTTACTTTTCTGGCACGACAAAAGTGCCAGTAGGATCCTCCTGATCTTATCGCTGACACTTTTAATCTTCCATTTATGTGATTATAGCATGGGGCCCGTTAAAAAAAGCATTTCAACCTTGTCAAGCCAAAAGAATTTATCATTTTTTTATGACCGCACCATCTCCTTCAAAACCTCCAGCCCCTTCTCCAGCTGGTTATCCGGCACATCGTCCTCCTCGGGTGACTCCTGTCCTCCCTGGCTGCCGGACGGCTCTGTTTTCGCACCTGCGCCGTCCCCTGCTCTGGAGCTGTCCGACGCCTCTCCTTCACTATCGGTCCCACCGGAAATGGAGGTCCCTGATCCATCCCCAGGAGCAGAGGTCCCCGCACCTTCTTCCGGAGCGGTGGTCTCCGCCTCTTTCTCTTTCCCTGGAGTGGAGGCTCCACCCTTCCCGTCAGAAGCCTCCGCCGCATCCTTTCCGGTGGCGGCCTCCTTCTCCTGATCATGGCTCACCTCATAGGCGATCTCCACATCCGGCTCCAAGCCGATACCGTGGAGGTCGAACCCGCTGGGGCTGTAATAGTGGGCCGTGGTCAGCTTGACCGCGGAACCGTCCCCTAAGGGCAGGAGCGTCTGCACGATCCCTTTGCCAAAGGTGGTGGTCCCCACCAGCTTGGCCCGGTCATAGTCCCGCAGGGCTCCGGCGAACACCTCCGACGCGCTGGCCGAATTGCCGTCCACTAAGACCACCACCGGGATATCCACACTGTGGCCGTCCTGGCAGTAATATTTCTCCCCCTGCTCGTCCTTGTCTGCCGTGGATACGATCAATGCACGCCCTTCTTCATCGGCATATCGCGGAAGGTCGTCCGGGAGCATGTAGTCGATCATAGCCACGGCTGTATCCAGCACACCGCCCGGGTTCCCACGCAGGTCGATCAGGAGACCTTTCATCCCCTGCTCCTCTAAGTCCTCCACAGCGGCTATGAACTGCTCTGTGGTCACATCATCGAACTGGCTGATGGAGATGTATCCGTAGGCCTCTTCCTTCATGGAATATTCCACCGTAGGCACCTCGATCTGCCGCCGGACCACATCCATCTCCACATAGTCCTCCACCGAAGGACGGAACATCTTCAGATGGACACTGGTCCCCTCTTCCCCCTTTACATGCTGCTTCACCAGGATATCCAGGTCAAGATCCGTGGTCACCTCCAGATCGTCCACCTGATAAAAGATATCTCCCACCCGCAGACCAGCCTCATCCGCCGGCGTCCCCTTAAAGACCTTGGCGATCGAGATCATGCCCGTCACCATGTTCTTGGAGACCATGGCTCCGATCCCACAGTATTCCCCGGTGGTCTCCTCCATCAGGTCCGTAAATTCCTCCTGGGTATAATACACCGAATAGGGATCGTCCAGACCGGCCATCAGGCCCTTGTAGATGAACTCCTCCATATTTTTGCCGTCTTTTTCAAATAAAAAGTAGCGCTGGATGATCGTCTGGATCCGCCTGGACTTAGCTTCTACCTGTCCCCAGTCCACCGCTCCCTCCTCGGCTCCCGCCGGGCTCCCGCTCTGGACCTGGATCTGATCCTGGATCACACTCCTGCCCACCAGGAAGATCCCCGCAGACATCCCTACGATCAACAGCCCCGCAAATGCCGTCACCAGTGCGCCTACCAAAACACCTTTCCAAAATCTGCTCCTGCTCTCCAATGCTTTTATCTCCTATCTGCTGCCGCCTTATGGACGGACATGGTCTAATGGGTCAACATACACGCCTTTGCTGCGGATAGCAAAATGCAGGTGCGGTCCCGTCGAATAGCCGGTAGACCCTACCGCCCCGATCACCTGTCCCTTTTTTACCGTCTCGCCCGCCGCCACATCTAGCCTTGAACAATGCATATAGACGGTGGAGACCCCGCCGCCATGGCTGATGGTCACATAATTCCCGGCGGAATAGCTGTAGGTGGCGATCAGCACCACGCCATCGGCCGCCGCCAGGATGCTGCTCCCGGTCCCCGCACCGATGTCGATCCCTTTATGCTCTGTGGATGCCCCTTCCGTGGGGGAGCTCCTGCTGCCAAAGTCTGATGTGATCCGGCTGCTGGAAGGACATGGCCATATAAAGCTACTATCCCCAAGATCGGCCTTTATATTCGATCCGCCGTCCCCTTGTCCCGGTCCGCTGTCCGATCCATCCTCTCCCTGTGCCTCATGCGGCTCTTCCTCCGTCCCTTTTGCCGCCTCTTGCTGCTCTTCTTCCGCCCGTCTTGCTGCCTCTTGCCGCGCTTCCTCTGCCAGTCTCCTGGCCTCCTCTTCTCTCCTTTTCGCTTCCTCCTCCGCCCGTCTCCTGGCTTCCTCCTCTTGCCGTAAGATCTCCTCTTCCAAAGCCAGGATCTTCGCCTCCTGGGCCGCTAAGTCCTGCTGATAGGCATCCACCTGCTCCTTCGCTGACGCGACCTGCCCCTCATAGGAGGCCAGCTCCGCCTGCTTCGCACCCAGGAGTGTCTCAACAGACGCCTGCTTCGCCGCCGTCGCATCCTTAAGGGCCAAAAGCTCCTGATGCTCCCAGTCAAGCCGCTCCTCGGTCTCCTCCCGCTCCTGGCGGACCGCTGCATACACATCCAGCTGCTCCCGGTCATAAGCCGAGATCTTACTGATATACTCCGCCCGGTCCAAAAGCTCCGAAAGATCCCTTGCCCCAAAGAGGATCTCCATAAAGCTGGCGCTCCCCTTTTCATACATATATTGGATCCGCAGCTTCATGGCCTCATACTGGCGGGCCTCATCTGCCTTTGCCGCCTCCAGCAGCACATCTGTCTCCCGGATCTCCTCCTCCTTTGCCAGGACCTGTCCGCCAAGCACCTCCAGCTCACTGCTCAATGCCGACAGGTTCCTATCCAGCTCCTGGACATACGCCGCCGTATCTGCCTTCAGCCCCTCCAGGCTCTGGAGCGTCTGCTCCACCTTCTCCATCTCCGCTTCCATCGCCGAAGCCTCTGCCCTGGCATCCTCCACATCCTGCCGCGTGCCATAAGCCGGGACCGCAAAGAGGACACCTGCCAACAAAATGGCAGTTCCCGCAGCCATCCGCTGTTTCCAGCTTACCATCCGTTCCCGCCTTATCATCTGTGCTCTCCTCACCTTCTCCCAGGCCCTTATCCTATAGCTCCCGCCACATCATTGCCAAAGGTCTATATCGCAGCCAGCCACCTAGCGGAGGGAGGGGCATGTCACAAAAGGGACCCGCTCTTGTCAAGGAGGGCATCGGCGCTTACCGGAGTCTTTATATCTCCATCACACACGCAGATGTCTCCGTATCGCAAAGAAACTCCCAAAAAGCCCGATCCCGGCTCCCAGCCCCAGGGCCACGGCCCCCATGACCGGCAGCAGCTCCCTCACGGGCACCGGCGTGAAAAAACCGGTCAGCAGACTGTAATGGGCCTGGATATGCTCCGCTGCCCTGGTATAGAGCTGATAGATCCCCACCAGCGGGATCCCCGCCCCCACCAGGCCTAAAAGGAGCCCCTCCACCAGAAAGGGCGCCCGGATGAACCCATTAGTCGCCCCGATCAGACGCATGATATGGTTTTCATTTTTCCGAAAAGCCGCTGCCACAGAGATCGTATTGCCGATCAGGAAAACAGACACGGCCAGCAATACGGCTATGACCAGGCCGGATACCAGACCGATCACCCGCTCTATGCTCTCCAGGCCGGCCGCCACCAGGCTGGAATGGTTCACCTGCCGGACCCCTTCTATGGAATAGAGCCGCTCTACCACCTGTTCCTGTATATCCATATCCTTTAAAAAGACTTCCAGGGAAGCGGAACCGGCTAATGGGTTATCCTGGGCAAAGCCTTCTGCCAGCTCCTCCCGCCCGGCGAAATATTCCGACCGGAACTCCTCCCACGCTGCCTCGGCGGAGATATAGTGGAGCTGGTCTACCTCCGCCCAGCCCTCCACCTGGTCCGCGATCGTAAGGATCGCCTCCTCCCCCAGCTCCTCATCAAAAAAAACGGTAATGCCCACGATCGTTCCCACTGACCGGGCCAGATACCGCACGTTTTCGGTGATGGAAAAGAGCAGACAAAATAAAAAAATACACGCAGAGATCGTAGCGGCAGACGCCAGCGAATGGAGGAGATTTCTGCGTATATTGATCAAACCCTGTTTCAGGCAATAAAAGCATGTGCCGATCTTCATGTTCTGTACCACTCCCTGGTCATCCCGTCCCCGATCCCTGCATGTCCGGCCAGTCTGTCCGGCCCGGCCGGCTCTGTCGGCTCTGTCCGCACCGGTCCCGGTCCCTCCGGGCTGCCCCGACCGCCGCACCGATCCTTGTCCCTCTGGGCTGCTACGGCCGCCGCACCGATCCTTATCCCTCCGGGCTCCTACGGCCGCCGCACCGATCCTTGTCCCTCCGGGCTGCCCCGGCCGCCGCACCGATCCTTGTCCCTCCGGGCTGCTACGGCCACCGCACTGATCCTTATCCCTCCGGACTGCTACGGCTCACGCGTCCAGATACCAGCAGTCCTCATCCCGGACCACCCGGCCCTTCTCCAGCGTGATCACCCGTTTCCCCATGGTCTCCACGATCTCATGGCTGTGGGTCACCACCAGCACGGTGGTCCCCCGCTGGCTGATCTTCTCCAAAAGCTTCATGATCTCCACCGCGTGGAAGCTGTCTAAGTTCCCTGTAGGCTCGTCTGCCAAGAGTACATCCGGCCGGTTGATCAGGGCTCTGGCGATCGCCACCCGCTGCTGCTCTCCGCCGGAAAGCTGCTCGGGATAGGCTTTGTACTTGGAGGACAGGCCCACCATCCCGAGCATGCGGGGGACCCGCTCCCGGATCTGTCTGCCGGAGGCGCCGGTCACCCGCAGGGCAAAGGCCACGTTCTCAAAGACGTTCCGGTCCTTTAAAAGGCGGAAATCCTGGAAGACCACCCCCAAGGTCCTGCGGTATCTGGGGATATGCCGTCTGGGCATATCCCCCAGATCCACGCCGTTCACCAAGATCTGTCCGGAGGAAGGCTCCAGCTCCTTGAGCAAAAGCTTTAGGAGTGTGCTCTTTCCCGAGCCGCTCCGGCCTACGATGAACACAAAGCCGCCCGCCTCCACGGTGAAGGAGACGTCCTGCAGGGCTTTGTTCCCTGCCTTGTAGATCATGCTCACATCGCTCAATCGGATCATGTCAATATTCCAGGCTCTCCATGTACTTCATATACTTGACCACCATCAGGGCGATCTTAAAGGTGATCGCATCCTCGAAGACCCGCAGGTCCAGACCGGTGCTCTTCTGTAGCTTATCCAGACGGTACACCAGCGTGTTGCGGTGGATATAGAGCTGTCTGGAGGTCTCGGAGACGTTCAGGCTGTTCTCAAAGAATTTATTGATCGTGGCCAGGGTCTCGTCGTCGAAATCATCGGGAGTCTTATTATCAAAGATCTCCTTGATGAACATCCGGCACAGGGGCAGGGGCAGCTGATAGATCAGGCGTCCGATCCCCAGATGGGCGTAGGCCACCACGTTCTTCCCGCTGTAGAAGATCTTCCCCACATCCAGAGCCATCTTCGCTTCCTTATAAGAACGGGATACCTCCTTGATCTCATTTACGATCGTACCGAAGGCCACATGGACCTTGGTCATGGCTTCCGTGTTCAGCATGTCCAGGATGGTGCTGGCGGTCTTCTCCAAGCTCTCGTAGGTCTCGTTAGGCTTCACTTCCTTCACCAGGATGATGTTCTTCTCATCCACGGCGGTGATGAAGTCCTTGGTCTTGCCGGCAAAAAGGCTGCGCACCGTCTCTAATGCGTTCACATCCTTCTCGTGCTGGGTCTCGATCAGGTAGACCACCCGCTTCACATTGGTCTCGATGTGGAGCTTCTTCGCCCGGTTATAGATATCCACCAGGAGGAGGTTATCTAAGAGCAGGTTCTTGATGAAATTGTCCTTATCGAACCGCTCCTTATAGGCCACAAGGAGGTTCTGGACCTGGAAAGCCGCCAGCTTCCCGACCATATATACGTCGTCACTGCCGCCCTTGGCCAGCAGGATATACTCTAACTGATGCTCGTCAAAGACCTTGAAAAACTGATAGCCCTGGATGACCTGGCTGTCCGCAGGAGAGTCCACGAACGCCAGGATGGAATTCTCATATTCCTCCGCATCATTAAAGGTAGTGGCCAGCACTTTACCCTCCGTGTCACAGATGCACAGATCGATCCTGGTGATCCCTTTTAAGCCTTCGATAGTCGTCTGCAAGATTTGATTTGATATCATGTCGATCTCTCCTTTACCTTCAGATACGCCTGGCGCAGCCCTTCTAAGCGGGCGCCACGCGGAGTCCGGACTTGTCCATCACTTCTTTCACAGTTCAGACAACATCCGGACTGTCACCGCATACGGTCGTTCAAGATCACTCCGCGATCGGCCGTATGCCTGCAACCACTACGTTTTACCCAAAGGGTACAATGTCGTACGGTCAGCGCAAACAAGTGCGCAGACCTATCTGAACTGTTACCTTCTTTACTATCTTAATGCATATGGTACAAAAAAGCAAGCGGGTATCGAAACCCGCCTGCTCTTTTTAAACTTTTTATCGTCTCAAACTTAGTTCAGCACTACGTTCTCGGTGTCTTTATCAAAGATATGGATCTTGGTCAGGTCCATAGCCAGCTTCACGGTATCACCAGGTCTTGCGGTGGTACGCGGGTTCACACGGGCTGTGCAGCTGGTATCCTGGATATCGAAGTATAAGAACACTTCAGCACCCAGCATCTCGTATACACGGATAGTGGTGGTCAGGACAGCCTTGGGGTTCGCCGCTAACCAAGCCTCGTCATCATGAAGATCTTCCGGACGGATGCCCATGGTCACGGTCTTGCCGATGTAGCCTGCAGCTTCCAGCTTCTTCGCCTTGTCCGCCGGTAACGCGATGGTGTCACCGCCAAAGGTCAGGGTCACGTCGGAACCGCTCTTAGCCACGGTAGCGTCCACTAAGTTCATCTGCGGTGCGCCGATGAAGCCTGCCACGAACTTATTACCTGGCTTGTCATACAGGTTCTGGGGAGAATCTACCTGCTGTACGATACCGTCCTTCATAACGACGATCCTGGTACCCAGGGTCATAGCCTCGGTCTGGTCATGGGTAACGTAGATGATGGTGGATCCCAGTCTCTGATGCAGCTTGGAGATCTCGATCCTCATCTGGCCTCTCAGCTTGGCATCCAGGTTGGACAGCGGCTCATCCATCAGGAACACCTTCGGCTGGCGGACGATCGCACGGCCCATGGCCACACGCTGTCTCTGGCCGCCGGATAATGCCTTCGGCTTTCTGTCTAACAGATGGGACAGGTCGAGGATCCTGGCTGCTTCCTGGACCAGCTTGTCGATCTCATCCTTCGGGGTCTTGCGCAGCTTCAGGCCAAATGCCATGTTATCATATACGGACATATGGGGATACAGCGCGTAGTTCTGGAAGACCATGGCGATGTCGCGGTCCTTGGGCTCTACGTCATTGACCAGCTTGTCATCGATGTATAATTCACCGGAGGAGATATCCTCCAGGCCTGCGATCATACGAAGGGTGGTGGACTTGCCGCATCCGGACGGTCCTACGAAGATAACAAATTCCTTATCGGCGATCTCAAGATTAAAATCCTTAACTGCTACGTATCCGTTGGGGTACCTTTTCTCAACATGTCTTAATGATAAACTAGCCATTATGATTCCTCCTGCTTTTGAAAGATATGATCTTGTTGAACATCCGGGGCTGTCTTACCGTCCCTCTTTTTGCATCTGGAATGATGATACTGGAATTTTGGCTTTTTTACTATACATGAAGTAGACAAAAAGGATTTTTTAATTTTGTTGGATCTGTATATCCAATTTAAAAAATATCCGATGTGTCAAATTTCAAACAATTTTATTCTGACAAGATCGTAAATATTGTTGTCCAATGGTATTATTTCGCCCCAGGCAGCTTTTTTTTCGTGAAATGTGACACAACATGTGGCCCTGACAGCCGTTCAATACTCGATAAATCCCTCTCCCAGGACCTCCCGGACGTCACTGACGATCACAAAGGCCCGCCGGTCAAAGCGCCTCACCAGCTCCTTTAACTGGCTGATCTCCTTCTTGGAGACTACACAGCAGAGCATCTGCCGCCCCTGACCTGAGTACATCCCGGTGGCATCCAGGCCGGTGACCCCCCGGCTCATCTCCTCCATGATGGCCTGGGCGATATCCGGATACTGGTCAGATATGATCAGCACCATCTTGGAGAATTTAAGGCCCTCCAGCAGCCCGTCAGAGACCCTGGCCAGCCCGTAGATCGTGATCAGCGCATACAGGGCGGAGCGGATCCCGAAGACCGCGGCCCCTGCTAGGACCACCAAGGCATCCAGCACCTGCATGATCTGGGCGATGGTGTAATGGGGCATCTTCTTCTGGATCAGAGCCGCCAGCATATCGGTGCCCCCGGTGGTGGACTGGGCCAGGAACACCATCCCGGTCCCCACTCCGCTGATCAGCCCGCCGAACAATGCGGTCAGCAGAAGGTCGTCGCCGGGGATCAGACTGACCTCCGGTATGATATACAGCGAGAGGGACAGCGCCGCCGTAGCCACGATGGTCCGCTTGATAAAACCCCAGCCCTTCATCTTCAGAGCCACCAGGAACAAGGGGATGTTCAAGGCTGTGTTCGTACACCAGAGCGGGATCCCGGCCGTTTCTTTCATGATGATGGCCACACCGGACACGCCGCCGGTCACCAGTCCCGCCTGGTCGTAGATGTTTTTGATGGCAAAGCCCATGATGAACGAGCCTGCCACCATCAAAAAAACATCCCGGACCCCGGTCCGTTTTGTTATCGCTGCTCCTATCGCCTCTTTCATGCTATCCCTCCGTCCTGCACATCCTTTGGCATGCACATCCCCTGGCATGCACATCCTCTGGCATGCACATCCTCTGGCATGCACATCCTTTGGCATGCACATCCTCTGGCATGCACATCCTCTGGCATGCACATCCTCTGGCATGGGCCCGTCCTTGCTGCCATGATCGGCTCACAGCCATACAGCTATGACCGTTTTTTGTGCTGTGCCGTGCTATAAGCAGAACAGGCGGCCTTAAAACGTCGGCCGCCTGTTCTCGTTGCCTCTATCCAGTTTTATCCCAAATGGTCCTTTTTATCCGGCCGATCTGGTCTTTTCCGTATTTTGTCTCCTTCAGATGCTCTGTTTTTATCCGGCTCCCTGGCCTCCTTAGGTCCCCGGGCTTTCCCCGGTCGGACGTTCTCCTTAAAGACACCTGCCTTATCCGGCCTCCGGTCCTCCTTGAGGCCCCAGGGCCTTTTCGGCTTTCTGTCCTCCCGCGGATCTTTAGACCTTTCCGATCTCCGGCTCTCTCGCACTCCCTCGGCCCTTTCCGGCATCCGGCTCTCTCGCGCTCCCTCGGACCTTTCCGGCATCCGGCCCTCCCTCGCCTCCTCGGACCTTTCCGGCCCCCGGCTCTCTCGCGCTCCCTCGGACCTTTCCGGCATCCGGCCCGCTCTCGCCCCATCGGCCTTCTCAGCCCCCTCCGGGGCGCTCTCCAGCTTTTCGATCCGCCCTTCCTTCAGACAGATCTTCCCTTCCTTCAAAAGGCGGCCTACGGCCCGCTTAAATGCGTTCTTGCTCATATGGAACATCTCCCGGATCTGCTCCGGGCTGGCGCTGTCATCAAAGGGGAGCACGCCTCCCTGCTCCTCGATCCCCTGTAAGATCAGCTCCGCGTCCGCGCCCATCTGGAGATAGGCTTTCTTTCTGGGGCTCAAGTCCAGCTTTCCGTCCTCCCGCACCTTGATCACGCGGCAGGTCACCTCTTCGCCTTCCTTGAAGTCCCCGAACATCTCCTTCTTCGGGATCAGTCCATAATATTTATTGTCTACCGCCACAAAGGCGCCCAGGATATCGTTCAGCTCATAGATCCAGCCCTTCACCTCGTCATCCTGATGATAAGGTGACTGATCGCTCATGTAAGGGTACACCTTCATGGTAGCCGCCAGACGCTTGCTCCGATCCACATAGAGGGCCACCAGGCAGGTATCCCCCACCTTCACCGGATGGCTCTGCTCTTTAAAGGGGAGCAGCAGATCCTTCTCCAGCCCCATATCCAGGAACGCGCCGATCCTGGACACATCCTTGACCTCCAGCACACCGCACTGGCCCACCTGGAGCTTAGGGATCCCCGTAGTGGCGATCAGCCGGTCCTCGGAATCCTTATAGATGAACACCTGGAGCATATCGCCCACCTTGGTCCCTTCCGGGACCTGTCTTTTGGGAAGGAGCACGCTGCTCTCGCTCTTTTCATCCTCTCCCAGATAGACCCCAAAGGCTTTCTCCCTGACGACCTTAAGCTCCTGTACCTTTCCTAATCGGATCATCCTCTCCTGCCTCCTTCATCCTCTGTCCTCTCTATGTTCTCCTGGCACACGCGGTCCGGATCCATATCCTCTCGGCCGTCCGTGCTCAGACAGCCCGCATCCACAGGATCGCATAAGAGCCTCCCTGCCCGTCCTGCAAAAGGACGGTGATCTGTCCGCCCTCCCGGCTGATCTTCGGATAGATCACATCGCCTAGGACCGCTGCCTTTTTATACTCCACCCGCAGCTCCCGGATCCTTCCCGTACCCCCAGGGACCACCTCCCTGGCGATCTCCACATACTGGGCGTTATTGACATGATGGTTCGTATCGATATGGTGGGAGCGGACCATGACCGGCTCCCCCTCTTCATATATAGAAGGGAGCGAGATCTTCTTCGGCGCCGGCTCCATAGGGATCTTCTCCCCAGGCTCTCCGTAAGGCCCTACATCCTCCTGGCGCACCCGGCAGGGAAGCCCGCTGTCTAAGTCCAGCAAGAACCAGGTGGAGTCCGCCTCCACCAGCCGCTGCCCGGTAAGATCTTCGATGACAAAATTCCGGTATCCGTAGATCCCCTTATTTCCATAGGGCCAGGTCCCCACCCGGATCTGCTCCCCCAGCTCCGGATAGCGGTCGATACAGATCCGCCAGGAAGAGAGCATCCATACCTTCCGCCTGCTCTCCAGATACTTCACGCCCACCCCGCAGTCCTCGGACTGAAAGGTGCTGCAGTCCTGGAGAAGATCGATCACGCCGGTCAGGGTCAGGCATCCATCCTCCCCTGTCTCGCTATAACGGACCCGGCTGTCAAAATGATACATGCTAGATCCCCTCCTGCTCTCTCACTTTCGCTGTCACAGCCGTGACGGCTGACGGTCAGTACACTGCGGCTGACGACCCATGCGTTGCGGCTGACGACCCATGCGTTGCGGCTGACGGTCATAAATATAGAAAGCCTGCAATAAGCTGCAGGCTCGTGAACTGGGCTAGAAGGATTCGAACCTTCACAATGACGGAGTCAGAGTCCGTTGCCTTACCATTTGGCGATAGCCCAATGTCTTTATCAGCAGTCTGTGTGCTCGACTGCGAAAATCATTATACTCGCAGATCTGGGATACGTCAAGTGTTTTTTGCACTTTCTGGCAGTCTGACGCGATGGATCTTTTTGCCACTTGCTCCAGGATAGCCTTTAGCCCGGAGAGCACCACCATCCAAAGCGGTCCCTTTCCTTGTGTATATTTCCGCTTTAGGGCATCATACATACGGATCTTGTAACATCGCTCATCTTTTTCCAAAACAGCAAATGCCGAAAATGCACAAGATCGGTCCTTTACCTACAAAAACCCCGTCGGTCCTACCCGACGGGGTTTATTCCTTATATCATGCAAAGATCTGGTCCAGTCTCCTCTTCTCTCAAACCTTCCCGACCGGCTTCCGCCCGCAGCACTGCTTATACTTCTTCCCGCTGCCGCAGGGACATGGATCGTTCGGGTAGATCTTCTGGACATCACGCTTTTTCGGTGCTTTAGCCAGACTGGTATCTTTATTGGTGCCGGTGACCTTGGCGGCGGGCTCACGCTCCACCTTCTGCTCCACGCGGATATGGAACAGGATGCGGACCGTCTCCTCCCGGATGGCGGCGGTCATGCCCTCGAACATCTCATAGCCGCTCATCTTATATTCCACCGCCGGATCGCGCTGGCCGTAGGCCTGGAGGCCGATGCCTTCCCGCAGCTGGTCCATGTCGTCGATGTGGGCCATCCATTTGTTGTCGATCACCTTTAAGAGGATCACCCGCTCGATCTCCCGCATCTGCTCGGCCTCGGGGAACTCGGCTTCCTTCAGCTCGTAGAGCTTGATCGCCTGCTCCTTGAGCATATGCTTTAACTCGTTCTTCTTTTTGCCCTTCAGCTCATCGCTCATCACGATCGGCTTTAAGGGGATGATGGGGAGCAGGAGAGAGTTCAGCTCTTTCAGATCCCAGCCGTCCTCGCCGCCTTCGTCCGAGATCGACATATCCACCACGTTCTCCACGATATCCGTGACCATCTTTAAGATCACGTCCCGCATGTTGTCGCCATCCAGCACCTTGCGGCGCTCGGCATAGATGACCTCCCGCTGCTCATTGTTCACCGCGTCATATTTCAGCAGGTTCTCGCGGATGCCGAAGTTATTGCTCTCGATCTTCATCTGGGCCCGCTCGATGGCATTGGACAGCATCTTATGTTCGATCTGCTCGCCTTCCGGCACGCCCAGGGCCTCGAACATCTTCATCAGACGCTCAGAGCCGAAGAGACGCATCAGATCGTCCTCCAAGGACAGGTAGAACCTGGACTCGCCTGGGTCCCCCTGGCGGCCGGAACGGCCCCGCAGCTGGTTATCGATACGCCGGGATTCATGGCGCTCGGTGCCGATCACCTTTAAGCCGCCTAAGGCTCTGGCCTCCTCGTCCAGCTTGATATCCGTACCACGGCCCGCCATGTTGGTAGCGATGGTGACCGCGCCGTGGATACCGGCATCCGCCACGATCTCCGCCTCCAGCTCATGGAATTTGGCGTTCAGGACCTTGTGGGGGATCCCCCGCCTTTTTAACATCCCGCTGAGCATCTCGGAGGTCTCGATGGTGATGGTGCCCACCAGCACCGGCTGCCCCTTCTCATGGGCCGCCTCGATCTCATCCACTACGGCTTTAAACTTTTCCTTTTTGGACTTATACACCGCGTCATCTAAGTCCACACGGGCGATCGGCACATTGGTGGGGATCGCGATCACGTCCATGGCGTAGATGCTGCGGAACTCTTTCTCCTCGGTGAGGGCCGTACCGGTCATGCCGGCCTTCTTGGCAAATTTATTAAAGAAATTCTGGAAGGTGATCGTGGCTAAGGTACGGCTCTCCCGGCGCACGTTCACATGCTCCTTGGCCTCGATCGCCTGGTGGAGGCCGTCTGAATACCGGCGCCCCGGCATGATCCGGCCGGTGAACTCATCCACGATCAGGACCTCGTCGTTCTTGACCACGTAGTCCTTATCCCGGTGCATCAGGTTATTCGCGCGGAGGGCCAGGATGATATTGTGCTGGATCTCCAGGTTCTCCGGATCGGCCAGGTTCTCGATGTGGAAGAAATCCTCCACCTTCTTCACGCCCTGCTCCGTTAAGTTGACCACTTTATCCTTCTCGTTGACGATGAAATCGCCGGTCTCCTCGATCTCCTCGCCTAAGATCGCGTTCATCTTGGAAAATTCCGCCGACTCCTCGCCCCGCTCCAGCTGGCGGGCCAGGATGTCGCAGACCTCATAGAGCTTGGTAGACTTCCCGCTCTGGCCGGAGATGATCAGCGGGGTACGGGCCTCGTCGATCAGCACGGAGTCCACCTCGTCGATGATGGCATATTCCAGGCCTCTTAGGACCATCTGCTCCTTGTAGATCGCCATGTTATCCCGAAGGTAATCAAAGCCCAGCTCGTTATTGGTCACATAGGTGATGTCACAGGCATAGGCGGCCTTCCTCTGCTCGGAGTTCATATCATTGAGCACCACACCCACCGTCAATCCTAAGAAACGGTGGACCTGTCCCATCCATTCCGCGTCACGCTTAGCCAGATAGTCATTAACGGTCACGATGTGGACCCCTTTGCCCTCCAGCGCGTTCAGATAGGCGGGCGCCGTGGATACCAGAGTCTTTCCTTCACCGGTACGCATCTCCGCGATACGGCCCTGATGGAGCACGATGCCGCCGATCAGCTGTACCCGGAAATGTTCCATGTTCAAGGTCCTTTTCGCCGCCTCCCGGACAACGGCAAAGGCCTCCGGCAGGATATCATCCAGAGTCTCCCCTTTGGCCAGACGTTCTTTGAAGATCCGGGTCTTATCCCGCAAGCCCTCATCTGATAAAGCCGCCATCTCCGGACGGAGGCTCTCTATCCGGTCCACGATCGGACCGATCAATCGCAATTCCCGCTCGCTATGGGTCCCAAACACTTTTTCGATAATGTTCATCTGTGATCTCCTATTATTTTCTGCTCCTATCGCATCTCTCCACACGCTTTGTTCCATGCGCTGCCATGCTGCCCGTAGCAGCCAATCTTTCTTATTGTAGCACTAAGTCGCGGTTTATTCAATCTGTTCATAAAAAATTAACATTCCACGATCCACCCACATCCGGCTTTATCCACACTGTCCACACCCCCATCCCCACGCTTTATCCACAAAGACCGCCCCCATCTGTTTCGGAAAGATCCGACTTATGCACCAAGTTATCCACATTATCCACAATTTCCCCCTCGTTTATTACAGCCGATGACAGGAAGCGATGGTTGGGAGGAGATCCGGAAAACTAACCAATTTTTCTATTTTATCGCCCATATTTTTGACAGTATTTCTTGTTTCTTTCCCTAAAACATGCTATACTTGAGTCATCATAGAAAAGGAGTTGATCATATGCGTTTTGTCATCGTGGGAAGAAATCTTGAAGTGACTCCGGGACTCAGGAGCACCATTGAGGAGAAGATCGGGAAGCTGGGACGTTATTTTAATCCTGACACCGAGGTGAACGTGGCCTTGAGCGTACAGAAGGAGCGCCAGAACATCGAGGTGACGATCCCGATCAAGGGGACGATCATCCGCGCGGAGGAATCCAGCAATGATATGTATGTGTCCATCGATCTGGTAGAAGAGATCATCGAACGCCAGATCTTAAAGTATCGGAAAAAGCTGATCGACCGCAAGCAGTCCTCCCCTGCCTTTTCAGACGCTTTCCTCCAGGAGGATACGCCGGTTGCCGAGGAAGAGATCAAGATCGTGAAGACGAAGAGATTTGCCGTGAAGCCTATGGATCCGGAGGAGGCTTGCCTGCAGATGGAGCTTTTAGGTCACAGCTTTTATGTATTCCTGAACGCGGAGGACGACCAGGTATGTGTCGTATATAAGCGGAAGGGCGGCACCTACGGACTGATCGAGCCGGAATTCTAAGAAGATGAGGGGTGTGCATCCGCACCGCTAAAGAAAGATGCACACCCTTTTTATGTTCCAAACTTCCAGATGCCCGGCAGCGGATGCATCGCAGAGCAGGCTCATCACTCGCAAAAAGAAAAGAACAGGCAGGTACATAGTATGGAGGGCAGAACATCGATATATGAGCAGGACGGACTGGCTGGACCGGACAGACCCGGCGACCTGGATGGGAAAGCCGGATCGGTCAGAACGGATGACCTGAACGGACAGAGCGGGCCGGACAGACCAGGTGGCCTGGATGGGCCGGGCGACCCGGCGAGAGCGGATGGCCGGACGGCAGTCCTTCTCCCGGCGGACCGACGGCCCACGAACAGCCAGATCATCAATGGGGCCGCCCTCTTTTTTTCTGTGGCCTTTTTTATCTCCGCCTTCGCCGCCGCCCTCTATACCGGGGAGTGGGGGAGCGTCTTCCACAGCTGGTATCTGATCATGATCTCCCCCTGCCCCCTGGTGACCGACTATCTGGCCGTAGGGGGCTTGAGCGCCGCCATGCTGAACGCGGGAGCCTGCGGGATGGTCTGTTTCCTCTTTATGGCGGGCTTAAAAGGGGAGTCCCATGCTAATACTCTGGCCGGCTATTTCCTGGTGGTGGCCCATTGCTTCTACGGGCTGAACTTCCTGAACATGTGGCCCTGCTTCCTGGCCCCCTTCCTTTATCTCCGTTTAAATAAGCTGGACCTGAAGCGGAACCTGCAGGTCTGTATGTTCGCCACCTCCTTTGCCCCCTTTATCAGCGAATTCCTGTTCCGCTATACCCAGCGGGGGAGCTTTGTGTTCGGCCAGCTGAGCCTGACCCCTTCCGGGATCCTCCTGGCCATCGCCTTCAGCATCCTTTTAGGCTTCGTGGTCCCTGCCATCCTTCCCGGCGCCCAGGTCTGGCACAAAGGGTACGACCTGTATAACGGCGGCCTGGCCTTTGGGCTTTTCGGCTTTTTTGTCTACAACTTCATGTACAAGACCATGGGGATCCGCTCTATGGGACCGATCTATCACAATAATGTGATCTACAACCAGCACGGCCACTCCTACAAGCTCTACGCCGTCTGCTTCTTCTCGGCAGTCTTCCTGTGCTGTCTGGCGGCAGGCTATCTTTTAAATGGAAAAAGCTTAAAGGGATACCGGAAGCTCCTACGGGATACCGGCCATAACAGTGACTTTACCGAGAGATATGGGATGCCCCTCTGTCTGATCAACATCGGCTTTTACGGCCTGCTCTTCTTAGCCTATCTGGTGGTGGTCATCACCTTTACCCAGGGGGCCGGCTTTACCGGGCCTACCATGGGGGTCATGCTGGCCTCCCTGACCTTTACCGCCATGGGGCAGCATCCGAAGAATGTGTGGCCGATCGTCCTGGGCTATCAGGTCTTATATTTTGTCACGGCCTTCTTCTGCCATGTCAATGGCCGGGCGATCACCTGGTCCATCACCACCCAGGGCTATATCAATGGTGTGGCCTTCGCCACCGGACTGGCTCCCATCGTAGGACGCTACGGCATCCGGGCAGGCCTGCTGTCTGGCTTCATGTGCGCATCCATGTGTACGGCCACCAGTGCCCTCCACGGGGGGTTCGTCCTGTATAACGGCGGGTTCACCGCCGGCATCACCGCCCTGATCCTGATCCCGATCCTGGAGCACTACATCCCGGCTGTCCGGGAAGAGATCAACTACCAGGATATCAGCGTGCAGAACATGATCGCCTTGATCAGCAATACCGGGAAGGATCCGGAGAAGCGAGAGATCGGCAGGCTCTTCCTAAGATCGAGCAAAGAAAAAAACGGGTGATCCTCCCGTTTTTTTCTTGATCTCTATCCCATGTCTGCATCCTATATCCGCGTCTCATGTCTGCATCGCACATCCGCGTCTTATGTCTGTATCCGTTTGCCCGCAGTATCATCCTGCGCCATACTTCGTGGGCCGCCTGCCCTGCCCCTCATCAGTCCAGGAAGGTAGCGGCCTTACAGGGCGTACGGTAATCCCAGGGGCTGATCATGATGCCGGACTTGGCGCTGGCCGCATGGATGACCTGGCCGCCGCCGATATAGATCGCCACATGGTTGATCGTGCTGCCGCTGGCATAGAAGAGAAGATCTCCCGGCTGTACCGCATCGATCTTGATCTCCTGGCCATTAGCCGCCTGATCCCTGGAGCTCCTGCCGGTATCGATCCCAAAATGCTCATAGATCCGCATCACGAAGCCGGAACAATCCGCCCCGTTCGTCAGGCTGCTGCCGCCGTATACATAGGGGTTCCCCAAGAACTGCTTCGCGTAAGCCACGATCGCCGTCCTGGTAGCAGAGGTGATGGCCGATGAGCTGCCGTCCGGAGCCGCTGCCCCGCCGGGACCTGCCGCTGATCCCCCTGGACCAGAGGCGCCACCGGGACCTGCTGCGCCACCAGAGCCGGACCCACCGCCCGGACCTGCTGTCTGACCGCCTGGGCTGCCCGAGCCTCCAGTACCCACCAAAGCCTTACTGGTGACCGCAGCGCCGCCTGCCGCCTGCGCCGTACCCTGGGCGGGAGCCTGGACCTGTTCCTTACCGTCCTCCTTTACCGGGCTGGCTGCTATGGTCTGGCTGCTGGCGGCCGGATCGGCCCCGCCCCCGTCTGTCCGGCTGATCTGATGGACCGAAGGCGCCCCAGAGTCCTCTCCGGCCCCCGCCGGAGCGCGTTCTCCGTCCTGGGCGCTGCCGCCGCCCGGCGTGCCGCTCTGGCCGGATGATCCTCCGGTGCTGTCCGCCTTCGCCTCCACCATCTTGACATCCTGCCATTTCTGGATGGCCTCCGCTGCTTCCTGCCGTCTCCTGGTCTCCTCTGCCTGCTTTGCTGCCTCCTCTTCCAAGGAGACTGCCTGCTTAAAGTCCACCCGGATCTTTATGTAATCCATGGAAACATAGCCTTCCATATCCGCATCTACTGATAAACGGGCAAAGCCGTCCTTTTCCTCCAGGACCACATACTCGGCGCCCTGCTTTAAGGTGGTCAGGACCTCGCTGGTGAGGTTCGGCTCCGACCGCAGCCGCAGGGCCGAGGTGTTGATCGTGGCATACTCTGTACCCACATTCTTGGCGATCGCCTCCGCCTGAGCCCCTGTGATAAAATACTGGGCCTTCACATAGCCGCTCACCGTCCCGGACCGGATCTGATACCAGACCCCGCCCTGGCCGTTCACCGGCCCCAGGATCGTAGCCGCACAATTATTATAAAGCTTTCCCACCACCGGGCTGGCGGTAGTCGCCTCCTGACGGATGTTCACATAGTCGGTCACCTGGGAGATCGCCACATTGGCATAATCCTCCGGCGCCATGACCAGTTCCCGTTCATAAAAGCTCTTTCCTAAAAGGGCGGCCTCTGTCTCCTGGACCGCCTCCCTTCCCTGTCCGGCAGGCCCTCCTGTAAGAAAGCTGCGGCCCCCGCCGCCCAAAAAAGCGGCGCCCACACTTAGGCTAAAAAGGCAGATACCCGCTGCCGCTATCGGAAATATCCGGGTATCCGTATGGGCAAGGCCCTTTTTCCCTATGGGCTGTCTTTTTCTCGTCCGTCTTCTCCTCATCTGATCTCTTTCTGTATGTCCATCGATCTTTTCCATCCACTATCGCCTTTCTGTCTCGCTGCATCCGTCTCGCTGCATCGCTGCATCCGTCTTACTGCATCTGCATCGCTCTATCTTGGCATATCCGCCATGCACCACACGCTCTTTGTGCCAGTCCTGCCCGCTCTCTGTCTGCCGGATCCGATCTGCCCACACGGCCGCTCCGCCGATGGGATACCGCTCGACCGTCTCGCCCTCAGCTGTCTCGCCGACAGGCTGCCACGCGGCTACTTGCCTCCTACGGGCTACCGAACACGCCAGATCAGCGTATGCTCTCCAGATACCGCTCCGCGCTGGCGACCGCATTTGCGCCGTCGGCAGCTGCTGTCAGGACCTGTCTCAAGTGCGTGGTCCGTACGTCGCCTGCGGCAAAGATCCCGGGAACGGAGGTCACGCAGTCCTCCCCAGCCCGGATGTAGCCGCCCTCCATCTCCACCAACCCGGTAAACGCATCGCTCTGAGGGACGATCCCAACGGCGATGAACACACCCTGGACAGGCAGATCGGAGGCTTGTCCGGTCTTAACATTTTTCAGCTTGATATTTTCCACACGGCCGGCGCCCTGGATCTCCTCTACTACGGTATCCCAGAGCACCTGGGCATTATCCCGGGAGAGGAACGTCTCCTGCAGGCTCTTGGCGCCGCGCAGACGGTCCCGCCGATGGATCAGATAGACCTTTTTGCACATCCTGGACAAGAAGATCCCATCCTCCAGCGCCACATCCCCGCCGCCGATCACGGCTACCGTCTTATTCCGGAAAAAGGCCCCGTCACAGGTGGCACAGTAGGATACGCCCCGCCCCTTGAGCTCTCCCTCACCCGGGACGCCCAGCTCCCGATGCATGGCTCCCGTGGCGATGATCACTGCCTTGGCCACATAACGATCCTTCTCGCCAAGCAGGATCTTCCTGTCCTTCTGGTCCCTGATCTCTTTGATGGTATCATCCAGGAACACCGCGCCCAGATGGTCCGCATGCTCCTTAAACTTCATCCCCAGCTCATAGCCCCCCACGCCGGGCAGGCCGGGATAATTGTCCACATCTACCGTGTTCAGCACCTGCCCGCCGCTGGCCGGCAGCTTCTCGATCACGGCAGCATGGAGACGGGCCCGCTGGGCATAGATGGCCGCTGCCAGACCGGCAGGGCCGGAACCTATTATCAAAAGATCGTAGATCTCATCCATATCTTCTCTCCTGTCTTCGCTGTTGTTTTTATCATCACTGTTTTTATCATTACGGTTTTTATCGTTACGGTTTTTTGCTGCTGTTTTTATCGCTGCTCTTTATCCTTAATGGTGTTATGCTCGATCTGCATTTTTTTAGTATACCATATTTTTGAAAAATGGTCTTGCTCAATTTCTTACGATCCTATTACGAGAAGGTTACGCGGGGTAAAAGTCCAGATCGGTCTGCATGTAGTCTGCCCCTTGGGCATCCACCGCGCTGACCGTACGCCATCGTGCCCTTTGGGGTTACTTTTCACAGGTTGGCCAAGGGTCCGCTCCGGGAGGGACCTGTCTGGGCGTCACCGCGCTCTCGCTCCATGAGGAACATAGCGGACGCTAAGCTCGAAAAGACCTCGCTAAGCGCCGATGTTCCTCAAGGGGTTCCTTTTGTGCCAGGCCCCTCCCTGCGCTACTTTAGCTGGCGTGGGTGTGAAAAGTAACCCTTTGGGTATAACGTGACTGCTGCAGGCATCCGGCCCATTGCTATCCCCCAGGATCTGGTGTATACTGGCTCTATAGCAAAAATAGAGATCACAGTAAAGGAGGCCCCAGTTAAAATGCCCCAGATCGACCCCTCACCGAAAAAGACCGTCCTCATCACCGGCGCTTCCCGCGGCATCGGGCGGGCGATCGCTCTGAAGTTCGCCCGGGAAGGATGGCAGACCGCGATCACCTGTATCCACAATAGAGAAAAACTGGAGGGCGTGCAAAAAGAGATCCTGGCCCTGGGCAGCCCCTGCCTCGCTCATGTAGGGGACATGGGCGATCTGGCGGACTGCCGCAGGCTCTTTGGACAGCTCCAGGAGACCTTCGGCCCTTTAGACGTGCTGGTGAACAATGCGGGCATGTCCCACCTGGGCCTGCTCCAGGACATGACCATAGAGGAATGGGACCGGCTGCTAAAGAGCGATCTGACCTCCCTTTTCTGCTGCTGCAAGCTGGCGATCCCCGGGATGGTGCGCCGCAGGCAGGGGAAGATCATCAATATCTCTTCTGTCTGGGGCATCTGCGGGGCTTCCTGTGAGGTGGCCTATTCGGCCGCCAAAGGCGGCGTGAACGCCTTCACCAAGGCCCTGGCCAAGGAGCTGGCCCCCAGCGATATCCAGGTCAATGCCATCGCCTGCGGGGCGATCGACACGGATATGAACCGTTGGCTCACGCCTGCAGAAAAAGAAGCCCTGCTGGAGGAGATCCCGGCAGGGCGCATGGGGCAGCCGGATGAGGTAGCGGACCTGGTCTTTCAATTAGCCGAAAGCAGTCCTTATCTCACCGGACAGATATTGTCACTGGATGGGGGATGGATATAGGCAGAGCCGGGATATCACAGATGTTTATTCATACCCGGGGACCAGCTGGATGGTCATGGTCAGATATTTGACCACATCGCCCTCCTTAAGCTCCAGGTCCTCTGTATGGCTCATCCCTGGCAGGTCATTCCCTTCTTCCATCTCGATCTCGATCCAGTCCCTGGCCGCCTCCCTGGCCCGGTCTGCCGTATCCTCAATCTCGGGACCTTCGGCCACACAGCCCTCCAGGTCCGGGAAATAGGCCTTATAGCCCTCTCCGTCCTCTTTCTTTGAAAAAACCGCGGGGTATACGATCTTCATATGGCCCTCTTCCTTTCTATAGAAAATATCAGACGATCGCTTCCACGATCACCCGGTCGCCAAGCCGGACCTCCTTCACGCCTGGCTCTTTATTTTTGTTAAAGTTAAAGCTGATCATGTATCCTTTCTTCAAATGATAACGATCCAGATAGCCAGCCAGCTGCTCCTCTCCTCGTTCGTTATATTCATTTCCACGCCATATCTTTAACTCGATGATGAACTGTTCTCCCAGATAGTCTACGATCACATCGGTCCGCCTGGCATCCCGTGTCTGTGCTTCGATATAATAGTTCCCTGTTCCATTGATGATCGGTTTCAGATAGAGCAGGAAAAATTTCCTGCCATGGGCTTCCACAAACTTATCTTCATCTTTCCCATAGATATCATGAAAACAGGCCGCAAATCTTTCCAGGACCAGATCCATATCCAGCCTGCCGTCCACGATGAACCTCCCGCGGTCTCCCTGGGCCTGATCATAGAGCAGGCTATCCAGTTCCTCTTCGGAAAGGAAATAATTGTAAAGTCGCATCTCAAAGATACGGTTTGCCACCTGTACACTTGCGGCCTTAGAAGAGATATAGCCAAACATGGCCGCAAGCTCTATAGCCGGGTTGTCCGGGTTATAGGTCACTCTCTTCCCCTGGAACAGGATGGCCTGCAGCATCCTTTTCATGTCCGGATGCTCCGTCAGCTGCCGGATCATACTGTCGAAGAGCGGGCTCCTCTCCCGCAGCAAGATATCCACTGCCGCCGCGATCCCTCGCTCAGACCATGCCGCCAGGGTATCTTTCGGGCATCTGTTCCCTGAAAGCTCTTCATCCAGAAGCTTACAGATCGCCGAGACAAGATAGGGATAGCCGAAGGTATACCGATAGATCTCTCCTGCTACTGCCTCCACATCCATCCCTGTATGGCAGTCATCCTCATATCCCTGCAGCATCGCGCCGATCTGTTTCGCCGAAAAGCTCATCTCCATGTTAAATCTTGCCGCGATATTCCACGGACTGTTATATCGATGTTCCTTCTCCGGCCGTATCTTCAAGCGCAGATTTTTGATATCATATACACCGGCAAGGATCACAGACTGGAAGATCGGGCTGTTCTCCCGGTCGAGATAATAGGCTCTAAGCTGTGCCAAAAGGTCTAAGAACACCTGATCATTACTTGCGCTGTCCACTTCATCGATGAGCAATACGATCGGACGGGCTGTCTCACCGCACAGCCGGCTAAGCAGGATGAACAGATCGCTTAAGCTAAGGCCACTCTGCGCATCCAGCAGCTCCTGTAATGCTCCCTTCCGCTCCCCGGCCCAGGTCCCTGCCGTTTTGAACGCGGCGGAAAGGCTTTTGACGAAAGCCCTTGAAAATGCTTTCTCGTCCGCAAAGTCCTCAGCCCCCATCTTTTGAAGATCCATATACAAGACCACATACTGATCACGCAGATATCCGGCCAGAGCCTGCAGGGTCGTGGTCTTTCCATACTGTCGGGCCCGGTCGATCATAAAATAACTCCCCCGCTCCACATAGCGTTCCTTTATCTCCTTCAGCCGGTCGCCAAGGTCCACCATATAGTGTACATCCGGCCTGCACAGTCCTTCTGTATTAAAATATCGCCTCATCCTGCCTGCAGCTCCTTTCCAGCCCCGGATATCTGATCCAAACTTATCTTAACATCTTCCGCCGGATCTGTAAACAGGACACGGCATAAGATCGTCCGCTAAGATCCGATCACGGTCCACGCACCACCATCCACAGCGGCATGATGCACACAAGATAGTCTGATCCTAAAAGATCCCCATCACCTTCCCATAGTCTTCTGTCTTATCCCGCATGATGTGAAAACCTTTTTCCATCTCTCCCATAGAAAACCGGTGGGTGATCAGCCGGGCCGGTGCGATGCGCTTTTGGGCTAAACGGTCCAGCACGTAAGCCCAGTCGTCCTCCGGCCGGTGACAGAAGGAGGAATTCCATGTACCCATCACCGTCAGCTGGTCCCGCAGGATCTTCCAATAGCTGTCCCGCTCAAGCCCCATATCCGAAAATGGGTTCCCCACCAGCATGACCCTGCCAAGTGGCGCTGTGCTCTCCACGGCCTGGGCATAGGTCTCTTCCTTTCCCACGCACTCGAAAAACACATCCACGCCCAGGCCTTTCGTGCGGGAACGGATCCATGCCGGGACCGATGTGCTGTCCTGGGGGTGCATGTCCTGGCACTGGGTGGTCGGATCCTGTTGCACAGCCCAGTGCCGGTCCTGGTCCTGTCGCACAGCCTGGCACCGGGTGTCCTGGTCCTGTTGTGCAGCCTGTTGCCGGGTGGCGCGGCACCGACAGGCATAGTAGTCTCCATCCGGCACACCAAGCTCGCCTGCCGCCCGCCTCTGGGACTCCTTATTCCCGATCGTCAGCACCCGGCCCACGCCTGCTTCCTTCAGGAACATCACCAGAAAAAGCCCGATCGTGCCAAGACCGCAGACCGCCACGGTGTCCGTGGCGGATGGATGGATCCGCCTCATGGCATGGACCGCCACCGCCATAGGCTCCAGCATCGCCGCTTCCTCTAAGGACACACTCTCCGGCAGACGCAGAAGGTTCCAGACCGGGACCGCCACATACTCGGCAAAAGCCCCATCCTGCCTGGAACCGATATAGCGGTACTGCCGGCACATCTCATAATGCTCTTTCTGGCAGGGTGCGCAGGCCATGCAGGGGATCAGGGGGAACACGCCCACCCTCTGGCCCAGCCAGGCGGTGTCCACGCCAGCTCCCACTTCCGCCACCACGCCGGAAAACTCATGACCCGGGATCAGCGGATGGACGTGGGCGCCATTTTGATAGATCCGGGGGATATCCGATCCACATATGCCTGCCGCTCTGACCTGGACCAGCACCTCCCCCAGCTTTAGGGCAGGCTTCTCTACAGTCTCAAACCGAAGATCGCCTATGCCGTGTAAGACCCATGCTCTCATCTGTCCCCTCCTCATCCGCCTGATGACCGATCGGATATCCGACCGGTCATGTCTGATCCCATGTCCGACCGGTCATGTCCGGCCCAATGTCCGACTGGTCATGTCTGGTCCAATGTCTGACCGGTCATGTCTGATCCCATGTCTGACCGGTCATGCCTGATCCCATGTCTGACCGGTCATGCCTGATCCCATGTCTGACCGGTCATGCCTGATCCCATGTCTGACCGGTATAAGCCGGCAAGACCACGATGGACCGCAGGTCTCCAGACATAGGTTTATCTTAGCATGTTCTGCCTGGTCTGTAAATAAGCGCATCATTGTAAAAAAATAGTTGAAAAACCTCCCCCAATCCTATAAAATAGGATTTAGAAGGGGGAGCGCCCTCTATCAACCCACACAGATGACAAGCACGTCCTGCCGGGCCTTCGCACATGGAGCAGCGGGGCAGTCCACTAGAAGGCGGTGTTTTATGGCAGAAAAAGATATCACCGAGAGGAACCTGGAATCCTATAATGACGTATTTGCGGACATCGTAAATGTCCTATTGTTCCAAGGGCAACGGCTGATACAGGATGATGAACTGGAAGCAGCGGAACCGCGTTCTTCCTACAAGGCAGATGGCAAGATCCATGAATTAGAGCGGGATGTCTCAAAATTTTGGCGCAGGCAAGCCATCCGTATCGCATGTATCGGGCTAGAAAACCAGACGAAAGCCGACCCCTATATGCCTTTGAGGGTCATGGGATACGACGGCGCGGCATATCGGGCACAGCTTTTAGATACCGATGATAACGGCACCCCAAAAGCCGTCTATCCTGTCGTTACCCTGGTCCTTTACTTCGGCTCGGCACGGTGGCGCAAGCCGCTGACCTTATACGGCTGTCTTGATATCCCCCAGGCTCTAAAGCCCTATATCAACGACCATAAAATCAACCTATTCCAGATCGCCTACCTCTCCGAGGAACAGGTCCAACTGTTTAAAAGTGATTTCCGGATCGTCGCTGACTACTTCGTGCAGTCCCGAAAGAACAAAGACTACATCCCTACAGACAGGACCGTAAAGCACATACACGAAGTCCTGCAGATGCTGGAAGCCCTCACCGGCGATACCCGTTTTACAGAAGCCCGCAGAACATTAAAAGGAGGTGAGACCACGATGAGTGAAGCGATATTAGACCGGCTGGAACAGAAGCTGGCTCGGCAGATCGAAGACCGGCTCTCCAAAGAGATCACGGAATCCGTCACAAAAAAAGTCACGGAATCCGTCACAAAAGAAGTTACGGAATCCG
>CAJUFE010000010.1:0-68315 GCA_910585635.1 uncultured Lachnospiraceae bacterium | reverse complement strand
TCACAAAAGAAGTCACGGAATCCGTCACAAAAGAAGTCACGGAATCCGTCACAAAAGAAGTCACGGAATCCGTCACAAAGGAAGTTACGAGATCCGTCACAGATAAGGTGGAAGAGCAGACCCTTGCCATGATCCACTTTTTGATGACCCAAAACCGCTCGGATGACATCCAGCGTGTCATGGAGGATCCCACCTACCGCCGGGAGCTGTTCAGTGAATTGCGGCCCCAGCTGAGCTGATCGCGCTAAAACCGCAGCTCCCGTATCGCCTGCAGCGTCTCCCCATAGGGCTTTCCACGCCCGAACAGGAGGGTCGTCCCCAGTACAAATCCTTTCACACCCTTGGGGGCAAATTCCAGGATCTTATCCGCGCTGCAGGCCCCGTCCCAGTAGATCTCAAAGTCCATATCCTCTTTTAAAGCCAGCAGCTTAGTGATCTTTTTTCCCACATAGGGCAGGTACATCTGCCCGGCATTGCCCGGGTTCACCGACATGACCAGGACCTTTTTTACGATGCGGAGCATCTCATAGACATTCTCCACGCTGGTCCCCGGATTAATCGCGATCCCCGGCACCATACCTGCATTGATGATCTTCTGCAGGGTGGTGGAGGGGTGGTATTCTAGTAAAACAAAAGCAACCACTATGTATAACAAGAAACTGTTTAGATATGATCCGGCCAGTACACTAGACCACCGGAGATGCTATAATATAATTGTCCTTATCTTGACCTGTTTTTTTAAAAAAATTTCCATTTCCAATTTAATCGTATCCAGCATAGGACAAGCAATCAAAAAAACATACTCTTTGCGGCATATGTCCTCTGATGGTTCTGTGATCAGGCCATGAAAATCTAACACTCTATATTTATCATATATATGGATCAAGTGCGCTTTGGGGTAATGCTCTAATATATATTGATAAATACTCTCTGCAAGCACGCTGACTCCCCACAAAGAGTAATCCAGTCCCTCTCCATACTTCTGGACCGCTTTTTCAATCAAAGGGATCGTTTTTTCCAATGCTGTTATTCCTCTTCGTTTAGGCCGTCCACGATAAAATTGATCAATCTTCTTACAGGCGGTTTCCATCTGAAAAACGGCGTTGAGTCTCGCAACTACCAGATCTATCATCAATTCCTTATATCTCTCTAGCTCCACTGGCTGAGGATTCCAGTTTATTACATCATATTGTGATCGATCGTAAACCGGAATAAAACGGTCACACCAAGTATATCGACTTGGAAAATCGTTCTTGGCCAAGATTACCGGGATACCCATTGCCGCGTGAAGCCTTGACGTGATGACGAGTCTTGCCGATCCAGCATATTCTTTTAGTAATCTCGTTGCTTCTGTCGCTAAATCTCCTTCTGTGACCATGTGTGTCCTATGGATAGCTTCTTGTTTTAATTTTTCAGGAATGAACTCTTTAAGTTCCGGTTGTACATCAACCAGATAAACATCGCCATTTTTGTTGTACTGCTCCATCCGCGGAAAACATATCGTGATACATCCATTAAAGTATGCATCGATGCCATACTTCAGGCATTCATCTAAAGTATGCATGTCTCTACATCCGATAGGTCCATGCTCCTTAAGATAATCAATATCTTTTGGATCGAGTATGCCATCTAGTAATGACCAACATAAAAAAACAGGGATGATCTTATCTGAAAATGCCTTAGTAATAGAATGAAACTGTGGATATCCTTTAACGATCGGCAATATAACTTTTTCCCCATCATAGCTGGATACTGCCGGTTTGTCAATATATATAATGTTATTATGTGATATTCCCATGTATTGGTATATTTTCTCCATTGCAAGATCAATGATCGTTTCCCCAATGTTATTTTTACGATCTGGGATCCTGGATTTTGAATATATAGAAGCAAACTTCATATATGTTTCTCACCTCCTTTTTACAGTCGTGCTTACAGATAACCGCCTTTATATCATACAAGGTTGTATTCTACGCATTTGATCAAACAGTAAAATCTACTTTAACATTTCACCTTATCGTCTTTTTGTATTATCCTATAAGACTTCGAGATGAGTTAACAGATGCTGTTCTAGTGCTGGATACACTTCTACTCCTGGCAATGACATTATTTTTTCTTTTACGCCATTAACAAAATCTTTTTTCGCCGCCAAATTACGTAACATTGGGTCAGCATCTCGTTTCAATGTATCCATCCATACGGGGTCATCAAAAAGTCTTGCCAATAGAACTAATTTTTTCTTTGTATTTAATGTCGCAGAAAACACATTTCCTGTTGCTTCCTCTACGAGAGAAAGATAGATTGCATAAAGAAAATCCTCATTTTGTCTGGAGATTGGTCCATAATGTTCCAGATACTCTTTTGTTGCTGACCATAGGTCTCGATAGCTGTTTAAACCGTCTTCAATATTTCTATGCGAAAAAGAATCATGGTATTGATAGTAATGGTACATCGCTTTACTGTGGATACCTATACGCTCTGCCTTTCGAAACATATTTAAAGTCCAAATCGTATCATTACAAGTTCTTGCTCTTCCAGGCTTACGTATTATATCTGCTTTCTTTAAAAAAGGAACATGATACAGTTTTCCCCACAAGTAGGAAATAAAACCTCTATACTCAATAAATCTTTCTGCGAATAAATCTCCATAAATAACCATATCCTCTTCCAATGCCTTATGTTTCTCTATCTTGCCTGTGCTTTCTCTAATCTTATCATATCCGCAGGCAGCGATATCCAATCTATTCTCCTCCGCAAAACCGATCATGTTTTCCAAAAAATCTAAGGTATATGCATCATCTGCATCACACCAGACGATATAATCTGCATCCGTAGCATTGATGATCGTCCGAAAAATCGCCCAACCACAGGTCGGATCATTATTGTAGGTATTTAGTGGTATAATTCGTTTATCAAGTTCAGCATATTGCAAGATGATCTCCCATGTATTATCTTCAGAACCATTATCCAGTATATAATATTCCAGATTTCCAAATGTCTGACCTAGGATACTTTCTATCGCTCTCCCCAAAGTTTCCTGCACATTATATGCCATTGTAAAAACATTTACTTTCTTATGCCCTAAAATACCCACGGCATCTCCTCTAGTCTATGCAATTTTTCAATCCTAACACCATAACTCTCATACTGGCATAAATTGTTTTCTATCTCTTGGTCATATTTATATGTACAGATTAAAATCATATCTGGCAGGAGACTAGGGATCTCATCAGGGCCATGCACGATCCTCTCATCTGCCATTTGTCCCCACATTTTAGGATCACTGTTGAATTGTAGCCATTCAAACTCTGGCTCACCGAAAAATTCATGATATAGTCGGATTATCAAATTAGAAAATCCTCCATTTGGATAAAGTCCAACCTTTGTATATCCTTTGTTGTATACGAGTTCTTTTAATCGTTCTTTATGAGCCTCTTTTGTAAAATGTGCTTGTTCTGCGCGATAATATGTATCTGCCACAGCATCTATGATCCCCAATTTTTGTGTACACTGCTTTTCACATTTTCCACATCTGATACATGGATTCTCTGCTGTTTCAGGAAGCCACCCTTCGTCATGGAGCAGTGGCCGGAACATCTGGATATGATACAGCAGTTCTTCCGGCCCTGTGCGATTATAAGCCGCTACTGGTTCAAATAACAACGTATTTCGCGCTTGCATAATAGCCGCTGTTGGGATTTTCTTCGGGCATCCCTCACAATACTTACATCCTGTACAAAATCCTTTTAACCCTGCAACGCTATCCGTAACCCGCTTAAGTCTTTCTTCAGGCGGTTCTGGATCCACTCTAGAAAAAACACTAAGACTATCTTCTAATTCTTCCTCACTTTTTACGCCGCCTAATACGATATCCACGGCAGGATGCGCTTTAACAAATCGCAAAGCTGCATGAATCGTATTACCTTCATCTCTATCTCCGCAAGCAAAAGAAAAATATTCTTTATTTTGAGCGATAACACCACCGCCCAAAGGATTCATTACGGTAACGCCGATATCATTGACCTGAGCAGTATCTAAGACCGGACGCATATTCGCTGCATTGAGCATAGAATAGGAGATCGTGATCCCTTCAAACGCCTTACTATCGATGATCTTCAATATATCGTCTGGAGCTGCATGAAGAGAACAACAGATATGATCGATCAGCCCTTCTTCTTTCATTCGCAGAGCACCTTCGTAGATACCTCCCTTTTTCATGATCTTTTCAAATATCTCATAGTTCCAGATCGTCCAGCAGGTAAAATACTGTATTTTCTCCAACCCCATGGTTTTAAGATACAGTTCCACACGCCTTCGGGCATCATCAGCCGTCCTGTCTTGTCCATACATGACTTTTGCCGTTATAGAAAAAGATCTAGTCGTCTGCAAAAATGCCTCTTTTAAAACAAATGGAGCCATACCTGCAGAATAGATGTAACCCACATCTATGTAATCTATCCCTCTCTCCAAAGCCTTACAGACCAATCCTATGGATCTTTCAATCCCATTGGTATCATCTGGTCCCGAAATAGGAAATCTAGATGTGCCAAGACCTAATGGAAAATGCTTTTCAAAAATACTCATAGAAATCTCCTCCCCTATCCCATCTGTTCTGCTGCAGGGTATCTGGGCAATATATCCATATATTTCTGTTTACAATAACGGCAAGAACGGCGAGCATGTTCATAAAACTGGGAAATGATCTCTCTTTTTTCCTCACGACTCATTTGAATATCCCGTAGCTCAACAAAATCGCCTTCTTTCGGCGGAAACAATCGCATCTCCATCATGAAGCAAGAATTTGCACAACGATGCAGTTTTCCATCATAGACATGCATATTTTTGATACGGTTCTGTGGACAATTTCGAGCATTTGCTTCGAGTATATACCCGGGTTCTTTCAGGTCATGGGGATCTGTATTATCGATCCATCCGCCAAAATACTGGTCTTCACCATTATATCTTTTCAAGATACAATGGATACTATGTTTCTTACAGAAATCCACAAATCGGTCCCGAGCTTTGGAAAGATCGCCATAATCGCTTATATATATGCTAAGTTTGTCTCCATATCGCAATAACGCCTCCTGTTCCTCCGAAGAAGGAAATATCGTTGCATTTGTCTCGATGATCAAACGCTCAAAGCGATCGATATATCTCAGTACATAACGGAGTAATCTTGAAAAATCAGGATAGACAAAAACTTCCCCACCTACAAACTGTAACCAGACCACCTCGTCAAAAAGATCAAAACATGCATCAATATCTCCGCAGACATCCTCAAAGGGGATATGCCGACGTTTGACTGGGCCATACAAAAAATCACCACATAGCTTACAGTTTAGGCTACAATGAGTTGTTGGCACAATAGCTAATCGACGGGCACTCAATCTTTCTTTCATTATTTTTCTCCTCTCTTATAAAATACCAATATGTGCAAACAGACGTTGTTTTTCCTCAGGATACATCTTAATTTCTGGCAAAAGCGATATCCTGTCCTGAATAGTAACAATAAATTTTTCTCGCGCTGCCAGATTTAAGAACATTGGATCCGCCTTTCGTTTTCGCGTATCTATCCATACAGGGTCACTAAAAACTTCTTCCAGAAGTTTCAACTTCTTTTTTGTGCTCATATTTGCAGCAAATATGTTTCCAACTGCTTCATCCACAAGAGACAGATGGATCGCATATAAAAAGTCCTCATTCAACTTGGATATCGGTCCATAATATTCCAGATATTCTCTTGTCGCCATCCACAGATCACGGTAACTTTTCAAGCTTACCTCGATATTTGTATGGGAAAGAGAATTCGGGTATTGATAATAATGGTACATTGCTTTTCCGTATATCCCTACCCTTTCGGCCTTTTTAAAAAAAGTAAGTGTTCCAATAGTATCATTACATATCCTTTCTTTTTTAGGAGTTCCTGTAAACCTTTTTTCTTTCAAATAAGAGATCGAGTATAACTTTCCCCAAAGATAAGAGATAAAGCCTCTATATTGTATAAACTCATCTGCGAATGCTCTATCATGTAGGATCATATTTTTTTCCAATGCCCGATGTTTTATCACCCTACCTGTCAGGCCATCGATCTTATCATATCCACAGGCGGCGATATCCAATTCATTTTCTTCGGCAAAACTGATCATATTATATAAAAAGTCAGGTGTATAACAATCATCCGCATCACACCAAACAATATATTTTGCATTGGTTGCATGAACAATCGTATGGAAAAAGGCTCCACCATTAGTAGGATCATTTTTATTAATATGGATCGGTATGATGCGGTCATCTTTTACGCTATAATCAAATATGATATCTTCTGTAGCATCGTCAGAGCCATTATCAAGTATATAACATTGAAAATCACCAAATGTCTGTCCTAATATGCTTTCTATCGTGCGTCTTACAGTTTCCTGGGCATTATAGGCCATTGTAAAAAAAACTACTTTCTTCATCCACGCCCCCCTCATTTCATCAGTTCTCGCATCATTTCGTCATATCCGACCATTGTGAAATGTCTATGCTCATTCCCGGGTTTATATCCTGGTCCACATATGCTCACAGAGATTTGTTTTCCAACTGTACAGAAAACCCTTCCATCTGTTTATAGCAGGATATCGATACTCTTCCCCATATGTTCTTTCATAAAAAAGCATCTATCCATTTCCTTTCAAAATCCAACAATTCTGGTGCGCGCAAAAATTCTTTTCTATGCTCCTTTAACTCCTGCACCATTCTTTCTAACTGTGCCTCACAATCCTTTAGCTCCAGTCGATGGATCTTTTCTACCATTGAGATCATAAACGACCATTCGAAATAGCGGAAAGCAGACGCACTGTTTGGAAAACGCTCACTGAGCCACTCTGTCCGTATACGATATGCATGCAAATATTCATTCAGCGTTGTGGCCGTCAATAATCTGTGATCGGTCGTCCAGGCAGAAGTGTTGCCCTCATGGCGATAAAAGGTGTATTTAGGAAGGCCATGATAAACAATCCGATCCGCCTCTGCTAACAATCGATACATCAGTGCGATATCATCATAAACACCTTCCTCAGGGAATCGAAGTTTGTCAGCCAATTTTCGGCTGAACATCTTTGTCGGAAATGCCATATTATATTTTTTTCGCCACATCAACTCGATCAGCGCTTCCTCAGCTGTCATGACCTTTTTTTCATCATAGGCCCTGCCAGCTGCGCCACAAATAGAAACATCTGCATTATTTTCTATCGCAAGTTCATATAAAAACCGAAGAAAATCTGGCTCTGTCCAGTCATCATCATCAATAAAAGCAACATATCTGCCACAGGCGACATCTAACCCTGTATTCCTTCCCGAACCAATATTCCCTCGTTCTCGATGGATCACGCGGATGCGAGCGTCTTTTTCTGCATACGCATCCGCAATGATTCCGCTATGGTCATGGGAACCATTGTCTACGATGATAAATTCAAAATCTGGCTCCGTTTGCACAAGGACACTTTCTATTGCTCTGGGAACAAATTTTTCACGATCATACGTCAACATGATCACGCTGATCTTCGGCGTTTCTTCTCCACTCACAGCTTCACCTCCTTTGATTTTAGCCTAATGCTTTCTGCTTCACGAATGCATAAATTTTTTTACCGGCTGTACCGTCTGCATTTATTACAAGGTCCTGGAACATCTGTATCTGCAATCGTCTATATTCCTCTGCTTCTGGATATCGTTCTCTATGTATGATAAAATCAATAAAACGGTCATTAAAGTCTTTAAAATGGACATTCCTGATCACATCTTCTTCCAAAAAATTATCCCACCAGATACAGCAATTCCACCCTCCAACATTAGCACCTCTAGCGGATCTCATATTCTCCAATCGTCCTGCCAACGGTGCATGAAAATCGGTGCCACTATCATAGATTGGCTGTGAAAGAGCCTTTGTGATCGATGGGATATAAAAAGGCTTACCAGTCGCCATATAAAGTAACAGTAACGAACTTTCATCTGAGATCATCCCATCGCTCCATGCGATCGCCCTATGCAAATCCTCCGTATCATCAAAGACGCCTTTCTCAAAAGTTTTAAAGTCCTGGATGATATCCAGGTACTCGAATAAAAGGGTAGGACGTATAGAATGGAGAGTCGCCTCAAACAATGGGTGAGGACGCCACCAAAGTACAACATCCTCTTGCGACTGAAACATCTCTATAATTGAATGTACTTTTCTAAAATACCGGTCATCATGTGATACTGACACCTCCCCATATCCACTTTCTGGCGTACTAGACCGCAAAAGCTCCACCAAGCTAGTATTATAAAGAATGATCTTTTTACCTTCCGTTTTTCTCTTCCATACTTCTGGTAAAGGATAGTCCTCCCTATTCGTATTCAAGACTTTATCGAATTTGGGCGATCCAAGAGGAACAAATTTTTCCTGGATCCTCTCGGGCGTCATATCATACTGCCGAGCAATATCCGGATACGCAGCAAACATAGTTTTATGTGCCTCAGCCAACTCCTTCGCATATCGAATGTCATAATGTGCGTATAGATGTGCTGGTAATAATATGCTTTTTTCCTCAAACTCTTTTTGTAATCCTTCTGCACAAGGATCTCGATATAACCAGTAAGGCAGCCCATATTCTATATATACCAGCATGTCCGTATACTCTTTCAGACGACGGCTATAAAAATAAGGGTGTACAGAAGTCACATAATTCTGCTCATCATAGGGGTTCATGATAAAGACCACATCAGGCCGACGAGCCTGTATATCATATTTTTCCCAATCTGTTAATTCATATCGATCTGAGTAATGGCCAGCTCCTTCCAAATGCATCTGACCGATATTCCCGTCTGGATCTCGGTCGAAATATGGGATCGGTACAAAATATGCATCACAAAAAGGATCCTCCTTTGCAGCAAAATATACACTTTCTAACGAATCTGACATACTTGCTTTGTAGCAGAAAAAAACCACTTCTATCCGATCTGCTTTAAGAGTATGTGCCATCTTTTGGATCTCGCAGATAATGACTGCCACCTGTTTTACATGGATTTTTCCCTGTGAAACATAGAAGAGTGCCTCATAAAGCTCTTTTAAGAGTTCTGATAATTTCCTATTTCCGTCAAGCAAATCCTCTACATGATCGAGCATGCCAGAAACAAATTCCTGCATATCCGCACATAGGCCCAACCGAGCATCACCCTTATGCTTTTCTAACTCTGCACAGGCATCTTTCAATGTTTTTGTCAGATTCCAAAACTGTTTGATGTATAATCTGCGCATCATTCCCTACCCCTTTAAAATACTGTCACTATATCTAAAAGCATTATCATACCTAAAAAGCCTAAACCGAATTATATATAATAAGATATGTATACTTACTTTCGACTTACCACTATCGCCTTATAGATAAAATAGTAGGGACACATGCATCATCGTCTCCCTCAACATCTTCCCTCATGTGTTGCTCCCTAAAATAATAAGGAATATTGGTCACCGCTATCTACCGATATCTGGTGATGCAGATGGCTATAGATCGTCCACCCTCTGCTTCGCTCCTTGCTACATCATGCACGTCAGCGCCGTTTGTAGCTCACATGTTCACAAGGTCCTGGCATACCCAATGCGCAGACCGCCTCCTGCTCACCGCAGGCCTGCCGTCTGCCTTCTAATGCCGACTGGTCTTTTTCTATCATAGACACGCCCTCCGGTCCATCAACAGCCGCTCCTTTAAAGGCCGCCAGATCCTATCGATCCTATCTTCCGATAACGCCTCTTGGGACAGCCTTGTGAGCATGCCTTGGTCAAATGGGGCTCATCACCCACATGTATCCGGAGCCTGTGTCTTTATGATCCTATCCTGCCTTGCTATTATTGCTTGTCTTAAGCTGACTGGGCTTACTTTGATCATTCTTTAACGCTGCTTTGATCTTGCTGACCCAGTCCGCCCCCCTACTCTGCCTGCGGCAGCGTCACGTTGCCAGCAGGCGCAAGCGCCTGCGATACGCCCCGCTTTTTCGCATTCTGCGCCGCGTTCACCTTCTGATCGGCCTCATACCCGCACACAGGGCAATAAAACCGCCCCTCCTGCTTCCTTCCGAACGCGCCGCACCGGCTGCATACATTGCTGATATCCTTTCCAAATACCTCCACAAACTCCACTGCCTGTTCCCGGCATTTTTGCCTCAGCCGGCTGCGGATGTAGCCTCTCTGCCATGTGGTGGCGATATGATCGATCCGCTTGACCGGGCCGCTGCAGCCGCCCTTTGGGAGTTTGGGCAGACAGACGCGCTTGGGCCTTTCTTCCTGGAAAAAACGGTTCAATTCCTGGTTGATATAGCTGTGGAGCTGCTCCTCCATCCGGTGCTTTTGGTCCTGGTACTTTTTCCTTCCGGGATTTGCCTGTCGGTTGCGGTGATAGCGGCTGGTCTGCTCCCTGAGCCAGTCGGAGAGCCGGCTCTGCAGCTGCCCGTATCCCTCGCCATACAGATGGCCCTCGTCCGTCACCAGCATGACCCGCATCCCCATGGAAAGCCCGATCTCCCGGTCCCGGTCCGGATGCGGCTTCACCTTGACATCGATCGGCGCCCGGATCTCCACCGCTCCCCGTTCCGGGAAAAGGCGGATATAGAGCTGCCTGGTGTACTGGTTCCCATCGGTCAATGGGATAAAGATCCGCTTCCGTTTCTGCTTCACGGCGATATAGATCCCATGGTCGCCGTAACGATAGGCACGCTCGGTCATGGAAAAACCCTCTACCTTCTCCACATGCAGCTTTCTTGTCTGCTTGCGCACCTGTCTGCAAAGGTAGCTTTCCAGCTTTTTCACATCCACCTGGGAGGCCAGGCTGTCATACCGCGCCTGGATCTCCTTGGGGAGCTTTTGCTCTGTCCCGTTTAATGCCGCATCAAATGCATTGTTCACCTTCAGCAGATACCGGAGGAAATGCTTTTCCTCCTCCCCAAGCCCCTCATGGGCGTTCACCCGCTTCAGGACTTGGAATCTGACCGTGGTCCAATAGGCCTTGAGCTCCCGCACCGCGTCAAAGACCGCCATATAGAAATAGACCGACGGCAGCCCTAAGCTTTCCCGCAGACCGCTCTTAGTCATCTCGTTCTGCACGGTATAGCCCGGATAGAGCTTCTGGAGGCTGCGGATCCCGCCATAACGCTGGTAGACCGCATTCTTCACACATGCATAGTCCCTGGCGATCTCCAGGAGCTTCCGCATATCCTCTCCTGGGATGACGTCCTTATTGTACTGGCGGACGATCTTGCATACGGTATCCGGCATCTCTCTCCCTCTGCGGCTTGTGTCCCATGGTGTTCCATCCCACCGCATCCCACGCTATCCCATCCCTCTGTGTCCCAAATGGTGTACGTTTTGGAACAGCGACCGGTCCTTGGAGTCTTATCCTCGGTGGTATGCCCATATACAAGGATCATGCAGAAATTTCCAGCCCAAAAGAACTGCTAGCCTTGCTTTTCAGCAGAAATTATGTTAGAATCCCTTATGGTCATATAAATATGGCCGATATCCAAGATATGGCCTTGTTTAGATCTTTCTGTTCCAAAACGTACACCATTTGGAACATCTCGGAAGTATCCCCTATCCACTTTTACCAGTTCGCTTTTACAGCTGGCCGTTCGTCCCACCTCTGTGACCGCAGCGCATCTGTCCCGCAGCAGATCTAAGCGGATCTAATTGGATCCAGATCCATCTGCCGCCCCGCCGGACAGCAGCCTTTTTTGTGCCTCACCTCTGCGGCAAAAAGAAGCCACCGGCATCCCGCACAGCTTTGCCGCACCTCGGCAGGTCAGTTCGCCCGCCATCCATTTTTCAAAGACCTGATAAAAATTATCGGGCAGGGGCTTTTGCGGCCTGCCAAACCTCACCCCTTTCTGCTTAGCCGCCTCGATCCCCTCCTTCTGCCTCTGCCGGATATCATTCCGCTCATTTTCAGCCACAAAGGACAGGACCTGCAGGACGATATCGCTTAAGAAAGCTCCCATCAGGTCCTTCCCTCGTCTCGTATCCAGAAGGGGCATATCCAGGACCACGATATCCACCCTCTTCTCCCGGGTCAGTACCCGCCATTGCTCTAATATCTCCTCATAATCCCGGCCAAGCCGGTCGATGCTCTTGATGTACAAAAGGTCCTCTTCTTTCAGACGCCTTGTCATCCGTTTGTACATGGGACGCTCAAAATCCTTCCCGGACTGTTTATCCATGTAGATGTTCTTTCTCGGCACCTCCGCCTCCATGAGCGCGATCATCTGCCGATCCTCCTTCTGTTCCTTAGTGCTGACACGTGCGTAGCCATAGGTGTTTCCCATCACTCTCTCCTTTCCGGCGTATCCCTCACGCCATCCGGGCAGTTCCTTGGAGCAACTTCCAAACGCCCCTCTCTTTGCCCTGCTGTTCCTTCTCGGTCCACCCCTCTATCTTAGACGGTGATGCTTTTTACGACCAGGTTTGCAGGAGAAAAAAAGACGGCCACATCGGTATCCTTACCAGATGCTGCCGTCCCGTTCTTGACGTGTATCGTCTTTTTATGTTGATCGATCGTCTATGCTCAGAATGTTATATCCTCCACATTGACCCCCATGGAGGATAGCTTCGCGACTACCCCTCTCAATTGATAGTCCAGCTCTTCATTTTCGTGCTCCTTATCCGCCTTTTTGAAAGGACCCTGTCCCCATCACTGCCCTTCGTGAGATCCCTCCCCCACATCCTTCACATAAGCCGCCGTCTCCTCATCCACCCCTTCGAACAGCAGGTTCTGCTTGCGCCTGGGCTTATCCAGATACTCGGCCCGGATCGTTGCATCCGTCCGCTCCACCTCTTCTAAAAGCTCCGCCGCCGACATCCGCAGGGCTCCCTGGCCCATGATGATGATCTGCTCTAAGCCGTCGGAGGTGGCCACGGTCACCCGATACTTTTTCGCCAGCTCATGGACGGTCTTTTCGATGTATCGGTCGGCAGTCTCCGCCTCTTTGGTGTAGACCACATGGATGTTGAGATACTCTCGCACCTCGCAGGCATGGCCCGCCACCCGGTAGGCATCAAAGACCAGGATCACATGGCATTTTTTGAAGCCCTGGTAATTGCACAGGATGTCCATCAGGCGCTGCCTGGCCCCGTCTAAGCTGACTTTTGCCAGCTCCTTTAGGCTGTCCCAGGCGAAGATGACGTTGTAACCGTCCACTAAGAGATATTCCTCTAAAGGCTCCGTGGGCTGCCAGGCCCGTTCGCGGAGCGCCTTTCGGCCGGAAAGGCTCCCCCCAGGTGCACTCTGCTCCCTCTGGGAACGCTGGCGCTTGCTGTCCCCGTAGGTGCGGCGGAAGATCTCCTCCAGTTCCTTGTCGCTCTCCAATGAACCCGAGTAGCCTCCACTGCTGCCAGCGCTGATCCCATCTGTGCTCCCTCGACTGCCCGCCCCACTTTGTGCTGATACCCTGGCCCTGCCAGGACCCGCGTAAGATCGTTGCCCGGCTCCCTCCGGGGCAGACCCGGACCCACTCTGCCTTGGTCCTGCTGGTCCTGCTCCGGACCCGCCTCCCAAAGATCGGTCTCCCTTCACGTCCTCGCTGCCTTTTGCCACATCCATGTGGGCGACCCGGCCTTCCGCCACCCTATCTGTTCCAATCCTGTCTCTTCCAGCCCTATCTGTTCCAGTCCTATCTGTTCCAGCTCCGTCAGCCTCCTGCTCTCCTGCCTGCCGGATGCCGCTCTCCACATGCATATAGTCCTCCACCTGATACCAGGGGACGATAAAGCCTGCGCCGTGGGAGCAGAAGACGGAATCCGGTGTGTTGGCTGTATCCAGCTCCGGGTCGTAGCCGCTGGCCGCTAAGACCGCCTCCTCATCATGGCAGGGACCGTAGCCTTCCATGGTACAGGAGAGCCTGCCCATCCCCTTAGAATAGGCGGTCACCTTCAGCTGGTAGCCCTGCATCTTGGCCACCGGCGCTCTGCCGGTCAGGACGGTCGTTTCCCCGATCGTCTCCGAGACCTCAAAGGTCGCGCTCATCCGCTGCAGATCGGACATGGCGCGGCCCACCAGTCCTGTAGGCAGCTCCAGCCGGAAGCTGTAATAGGGCTCCAGCAGCATGCTCTCCGCCTTCATCAGCCCCTGCCGCAGGGCCCGGTAGGTGGCCTGGCGGAAATCCCCGCCCTCTGTATGCTTCTGGTGGGCCCGCCCGGCGATCACCGTGACCCGCATGTCCGTGATCGGGGCGCCGGTCAGGACACCTTTATGCGCCTTCTCCTCCAGATGGGTCAGGATCAGCCGCTGCCAGTTCCTCTCCAGCACATCCTCACTGCAGTCAGCGGCAAACTGCAGCCCGCTGCCCCGTTCTCCCGGTTCCAATAAGAGATGGGCCTCCGCATAATGGCGCAGAGGTTCAAAATGCCCCACCCCTTCCACCGGCCCTAAGATCGTCTCTTTATAGAGGATGCTCCCGACGCCCAGTTCCACCTCCACGCCAAACCGCTCTCTGATGCTGTTCTTTAAGACATCGATCTGCACCTCGCCCATGAGCTGGACATGGATCTGGCCCAGCTGCTCGTCCCACTGGATATGGAGGAGGGGTTCCTCCTCTTCCAGCTGCTTAAGTCTCATGAGCATGATATGGGTATCCTCTCCCTCCGGCAGGAGGATCTGATAGGAGAGCACCGGCTCCAGCAAAGGCAGGCCCGAAGCTTCCTCCGCTCCCAACCCCTGTCCTGCATAGGTCCCTGTGAGCCCGGTCACCGCACAGACCATCCCGGCCTCCGCCTGACCCACCGTCTTAGACCGCACCCCGGAATAGAGCCGGATCTGCTCCACCTTATCCGTCCCGTCCGGGCTATCCTTGACCTTCAGGCTCCCGCCTGTGATCTTCATATGGGTCAAACGGTTCCCCTGGGCATCCCTGGAGATCTTAAAAACCTTGGCGCCGAAGGCCTCCCCCTTTGGCTCCGGGCAGATCCCATAACGGGCCAGGCCCTGTAAAAAGGCGTCCACCCCTTCCAGCTTTAGAGCGGAGCCGAAATAGCAGGGAAATACCTTCCGCTCCCGGATCAAAGCCCGGATCTCCCCCTCTTCCACCCGTCCCCGCTCTAGATACCGCTCCAACAAGGCCTCGTCACACATGGCCAGCTCCTCAAAGAAGGCCTGCCGGGCCTGATCGGCCAAACGACCGGACCGCGGATCGGACGAGCCATCAGCCAGATGGCTCGATATACAGTCAGACAGACCGCCAGATGCCAGCTGGCTCGATGTTCGGTCAGACAGACCGCCAGATGCCAGATGGCTCGAACAGTCAGACGGACCGCCAGATGCCAGATGGCTCGATATACAGTCAGACAGACCGCCAGATGCCAGATGTTCCGGATGCCCGCACAGCACCTCCGCCGAAAAATCCACACACTGCCCGTCCAGCTTTTCCTTTAGCTCGGCCATCAGCCTTTCTTTATCCGTCCCCGGCTGATCCATCTTGTTGATGAACAGGAACACCGGGATCTGGTATCGTTTCAGCAGCCGCCACAGGGTGAGGGTATGGCTCTGCACCCCGTCAGCCCCGCTGATCACCAGGATCGCATTATCCAATACCTGCAGGGTCCGCTCCATCTCCGCCGACAGATCCACATGCCCCGGCGTATCTAATAGGGTCACTTCCAGACTCTCCTGGCCGCCTGCCAGCTCCTGTCCCTCTGCCCTCTCCTGTCCCTCTGCTCTATCCAATGTAAATATCGCCTGCTTGGAAAAAATGGTGATCCCTCTGGCCCGCTCCATGGTATCTGTGTCCAGAAAAGAATCCCCCTGGTCCACCCGCCCCAGCTTGCGGATGCTCCCGCTAAGGTAGAGCATCCCCTCCGAAAGGGTGGTCTTCCCTGAATCAACATGTGCTATGATCCCGATCGTCGTTCTTCTCATCTCATCCCCACTTTTCGTTACTTTTCACACCCACGCCAACTAAAGTAGCGCAGGGAGGGTCCTGGCACAAAAGGAACCCTTAAATGATAGATGCTCACGGATGCTCCCTCTTGCATTTTGATCCCTACTATTATAGAATAGGTCTGGGAGTTTTTCAATCTCCCAGATCTCAATACATATAGGAGGTATCCTTATCATGGACAGTACTTTTTATCTTGTCTGCGGCGCGATCGTCCTTGTGATCGCCCTGCTCTTTGCCGCCGCGACCTGGTCCTTCTTCCGCCGTTTTAAACGGCTGAGCGCCGCGCTCAACCGCGCCCACGAGATGACAGGGAAGACAGAGGGCTATATCAGTGAAGTGGTGGAGGTCCGCCGCCGCAACCGCAGCTTCCGCTGGCGGAATGAATTTCCGGTGATCGCCTACACGGTGGATGGGCAGAACCTGACCACCCGTCTGGACTGGGCAGAAAAAAGGCGGGGCCACTATACCGTAGGCGAACGCCAGACGGTCTGCTATGTCCCCTCAGACCCGTCCTGCTGTGTAGTGGAAGCCTTCAGGAGCTCCATGCAGAAGTCCAGGACCCAGGCTCTGATCTGGACCATCATCCTGGCCCTGCTCACCTTTAACTGTGTTTCCGGCGCGATCACGCAGATGTTATCGGGCATGCTGCTGTAGGCGCAACGACTGTGAAAAGATCCGGCAGAAAGCGCATCGAACGCTTCTTGCCGGATCTTTTATCCTGCTTTTTTACTACTCCTATTTTTTTGCATCCTGCAAGGGTCATGATGACCTCTAGTCCACCTCCAGCGGCAGCTCCTCCTCATTAACGACCTTGACCCACGCCCCATCCATCTGGAGGACCCTCTCATCGCCTCCCATGAGATACAGGGTAAGCTCCATATCCTGCTTTCCGCCGACCCCCTGGATCCGGCAGGCTGCTCCTCCCTCGGTCTCACCCGGCTCTTCGCCCTCGGCAAAGGTGACAGGCTCGTACTCCGCATCCTGGAACCAGCTCTTTAAGGCCGCCACCTCATCCCCGGCCAGGGTAAGGGTCCGGACCTCCCCCAGGGCGAAGACCTGCACATCGATCTGTGTATAGTCATCCCCCACAAAGCTATCGATCGCGGCCTCTATGCCGCTTTTTTCCTGTATGCTTTCTTTTACAGGCTCCTGGCGGCCCGCGCATCCTGTAAAGAGCAGGGTACACAGGACCATCCCCCATAACGTCCGTCTCAGCGGCCGTCCAACAAACCCTTTTTTATCGCTCATGACCATCTTTCTTTCCTCTCTTTCCTTCCGACTATAAAAAGTAGTATTTAGATCTGGCAGAATGGCCTTGATCTTCATTGTATGTTTCTGTTGATTTATGTACATGATCATGCTATGATCATGTACATAGAAAGGAGTAAAATATCATGCCACTTATCATGCCTATCAAAGACCTACGCAATACGACCGAGATCTCCAACATAGCGCACAGGGAACAGGAGCCTATTTTTATCACTAAAAACGGATATAGCGATCTGGTCGTGATGAGCAGCGAATTATATGACAAATTCGCAAGGATCAACCGCATCGACCAGGCGATCTATGGATCCGAGCAGGAGATCGCAAACGGAGCAGAGGCGATCGACGCAGAAACCGTTTTTGCAGGATTGGAGAAAAAATATTTTGGATAAGTACAAAGTAAAGATCAATCCCCGCGCAATACGCGAATTAGACAACATCTACTACTATATAGCCAACGAGAGATCAGCTCCTGAAAATGCAAAAGGACAGGTTGACCGGATCAAGAAAGGTATATTAAATTTAGACACCTTTCCACAGTCTCATCAACAGCGTAATGAGGGCAGATATGCCGAAAAGGGTTACAGGCAATTGCTGATCGATCATTACATCGTTGTTTTCCGCATTGACGAAGCAGAAAAAACTGTTTATGTGGTAACCGTGCAGTATCAAGGACGTAATCTATAAGATACCATTTAAAATCGGATCTTCTCCGCTGTTTTCAAAAAATAGCAGTTCCCATGATAAACATCTTCCCCATACAGCCGCGCTACGATCTTCTGCATCCGTCCATCCAGCCGGTGGTAGACCCGCTTTCGCACCCAGAACACCCCCAGGATATATCCCCTTTGCCTTTCCTCCAGCAGGTCCAGCATCTTCTCAAAGTCCTCCGGGTCCCTGTAACACCACAGGCCAAAGTCGCAGGATACATAAGCGTTCTCCTGGCCGTTCTCCCCGCACCGTTCCTTCAGGAAAGCGGCAAACTCCTCCGCACCCCCGCCGTCAAAACAGCTCTCCTCCCAATGGACCGTCCCGGCAACACCGGCACGACCGGCAGCACGGGCATCCCCGGCAGTGCCGACAGACCCAGCGGCACGGACATCCCCAGGGCTCCCGGTACTTCTAACAGTCCGGTCCGGCCGGATGACCTTCCGGAAGCTGGTCCGGCCATACTGGTCGTGCTCCAGCACATACTCCGCCTGCTCCCGCTCCTTCCCGCATCCAGGCTCCTCCTCTAAAAGGACCTTCTGGTCCAGCAGATGCTCCCGCATCGTCTCCCGCACCCGCTCATAGGGGGCGGGAAAGGCAAGCCGCTCCTTGATCTCCCTGGCCGTATAGCCCAGATCCGTCAGATGGCGGATCGCCCCGCCGCTGGCCACATCATGGGTAAAAGCCGCCAGCGCCTTCTGGAAATACCCGTTCTCTCCGTTTTCTCCCATCCCCCTCATCCACTCCCTTCCCATATCGCTCCCGGAGCGGACCCTCCGGCGTGGGTGTGAAAAGTAACGTTTTTTAAAGAATAGCACAAAATCTTTTCAATGGTCTTTCTTTTTTCTTACTTTCGTATTAAAATAGTAAACATATCATAAACCCCGGAGAGGAGTATCTATCATGGCAAAAAAAGGTTTTGGGAAAGTATTGGCGGTCGCTACCGTGGCAGGCGCTGCGGCGGCAGGTATCTCGTATCTGAAAAAGTACCGGTCCTTCAATAAGGAGCTGGAGGAAGAATTCCACGACTTTGAAGGCGAGGACGACGCAGACCTGGAGGACCTCTTTTTTGAGGACGAGGAGGAGGACGCCGCAGATGCACTGTCCCTGGATACGGATGAAGAGGAGGACACCACGGCAGACACGGACAAGGAAGAAGGCTCTGCACAGTCCAAAAATACCCGGAGATATATCGCGTTGAACGCCAGCACCGACGAGCTGAAGCTGGCGGCCAAGGACATGCTGGCCGCGGCAGGGGGGATGGCCGGCGCCGCGCGGAACGTGCTGAAGGATGCCGCTGCTATCTTGACCGATACCGCCCATGAGGCTGCTTCCGCTGCCAAGGATACCGCCCAGGCCGCCAAGGCCAAGGTGGCCGAGAAGGTGGAGGAGCGCAAAGAGCGGAAGCATGCAGATGTAGACGAGGAGGAAGACATCTTCGAGGATGAGACTCCTGTGGATGTCCCGGCTGCCGGAGAGGATGGAGACGGACATGCCCCGGCACAGGACGCCCCGGAGGAGTCTGCCACAGCCGCCACAGAGCCAGCCGCAAAAGAGACGGGCGCTACAGATACGCAGGATGCTGCCCCGGCGCCGGAAAAAGAGGACAAGGCATCTGCCGCGGACCCACAGGAAGCTCCGTCTACCACCGAGGTAGTCGAGCTGGAGTGATCGGCGGGGCAGGCCCTCGCCAAATGCTCGTGTGATCCCGGCCCATCCCTTGGATCCCCAGATCAAAGCCCCCGCTGCAAGTAACGGGGTATCAAGCTTGCAGCGCTGCAGAGCAGGCTCATTGCTCGTGGAAATAAAACGATAAGGCGTTTGCCAGACCAAAAGGCCGGGAAGGATCACTTCCCGGCTCTTTTTATGACCGAAGCGCTCTGGCTTTTTCCCCTCGACTAGAGCGTGCTTTAGATCTCCACCTTCGGCAGCCGGTCGATCGCCTTGGCCAGCTCTTCATCGGAGGGGATATAGTCGGACATCTCCCCGTCATTGAACCGCTGATAGGCCACCATATCGAAATAGCCTGTGCCGGTCAGGCCAAAGACGATGTTCTTCGCCTCTCCTGTCTCTTTGCACTTTAAAGCCTCGTCGATCGCCACCTTGATCGCGTGGCTGCTCTCCGGTGCAGGCAGGATCCCTTCTACCTTGGCAAAGGTCTGGGCCGCCTGGAACACGGCTGTCTGCTCCACACTCCTTGCCGTCAGTAACCCCTGGTCGTAGAGCTCAGAGACCACAGAGCTCATGCCGTGATAGCGCAGGCCGCCTGCGTGGTTGGCGGAGGGGATGAAGCCGCTGCCTAAGGTGTACATCTTCGCTAAGGGGCAGACCTTCCCGGTATCACAGAAATCGTAGGCATACACGCCTCTGGTCAGGCTGGGGCAGGAGGCCGGCTCTACCGCGATGATCTCATAGTCGGCCTCACCTCTTAACATCTGACCCACAAAAGGCGAGATCAGCCCGCCTAAGTTGGAGCCGCCGCCTGCGCAGCCGATGATCGTATCGGCCTTGATGCCGTACTTGTCTAAGGCGGCCTTGGTCTCCAGACCGATCACAGACTGATGGAGCAGCACCTGGGTCAGGACGGAGCCCAGCACATAGCGGTAACCCTCCTGGGACATAGCGGCTTCCACAGCCTCCGAGATCGCGCAGCCAAGGCTGCCTGTAGTCCCGGGGAATTCCGCGTTCATCCTCCGCCCTACTTCCGTCTCCATGGAAGGGGATGGGGTGACCTTAGCCCCATAGGTCCGCATGACCTCCCGGCGGAAAGGCTTCTGCTCATAGGAGCACTTCACCATGTAGACCTGGCAGTCCAGATCTAAGTAGGCACAGGCCATGGACAGAGCCGTCCCCCACTGGCCGGCACCGGTCTCCGTGGTGACGCCCTTTAAGCCCTGCTGCTTGGCGTAATAGGCCTGGGCGATCGCCGAGTTCAGCTTATGGCTGCCGGAGGTGTTATTGCCCTCAAATTTATAATAAATGTGGGCCGGGGTGTCCAGCTTCTTCTCCAGACAGTAAGCCCTGGTCAGAGGCGATGGGCGGTACATCCGGTAAAAATCCCGGATCTCCTGGGGGATATCAAAATAGGGAGTGGTATCGTCCAGCTCCTGCTTAGCAAGCTCCGTGCAGAAGATCGCGGACAGCTCCTCTACAGTCACTGGCTTTAAGGTACCGGGGTTTAAGATGGGGGCCGGCTTTTTCTTCATATCCGCCCGTACATTATACCACTGCTTTGGCATCTCCTGCTCTTCCAGATAGATCTTATAAGGGATAGTCTGTTCCATGATCTTCCTTCCTTTCTCTTCTCGCGCTTGTTCCCATGAGCCGCTTAAGCCTCACGGTCTTTTCCTCATTATCATTCCCAGCCGATCAACGATCATCCACAGAGGGCGGCACAGCACACCGTCTACGACGCGCAAAAAACAAAAGACCCCTGTCCCAACTAACATTAGGACAGGAGTCGTAACTTCTGCGGTGCCACCTAGCTTCATCCTTACGGATGCACTCTTTCCGTGTACAAACATACACTTCCTGCTGTAACGTGCAGACACGTCTCGCCTACTCCCGTAGTTTCAGCTCGCCCTCACGGGTCCATTCCCTGCTCTTCCTATGGCTGCTCTCCCACCGTCGGCAGCTCTCTGGGCATGTTCCAAACAGGTACTCGTCCCGGTCAATGGTTTTATCTGATCAACTTGTTGCTAGGATATACCAGATCGGTGGAAATGTCAAGGGCTTTTTTGAAAGATCTTGTCGGTCTTTTCGGGGCAGCGGTGATCGTCCAGGATATCTGAACGGTCACGAGCAGCAACTTACCGGCTCTTGACCATGGCCTCGATCTTATTGAGGATCGCGTCGGTCTTCTTGATCGCGTCCCCGATCCCCTGTGGCCTTCATCCTGTTTGTATCGCCGTGGCCGTGACATGCAGTCCCTCTGCCTTTAAGGCCCGCATGGCCTTGAAGCCTGCCGGGATGGATGGGATCTTGATATAGGTCCCCTCCCCCAGCTCCTTCACGATCCGATGCCCGTCCTCGATCATCCCCTCCGTGCTCCTGGACACAGCCTGCACATGGAGCTCCGCCTCCGCTCCGATCCATGCGCGGATCCCCTTCAGCACCTCAAAGGGCTGCCTGCCGCTCTCGGCCAGGATGGTGGGGTTCGTGGTCACCCCGTCCACCGGAAAAACGTCATAGATCGCCTGGATCTTTTTGATATCCGCATTGTCGATGATAAATTTCATGGTCTTCTCCTTCTCCTCTTCGCCTTTTTGTCCCTTTCGCCCTTCGTTCTTTCGCTCCTTCGCGCCATCCCAGGAGCGCACGTCCCTCCCGGACTGTCAGCCGACCCGCACATCACGGACCCCGTTCTCTCTGGCCACCTCTGCAAAATGTGCCATCTGCTCCTTACTGTACCGTCCCGGAGCCTCTTTCCGATAATACTCCCGGTCCACCAGATGATACTTGGCCTGGGCCAGGGGATTATGGTTTAACAGCTCATAGGTGACCTCCGGATAGATCTTGGAGATGGACCGGGCGATCTCTGCTATATTGTCATCGCTGTCGGTCATCCCCGGGATCATCGGGGTCCGGACGGTCACTGCCCCCCGTTTTGGAGACCGTAAGAGCCATTCCAGGTTCTTCTTGATCTGTTCGTTGGAAGCCCCTGTAGCTCTTTTGTGCGCGGCAGGATCCATGAGCTTCAGATCGGCATAGATCTGGTCCAGCAAAGGGACGGTCAGCTCTACAGCCTCCAACGGCACATGGAGCGCCGTCTCGATGGCCGTATGGATCCCGTTTCTTTTCAGCTCCTTTAGGACCTCCGCCACAAAGCCTGCCTGCAATAACGGTTCCCCACCAGAGAAGGTCACCCCCCCGCCATATTTATAAAAGGGGGCGTCCCGCATGGCCTCCACCGCCACCTGCTCTGCCGTCATCACGCGGCTGTCCCGGACGATGGCCCCGGCAGGGCAGGCCTCTATGAGCCCATCCCAATCTTCCTCCTTGGATACATCCAGCCGGAGCCTGCCCTCCACCAGCCGCATACCGCCCTCCTTTGCCAGTCTGCGGCAGGTCCCGCAGCCGATGCACCGGTCCTGGAAGAACAGCGGGCGGGAGCGGGTATCGATCCCTTCCGGATTGTGGCACCAGACACAGCGCAAGGGACAGCCCTTCATAAAAACGGTGGTGCGTATCCCCTCCCCGTCATGGGTGGAAAATCGTCGGATGTCAAATACGGTCCCTGTCATGGCCTCACCTCTCCCTTCTCTCATATGCGCTGGATCTTGCGGCAGCTCCCCTCCCACATAGTCATGACCCGCCGTCAGATATCCCCGTAGCTGGTCCTGGCGATGATCTCATCCTGCAGCTCCCCGGCCAGCTCCGTAAAGTAAGCCGTATAGCCGGCCACACGGACCGTCAGGCTGCGGTAGCGCTCCGGGTCGGCCTTGGCCGCCAGCAGGTCCTCCCGGCGCACCACATTGAACTGGATGTGGGGGATCTCCAGATCCACAAAGGTCCGCAGGAACCGGGCGAACTTGTCGATCCCCTCCTCTGTGCTAAAGAACTCCGGAAGGAACTTCATGTTCAACAGCCCTCCATTGGTGGTCAGGCTCTTATCCAGCTTGGCGACGGACCGCAGCACGGCGGTGGGTCCGGTGATATCCCGGCCATAGACCGGGGACATGCCCCCGTCTGCCAGAGGCTGTCCGGCATGCCGTCCGTCCGGCGAAGCGCCCACATTTTCCCCCATGGGGACATGGGCGGAGACGGTATACATGCCGGTGTGATAACGCCCGCCCCGGTGATTGACATAGCCAGCCAGCTGTTCTCTGAAATAGCCGGCCCATTTTGCCCCCAGTCCGTCCACCCAGTCCACGTCGTTCCCATACTTAGGGACCTTATTGAGCAGTCTGGCCCGCAGGATCTCTTCCCCCTTAAAGTCCTGCCGGAGAGCCTTTAACAGCCTTGCGCCGTCGACCTTCTCCTCCTCAAAGACCAGCTGCTTTATGGCAGCCAGGCTGTCCGCCAGGTTCGCCACCTGGATCATCTGGATGCCGGACAGGGCATAATGGGCCCCGCCCGCGGTCACATCCACGCCCTTTTCCATGCAGTCATCGATGACCGCGGACAGGAAGGGGGTGGGCAGCAGTTCGATGTGGACCTTCTCCACCTCCTCACAGGCCTGCACCATCTTTTTGATATAGTCCGTGAGATGGCGGGCGAAGGCCGCCTCCAGCTCCTCAAAGGACTGATAGGTCTCCAGGCTGCCGTAGTCCGGCGCCAGCTTTTCCCCGGTCAGCAGACATCTGCCTCCGTTCATGGTCAGCTCCAGCACCTTGTTCAGGTTGAACATGGCGGCATCGCTCCAGCCTAGGTTATCTCCCTGGGTGGTCAGCTCCACACAGCCCACGATCGCATAGTCCCTGGCATCCTTCTCGTCGATCCCCAGCCCGATCATGGAGGGGATGACCGCCTTATCATTAAAGAACTGGGGCATGCCGCTGCCCTTTGCCACCACCCGGATGGCCGCCTTGAGCAGATCATCGCCGGTGTTCTCATGGATGCGTACGGAAAGGTTCGGCTGGGGGAGTCCCAGGTGCTCCTGGGCCTTTAAGAACAGGAAGGACAGCTCATCCACAAAGTCATTCCCGGCCTCGTCCTGCCCGCCCACCGCGATGTTAAAGCCGATGGGGAAGCCCGCGAAGAACTTGGCGCTGCCCGCATTGCGCATATAGACGATCTGGTTGAACTTCAGCCACAGGCACTCCAGGATCTCCAGGGCGCCCTGGGCATCCAGCCTCCCCGCCGCTACGTCCGCCTGGTAAAAGTCCTGGAGGGACCTATCCATGCGCCCCGGGGAGAAGGAGGAGGCATTGGACTCCATGTGGAGGATGACGAAGAGGAACCAGATCGACTGCACCGCCTCGTGGAAGGTCTGGGGCGGGCGCTCTGCGATATTTTTGCAGTTCGCCGCCACGGTCTCCATCTCCCTGCGCCTTGTCTCCTCCTTTTCCTCTGCCGCCAGCTCCGCCATGCGCCGGCTGTACCGGCACATGAACGCCCTGGCTCCTTCCATCACCAGCACTATGCTTTCATAAAATGCCCTCTTCTCTCCGGATGCCGCCTGCATCCGCTCCCGCGCTTCCTTCTCGAGACCGGCCGGACCTTTCGCCAGCCATTCTCTGCAGTTGGGGCAGATATGCCCCTGGGCATGATCCTTTTGGTTGATCTTGACCACCTTGGCGATCTGGTCGATCTCCTTGCCGTAGCGGCTGCGCAGCACATCCTCCAAGGACTTTCCTTCCCAGTAGGGGCGGATCACCTCACGGAAATAGCGGATATCCTCCTTACGCACCTGGAATCGGTCCTGGGGTCTGGTGGGGAGTGTCTCAAACTCCCGGTCCACCCAGGAACTGCCGCTCTCCGGGAAGACCACCCCATAGCGCACTCCGGCAGTGCGGTTGCCCACGATCAGCTCCTCCGGCTCCACCGCGATCTCCATCTGCTCTAAAGCCGCTTTTAAGGACAAGGCCCGCTGGATGATCCGCGGCTTATCCTCATTGGCCTTATAGGTCTCGGTGATGATCTTCGCCTGCTCGATCGACGCATAGCGCGGGCTGGCCAGCATCCGCTCCTTCAGGATGCCGATCCGTTCTGTCATTACCAGTTGCTCCATCCCTCTCCTCCTTTCGCTGCCCTCTCTGTCAACTGTCCCGTCATCTAGTGCCATCATTTACCGCCTTCTCTTATTGTTTTTTATTTATTTTTATCTTTTGTTATTGTTTGTGCTCATAATATAACATAGTCATGATCACTTGTCAATTGTCTTTTATATATTTTTATTGTTTTTATTATTAATTACTATTTATTATTATCATTTCATATTCCTATCCTTCCATCCGCTATGCCTCCCATCCGCCCTTGCCGTTCCTCCGCCCTTGCCGTTCCTCCGCCCTTGCCTCCCCTCCACTCCTGCCGTTCCTCCGCCCTTGCCGTTCCGCCCCGATATCTCGTTCTTTTCCGCCATCTCTGCTCCCCTGTGATCCGTGCCCGCCTTTTCTTTTACTCCTTCCGGCGCAGGGGACATGCCTGCACAGCAGGACAGGGCCATGGTGTGGCGCAAAAAAAGACCGTCTGAGATCTTCTGCGATCCCAGGCAGTCTTTTTCATGTATCATATTTCGGTCCTGTCAGCTCCAGAGCCACTCGATCGGATATTCTCTCCGCTTCTCCTCCAGCTCCTCCGGCGGCGCCTGCTCCATCACAGCCCCGGTGAACCGATCCACCGTAGCGTACCGGTAGGTGCCATCCATGCCAAATTTCCTGGTCTCCAGCAGCATATAGGAACGCTTGCTCACTTCCAGGACGGCATTTTTCGTCAGTCCATCACTGACCATGTAGGTGAACACACTGTTGTCATACAGATCCACCCCTACATTGCCCAAAAAAGCCAGGTCGAACCGGAATTCCCCGATCCGCCTATCTGTATAGCTGCCCACAAAGCCATCCCGTCCCCTGCTGAAGCAGCCGCCGATAAAGATAAAACGCACATTAGTGGGCGTCATGAACTCCAGCATGATATCGATCATATTCGAGACAACCGTGATATCCATGTTTGACCGGACCAGGAGCTTAGCCAGCTCCAGACTGGCAGTGGAGATATCTAAAAAGACCATATCCCCATCCTTGATCAGCTCCATGGCCCTGGCCGCGATCTTCTGCTTGGCCTCAATATTCTTATCCCGGCGCTGGGAAACATGGAGATCATGGGTATTGACCCTGCGCTTTATCGCGCCTCCGTAGGACTTCTTCAACAGCCCGCGCTTTTCCAGCAACGTCAGATCCTTTCGGATACAATCCTCTGTCACCTGGAACTGCTCACTCAGCTCCTTGACGCGGACCGACCCCTTCTGCTCCACAAGGCGGACGATCTGCTCCTGCCTCTCCTCTGCGAACATAGGCTGGACCTCCCTTCTTTATGGATCATACCATATTTCGGATCACTTTCCAAGGATATCTTATCATTTGAGATCGTTTTAGAGATGCCGCGGTTACTTTTAACAGATCGATCAGAAGTTTCCCCACGTTAAGAGGGGTTGCGTAGATAAAAAAAAACGAGTGTCAGAAGTCAAAAATCTCTGAAAAGTGAAAGCAAAAAGGTGCTTCATCAAGAAAGCGCCTAAAGTTATGATTAATTAGGAAAAAATATCGGTATCAGCATATTGCTTTGTGCAAAATAAACACATATTGTAAAATTCGCTATAACATTTTCTATATAAAATGTTTGACAATTTTTCCCTTGATATATTATAATATCTCCAGTAGAAAAAAATTTTACAATAACAACAGAGAGGACGTTCAATGAAGGCAAGCTATTATGCAAGAAGCGTAAATGCATCCGGGGAAAAGGAGACTCTCGAACACCATGTTCAGCGTACCGGCAGATTATGTGGTGAATTTTTAAAGCCGATCGGTTATGCTGAAGTAGGAGCGATCCTGGGTGGACTGCATGATTTTGGGAAAGCAAGTGAACGCTTTGCGGAGGTACTGGAGGGAAAACGGGTGCATGTAAACCATGCTTATCCGGGAGCGGCTCTGGCGTATTTTCTCTATGGGCAGAAAAAGACCGCCAGGCTATTGGCCACTGTGATCGCCGCACATCATAGCCACCTGGATGACAGCTGCATTTTGCGCCTGAAGGAATTGATGCAGGGAACGGGATCCGTGTATGACGAAGAAGGCAATCTTTTTTCGTTGTTTGGTATGGCAGAAATGAAAGAGGCTTTAGATGCATTTCAGGCAGAAAACCCTCAGCTTATACAGATAAAAATCCCGAAACCGCTTCCAGTTGAAGAGGATCCGATCGCCCATATGCTGTTAGCGCGTTTTTGGCTTTCTGCGCTTGCAGATGCAGATTACTCCGCTTCAGCAGAGCATTTCCAGTCGGAGTACCTGGAAACGCATACCGGCCCGGCACTGGATCCGGAAGATGCTTTGGAGCATCTTTTGCAGATACGGATCGAAAAACAAAAGTTTTCTACATCATCGCCATCGCTTAATGAACTTCGTGACCAGCTTTTTGAGGATTGCCTGCGTGCCGCCGAATCACCTCCGGGACTGTACACGTTGACGGCGCCTACCGGTCTAGGGAAGACCTTGAGCCTTTTTGCATTTGCGGCAAAACACTGTATAAAACACAGGCAGATGCGCCGGATCATTCTGATCCTCCCTTATCTTGCCATTATGGAGCAGAATGTCCGGGAATATAGGAAGATCCTCCCGGAACTGTTGGAGAGCCACAGCGCGGCAGTTTTGGACGAGAGCGCCAGGCTTTTGGCACAACGGTGGGACGCGCCCTGTATCGTCACCACAAATGTGGGCTTTTTTGAGCCGCTGTTTTCTGCTAGGCCAACAGGCTGCAGACATCTGCATCAGTTGGCAGACAGCGTGATCGTTCTGGACGAAGCCCAATCCCTGCCCCCGGATTTGCTGGAGGCTACGCTCCAGACGGTAAATCTACTCTGTAGTCAGTATGGCTGCACTGTGGTGTTCTCTACGGCTACACAGCCGTCTTTTCAATATCTTCCAGGTCTGCAATGGAAACCAACGGAAATTGTGCCGGATCCGGAGAGGCTTTTTCAGTCTACAAGGCGTGTTACATATGATTGGAGGATCGAGGAGCCGATCCCATACAGACAGATCGCGAAGGAGCTGGTCTCTTATAAACAGGGATGTGTGATCGTCAATCTGCGGACGCATGCGGAAAAGCTATTTCGTATTCTGGAAGAAATCCTGTCAGAAGCTGAGGCAGAAAGCCTATTTTATCTGACCAGTGACTTATGCGGAGCGCATCGAACTGAAGTTTTGGATGTTATCAAGGAGCGGCTTGTAGGAGAAAAGTCCTGCTATCTGGTGGCAACTCAGTGTGTTGAAGCAGGTGTCGATCTGGACTTTCCTGTAATTTATCGGGCATTGGCGCCTCTGGAATCTATCATCCAGGCAGCAGGTAGATGTAACCGAAACGGTGACAGTGACGATGGCAAGATGATCGTTTTTCTTCCAAAGGAGGAACATTTGTACCCTCCCGAGGTATATTATCAAAAAGCGGCCCTCTGTGTAAAGACACTGGCCTCCCGGCATCCTATTGATTGCTCCGATCTGAAGCATATTGAGGAATACTACGAAATCCTGTATTCTAATGGGGATGGGGACAAAGAAACGCTAAAAAAGGCTCTGGAGGACAGGGATTATCAGAAAGTGCAGGAAGCATATAAGCTGATCGGATCCAATGGCGTACAGGTGATCGTCCCCTGGAAAGGTGAAATGGAGCTGTTTTGCTCTCTTCAGAAAGAATATGAGAAAACAGGACTCACGCGGGATCTGATCAGGCGCGCCAGACCGTTGACGATCTCTTCCTTTGCGGAAGATAAAGTGAAAGAATGCTGTATCCCGCTGTTTTTCCGGACACATGGGAGAGAAAGTGAGGTGCAGACTGATTGGTATCTTCTAGGGGATCCGGAGTGCTATCATGGAAAATTGGGACTAAATTTTGCAGCTTTGGAAGCTTTTGACGGGATCTTCTGAGAAAGGGGAGGTGAAGTGTGAGTAAGAATCCAAGTGCAACCATTGAAGTCTGGGGAGATTTTGCCCTTTGGACGCGGCCAGAAAGTAAAGTGGAACGGTTGACATATGCAGTACCCACACCCGGCGCGATCAGAGGGCTGTTATCCTCCATTTATTCTAAACCGCCGGAATTTTACTGGCAGGTCCGTAGGATCGAAGTGTTGTCGCCCATTCGCTACATATCATTTAAGCGGAATGAAGTAAAAAGTAAAATGATGAAGATCCCTCAGGCCAATGCCCTGAAAGCATGCATTAACATAGAAGATGACAGGACACAGCGGCAATCCGTTGTTCTGCAGGACGTCCGCTATCGGATCACAGCAGAAATTGTACCCAGGGCTACTTATGGTCATGCACCGGGAAATCTAATGGATCAGTTTGAGCGAAGGGTAAAACGGGGCCAGGCATTTATGCAGCCATGTATGGGGACACGGGAATTCCCGGCCTACTTCGAGTGGGCCTCCGGCGCAGGAAAACCCATTGATGTCACGATGGATCTGGGGTTAATGGTGTATGATGTATTTAATCTCCACAAGTGGGGCGTTACAAAACAGACAGAGCCTGAGATCTCACTTTTCCATGGGCATTTGGATCGAGGCGTTCTGGAAGTTCCGCCTTATGATTCACCAGAAGTCCTGAAAGGGGGAAAGGAGCCAGGAGGATATGCTTGAGGAATTATATCGGTATGCGGTTGAGCATAAGCTTGCCGCCCGTCCCGGCTTTAAACCCAAACGCCCCAAGGGATATTTTCATCTGTCTGCGGTGGGGCAATTCCTGGATCTGGAAGTCAGGGAAAAGGATGCGGAGCCAGTGAACGCACCGGACGCGGGAACAGCGGCAAACGGTACAAGATATTGTAATCCGTTGATCGAAAAAGCAGGGATCGTGCTTTGCATTGTAAATGATGAGAAGAAAGATAAGAATGTACCTGTGAAGCATGATTTTTTTCTTTCTTTTTTTGAAGAGGGCAGAAATGCGGAGCCTTTGTTCGGGATTGTGGCAAATGCGCTTCGTGATCCCGGGATATTGGAAGAAATGCGCAGTGTCCTGGCAGATAAGAGATTAAAGCCTGCGGATCCGGTCGGATTCGCAGTAGATGGCCAATATCTGGAACGAAGCGAGCGTTATTACGAGTATTGGGATCAGTTCAGGAAGAAAATACAGACGGCATCCAAGGGAAAGGAAGAGAGATGTCTGATCACCGGGGAATTGTCCCAGCCGATGGCTACGGTTCCAAAAGTGTCAGGATTGAAGAGAGTTGGTGGGCATACATCGGGAGATGCATTTTTATGCTTTGATAAAGATGCCTTTCGGTCCTACGGATTAAAGCAAAGTGCAAACGCAGTGGTGTCCGAGACAGCAATGACAGCCGTGAATGCCGCTTTGGGTAAACTGATCCAGAAAGCGGATGTTCTGGCGGGCGCTAAAATGATCCACTGGTATTCCAAGCAGGTGGAAAAGCAGGAGGACATGCTTTCCATGCTGTTTGGCGGAGGTATGGTGGAAGGGGAAGAGGAAGAAACTTCAGATGAAGAAAAAGAGAGGGAGGCATTTGCGGCCGCACAGGCATTGGTCCAGGCTATTCGGGAAGGAAAATTGGCCGGAAAACCGGATGTGATGTATTATATGATGCCTTTGTCCGGCGCAGGCGGAAGGATGATGGTGCGGGGCTGGCATGAGGGAAGCTATGAGGAACTGTACGAGAATGTCTGCTTATGGTTTGAGGATTTACGGCTGATCCTGCCCGGAGGGCAGGGAATGACGCGGACGCCAAAGCTAAAGGCATTATGTTTACGCATGCTGAAGCCCGGCGGAGGGAGCAGGATATGGGAAAGGATGGATCATGAATTATCAAACCTCGCTCAGCGTGTGGCTTATGCAGCGATCCATGGAAGCCCTCTACCGGATGAGGCGGCTTACCGTGTCCTGCAATGGCTCAGGGCTTATTCTCTGGCAGATAAGGACAAAAGGCGAGGGGACGGGGAAGATGGAGATGCAGAGAAAGGAAACAATGTACAGGAAAAGGATGTCCGTAAACCCACCGGGCAGGAGACATTGGCTTATCAGTTACTGAAAGCCTGGATCAGGAGAAAACAGAGGAAGGAAGGAGAGGAAGAGATCATGAAAGAAGAGCTTAACCGGCAGAACCGCAGCACCGCATACTTGTGCGGACGTTTGATGGCTGTCTACTCTGTGATCCAGGAGAAAGCAATGCCGGAGGTAAATGTGGGGATCGCCGAACGGTATTACGCCGCGGCTATGGCAGGCCCTGGCTTGGTGATCGGGAAATTATCCCAACTTTCGCAGTACCATCTGGCAAAGCTGGAACGGGGGTTGGCCGTTTATTACGAGAAAATCTTGACAGAAATTTACCAGAGTATAGGGGAACGTGATATCCCTACTGTGCTTACCATGATGCAGCAGACGGAGTTTGCACTGGGATATTATCAGCAGAAGGCAGAGATTTATTCTGGAAAGAAAGAAGATGAGAGGTGACAGGCATGGCAATTGAGAATCGTTATGAATTCATGTTTTATATTGAGTGCAGAAACGGAAATCCAAACGGGGATCCTGATATGGGGAATACGCCGCGGACAGATCCCCAGAGTCTTCACGGGTATATTACAGATGTGGCAATCAAGCGCAGGATCAGGAATTATGTACAGGCTGCTTATAAGGGAAATGCTGGGATGGAAATGCTAGTTCGTAGCGCCAGCAATATTAACACTGGTATAGCCCGGGCAAAAGAGCGCAGCGGAACAGATCTTTCGGCGAAAGGGAAAAACGAGGTTTATGCAGGGCGTAGAAAAGCCTGTGAGATGTTTTATGACGTGCGTACATTCGGCGCGGTGATGTCCACCGGGCCAAACGCCGGTCAGGTGCGCGGGCCTGTGCAGATAGCGTTTGCACGTTCTCTGGATCCCATTCAGCCATTGGATATTTCCATCACGAGAATGGCAACAGCGGATGCTGCGGGAAATGCCAAGACCGTAGAGGAGTATGAAGCATGGGAGCAGGAACAGCCGGAGGACAAGCTTCGCACCATGGGAAGAAAACAGCTTATTCCTTACGGACTGTATGAAGCGAGAGGGTTTATCAGTGCGAACCTGGCGGAAGAGACAGGTTTTGACGAGCAGGATTTGAAGATTCTGTTTGAATCCATTTTGAATATGTATGAGCATGACCGTTCTTCCAGTAAGGGGGAAATGTCCGTGATCACGCCATTGATTATTTTCCGCCATACGGGAACCGATTCTGATTTGAATCAGAGAAAAAGGCAGGCAGCCCTTGGCTGTGCTCCGGCCCATCGGCTGTTTGATATGGTTCATGTACAGAAGAAAGAAAATGTAGCATATCCGGCATCATGGAAGGATTATAGGGCGGAGATCGATGTGGAGACACGTCCCGTGGGAATTGACATCGGCTTTCTGTGTAATCCATATGGAGAAATCAGCTGGAACGAGGTGCCTGATGATGCAGATTTTTTCAGAGGATGAGTCCAGAGAGCTGTTCCCGTTGTCGTGGCTGTCACAGTACGGATACTGTAAAAGACGCTGTTCCCTGCTTGCCTTAGAGCAGATCTGGCAGGAGAATGAATACACAGCAGCGGGAAGGATACAACATAAGCGGGTGCATACCGGGAGAACGGAGCAGCGAGGAGATGCCATACATATTTACGAAATGCCGGTTTTTTCCCGCAGGCTTGGAGTGAGCGGATTCTGTGATCGTGTGGAAGCACATCCATCCCCGTCGGGTGCTTCTATTCCTTATGGAGAGGGGAAGTATACATTTTACCCTGTGGAATATAAGCATGGAGTTGTTCGGGATGAGGAGGAATACCATCTTCAGCTATGTGCCCAGGCAATCTGTCTGGAAGAGCGTTTTGGTGTACAGATCCCGTCAGGAGCCATTTTTTTTATTGATGCACACAGACGTGATGAGGTTTTACTTTCACAGGAATTGCGGGAACAGACTTGGCAGACGGCAAAGGAAATAGCAGATATGATCGAACGCCAGAAACTGGTTCCGGCGGGTTACAGTGTAAAGTGCAAGAAATGTTCCCTGCGGGAGGCATGTCAGCCTAAAATAAGACATTCGGCCCGGTCATATAGCGATGGTCTTTGGGATGAAGCGGTAAAGGAGATGGAATGAAACAGCTGTTAAATACGTTATATATTCTGACTCCGGACACATACCTGTTTTTGGAGAATGAAGCGATCGGTGTAAAGATAGGCGGAGAGGAGAAGGTGCGGGTTCCCGCTCATACAATTGCCTCTGTCTATTGCTTTGGAAATGTGACAGTGTCCACACCATTGATCGGGTTTTGCGGACAGAGGGGGATCAGCTTGGTATTCCTATCCGAATATGGAAAGTTTTATGGCAGGATCCAAGGGCCGGTCCAGGGGAATATCATGCTCAGACGCAGACAGTTTGCCGCGTTAGATGATTTAGTTCTCAGTAAAAGACTTGTGCGCAGTATCTTATTGGGAAAACTGGTCAACAGCAAAGAATTTTTGATGAGGGTTCGAAGGGAACGCAAAGAAAAAGAAGAGCTATTTACGGATTCGATCCAAAAGATCACACGAATAGCGGAAGAGCTTCGGGAGTGTCCCGGCATCGATTCCATGCGCGGACTGGAGGGAGCCGCTGCCGCAGCATATTATGCGGTGTTTTCAGCTATGCTGGTAAGTGAGGAAATGAGGTTCGAGGGAAGAAACCGTCGGCCTCCAGAAGATCCTGTAAACGCATTGCTGTCTTTTTTGTACACGCTATTAAAGAACGATGTGCAATCCGCATTGGAGGGTGTGGGACTGGATCCTGCTGCGGGATTTCTGCATACTCTGCGGTCGGGCAGACCTGCCCTGGCGCTGGATCTGATGGAGGAATTGAGGTCACCGCTCTGTGACCGCCTTGCGGTTGCGTTGATAAACAGAAGCCAGATCACTTTAAAACATTTTGATCAGCTGACGCCGCCGGTTCTTTTAGGAGAAAAAGGGCGGAAAATTGTGCTAAAGGCATGGCAGGAACGAAAAAAAGAACAGATCCAGCATCCGTTTTTACAGGAAAAGATCCCCATTGGATTGATCCCACATGCACAGGCGATGCTCTTTGCAAGGGTATTGCGTGATGAATTGGATGAATATCCGCCATTTCATTGGAGGTGATGCAATATGATGCTTGTAGTTTCCTATGATGTGGATACAACGGATGCAGCGGGTGAGAAACGTCTGCGGAAAGTTGCAAAGCTCTGTGAAGCATATGGCTGCCGAGTACAGAATTCGGTATTTGAGGTATTGGTTGATCCAGCCCAATTGGTTACCCTTAAAGCAAGGTTAACCGAAGTAATAGATACGGAAAAAGATTCGGTGCGATTTTACCGTCTGGGAAGTAACTGGCGTCCTCGGATAGAAACACTGGGTAAGGAGTTGACATTTGAACAGGATGGGGTGATCATATTTTGATATGGTTTAGATGATCTGCGCAGATCGGGATCATTTAAGTTTATCCGGGAGGTTCGCGCAAAAAACGCACTCCTTTTTTGTGAAGCTAGATAGATATAAAAAGTAGTTTTTAGGGGAAGGTTCCTTAAAAAAGAAAGATTTTGGATGATTTGCACAAAATTGAGCAAAAGAATTTGTCTATTTTTGCAGATGCCCTCCGTGCGGGGGCGAGAATTGAAACACACAGTACAAGAGGCGTATTCTATCCTCGATTTGATGCCCTCCGTGCGGGGGCGAGAATTGAAACTCTTTATAGTCGCCGGAACGACTAACAAAATCTTTGATGCCCTCCGTGCGGGGGCGAGAATTGAAACCGTGAACACTTATCATGTAGATATCTTAAAGAATGGATGCCCTCCGTGCGGGGGCGAGAATTGAAACAATGAGATTACAAAAATCATCAAATTCCTGTTGGATGCCCTCCGTGCGGGGGCGAGAATTGAAACTTACCCACCTCCTGGTGTGGAAGATCGACCGCATGATGCCCTCCGTGCGGGGGCGAGAATTGAAACTGTTGCCACAGGGGCATCATCCAGGACAGCACCTCGATGCCCTCCGTGCGGGGGCGAGAATTGAAACGCAGACGATGAACGTGTCCGCGCCCTTCGCCCCGATGCCCTCCGTGCGGGGGCGAGAATTGAAACCCAGAAGGGTTCGCGATCACAGAGGCGGGAGTGTTGATGCCCTCCGTGCGGGGGCGAGAATTGAAACATCTACATCAGGCTCCCGGGCATCGTCACGGCAGTGATGCCCTCCGTGCGGGGGCGAGAATTGAAACCTCCGGGATGGATCTGATGAGGCCGACGTTCTCGAGATGCCCTCCGTGCGGGGGCGAGAATTGAAACCGTAATCGCTCATAGGCTTCCTATGCTCCCTTCTTGATGCCCTCCGTGCGGGGGCGAGAATTGAAACTCAGTCTTCATGTTCTTGAACACCCCTTCCAGCAGAGATGCCCTCCGTGCGGGGGCGAGAATTGAAACACCAGGGATGAAGGAGAGACTTTCAGGCAGAGGGCGATGCCCTCCGTGCGGGGGCGAGAATTGAAACTTTTTCTTTCTCTCGCTCCTCTTCACCCCTGGGGCTGATGCCCTCCGTGCGGGGGCGAGAATTGAAACAACAACTGTACATCCACAGCGACAGATAAGGCCCGATGCCCTCCGTGCGGGGGCGAGAATTGAAACAATAAAATCTTCGCAGTCAAGCCTCCGGTATGCGAGATGCCCTCCGTGCGGGGGCGAGAATTGAAACTATCTGTCCGATGACGGCAGCGTATACCAGCCGCCGATGCCCTCCGTGCGGGGGCGAGAATTGAAACATGAAGTACTGGCCACACGGATACCGGACATTTTGATGCCCTCCGTGCGGGGGCGAGAATTGAAACGGCGAGATGTGGGGCAGCTCCCAGGTCGGCGAGGATGCCCTCCGGCGGGGGCAAGAATTGAAACTGTACAGGCGTATTGGCCTCATCTTCCTTGTCGGATGCCCTCCGTGCGGGACAAATCGAAACCTCACTCTGCCCATCCAACCCTCGCCGGCCCCTCGATGCCCCCCTTGTTGGAATGGGAATTGAAACTACTCTGCGGGCTAGTTCTATATGGCTGGATTTCCTTTCGTTATGGATTATATCATATTACTCCACTGGATAGATGGCATGCGTTCAGGGATGCCAAATGCGCCCGCCAGACCTTCATGTGTGATGGCGCGCCCGCTGCCGGGCGCATGGAGGCTTGGCGACGCATTGAACATTTGATGCGGTTTTCCCGAACCTAGTGTAAAGGCGGATACTCGAGACGAAGTGGAGAGTATCATCAGATCCTAGTGCTGCTGCGTCCGACCGAAGCGAGCGGGCGTCCCGTTATCTGCTCTCCCCCCTCCCACCGCGGACCTCTTGCGACATCCCTACACAACAGGACCTTCTGGCCAACCTGTAAAAAGTAATGACCTCAACATCCCCACGCCTCTTGTAAGCGCGCACACCCCTCCCGGATCTTTTCTTCTGTCAGGTTCGCATAACCTAACAGGACCGTATGGGGATAGCGGATATGCTCCGGGTGGATGAAATACCGGGAAAGGCCGTATACCTTCACACCAGCCCCGGCGGCCCTCTGCTCCAGTTCCTCCTCCCCCATCCCCTCCTTATGGGTCAGCAGCACGTGGATCCCGGCATTCTCGCCCCTGATCTTGAACCTTCCCTCAAAGGCCCTAAGCTCCCCCAGCAGACGATCATGTTTACTCTTGTAGACCGACCGCATCCGGTTCAGATGGCGCTCATAATGGCCTTCTGTCAAAAACTGATACAGGATGTTCTGGTCGATCCGGGACACGGTGGAGGCGAAAAAACCCGCCTTCTTCTTGTAGGCCTCCAAAAGCTTCGGCGGCAGCACCAGAAAGCCGATCCGGATCGCCGGGGCGATGGAACGGGAAAATGTGCCGATATAGATCACCCGGTCCCCACGGTCCATGCCCTGGAGGGCCGGGATCGGCTTGCCCTTGTAGCGGAACTCACTGTCGTAGTCATCCTCGATCAGATAGCGGTCCTCCTCCTCATAGGCCCAGGCCAAAAGCTCCTGCCTGCGCTTTATAGGCATCACGATCCCCATAGGATACTGGTGGGATGGCATCACGTAGGCCACGGAGGGCCGGTCCCCATGCTGCAGCTGCTCCCGCAGCATCCCCACGTCCATCCCCTGCTGGTCCATGTTGATGGGGACCACCTGATACCCCTGACTGATGAAGACCCGGTAGGCCTGCTTATAGGTAGGGTTTTCCATAGCCACCGACCGGCCCGGCCCCAGGAGCAGGGCAAGGAGCATCAGTAGGTATTCGTTGCCCGCCCCCACCACGATCTGCTCCGGGCCGCACCGGACGCCCCTGGCCGAGTGGAGGTAGCTGCGTATGGCCTCCCGGAGGGCGTATTCTCCCTGGGGGTCCCCGTTTAAGAAAAGGGCTTTATTATCGTCTACCAGGATCCCTCTGCTGATCTTCCGCCAGGTGTTAAAGGGGAAGCTGTCCAGATCGATCCCCCGGGGGGAGAAGTCCACCACCACGCTCTCCCTGTCCTTCTCCTCCCAGGGAGCGAAAGGCTCCACGAACTGGACCGCCGGCTGCTCCCGCACCTCTACCAGCTCCTCGATGGCCGCCACGAAATAGCCCCTGCAGGGTTCCGGATGGATATACCCCTCAGACATGAGCTGTTCATAGGCCATCTGGGTGGTGCTGCGGCTCACCTTAAGATGGTCCGCCAGGACCCGGGTGGAGGGGAGGCGGCTGCCTGCCTTAAGGCTCCCCATGCGGATCTCCTCTTTGATATAGTGGTAGATCTGCTCATACATGGGCGTGGTCCCCTGGTTATCCAGCGGTATCATCAGTTCCATCCTTTGTCCTCCTTTTCTACCAGAGCAGAGCGCAGAGCCAAATGCGCCTGTCAGACCTCCATGCGTAGTGACGCATCCGACGATCAAGGGTGCAAGTGGTGTTGTCAAAGTGTTTGTCAGACCTCCATGCGTAGTGGCGCACCCGACAGCAGGGCTTTCCGTATAAATGCACGAAAGCCGGTACGGCACGCCCCCTAGCGTTTCTCTCGTACCAGCTTTCTGATCTATATCTCCCTGCTGCATCGCGACCACTCCGGAGCCGTTCTGCCACAGATCGATGTGCGCCGTGCAAAGGCCCCGTCGGACCCTTCTCCCTATTTGGGCAGCTTAAAGGAGCTCTTCAGGGAGACGATCCGGTTGAACACCGGCTTTTCCTCTGTGCTGTCCTTGCAGTCCACGCAGAAATAGCCGTCCCGCATGAACTGGAAGCTGTCATAGGGCTTTGCTGTAAAGAGCGCCGGCTCCACGTAGCATACTGGGAGCACGGTCAGGGAGTTGGGATTTAAGTTCAGGGTCCCGTCCTCGTTCAGCTTCCCCTTCTCCTCGTCCACGATGTTCTCATACAGGCGGCACTCCACCTCTTTCGCAGTCTTGACCGCCACCCAGTGGATCGTCCCCTTCACCTTCCGTCCGGTAAAGCCGGAGCCGCTCTTGGTCTCCGGGTCATAGGTGCAGTGGACTACCGTCACCTTCCCCTCCTCATCCTTCTCAAAGCCGGTGCAGGTGACAAAGTAGGCGCCAAATAAACGGACCTCATTGCCAGGGAACAGACGGAAATATTTCTTCGGCGGCTCCTCCATGAAATCATCCCGCTCGATATAGAGCTCTCGCCCGAAGGGCACCTTGCGGCTCCCCAGAGACTCATTTTCCAGGTTGTTGGGGATCTCCAGCTCCTCCATCTGGTCCTCCGGATAGTTGTCGATCACCAGCTTCACCGGGTCTAAGACCGCCATCATCCTGGGCTTTTTAAGCTTTAAGTCCTCCCGGATGCAGTACTCCAGCATGGCATAGTCCACGGAGCTGTTGGCCTTGGACACGCCCACCAGGTCCACGAACATACGGATGGACTCCGGCGTATAGCCTCTGCGGCGCAGGGCGGCGATGGACACCAGACGGGGATCGTCCCAGCCGTCCACGATCTCATCCTCCACCAGCTTCTTGATATAGCGCTTCCCGGTGACCACATTGGTCAGGTACAGCTTGGCAAACTCGATCTGGCGGGGCGGGGCGTCGAACTCACACTCCCGGACCACCCAGTCATATAAGGGACGGTGGTCCTCAAATTCCAGGGTACAGATCGAGTGGGTGATGTGCTCGATGGCATCCTCGATCGGGTGGGCAAAGTCATACATGGGGTAGATGCACCACTTGTCCCCGGTATTGTGATGGCTCATGCGGGCCACCCGGTAGATCACGGGATCGCGCATATTGATGTTGGGGGAGGCCATATCGATCTTAGCCCGGAGCACCTTCTCCCCGTCCTGATACTTGCCCTCCTTCATCTCCTCAAAAAGCCTTAAGTTCTCCTCCACAGAGCGGTCCCTATAGGGGCTCTCCTTGCCCGGCGTGGTGAAATCCCCCCGGTACTCCCGGATCTCCTCCGCCGATAAGTCGCAGACAAAAGCCTTTCCCTTCTTGATCAGGAGCAGGGCGCACGCATACATCTGGTCGAAATAATCCGACGCGAACAGCAGCCGGTCCTCAAAATCCGCCCCCAGCCACTTCACATCTTCCAGGATCGACTGGACGAACTCCGTCTTCTCCTTGGTGGGGTTGGTGTCGTCGAAGCGCATATTGAACTTGCCGCCGTACTTCTTGGCCAGGCCGTAGTTTAACAGGATCGACTTGGCATGTCCGATGTGGAGATAGCCGTTAGGCTCCGGCGGGAAACGGGTCTGCACATGATCGTACACCCCCTCCGCCAGGTCCTTCTCGATCTCCAGCTCTATAAAATTCTTCGAGGTCAGGTTCTTCTCCTCCATATTCATATCCCTCCATCGCGTTTTCTGCCAGTATGTCCTTTAAGCCGCAGCGTCACAGCCTCCGCCCCGCTGCCCAGCCTATACCCTGGCTTTTTCTGAGCATATAGGTCATCATACCATATTTAAGAGGATACGGAAAGAGGGGAAATGGTCTTTTCTCAGCTGGACAAAAAAAGGACCGCCCCATATGGCGGTCCCTTTTTGTCCATCTTATGATCTTCTCATCCTACAGCCTGATCAGGCCCTTCTCACTGCCCGATGTATTCCAGAGCCGATGCGCTGGCCACCCGGCCGAAGACTACGATATCCGCCACCGCGTTGCCGCCGATACGGTTCGCGCCGTGGACACCGCCGGTCACCTCACCTGCCGCGAACAGGCCGGGGATCGCATTGCCGTCCTTGTCGATCACCTGCGCATGGACATCGATCTTGATGCCGCCCATGGTGTGATGGATGCCTGGGGCGATCTTGACCGCATAGTAGGGAGCGGTGGTCAGATCATTGTCCATACCAGTGTCTCTCCCGAAGGCCTCATCCTTCTGATCGGCCACGGCCTTGTTCCAGGTCTCCATGGTCTCGGTGAGCACGGCCGGATCCACATCGATCTCCTCTGCCAGCCCCTCGATCGTATCGGACTCCACGGTCAGGCCATTGGAGACATATTTCTCGATCGCCTTTAAGCCGTCACGGAGCTTCTGGTCGAAGATGATGTAGGCATACTGGCCTTCCTGCTCCAGCTCTGCCGCCGATACCACGTCACGGGTCTCCATCTCATTGATGAAACGCTCGCCCTTCTGGTTCACTAAGATCGCGCCATTGCCGCGGACGCTCTCGGTGATCATGATGCTGGTCTCCTGCTCCACAGTAGGATGGAGCTGGATCTGGTCGATATCCACTAAGTCCGCGCCTACAGCCTCTGCCATCACGATACCGTCGCCGGTAGCGCTGGGCGCATTGGTGGTCACGGTGCCCTTTAAGTCGGGGCGGTACTGGGTATACATCTCTTCATTTGCGCCAAAACCGCCGGTGGTCAGGATCACCGCTCCGGCCTTGATGGTGTACTCGGTATCCTTGGAGGAAGCCTTGACGCCTACCACCTTGCCGTCCTCTACGATCAGCTCGGTCGCCTTGGTATCATACATGACCTCCAGGCCCAGCTCGTCGATCTTCTTTAAGAAAGCTTCTACCAGATACTCGCCCACGCCGGAGCCGTCCTCCGGAGCATGGATCCTGGCATTGGTAGCGCCGCCGGAGAAGGAGACCTTCGGCAGGGGAGCGCCGATCTCATCCAGCCATTCGATACCGGCCGCGGAATTTTCCGCCATCACGGTGACCAGATCCTTGTTGTTGATCTCCTTGCCGCCCTTCATGGTATCCTCCACGAACTGCGCCACGCTGTCCTCGATCTCCTGCTCCTCCTGGTAATGGGTCTCCGCCGCGTTCATGCCGCCGGTGGCCTTGGTGGTGTTCCCGCCTGCATACGCCATCTTCTCTAACAGGATCACCTTCTTGTCCGCCTGGGCCACATTGATCGCCGCCGTCATACCTGCGCCGCCTGCGCCCACCACCACGATATCGGTCTCGATGGTCTCTTCCTTCATCTCACCGCTGTCCCCGGCATCCTTGCGGGCCGCATCCAGCGCCGCGATATCCGCGCCTGCTGCTTCCAATGCTTCCGTAGCCGCCGCGATGATCGCCTCGCTGGACACGGTCGCGCCGGAGATCGTGTCTACGTTCGGGGTCTGGGCCTCTACCATGGCCGCGCCCAGCTCTTCCACTGCCACGCTGCCAAGGCCTGGGGTCTCGCTGTCCCCTTCCACAGCCACTTCCGTGATCTCATCCTCGGTCACGGTCACTGTGACCTTGATGTCGCCGCCAAAGCCCTTTGCCGTGGCCTCGTATGTACCTGGGGTGAACAGCCCGTCCCCCTTAGCTTCTGCCGCCGCGGTCGTCTCCGCTGCCGTGGTCTCCGCCGCTGTGGTGGTCTCTGCCGCCGTAGTGGTCTCCGCCGTATCCCCGCCGCCGCATGCCGCCAGTGAAAGCACCATCACCGACGCCATGGTCGCAGCGATCAGCTTCTTGATCGATCTCTTCATGTTGTCTCTCCTTTTCCCTTTTTTCTTTATCGTGCATACGCCCTGCTCTGAGCTGAGGGTCTGTTTTTGTATGCACAGCCCATTATACCATCACAACCTATTTTATTCAATCCTCTTAGTGTTAGATCTTTATCAAGGATCCGCTGAGGATCTTCTGCCGCCGCAAAAGGGCTTGAAGCCTCATACAAAAAATGGTACGATGGTGGGAGAAAAGGAGGAGGAGACGATGGAACAGCTTTATGTATTCGGTACCGGCAATGCCTCGGTCACCCGCTGTTATAATACCTGCTTTGCCATCCGCACGGAGCAGGGCTATCTTATGGTGGATGCCGGGGGTGGGAATCAAATCTTGAGGATCTTAGAGGATATGCAGGTCCCTCTTGATAAGATCCACCACCTCTTTGTGACCCATGAGCACACGGACCACATCCTGGGCGTAGTATGGATGATCCGCATGATCGGACAGAAGATCCGCCAGGGGAAGTACGAGGGGACCCTTACGATCTACTGCCACCCCGGCCTGGTGGATACGATCCTCACCCTCTGCCGCCTGACCACCCAGAAGAAGATATGGAAGCTGATCGATGGGGAGGGGCACATCCGGCTGACCCCGGTATCGGACGGGCAGACTATGGAGATCTTAGGCCGCCAGGTGACGTTTTTTGATATCCACTCTACAAAAGCCACCCAGTTCGGCTTCACCATGAGGCTAGCAGACGGGCGTAAGCTGGCCTGCGCCGGGGACGAACCCTATAACCCCCTCTGCGGGCCTTATGTGGCGGGCAGCCACTGGCTCCTCCACGAGGCCTTCTGCCTCTATGAGGACCGAGAGCAGTTCAAGCCATATGAAAAGCATCACAGCACGGTAAAGGATGCCTGCATCCTGGCAGAGGACCTGCAGATCCCCAACCTGGTGCTGTGGCATACCGAGGATAAAAACCTGGCCGACCGGAAGGAACGCTATGGGGCGGAAGGGCGGCTGTATTATCGAGGGGATCTGTTCATCCCGGATGACGGAGAGGTGATCGATCTATAAACCTCCTATGTACCTGGCGGCAGACTTTCACAGAAAAAATCTTTTAGGCATTGCAAAAGCCCTAAACTGTACATTTAAAAAGCTATTTAACACATCCCTCTGAAAGGAGCATGACCATGTCAGAAGCATTAGCCCACGCAAACATTTACACAGAGGAGGATTACTACAACCTGCCGGAGAACGTCCGAGCCGAACTGATCGACGGACAGATCTATTATATGGCAGCACCCAGCAGGATACACCAAGAAATACTCATGTTCTTATCAAACACCATTTTCAACTACCTTAACTCTAAAAAAGGCCCTTGCAAGGTCTACCCGGCTCCTTTTTCCGTCAAGCTGTTTTCCGAAGATGACAGAAACGTGGTGGAGCCGGATATCAGCGTGATCTGCGACCCCGACAAGCTGACAGACCGGGGATGTACCGGAGCGCCGGACTGGATCGTAGAGATCATCTCCCCAACCACTTCCAGCCATGACTATGTGCGCAAGCTAAACCTTTACATGGATGCTGGGGTAAAAGAGTACTGGATCGTAGACCCTCTCAGTAAAAAGAGCTTTGTATACCATCTGGGACAAGAAGATTTTAAAGCAGATTCTTACACCTTCCAGGACAAGATAAAGGTCAACATCTATGACGATCTGTGGATCGACTTTACAGAACTTGACCTAGGCCCATCACCGGCACGGGATCTGATATGAGCTTGTACTACCTTACCGGATAAGAAAGCCGCCCCGACACTCACCCAAAGTGCAGAGGGCGGTCTTCTCTGTCCGTCCATGTTTTTAAAAGGAGTGTGTCAGATGCGTCCTGACTGCTATACCATCCCTGCAACACAAAAGCCCTCCCTACTTTCTACAGTAGCAAGGGCTTTCATTCTTGAGATCATCTATCTTTTCACAAACTGCTTATCAAACTCCGGATTGAAATAGTAAAAGTTCTTAGCATCCAGGGTCTCCTTGATCTTCTCCAGGGCCTCCCCGAACCGCTGGAAATGGACCACTTCCCTGGCCCGCAGGAACCGCAGCGGCTCTTGCACCTCCGGGTCCGGGATGATCCGGATCAGGTTCTCGTAGGTGGTCCGTGCCTTCTGCTCCGCAGCCAGGTCCTCGAAAAGGTCGGTGATGGCATCGCCTTTGGACTGGAACTCACAGGCATTATAGGGAACGCCTGCCGCCGCGGTGGGCCACAGCGCTGAGGTGTGATCCACGTAATAAGCGTCAAAGCCTGCCGTTTTGGCCTGCTCTGCCGTCATATCCTTAGTCAGCTGGTAGATGATGGCGCAGACGATCTCCAGATGGGCCAATTCTTCTGTTCCGATGTCGGTCAGCAAGCCGCCCACTTCCCTGCATGGCATGGTGTACCGTTGGGAAAGATAACGCATAGAGGCCGACAGCTCTCCGTCCGGCCCGCCGAACTGGCTGATGATGAGGGACGCGGTCTTCGGGCAGGTCTTGTGGATATCCACCGGATACTGCAATCGTTTTTCATAGCTCCACATTACGCGATCCCTCCTTCCCAGGGCAGCGGACCGTCTGTCCAGGTCCAGTGCCTCCTTCCGGCATATTTCGTGTACTGGCCGCTCTGGTTGATGGATCGGGCGTTCTGACCGCCCTGGCCATCAGTCGGGATGGGCTGGCCGCTCTGGCTGTTGGACGGGGCAGCCACACCGCCCTGACTGCCAGCCGGGATGGCCGTGCCGTTCTGGCACTTTGGCGGGGCGCCCAGACTGCCCTCCTGGCCGGCTTCCGGCCCCACATGGATGCAGTTTACGGTCAGCGGCTCAAATCTCTTGGCATAAGTGCATAAAAGCATCTTCCGCTGGGTCATGGCCCGGTCGATCTCATCCAGGGCGTCTCCATCAAGAGGATGGGTATCCAGATAAAGGGTCAGATCGTCGACCACGAAACAGATCTCCTGGATCTGGCGCATCAGCTGCTGACGATCAGACATGGCCCTCACCTCCTCCATAAAACGGCAGGTCCAGGCTCGGGAAAGCCGTCCCACGGCAAAGTGCTTTTTGCGGCGGGTATACGGTCTCCCAAGGCTGGAACGGTATGGTGGCGATCCCCAGGTGCAAGGCTGCGGGCGCCGGCCCTGCCGTGCCGACGCCGACAGATGGCCCGGTCACTTGTCCACATTTACAGGTCCCCATAGCAGACATCTCCTTTCTCAAGTCCCGGCAAGGCGAAAAGCCTGGCCCTGCCGGCCACAATGATCTTTTGGTCATGTTGGTCACGGTCTTAGTATCCGCGATCTTTTCGATATCCCTCTATAAGATCTCTGTCAGCTATGGGAATTATTTAAACCTCCTGGACCTTGGCCGCGGATGCATGGTCATGCAAAAAGTTTTATGACATCGGCGGGGTCCAATACTGCTGGTTATAGATATCGGTAAAACGATAGGTGGCCTCCACCGGCCCGCCTTCTAATGGCACATTGCTGATCACAAGCTCTCCGTCGCCCACGGTCAGCGGATCGCCCAGGTAAAAGCTATCCTGGTAGGTCCCGTCGTAGCGGTAATAGTCACATAAAAACTCGATCTGATCCCCCTTCTCCAGGCCGGTGATGCTTTTGGCCACCGTCTCGGTCTCGCTTTCCGCATATACCGTCCTGATCCCGGCCACAAAGCCCTCAGGGTGGGCGTCATCAAAGACCAGGAGCAGCTCCGCCCGCTCACCGTTGTGCAGGACGGGCACCCGGCCGGTGATCGTGTAGGACTGTCCGTCATCTACCGTACCGGTATGGTAATAGGCCACGGGCTGGCCGTCGATGGCGAGCCAGGTGCCGTCATAGCGGCCTAAGAGCCGCCCTTCCTCGTCAAAGTCGAACACATTGTCCAGACCCAGGTCGATAAAGCCCTCTCCGTCATCGTAGAACACGTTCAGCTCCAGATCCTGCACCAGCCGCCACTGGTCCTCCTCCAACGCCAGCACCGGTCCACCGTCCTGCCCCTTTGTCCACAGGAGGGCATCCCCATCGAACCGGTTCTCCTCCAGATACCGGACCATGGCCTCCTGGTCCAATGCCCGGTCTGCCAGGAAACCGGTGTTGCCGCTGCCAAGACCTGCGATGCTCCCAAAGTCACCGCCTAAGAAGCTTTCCAGGAGCTGGCCGATCATCTCTGCCCCGCTCTGTGCGCTCCCCGTCCCGTTCCCTGCTGCTCCGGTCCCGGCATCCCCATTTCCGGCGCCGCCGCTGCCGGCATTTCCACTTCCGGTGTTGCCGCTCCCACTACTTCCATTTCCGGTGCCGCCGCTGCCGATACTTCCATTTCCAGTGCCGCCGCTGCCGATACTTCCATTTCCAGTGCCGCCGCTGCCGGGATACCCACCGGCCAGCGAGCCCAGCAGCGCTTCCAGCGGTGAGCCGGTGCCGCCAGAGACGGCCTGGCCGCTGGCCTCCAGGCTGGCGAACTGCTTGATGCAGCGGGCATAGGACTCATCCATCCCGATCTCCCTGTAGGAGGCCACAGCCTTATCTACTGTGGAGACCTTTTGATAGGGGAAATAGATCGAGACCCCATAGGCGTTGGTCATATTGGAAGAGGTCCGGTTATACTTTACCGCGCCCAGAAGGGCCTTGGCCAATCCCTCCCCCTCCTCTGTGCCCAGGTTCTGGGACAGATGGACTAAGTCCACCTGATCGATCTTGCTGGAACGGGCAAACTCCCGCGCTCCGTTCCGGGCGTCGGAAAGAGTCTTATATTGCTGCTCCTCCAGCAGGTGGCTGGCCGACTCCGAAAAGGCGGTGAGCCTTTCCGGCACGGTCCCCTCAAACTCCGCCAGATCCACGATCGAAAGGGTGGTCAGCTGGCCGGGGCACCGTTTGGCGCACACATCCACAAAATCATCGATGATCCTCTTCCCGATCTGGATGGTGGGCATAGACGGATCCTTTCCGAAGGCCGTGAGCCAGTCGGTATAATACCAGCCCACCCCCGGCTCTGTCTCCTCCGACGCGATCATATAGTCCCCGTACTGGGCCAGCATGACCGCTGTTTCTGCCGTGGCCATCAGACAGGCGTCAAAGCCGATAAAGTCAAAGGTCACCCCGGCATCCTTAAGCGCCCTGTTGATCTGCGCCAGGCTCATGGAGCCGGAGGAGGGGAATTTCTGGTCATAGCCATAGCCGCTGACCGAGCCGCCGCCATGGTCCCAGAAGATCAGCTCATAACGGCTGGCCGGATAGTTTTTCGCGCACCAGCGGATATACCCGGTCAACGTGGCGGGATCGGTCATGGACACGCTGCCCAGATCCGCTTCCAGACAACGCAGCTCCCCGTCCGCCACCTGCCAGATCTGGTTGACCCCATGGCTCACCTGGTCGTTCTTCCAGCCGCTGCAGCCGCCTGTGTAGACCAGCAGGTTGATGTGGTCCCCTAAATCCGCCGCCAGCATCTCCTGCAGATCGGCGGTCCCCATGCCGCTGCGGGATTCCAGATCCGTACCGCACATATACACCATGATCGTGGCCGTATCCCGGCCTTCGCCTAAAAGCGCAGTCCTCTTTGGCCTTGCCTCCGCCGCCACGCTGGTATCCAGCCGGCCTCTGTTGTCCTCTCCGGACCAGCCCGTGGAGACGCTCCCGCCACCCAGGCCGCCAAAGAGCGCGGTCAGGTCGATCCCGCCGGATAAACCGCCAAGGCCGCCGGATTGGGAACCTTGAGCCGCCTGACCGGTCTGCCCCTGGGATGTACCGCCCGGACCACCGGCCTGTCCCTGGGAGACCGGACCGCCCTGGCCGGTCTGCCCTCCGCCGGGTACCTGTCCGGACAGGTTGCCAAACAATGCGCCAAGGCCCCCGCCCCCGCCAAGGAGCAGCACCAAAAGGAGAAGCAGGAGCATCACACCCGGGCTTCCTCCCCGGCCTGCCCGGCTGCCGGTCCCGCGCCCTATCCCACCCCACTGGGGTCTGCGGGACATCCCTTTCCCCAAAGGCTGTCCGCCAGCCCCCGGCCTGCTCCCGGTCCCGCCTGCCGGGCGTCCTCCATAGCCGCCTGCGCTGCCCACCGGGCCGGTATGCAGGCCTGTGCCGCGCTTCTTCACGGTCTTTCCCGGTCCGGATACATCCTTCTGCCGTCCTCTGGGTCTCTGCTCTGCCATGATCCTTACTCCTCTCTCCTTCTGTTTCTTTCCAAAAAACCTTTATCCCAGCCGACCGAACGCTCTCACAGCCCCTCGATCTCCCACTCCGTATAGCTGCCCTTCTTCCCTTTCTTCACCACCAGCTTCCGGTCGATCTGAGCCTTTAGCTCGGTCACATGGGAGATGATCCCCACCAGCCGCCGCCCTTCCGAGAGCTCCATCAAGATGCGGATCGCCTGGGACCTGGTCTCCTCGCTGAGGGACCCGAAGCCCTCATCGATGAACATGGTATCGATCCGGATGCTCCCGGCCTGGCTCTGGATGATATCCGCCATCCCCAGGGCCATGGCAAGAGCCGCGATAAAGGATTCGCCGCCGGATAGGGTCTTCACGTCCCGGGTCTGGTCGTTGACCAGGCTGTACACATCCAGGTCCAGCCCCACCTCTCCCTGGGAGCCCAGATCCTCCAGCTCCCGGCACTGGAGGAGGAACTGCCCCGCCGCCATGGTGGCCAGCCGCTTATTGGCCTGCTGCAAGATCATGGCAAAATAACTCCGCTGGATATAGGTCTGAAGGTCCAGATGGCGCTGGCTGATCCGCCCGTTAGCCGTGTCGTCCAGCCGCTTCATAGTCTCATAGTCCGCCCGCACCTTCTTCCGCGCCTCCCACAGGCGCCCGCACCGCTCTGCCAGCTCCGCATCTCTGGACCGTATGCCGAAGATCTTCCGACTCTCCAGCTCTAAGCGCTCCTGCTCCTTTTGGACCTGGGCAAGCCTTTTTTGGAAGCCCTCCGCCTGGATCCGTTCCTTTCCCTCTGTCTGGGCCAGGCAATGGGTGAGCCGTTCCCGGCTCTGCATCCGGGCATCCCGGTAGTCCTGGTATACGCGTTCCGCTTCCCTACGCCGCTCCTCCGGCCTCCAAGCTGCCTGATAAGCCTCCCGGCAGGAAAATCCCCGACGGGACAGCTCCTGTACAAAGGCTTCCTCCAGCTGGCCGTTCTCTCTTGCCAACCGCTCCTCATCCTGTCTGTGCGCCGTCAGCCGCCCCTTCCGGTCCGCCACTTGGGCTTCCAGCATCTGGTATGCCTGGCTCTCCTTTTGGGCCGCCTGCTCCAGGGCCTCCTTCTGGGCCTTTGCCTCTCCCAGGGCTTTCATGGCCTGGGTCTTTTGGGGGTAAGGTAAGGACTGCTCCAGCACACGGAGGCTGGAGCCGGCCTCCACACAGGAGAGCTCCGCCTGCTTCTGCCTGGCCTCTGCCTCCTCCCGCTGCCGGACCACACGCTCCTGACGGCGCTCCAGTGCCGCCTTCTCCTTCTGGTACTCCTCCAAGCGCTGCCCGGCTTCCAGCGCCCTTTTTTGCTCCGCCATCCTTGCCTCCAGCTTGGCCTGGCAGTCAGGCCAGGCTCGTCTCCCGGCCTCTTTCAGAGCGTCCGGCGTCCAGCCTGTCACTCCGGCTTTTTCTGCCGCTCCCGGCTCCTGGTCTTGTCCCCACTCTCCGAAAAGCCGCTGACCCTCATGCTCGGTCAGCTCTCTCTTCCCTCCATGGGCCGCCTTCAGCTCCTGGAGCCTGTTATAGGACTCCTGAGCCGCCTTGGCGGCCTGCCGGCTTTTCCCTTTCGCCTCATCCAGCCCTTTCCGCTCCACCAGGATATCCTGTATCTGGGCCGGCGCCGGATGGTGACAGGAGCCGCACACCGGGCAGGGCTCTCCCTCCCGCAGCGCCGCCGCTAAGGATCCGGCCTGTCCCTCCAAGAACAGGCTGTAGAGCCGCTCGTACTCGCTTTCCAGCTCCTGTGCATCTGTCTGGAGCCTGCCATAGGCCTCCTGCTCCTTTTCCGCCTGCCCCCGGAGCTTCTCCAGCTCCTTTAGATCGGCGGACAGCCTGCGCAGGCTCTTTTCCTGTTCCTTCAGCCTTTCGATCTCCTGCTCCAGGACAGGCAGCTTTGCCGCGCAGCTCTTCTCCTCTTCCAGAAGGCGCTCCAGCTCCTGCCGCCTCTCCTCACAGCCTTCCAGCTCTTTGACAGCCGCCAGCTGGCTGGCCCGGGCCTCCTCCCGCTCCTCCTCCAGCTTTTTCAAAGCCCTCTTCTTCTCTTCCAGCTCCTGGTACCGCTCCAGGTCCCCACGGATCCGTTCCATATCTGCCATCAGCACAGGCCCCTGCCTACGGAAGGCGCTCTCCGCCTCCTCCCGTCTCCTGCCCCGCTCCTTTAAGGCTGGCTCATTTTCCAGGAGCCACTCCTCCAGGTGGGCGATCTTACTCTGGCACTGCTGCCATCCCTTCTGCCCGGCCTGCCAAAGCTCTTCCTTAGGACGCACGGATGCCGCCCGGGCCGCCGCCTCCCCTTCCTCTCGAAGGGCCTCCATCTGCTCTTTTTGGCTCTCCAGAGCCGCATACTGCATTCTGGCCTGCTCCAGCTGCCCAAAAAGCGCCTCCCGCTCCCTGGCCTGGCTTAAGGACAGCTCCAGCTGCCGCTGCTCCACCCCGTTTGCCTTAAGGGCTGTCGAAAGCGCCTTCTCCTTCTGGGCCGCCTCCTCCACGATCTCCCCGATCATCCGGAGGACGCTCTCCATCCCCTCATCGCTTTCTGAAAAATGCCCTTCTTCTGCCCAGCCTGGTGCAAGGAGGCTTTCCGGGATGCATCGCACATCCTCCAGCTCCCGCTCCAGCCTCCTCTTCCCCTCCTCCAGCTGGCTGCTGAGCGCCTTGGTCCGGATCCGCAGCTCCTCCCCGATCCTGCCGTAGATCCTGGTGTCAAAGATCTTGGCGAAGATCTCCTTCCTCTCCTTTGACGGCGCGTGGAGCAGCTTTAAAAAATCTCCCTGGGCCAGCATGGCGGTCTGGGTGAACTGGGCCTTGTCCAGCCCTAAGATCTCCACGATCTTCTGATCCGTCTCCTTGGCCTTTCCAGGGAACACGCGCCCGTCTGAAAGGAACAGCTCCACCTTCGGCGGCTCCTCCACCAGGGTGAACGCGCCCTCTTTATTCCTCCGTTTGCTGAGCCGACGCTGCCTGGGCGAACGGATGACCCGGTAGGATCCTCCACGGTGCCAGAAGGCCAGCTCCACAAAGGTCGGCGTCTCCTCCGACGCATACTGGCTCCGCATCATCTCCCCGTCCCGTTTTCCGCCGCTGCTCTCTCCATACAGGGCAAAGGTGATCCCATCAAAGATGGTGGTCTTCCCCGCCCCCGTGTCCCCGGTGATCAAGAACACTCCCTGGTCCACCTTCGCAAGATCGATCGTCTCCACCCCGGCATAGGAGCCGAAGGCGGACATTTTTAAAAAGACTGGCTTCATCCTTCTCCCTCCTCTACCTTGCCGATCACGTCCCGCAAGATCTCTTCCTCCTCCCGGCTCATGGGAGCACCCTGCATCTCCTGGTAGAACCGCCGAAAAAGCGCCATGGGCTCCAGGGTCACCGGGCCTTCTGCTCCTGCCGACAGCTTAGCCCTGGTCCGGCTGTTATCCATCCGGACCTCCAGGATATGGCTGTAGTGCTCCTCCAGCCGCTCCCTGGGATGGAACAGCTCCTTCTCATCGGTCAAGGTGATGCTCACAAAGTCATCCGCCGGTCCCCAGGCCTCTTCTCCTGCGGCCTGCCCATCCGGGGCCATCTCTCCTATACACACCTCAGCCTGCCTATCCGGGGCCACCTCTCCTATACACACCTCAGCCTGCCCGATCGCAGTCTCCTCGTCCACATGCATCTTTGCCTGCCCGGCTGCGGGGTCTTCCCCTATATAGACAGCCGCATCTTTCCCAGTCCCTCTCCGGGCGCGCCCGATCACTTCCTCCAAAGTCCCCCGCTCGGTCCGCACATCCTGCCGGGCTGTCAGCGGGATGGTCTCGACCTTTACCTCAGACCCCTTCTCCTCCAAGGTGACCAGGGTGATGGACTTCTCCTGCTTTTCCTCGCTGACCGAATATTTTAACGGCGTGCCGCAGTAGCGGACCTGGGGTCTCCCGATCCACTGGGCCCCGTGCAGATGTCCCAGAGCCACATAGTCGAACTGGCGCACCCTGGACACATCCACGCTGTCGATCCCGCCCACCGATACCGGCAGGAGCACACCCTCTTGCCCGGCTCTCCTTTCTTCCGGCAGCGGCTTTCTTTCTGGCAGCTGCTCTGCCTCCCGGACGCTCTCTGCCGCATCCCCTCTGCCTGAGAAGGCCCCGGCCATCTGCCCGCCTTCCGATCTCTGCCCTGCCTCCCGGACACTCTCTGCCGCATCCCTTCTGCCCGGGAAGGCCCCGGCCATCTGCCCGCCCCCGTGGGTCAGATATCCCTGCTCCGACGCGCAGACCATGGGCCGCTCACTCCCGGACACATAGAACTGATGGGACAGGAGCACATTCCTCCGGGTAAGGTCCAACTCCTCTCGTTCCAATACCGCTCCCACCGCCTCATCATAGCTGACCGCTTTCCCCTCCGGGAACAGGTGCCGCACATAGCTGGGCTTGGTAAAGGGCAAAAGATAGATATCCACCAGCCCGAAGGGATCTGTCAGGGTCACCTTCTTAAGCCTCTCCCCCTCTTCCCCCGGCGGAAACGCCGCGATATGGATCTGGTGCTTTTCCAGGAAAGAAGCCGCATACTGGAGCCGTTCCCCCGAATCGTGGTTCCCCGCGATCAAAAACACCGGCACCTGGGGCTTTACCTCTGCCAGCTGGTCCAAAAATGCGTCAAAGAGCATATAGGCCTCCCCAGACGGCGCTGACTTATCAAAGATATCCCCCGCGATCAAGAGCGCATCCGGCCCGTACTCCTGCACGCGCGCCACGATCTGCTCCAATATGGCGCTCTGGGCCTCCTTCAAGCTGTAATGGTAAAGCTGTTTTCCGATATGCAGATCAGAGATATGGAAAAAACGCATAGCGCCTCCTTCTTCTTGGTCATGATGTCCCTATGGAACGGGAAAACAGCCCGGCATCTCTGCCTGGCTGTCCTGTCCATAAACTATCTACTGGAAATGGATCTTGATCGTTGAGATCCGCCCGGCGATCAGCGCCTGTCTTCCATCTAACGCACGAGGCACCTCGATCGTGGATTCCGTGTGGACCTTCACATCAAAGATCTTCCCGCTCTTCCCGCCTTTCGCCCGCAAAGGCTCCTGCTCATCCGACAGGTAGAGGGTCCGCTCCCCAGTCCACACCCCGTATATCTTTCTTCCTTTTTTGTTCAGGTTATATTCCTTTGGTATCTTCAGTTTTGTGCCGTAAACCCGTTCCTCTGCCGAACCGATCGCAAACATATCTGTCCATCCTTTCTGCCGTCGTCCTTAAAGACGATCCCCTTATTTGTTGTAACGCTCCAGCCACGTTCTGACCTTCCTTGGAAGGTCTGCATCTGATCACACAAAATCGATGTCTTGGAGGGTGATAGCGCCCTTCTTTTATGGATTTTAACACTTAGATGAAGAAATATCCAGTACATATTGTGAAGATCTTGTATTTTTTATCCTTTTAGGACTATGAAGCCTCCTTCCACCCTATATCGTTTCTATAAATATGAGGATAACGATATAAGGAAGAACGGAGGCAGATGCTATGGAGGAAGGGATGCAGATCATGATCGTGGAGGACGACGAGGCCCTGGCCGGGGAGATCGCCTCTTTTTTGACGCGGTGGGGCTATAGGACGGTGCTGGCCCGGCAGTTTGACCAGGTGGAAGAGACCTTTTTCCGGCACCGCCCCCAGCTGGTGCTGATGGATGTCAATCTGCCCTATTATGACGGCTTTTACTGGTGTGCCCGGCTGCGGCGGGTGTCGGCGGTGCCGATCCTCTTTATCAGCAGCCGGAGTGATGACCGGGATAAGATCATGGCTATGTCCCAGGGCGGTGACGACTATATCGAAAAGCCATTCCGCCTTGAGGTGCTGAAGGCGAAGATCGGAGCCATCCTGCGCAGGACCTATGAATACAAGGTGCGGGAGCAGGTCTTTTTGGGGGACGGTCTGTATTTTGACCTGGACCGGCAGACACTGCATTTTGGGCAGCAGGAGGTGGAGCTGACCCGGTCGGAGCGGCAGGTCCTGGCACGCCTGGCAGAAGGCCGCCCGGATGTGGTGACCCGGGAGGAACTGATGATGGCGCTCTGGTCCACCGATGAATACGTGTCCGACGGGACCCTGACCACCGTGATCTGCCGGCTGCGCGGCAAGCTGAAGGCCGCCTGCGGTAAGGATCTGGTGGGCACGAAAAAGGGACAGGGGTATTTCCTCCTGGGTGGCCGGCGATGATGCTGCTCCGCTATGCCAGGGCCCGCTGGCGGTCCGCTCTCCCCTGCCTCCTGCTGCTGCTCTTATCCGACCTGTATCTCGCTCTGGCCATCCCGGATGACGCGCTGTCCTACCTTTTATATCTGGATGCTCTGTTCCTGGTCCCGGCCCTCCTGTGGACCGGGATCGACTGTGCTTCTTTTATCCGCTCCGAAGAGGAAAAGGAAAGACTCCTGGGGCAGGATATCCTGCTCTGCCATAACCTCCCCGCCTTCCAGGGGCAGGAGATCGCCGCGCACGATGTCCGTCTCCTGGAGGCACAGCTAAGGGCCCGTTTTGAAGAAAGCTGCGATCTGCAGGACTATGTGGCCAAATGCTGCCATGAGCTGAAGCTGCCCTTAGCCGCGGCCCTCCTCATGGATGAACGGATCGCCGATCCCGGCTTACGCCGCGCCCTGCGCCAGCAGCTGGAACGGATGCGCCAGCAGCTGGACACCCTCCTTTTAGGCTGCAGGCTCCAGAGCCCCCTGTTCGACCTGCAGATCAAAAAGACCGTCCTTTCTGACTGTGTAAAGACCTCGATCCGCAACAACCAGTTTTTCCTGATCGAAAAAGGCTTTTCCATAGACGTGCAGGTGGAGGGCTTTACCGTCTGCACCGATCCGGCCTGGCTGGTCTATGTGCTGGACCAGCTGATCGGGAATGCCGTCAAATACACCCGATCCACCGCCACGCCGCCGGCAAAAGACCACACGGCCGCCTCTCAGCCGGCAGAAGACCCCACGACCGCCTCTCGATCCACAGAAAGCAGCGCCCCAACAGCCCCTCCACTCCCCCACCTCCGGATCTGGGCTGAAAAGCAGGGACTTTTGACCTGTCTGTCCGTCGAGGATAACGGCGAGGGGATCTCCAAAACAGATATCCGCCAGATCTTCAGCAAAGGCTTCACCGGCAGCAGCCACCACAACGGCAGCTACCGCTCCACCGGCATGGGGCTCTATCTGACCGCTAAGATCATCCGCCAGCTGGGCCATCAGATCCGTGTGGAGAGCGTATATGGCTCCTTCACCCGCTTTTACATCCTTTTTGAAGAAGACTCTTACCTTTCCCCCGGCCGTGACGGATAAAAGCTGCCCTGCAGCTTTCGATCGTGATCTTCTCTTCCGTTTTGTAATGCGGATGTAAGGATTTTTCCCGCTATCCATCCTAAAATAAACGATATCGGAACGCTGTCGCCTGTCTGGCGGCAAGATCTATACGATAAAAGGAGGCATAGCGATGTATACCTATCGACCAAACATGACAACTGTATCCGACCCAGATGGGACCGCCCCGGCATTTGGGAGTGACCGCCCGGTGGTGGTAGAGGTAAAGAACCTGGTCAAGACCTACGGGACAAAGGGCTTTCAGGCCACCGTGCTAAAGGGCATCGACCTGACCATCTGCAAGCATGACTTTATCGCCATCATGGGGCCTTCCGGCTCTGGCAAGACCACCCTCTTAAATATCCTGTCCACGATCGACAGGCCCTCTATGGGTACCGTAGCCTTAGACGGCCAGGATCTTACCAAAGCCTCCAACAAGGAGTTGTCCCGGCTGCGTCGGGATAAGATCGGCTTCGTGTTCCAGGACTACAGCCTGCTGGATACCATGACCCTCCAGGACAATATCGCCCTGCCCTTATCCTTAAGCGGGTCTCCCGGCAGGCTCTGCCTCCAAAAGGTACAGACCCTGGCCGCGGCCTTCGGCTTGACGGAGCATCTGGGCAAATACCCCTACCAGCTCTCCGGCGGCCAGAAGCAGCGCGGCGCTGCCTGCCGCGCCCTGATCGCCGACCCGGAGATCATCTTCGCCGACGAACCTACCGGAGCCTTAGACTCCAAGTCCAGCCGCGATCTGCTAGCCTGCCTCAAAGCGGTAAATGAGAAGGGCCAGGCCACGATCCTGATGGTGACCCACGACCCCTTCTGCGCCTCCTACGCCAAGGACGTATACATGCTGCAGGACGGCCAGATCACCTGTCGGATCGGCAGCGGCGGGGAGCGGAAGGAATTTTACGACAGGATCTGCGACCTGCAGGCCTCCACGGGAGGTGATCGTCCATGAGCATGACCAGACTGGCATTTTTAAACTTTAAGCAAAGCTTCAGAAACCATTTAGCCCTGATCGTCTCCCAGGCCTTTACCGTCCTGGTGCTCTTTAACTTCCAGGTCATCCTCTCCTCCGATGCCTTTGTGGTTTTGGGAACGCGGAACAAAGCCTATATCGACATGCTGGTCCAGATGGTCTCTTTCGTGCTGGGATGCTTCATGTTCTTTTTCATCTGGTATTCCACAGATGTCTTTTTGACCAGCCGGAAAAAGGCGATCGGCCTCTACGTCTTCATGGGCCTTTCCAACGAAAAGATCGGGCAGATGTACCTGATCGAGACCCTCCTGACGGGGCTGTCGGCTCTGGCCCTGGGGCTGGGCTTTGGCCATTTAAGCGCAGGTCTGTTCCAGATGCTCCTGCTGACCTTCTCTCAGCTGGAGGTGGAGATCCTATTCCTGCCGGGGCCAAAGCCCATGCTGACCACCGCCCTGATCTACCTGGCGATCGACCTGCTCTTCTCTGTCAAGGGCTACCTGGACATCGCCCGGAGCAGCGTCCTAAGCCTCCTCTCTGCCGCCCGGCAGACGGATCACGTCCGGCAGAGCCCGATCCTCCTGTGGGTCCGGGCCATCCTGGGCACAGGGATCTTAAGCCTGGGCTACGGTCTGGCCTTAAAAGAAGCCAGAGAGGGTGTGATGGCCAATGCCCTGGCCGCCGTCATCCTGGTGACCGCGGGCGTCTACCTGCTTTTTAGCGGCGCCATCCCGGTGTGCCTTGCGGCGGCAGCGGCAGACAAAAAGCGGCTCTATCAAAAGCAGCGCGTCCTGTGGGTCAACAGCATGCTCTTCCGGATGCGGAAAAATCACCGCACCTACGCGATCGTCTGTGTGCTGCTGCTCTGCTCTGTGACCGCCCTGGCCACCGGCTTTGCCATGAAGGACCGCTATGAGACGATCGTCCATTTTGAGGACACCTACACCTTCCAGCTCTTAAGCTCCCTGACCGACTTAGATGAAAGGGCCAGGAGCCTGATCGAGGAGGAGAGCCCGGTGGCCGTCAGCACCCGGATGCCGATCCTGTATGTGGACGCGTCCCTGATCGAGGATGACAGCTACTACAGCTACTACGCCATCCTGTCCTATCCCCGCCTGGAAGAGCTGGCAGAGGCGGCCGGTCTGGATTTCCCCTTTGAGGGCTTAGCTGACGATGAGGTCATCCAGGTGGGCCACCCCACCCTCCTGTCCCTGATCACCGACCAGGACCATAAGGATGTCCGCATAGGCGGCCAGACCTTCCATCAGATCGCGGACTCCACCATCCCTTACCTGGGCTATCTCCAGGAGCGCATGCGTTTTTATGTGGTCAGCGGTCCGGTCTATGAGCGCCTCCTTCCCCTGGGCCAGGAGGTCCATACCTACAGCTATAAGATCGCGGACCCCAGCCGTTTCCCGCAGGTCCGGGACCGTCTGGACGGCCTGGTCCAAAACCACAAGGACCGGGGCCTGCCCCCCATCGCCCGGGTCGCTATAGATCCCGCCAGCAATGAGCTGGACTGGATCAAGGTCCTCTACTCCCTCTGCCTCTTCATGTTCATGGTCTTTATCCTAGCCAGCGGGAGCATCCTGTTCATGAAGCTGTATAACGACGCCTTCGAGGAAAGGGAGCGCTTCCAGACCATCCTGAAGATGGGCTTTGACCGGAAGCTCATAAAGCGCGCCATCGCCGCCGAGCTGGGGATGACCTACGCCCTGATCTTCCTGGTGATGGGGATCTCCTCCTTCTTTTCCGTAGGCGCGCTGGGCAAGATGATGTTCACCGATCTGACCCTGGTAAACCTTCTTAGCGGGGCGGTGGTGCTGGGGGGCCTGGGGCTGTGGTATCTCCTGTCTGTGTGGGCCTATGGAAAAAATGCCGGAGTGTGAGGCGCAGCCGATCGCCGCGGCATCTCTGCCATCCTGATCGCCAGATCATACCCGGCGCTCTTATCTATCACCGACCTATCACCGACACGGTCCCACCGTTGTGACGGGATAGCATGGATAGCGCGAGTGTGGATGACCACATCTCCCCCCAACAGTTCAACTGCCAGTTGAGCCTGCGTCCGGATATCAAATATCTGGTTATTGCCCTTGTTCCTCCCATCGGTTACCATAGAGGATATAGAGAACGAGATATAGAGAAAAACTCCCTGCTACGGGAGGATCCGATCGGAGGAAAACACATGCTGGACAATACAAAGATCGCCCGGTTCATCGCGGCTAAGCGGAAGCACCTGGGCCTGACCCAGGCGGATATCGCCCAACAGCTGAAGGTCTCTTTTCAGGCTGTCTCTAAATGGGAGAACGGTACATTACCCAATGTAGAGATCTTGGCCCAGCTGGCTAAGCTCTTGGGGACATCGGTAGACGCGATCCTGGCCGGGCAGGAAAAGACCGGGGAAGCCTTCTCCTACCGCAAGGCCGGTGTGGATATCGCCTATACCGACGAACTGAAAAAAGAGATGGCCCTGTATCTGGGAAGCGAGGATGAACGGGTGTTGAACGGCCTGGGTCCCTTCGCCTCTCTGTACGATATCAGCACCCTGGATGTTGAAGACCCTGTGCTGGTCTTAAAGTCGGAAGAGCCCGGCTCCAAACAGAAGCTGGCCATGGTATATGGCTACAGCCAGTCGATCTGCCACGATATGATCAACCACCTGGTCAATGATATCCTGGTGATGGGCGCAAGACCCCTGGCCGTATTGGACACCATCGTCTGCGGGAACGCGGAGAAGGAGACGATCCGAGCGTTCATCAAGGGGATCTCCGAGTCCTGCCGGGAAAACGGTTGCAGCCTGGTGGGCGGCGAGACCTCCATCCAGCCGGAGGTGGTGGAGAAAGGGACCTACATCCTCACCGCCAGCATCGCCGGGATCGTATCCAGGCAGCGGATCATCGACGGCTCCGCGATCCGCGAAGGGGATGTGGTCCTGGCCGTGGCCTCCAATGGCCTGCACACCAATGGCTATACCCTGGTCCGCCTGCTCATGGAACGGATGCCCCATATCCTGTCCGACCAGATCGACGGCCAGCCCTTCATCCAGCAGATCATGAAGCCCCACACCCCCTACTTTAAGGCCCTCCAGGCCCTGCCCCGGGATATCCGGGTCCATGGCATGGCCCACATCACCGGCGGAGGGATCGCCGGCAATCTGATCCGCATCCTCCCCCAAGGGCTCCAGGCGGGGATCGATCTGGACCGGGTGGAGACGCTGCCCATCTTCTCGTATCTTAAGCATATCGGCGATATCGAAGAGCGGGAGATGCTGGCCACCTTTAACTGCGGCGTAGGGCTGGTCCTTGTTGTGGGGCGAGATCAGGTAGAGCAGATCGTCGGCTGTGTGGGGCGATATCATGCCGTCTACCCGATCGGGGAGATCCGCCGGGGTGAAAGGGCTGTGGACTTTTCAGGGCATATCCACTGGTCCTGAGCCTTCATGCGCCGGAAGAAGATCCGCCACCCGCTACCTCATGGGACAGCTCTGCTGCCCTTTACCTCATGGGACGGATCTGTTGCCCTTTTCCCCATGGGACGGATCTGTTGCCCTTTTCCCCATGGGACGGATCTGCTGCCCTTTTCCCCATGGGACGGATCTGTTGCCCTTGGCCTCATGGGACGGATCTCCTCATATCGCTCTTTATGGGGCAGCCCTACCCATACCGCTCCTTCAGTTCATCCAACACCCCCTGCCCGATCGCCCCTTCACGCTGCAGCCTCCCCACTACGATCCCCGGGGCGATCTCCTGCTCATGGGCAAACCGGCAGATCCTTTCGGAGGAGAAGTCTCCCTCCTCCTTCAACTGCTCCAGATCCGCGGGAGGGATGAGGATATCCTCCGCCCATCTGTCCGCGTCGTCTTCATCCTGATCCGATGTCCCGGCCATCTGGCCGATATGGCCTAAAAGGATATGCGCCAGCTCATGAAAGAAGCTGGACCAGGACCGATCGGCGTCTCTCACTCCGGCCGTCAACCCCACCACGATCTTGTTCCCGTCAAGGAAGGTCACCCCTTGTAAAAAGGAGCCTTTAAGGTGGGGCAGAAAGACCAGTGCCACACCGCACCCCGCTAATGCCTCCTTTAAAAAAGTAAAAAAACTGCCGCAAAATGACCGATCCTTACGATATCAGGTGCTGCTCTCCTCTCTGTCAGCACCCTATATGGCAGGACCATCACTTTTGCGACAGCCTTCTCATCCAGCTAAGTTATCTCACAAATGGCTTTACATCCTTCACCGCATCCTTTACCCCGATATGGGCATCCTCATGATCGATATCCACCAGGATGTAGCGGTCATTCCCCATGCCCAGCTCCTTCATATAGGTCAGCTGGCGCAGGCCGTGGCGGGTCTCCATCCGCTCCACCAGGTCCTTGTGGTCCTTTTCCTTCAGCGCGTACACTAAGTCCACCGAGGCCTGGTCCACCGCCAGGATATCCGTGGAGGCCGCGATCCCGATGTTTGGCGTCACCACCGGCATGGCGGCGCAGCCCTCGCAGTCACAGGAAACGGACATATTGCGGAGCACATTGATATAGGTGACATGCCTGCCGAAATAGTCGATGGTCGCCTTGGCGGATTCAGTCATCCTTTCCATAAATTCTTCCTTGGCGATATCCCACATATCCGCGGAGCCGGGAGTGGTATGGATCATGGCCTTCCCGATGCGGCCGTCGGCACATCCGATCCCGATATTTTTATCGGAACCGCCAAAGCCGCCCTGGACATGTCCCTTGAAATGGGTCAGGGCCAGCATGGAATCATAGTCCAGCAGCCCCTTGCCCACAGACATCTCCGTAAACCATTTCCCGCCCTTTACCGGGAGCATGGCGGTCCCCTCCGCGTCCAGGATATCCACCGGGCAGAAGGTCCAGCCGTTCACCTTTAAGGTCTCTCTATGCTGTTCAGTGGTATAACGGTCGCCTTCATAATAGGTGTTGGTCTCGATGATCGAGGCCTCCGGGAGCTCTTCCCGGACCAGGTGCTCCACCCAATCCCTGGGGATGATATTGGGTCCGTTCTTCTCCCCGGTATGGAGCTTGATCCCTACCTTGCCGGTGAGACACGCGCTCACTCTTCTATAGATCTTCTGTAAACCTTCAGGGGATAGATCCCTTGTAAAATACACGATCGACTCATTCCCTGTCCTCTCGCCGTAGGGTACGTAGCGCTCGCCTCTCGTACCTGGGACGATCTTCTTGTGATCCATACACTCTTCCTCCTTCTTTTCGCTCATCCGGCCACTCTTACAACCTGCCCGGCCACACCTCTCTGTCCCGATCACATCCCGATCATGGATGTGAACTCGCTCATCATCTCGGAGATCTTGATCTGCTGGGGACAGACCTGCTCGCAGCTTTTGCATCCGATACAGCTGGCCGGCCGCTTTTCCTCGGGCATGCTGCCCACCGCCATAGGCGCGATGAACCCGCCCCCTGTGGCCTTGTGCTCATTATACAAGGCGATCAGCTCCGGGATCGGAAGCTCCTTGGGGCAATGGCTGGTGCAGTAATGGCAGGCTGTACAGGGCAGCCCGGCCCTTCTGGCTTCCTCATCGATCCGCGCCACCAACGTATCCATCTCTTCTTTGCTGAGAGGCTGGTCCGTCTCGTAGGTGGCGATATTGGCCTTCAGCTGCTCCATGCTGGACATGCCGGACAAGACCATGGTCACCCCGGGGATGCCCTGAAGGAAACGGAAGGCCCAGCCGGGGACTGTCTCCTCAGGCCGCATGGACGCCATGGCCGCCGCCACCTCGCCGGAGGCTTTTGCCAGCTTGCCGCCCCGCAAGGGCTCCATGACCCAGATCGGGATGCCGGCCTCCTGCAAGATCTCCACCTTCTCCTGGGCGTTCTGGAAATGCCAGTCCATATAGTTCAGCTGGAGCTGGCCGAACTCCATATATCTCCCATCTGCATCCAGGAAACGCCGGATCACGTCCACACCCCCATGAGCCGAAAAGCCCAGGTGGCGGATCCGCCCCTTCTCCTTCTGCTCTAACAGATAGGCTAAGATCTTGTATTCCGGGTTTAAGTACGCGTCGATATTGCCCTCATAAACATTGTGGAACAGGTAGAAATCAAAATAGGGGGTCTGGCATTTCTCCAGCTGCCGCTCAAAGATCTCCTCTACCTTGTCCATGTTGGAAAGGTCGTAGCCCGGGAATTTGCTGGCAAGAAAATAGCTCTCCCTGGGATACCGGCTCAGATACTTTCCGGCCACCAGCTCCGAATTCCCGCTGTGATAACCCCACGCCGTATCAAAATAGTTGATCCCCTTCTGATAAGCATAGTCGATCATCTCGGCGGCCGCCGCCTCATCCACCTTGCCGTCATCCCCATCCAGCACAGGCAGGCGCATCATGCCAAGCCCTAAGCCGGAAAGCTGCTCGTCCTGAAATTTTCTGTAGATCATCGCTCCATCCTCCTCATTTTTAACGGTTTCTATGGCATCTGTTCTTTTTTATCTGATCCTTTGATCTGTCTTTCCCTATCCTCGCCGCCCTTTTTTCGTAACCGTCCAGACGGTCCGGACCGCTCCTTTTTCCGCCTCCTGATCCGCTCATGACCGCCGGATCCTCATGGCTCCCTTACTTATGTAGGCCCGGCTCCTGCCTGTCCATGGGACGGTTGTGCCTCATCCCAGATCAGCTCCCCGGTCTCCACAGCCGCCTCGTATCGCGAGATCTTATACTCAAGGCGCTCCAATTCCCGCTGGGATCGTTCAATCTGCTCCAGGATATCCTTCCGGACCTTCTTTAAGAGATCCCGCCGAGCCAAAAAGGTCTCATCCCCCTCCTGGCACAGCCGCACATACTCCACCACCTGCTCTACAGGGACGCCGGCGTTCCGCATGCAGATGGCATTTTCCACGCTGCTGATGTCCTGTTCTGTATAATCCCGGATCCCGTTCTTTTTGCGGTTCACCGGCAAGATCGCCCCCACCCGCTCATAATACCGGAGCGTATCCGAGGAGATATGATATCGTTCGCATACTTCTTTGATCGTCAACTCCGTCACCTCCTGAACCATGTAGCTCTATCATACATGTTGGAGCAGACTCTAAGTCAAGCTTTTTTTGTCCCCCGTCACGATAAACCTGCCAGAAGGCCGCTCCTGGCAGGTCCATACCGATCAGTATCTTGGTGGATCAGCCGCTGGTCGGAGCTGTCTTCTCCTCTGGACCCGCATCCTTTTTCGGCTTTGCTTTCTCCTTTGCCTTAGCTTTCTTCTTCGGCTCCGGCAGCTCCTTAAACATCGCCTCCAGGACCCGAGCCATAAGATCTGTATCCTCCACATCCTCCACCATCACCATCAAGGTCTTGGAGCCCTCGTAAGGGTAGGCTCTCTGTGCATCCGGCATCAGGCGGAGCACACTCTCGGTAGGCTTTAAGAGCAGACAATTATCACAGATATCTCCGATCAGCTTTCCTTTATGATATACGCAATACTCTCCCATCATCTTTCTGGTGGATATCTCTCCCACTCGCTGGAGACACTCCACCACATGGTCATGAAATCCTTTTGATGTAGCCATCTATGCTCTCCTTTCTAAACCTCCATGCGCCGGGCAACGAACGCGCCACTGCACACGAAACTCTGGCGGGCGCATGGGGCATACCTGAACGCATGCCGCCTGTTCGGCGGCGGATCTTGTTCGGCGGCGGATCTTCATCGCAAACCTTTATATGCCTGGCAGCGGATCTTGATCGCGACCTTCACGCCCCCGGTCCCTTTTTCTTCTGGATATGGAGCCCATACGCAAAATAAGCGCCGCACAGGATGATCTGCACCAGAGAAGAAGCCGGTGTTGCCAGACCGATATGGAACAGGCTCGCCGCAGGCTGCCGGCTGACCAGCCAGCTTACCGGCAGCCTGACGCCAAAGGCGCCCACGATCCCCTGTACCATAACGAACACGGTATCCCCTGTACCGTTAAAATATCCCATAAAACAAAATAAGAAGGAGGTCAGCAGACAGTCGATCGCGTATGCTTTCAGATACTCCGCGGCAGCGGCGATCACGTCATACTCTTTGGCGAACAGCCCCGCCAGCAGATCCCCGTGGAAAAATGTGAGATAGCCCATAACGATCCCCGCAAGCAAAGAAGAGGCGATGCCGCACAGCAGGGCCCGCCTCGCCCGCGCCGGCTTCCCCGCGCCCATGTTCTGCGCTACAAAAGCGGCCATGGACTGCATATAGGCAGAGGGCACCAGCATCACAAAGCCACAGAGCTTTTCCGCCACGCCTACCCCCGCGGACGCCACCAGGCCAAGGCTGTTGACGATCGCCGTGATCGCCAGGAAGGAGATATTGACCAGCAGATCCTGCAGCGCGATCGGGATCCCTAAGGAAAGGATCCCCCGGATGTACGTACCCTTCGGCCGGATGTCGGTCCTTTGAAGGGTGAACGGCAGCGCCCGTCTGCGGATGACCGCAATAGATAGCGCCACACTGACCGCCTGTGCAAAAACGGTCGCGATCGCTGCGCCAGCCGTCCCCAGCTGAAAGCCCGCCACTAAGATCAGGTCGCCGATGATGTTCAGCACACAGGCGATCGCCACCGTCAAGAGCGGCATCGTGGAATCTCCGATACCACGGAAGATGCTCCCCACCAGGTTATAAGCAACGATAAAGACCGCGCCCACCGAACAGATAGTGATGTAGGAAACGGTCCTGTCAAAGGCTTCCACAGGCGCATGCATGATCCGCGCCGTCGCAGGCGCGGCGATCACCATGATGACCGATAAAGCAAGGGCAAGGACCCCGAACAGCCAGATGCCGCTCCCGATGATCTCACCCGCTCCTTCCTTTTTCCCCTCGCCGATCTTTCGCGCCACCAGGACCGTCAGTCCCATGGCCAGACCCGTCATCACCACCGTGACCGCATGCATGATCATGGAACCGGTGGCAACAGCCGAAACATCGGCGCTTGCCCCGAACTGTCCCACCACCAGCAGATCCACCGCGCCATACATCGTCTGCAAAAAAGCGCCAGGAGTACTGGCAACGCAAAACGGATCAGCGGTCCGAAGATCCGGCCTTTTGTAAGATCTTGTACTCTCTCCATAGACCCTCCTATTGTGCCATATTCAATCAATGACGCTGAACATTTCGCATGTCATAGTCGCCCGGCCACTCCTGATCAGACTCCCCATGATCTCTACATAAAGCCCTTTATCATGCGCTTCTATCGCTCTACTATGATCACTTTTCTCCAGCTGCACAGTCACTGTCTTCTTTTTTTCATCCTCGTCCAGATAAATGACTGTGATCCTTCCCCCTTTTCTTTTTGATACATCCGGAGCTGACTCCAGTTTATTGATCCTGCCAAGGATCCTTGTTGAAGTATCGACCTTCTTCTTTAATTTTCTTGTAACAGTCTCGATCGGTTGATAGTAATCATGGGTGAGCGATATCTTACTCTCCACGCCAGATCGATCTTCTACTGTCGGCGACCATTCCGCGATAAATTCTATATTTGTCCCCTCTGGATCAAGATTTAATCCTGTCAATGCCTCATAAAAATTTGCGCTTATCATCCCTTTTCCATTTTTCGATAATAACCCTTCCAGATCTCCTTCATCAATATGCTTTTTGATCTGACAGATATTATCCATGACACGGCTCGTCACTTGCCTTGTTAAAGACGCTGCACATTGTTCTTCATCCGAAAAGATGCTCAACTGCTTATAACCTTCCTTTTCGTCCAACTCAGCAAAAGGGCAGATAACTGAGACTACATAACTCCCTATCTCTGTCTGTCCAAAACGACAGCCCGACAAAAATCGTAAAACCGCATCATCGATGCGACCCTGGTGATACTTTTTAGGATGAAGGATATCCAATGTCGTTGCCGCCAGCAATTTTTTCGTATTTTCATACATGCGGATCGCATCGTCAAAAAGGATGTTCCCCATCTCGATATCTTTTCGATCTAACCGGATCTTTAAGATATCCGTATTCGGGTTTAGCAAGTATAACATCGCTTGCTCTATCGGCTTTCCCTCTACCTCTGCAACTGTTTTTACCGCTCTATACATCGCATCTCTATAGTCAGAAGCTCCCTTATCGATCGGTATGACCACCTGATAAAAGTCATCGCCATTTTCATATTGATATACTTTTAGCTTTTCGTTTTTTCTTGGGAACAGATCCCATCCCGTATTCTTCAGATATTTCGTAAACGCAAGCGGATCGATCTTTTCTGTCAGTTCAAAAAGGTCAACAGGATAACTCATGGCCACTCCTTTTTATCCTCCGGCAGTACTAATAACCCCAGTATGATCGGGATCGTTGATGACAGACATAGATCCGCATGATTCTTTGCCTTCAATCTGTAATGTAACGTATCGCCGTCATCTGTATATTGGCTGTCTGACGAAGTACATTTTAATTGGATCCTCAAACTTGCATCATATTTTCTTTTATCATCTAAAATGACCCTTTTCTTGAGGATACCATCTGTACTATCATCGTCATGGATAATGCGCTCATATGATATCCCTGCATATGCGCATAAGGCAGAGAGATAACTGATACTGATATCCTCTTTTACTTTTGTCTCTTGCATAGCACACTCCCTTTGTATGGTATCCTATCACATTTTATGTTTTTGATCATCTGACAGCCATCAACTTTTCTCTATGTGTCCAAAATACCCTCCCACGGCTTACCACACTCCAGATCATGATGCCGCGATCTCAACCGCATTATCCCGCACTCTGTCGATCGCTCCCATGATCGCCGTTCTGGTCTTTGCATCAAATAACTTGATAAAACTGACTGACTCATCAAACGGCTGCCTTGTAGACTCCCAAATATTTTCCATATACCCCTTCGATCTACAAGTCTCATAAAAGCCCTTTGCGATAACTATAACGATCATATCATGCCCCCCCATCCAAGTCAAGTCGCACGTTTTTTTCACCATCCGTCCCAAGGGCGGACGTTGCCTTTCACCGATCGGTCACAACAAGTTCATGACCCCGCTCAGCCCGATCACCACATAGGTGATCTTTTTGATCTTTTCCCCATCCAGACGATCCACGATCCGGTTAGCGGCCAGCAGCCCAGCCAGGATACAGGCCATCCCGACCCCGATATAGGGCAGATGGGTAAGTGTCAGGATATGGTTCGCCGTGCGCATGATCGTCCCATAGATCAGATTGACCAAAAACACCGCCTGGATCGATCCCAGATACTCTTCCTTGCTGTGGGTCTGCCCAAGAAAGTACAGCACCATCAGCGGACCGCCGATCCCAAAAAGGCCGTCACAAGCGCCGGATATCCCGATGAACAGGATGCTGACTAGTGGTGTTAGTATATAAGTGTGGACAGGAAAAGTTGAACAATCTATACTATCAAG
>CAJUFE010000009.1:4618-110574 GCA_910585635.1 uncultured Lachnospiraceae bacterium | reverse complement strand
TTCAGTTGTCAATTTTCGGTTAGAATCTCATTCATTGAGATTCCGAGAAGTTATAGGGTAAGATCATAGATATACTGGAGAAGGACGCATGGGGGCTCCGCTATCAATATTTTTGATGCGTATCCCATGGCTTTACAGAGGAGGAGGTACAGGATCAGTGCCAGTAGCAGGGTACGTCTTGGAAATGTTTAGAAATTTATAAGAATGTTGTAGTTGATTTTAAGAAGACCAAGATGTATAATAAAAGATAACGGAGCGCCAAGGCGTGAAGTTATCTGTCGTTTGCTGCCTGGAGCTGACCGTACAGGAGGCTTCTGTACGTGAGAGCCGGAAGGCTAAGCTATGTTTAAGGAGGTTTTCGTTATGAATGAAGATCAAATGGGTATGTATCCACAGGAGAAAGCCCTCCACGCACCATCTATCAGCCTTGGCGCTTACACGTCCAGGACCTTTGGCTGGATGTTCGCGGGGCTTTTGACCACCTTCCTGGTGGCTGTCTCCGGCTATATGACCGGGTGGATCGCGCTGATCACCTACATCCCCTATTGGCATTATGTACTGCTCTTTGCTGAGCTTGGCACGGTCATCTACATGACAGCCAGGATCCAGAAGATCGGCGTGGGGACGGCCAGAGCCTTGTTTTTTGTCTATGCGGCGCTGAACGGGATCGTGTTCTCTGTGTATTTCCTGCTCTTTGACCTGGCATCGATGGTGCTGGTCTTTGGCGCTACAGCCTTGTTCTTTGGGATCATGGCGGCTATGGGGCGCTTTATGAACCTGGATTTCAGCAAGGTCCTTCCCTTTATGACGGCAGGACTGATCTTCCTGGCAGGCTTCTGGCTGTTATCCATGTTCATCAACTTGAGCCAGTTCGAGATGATCGCCTGCACGATCGGGATCTTCCTGTTCTTAGGGTATACGGCATATGATACCCATAAGATCAAGGAGTATTATGCGTACTACAGCTATGATGAGATGATGCTGTCCAAGGCGTCGATCTTCTCGGCGCTGGCGCTGTATCTGGATTTCATCAATCTGTTCGTCTATCTGCTGCGGATCCTGGGAAGGAAGAAGAACTGACCGGAGCATAAGGCCAGAGGAGATGACGACTGGCTGACCCGGTGATGGCGGTCTGTGCGTTTACTATGAAGTTCCGCCGCCGGACAGGCGGCATGCGTTCAGGGTTGCTGTGTGCCAGTGGCACACGTTTAGCAACGACCGGAGCAGAGCGTAGAGCCAAATGCGCTCGCCAAAACTTCATGTGTGGTGGTCCGTCTGTTGCCGGGTGCATGCAGTTTACTATGAAGTTCCGCCGCCGGGCGCATGGAGGTTTTGCGAGAAAGCTTGAGAGGAAGCTCCTGCACGATCCTGTTCGATAGGGTCGCGCAGGAGTTTTATTCATAGGATCAAAGTCTGCGTTGGGCAGCTGTGGAGCGTCATCCCAACGCTGATCCTGCAGACCTGCGTTTGAGGAGAGATCCAGGCCCGCAGCGAGGACGGGACTAGACAGGGATAAGCTAGATCGTGCTGAAGGGACCGAACGGATAGAACCTTACAACTGAGGAAGAAGAGAGAACGAAAATGATAGGACTTGGAACAATGATCAACAGCGTCAGTATCGTTGCGGGTGGCCTGGTGGGGCATTTTACGGGGAAGCTTTTTAAGCCCGAGCAACGGGAAATGCTGAACAAGACCTGCGGGATCAGTGTCCTGTTCATCGCCATTGCCGGAGCGATGGAGGGGATGTTGAGGATCGAGGGCGCAAAGATCAGCAGCGGCAGATCGATGCTGGTGGTACTCTGCCTTGCGATCGGAACGATCATCGGTGAACTGATCGGTATTGAAAAAGCCTTTGAACGGTTTGGTGAGTGGTTAAAAGCGAAAACGGGCAACAGCAAGGATGCGGGCTTTGTCAATGCTTTTGTGACGGCCTCTTTAACCGTTTCTATTGGAGCCATGGCGATTATGGGAGCCATTCAGGACGGTCTGCTGAACGACTATTCTACACTTGCGGTAAAATCCGTTTTGGACTTCATCATCATTGCCGTTATGACTTCCTCTATGGGACGAGGGTGTGCATTTTCAGCGATCCCGGTTTTTGTCTTTGAGGGGTGTATCACATTGCTCGCGCGGCTGGTCTCGCCGGTCATGACGGCAACAGCGATCGCATATCTATCGCTCATCGGTTCCATTTTGATCTTTTGTATCGGGTTAAACCTTGTCTGGGGGAAGAAAGTGAACGTCGCCAATATGCTGCCTGCCGTCCTGTTGGCGATCCTGGCGGCATACTTGCCCTGGAGATCTTGACGGATCGGATCGACAAGAAGGGATATGGCTATGTACGATCATACGACCCGACCGATAACACCGCTTGGAGGATAGGTGATGGAGGCGGGAAAGCCCAAAAATGGCTTTTCCGCCCACTTCGATCTTGAGAAAAGGACAGCCCCTAGAGAACCAGGATCGGGCGCCGGTATTCATCGGGCAGGGTGATCCGATACCGCTGCTGCACCAGCCCGTGATAGACATGGGAGCAGTAGATATCCTGCGCCCACAGCTTTAGAGCTTCAGGGGAAAGGGACTTTTGCGCGTCAGCCGCCTTGGCGATCAGGGGGATGGCGCTTTTTTCTTTAATGGTCCGCAGCAGAGGGGCGGCGGAGCGTTTGAAGCCCAGTATCCGGGCATAGGAGCAGTAGCCGGACCGGCGGTACTGAGCCATATCTTCCTCTCGGATGCTGAGCAGCAGGTGGAGCAGGCTCCGGCTGATCCGGGTATAGGTGTACTGCCGGGTCTTTACGGCCATGATCTGCTCCGAGAAGGCTCTGGGTCGGGTACAGCACTGCCGGATCCGTCCGGCCAGCTGGGGCGAGATATCGGAAAAGCCTTCCAGAGGGATCTTCTCCTGTATGCAGGAGAGGAGCTGATAGTTGAATATTGCTGAACAGTCGTCTGGGTGGATCGGGAGCAGCTGGCCGGAGGTGTAGAGGGGATGGAGCTGGGGCGGCAGTTGGTCCAGGAGCTGGTCATATCCTCCGGAAAGTACCAGCGGCCTGGCTGGTGTGTCCTGGCAGAGGGAAAAGATCGCCCGGCGGAGCGCAGATGCAGAAGCATATACAGGAGTGGATGCCCCGCCCTGCCCTTCCGATTGCAGTCGCTCATCATGATAGCCCAGACCCTCTCGTTTGACCGTAAAGGACTCCATAGCACTCCCCTGCCGAAGGAGCGCCTTGCAGTACTCGATCCCCAGCAGGTTGTTGGGGCTCTTAAGCGCCTGCAGGATTTCCTGATCCGCTCCACAAGCCTTCATCGCAGCGGCCCGGGCCTGGGGATAGGTGAGGCCGCGGCGCAGCTGGCCTTTCAGTGCATTTTCAAAAGGGGCGGTCTCTTCTGCCAGGAGACGGGCCGCTCCCATCAAGGGGGCGAGCCGGCCGCATTCACTGCCGAAGGAGACCAGGTCCACGGCCCCCAGCTGATGGAGCAGGGAGATCCCCCCCGATGCGAAATCCTCCGCGCTGCCCACGGCAAAAGGAGCCGGCAGCTCCAGCACCAGGTCCGCGCCGCCAAGCAGCGCCATCCGGACCCGCTCTGACTTCTCAAAGATCGCAGGCTCCCCCCGCTGTACAAAGTTCCCGCTCATCACGGCCACGATATATTCTGCGCCCGTCTGCCGCCTGGTCTCCTGGATCTGATATTGATGCCCTAGATGAAATGGATCATACTCCGCGATGATCCCCGCGATCTTTGCCATGGGAAACTCCTTTTCGAAAGGTCTCTTTAACGTCTCTGGATCCTTGTCTATGTGATCGGACCGCTCTGTGTTCCATTATAATCAAAAAGTGGAGGGCCGTAAAGGCCTGTCTGATGGTCAGTCTGATAGGTTTGTATACCTGTATGGCATGGTCGATATCTTCTCCCGATCAAAAAAGGATATTGCAAATGAAAACGGCATATGCTATAATGGCCTACGAGAAAAGATATCATAACAGTCCATGTGGGCAAAAGAACGGCTCCCCTGACCGTACCGTCATACGGTCAGGGGAGCCTTCTTTTCTTTTATAGTGGCAAAGCACCCACTAGGCTATCTGTTGCCCTTGTCGTTACTGTCTAGCCATTTGATGATATAGTGGCAAGCCACTCCACCCATAACAGCAACTATAAAAGATATTATGACATCCATGTGGACACCTCCTCCCGTTGCCAGGTATCGGTTGGACAACATAGCCATTTTATCACATATATTGGAAAAAATCTACATTTTTATCGCGCAAAAAAGACAAAATACGTTCTTCCGTTAAAAGCCTGCTCACCCCTTCCCATGTTTTATAAAAAATGCAAAGTAATTGTTGTACAAGTCTTGAAAAAACCCGAAAAAGCACATAAAATAGAGGGCATACTCCAACTTTTGTTGGGCAAGATCAATTATCAAAGATAGGAGAGATCAGAAAGATGAAATTCTTAGTTGAGACTTCTGCACGTCATGTACATGTAACCAAGGAAGACCTGGCCACGTTATTTGGCGAAGGCTATGAGCTGACCTGGAAGAAAGACCTTTCCCAGCCTGGCCAGTTTGCCTGCGAGGAGCGGGTGACCGTAGTAGGCCCGAAGAAGGAATTAAAGGGTGTGTCCATCTTAGGCCCCTGCCGTAAGGCCACCCAGGTGGAATTATCCCAGACCGACGCGCGTTCCATCGGTGTCGCGGCTCCAGTCCGTGAATCCGGCGACTTGGCAGGCAGCGCTCCCTGTAAGCTGATCGGTCCTAAGGGTGAGGTAGAGATCTCAGAGGGTGTTATCGTCGCTAAGCGTCATATCCATGCGACGGTAGCGGAGGCAAAGGAGCTTGGCGTGACCAATGGCGAGATCGTCTCCGTGAAGCTGGATACCGATGGCAGGAGCCTGGTGTTCGGGGATGTGGTGGTCCGCGTCAGCGACAGCTATGCCCTGGCGATGCACATCGATACCGACGAGTCCAACGCGGCAGGCTGCGGCAGAGAACAGTACGGCGAGATCGTGAGATGAGGACTGTCCGTCCTGTGCATGGAGATGAGCGCAGATGAACGCGAAAGATCATTGACTAAAAAACGAAACCGGAAGGAGAACAGATCGAACATGAAGATCTTAGTAGTAAACTGTGGGAGTTCTTCCCTGAAATATCAGCTGATCGATATGGCCGATGAGAGCGTGATCGCAAAAGGCTTGTGTGAGAGGATTGGCATCGAGGGTTCTAAGCTGACCCATCAGCCGACAGGCAAGGATAAGTTCGTTGTGGAAGATCCCATGCCCGATCATAAGGTGGCGATCCAGATGGTCATGGATGCCCTGCAGGATAAGGACCATGGCGTGATCGCCAGCACCGATGAGATCACCGCGATCGGCCACCGTGTGCTCCACGGCGGCACCACCTACAGCCAGTCCATCGTGGTGGACGCTGATGTGAAGAAGGTCATCCGCGACTGCTTCGACTTAGGCCCTCTGCACAACCCGGCGAACCTGATGGGCATCGAGGCCTGCGAGGCGGCTATGCCCGGCAAGCCGAATGTGGCGGTATGGGATACCGGCTTCGGCATGGCTATGCCGGAGAAGGCCTATATGTACGCGATCCCCCACGAGTACTATGATAAATACGGCATCCGCCGCTACGGCTTCCACGGCACCAGCCATATGTTCGTGTCCGGCGAAGCGATCAAGTTCGGCGGCTTAGATCCCGAGAACGCGAAAGTGATCGTCTGTCACTTAGGCAACGGCGCCAGCATCTCCGCCTCCATCGGCGGCAAATGTGTGGACACCTCCATGGGCCTGACCCCGTTAGAGGGGCTGATCATGGGTACCAGGAGCGGCGATATCGACCCGGCCGTGGTGCAGTTCATCTGCAATAAAGAAAGCAAGGATGTCAATGAGGTCCTGAACATCTTAAATAAGAAGTCCGGTGTCTTAGGCATGAGCGGCGGCGTGTCCAGCGATTTCCGCGATATCGAAGCAGCGAAGAAAGAGGGCAACCACTTAGCAGAGGTGGCTTTAGAGGCATTTATCTACCGTGTGGCAAAGTACATCGGCGCGTACACCGCCGCTATGAACGGTGTGGACGCGATCGCCTTTACCGCAGGTGTGGGCGAGAACGACAAGGCCAGCCGGAAGGCGATCTGCAGCTACTTAGGCTACCTGGGCGTGAAGATCGACGACGCGGCTAACGATGTCCGTGGAAAGAACGCCGTGATCTCCGCAGCCGACTCCAAGGTCAAGGTCATGCTGATCCCCACCAACGAGGAGCTGGCCATCGCCCGCGAGACCAAGAGACTGACCGAGTAGATCCTGGCTGTCAGATCCCCCGCAAAAGGATCCTTTGAGGCCCAGCTGCAGGCGATCGTTATGGCGATCCACCGCCAGGCGCATGATCCACAGGCTATCCGGGAAGGATGACTTATAGATGGGACAGGAGACCGCCGCCGATGATGTGCGGCGGTCTCCTGTCCCTAAAGCACTTTTTTGTACGATATAAAAAAGGAGTGAACACGATGCAGATCAACTTATCCGAGCTGCTCACGGTCCCAGGCAAGTCCATGACCTATACCCAGCCGGTCGAGATGGAACAGTTCCATGGCCCTGCGGCGGACTATCCGGTGACAGAAAAGCAGCCGGCAGAGCTCACCATCACCCACACCGAAAAGAAGAAGCTGCGGCTGGAGGGAAAGGCCCATCTGACCCTGCTCATGCCCTGTGACCGCTGCCTGGAGCCTGTACCGGTACCCTTTAGTCTGCCGCTCAGTGAGGAGCTGGACCTGGAGACTGGCGATGAGGAAGGGGCAGAGGAGCAGGAGGAGCATCCCTATATCCAGGGATATCTCCTGGATGTGGATCAGCTCATCACCAACGAGCTGATGGTAAACCTGCCCATGAAGGTCCTCTGCAGGGAGGACTGTAAGGGCATATGTCCTCGCTGCGGCCAGAACTTAAACCATGGAGACTGCGGCTGTGACCGCGTCGCGCCAGATCCTAGGATGGCAGCGATCCAGGATATCTTTCAAAGGTTTCATACGGATAACGGATAGTCAACAGGATAAGCAAAAGAGGGGGCTGTCGCAAAATGCAGCTTATACACGATATGTGGCTGTGACCGATCGGGTCAGAACGCCATATCCTGTATATAGCGGCTATTTTGCGACAGCCCCCTTGTTATACGCATTGACATGCAGAGAGTCGCTATCTTTGGCACTTTATCAAACTCATTCGGATGGAGCAGAACGATAATGTTTTTTCCGTCTGGCCCTACAAAATTCATTTAAAACATGGAAACAGAGACTGATCTCGGTCTCTGAGCATGTTTCTTTCATCAAGTCGATGGTTTTTCCAAATACGACCGTGTCATACGCTAAATGGGCCTGGTTCAGCGCATGCCCTTTCGGTGTGGCATAGTACAATTGCTTTTTGAAACTGTCAGGAGCCGTTTTTTTGCAGATCAATCCTTTTTGTTCCATTTTTTTCATCATCATAGAGATCGCGGCTTTTGTCCTGTCCCAATCCAGAGAAAGATCGGTAACCGTCTTGCCTGGGTGATCGATGATATATTTTAACATATGGACCTCTACGGAAGTATAGTCTTCGCCTGTCCCATAATCGGTGGGGAGATTGGAGGCTAAGTAGAGCATAGAGGCTTGGTGGAGGATATCCGCCATATCCGTGGTGCTGAAGTCATAGTCAGCCATGTCGTGTCCACATCCTTTTCTAAACCGGTGTACGAGTTGACGCTACAATCTACTATAACAGAAAAGCCAACAAAAATCTATATTTGGTGATAGGTTTGAGCAAAGAAAAAGAATGGATAAAAAGAGCAAAAAGATCGAGAAAAGGGATTGACAAGATCTGACTATGATATTAATATATTTAACATGAAGTTAAGCGACTTAACATGAAGTTAAAATACTTAACTATATGGAGCGCTCCATAGGATATGATCTTGGTGTGATGGCAGGTATTGCCGTAGATGGAAGAGTAGAGAGGAGGCGATATAGAGAGGAGATAGAGGACGGAGACAGCTTTTTCAGGGGTTATCAAAACATAGGAGGATAAGATGAGTGCGCAAAGACAAGAAAGTAAACTGATACGAAATCTGGGATTTTGGGATTTGATGGCGATCGCCATAGGACAGATCATCGGTGCGGGGATCATGTCATCGACCGGTGTGGCGATCGGGATGACCGGGACGGGCGTGGCTTTAGCTTTTTTGCTCTCCCCATTCCTGACCATCATCAGTATCTTCCCGGTAGCGATCCTAAGCTCGGCCGTACCGACGACGGGAGGGCCATATCGATACTGTAGCCGGCTTATGGGCAAAGGACCGGGCATGATCTATCTATTGTTACATACCACTTCTTTCGGAGTGGCGATCTCACAGTATGCATTGAGCTTTGGCGCGTACTTAGCCAGTATCGTCCCCGGCGTGGACCAGCATCTGGCGGCTATGGTCATCCTGACCCTGTTCTTTGGGATGAACCTGGTAGGGACGAAGTCGGCAGCGCTGGTGAACAAGATCATGACTGTAGCCCTTATGGGCGGCCTGCTCTTATTTATCGGATTTGGACTTCCAAAGACAGATATGTCCTACATTATGGACTCAAAGAACTTGTTCATGAATGGGTCTTTGGCATTTGTCAGCACCCTGGCGCTCTTAAGCTCCGCGACAGCAGGAGCGCAGTTTATCGCGGAGCTGGGAGGTGAGGCCAAGGACGCGGGCAGGACTATCCCAAAGGTCATGGTGGTATCCACCTTCGGCGTAGGTGTGTTCTACGTATTGATCGCCCTGGTGGCGGCCGGTGTGCTCCCCATCGAACGGGTAGCCGACCAGCCTCTGACCCTGGTGGCGAGAGAAACGATGCCCGGGATCACATTTTATCTGTTCGTGATCGGCGCTGCCCTTGGCGCTACGGCGACGACACTCAATTCCACCCTTTCCTGGATCACCAAACCTTTGCTGGTAGCATGTGATGACGGCTTACTCCCGGGCAAGCTGGGGACTGTGAGCAAGCACGGTGTCCCATATAAACTGTTGACCATGTTTTATGTAGTGGGGATGATCCCGCTGGCACTGAAGCTGGATATCTCGGTCATCACGAAATTCACTACAGCGAACTCGCTCCTGACAAAGATCATGGTGTGTCTGGCCTTGTTCGCTCTGGCCTCTAAGTTTGGGGATATCTTAAACCGATCGACGCTGAAGATCTCTCCGGCCCAGTCTAAGGGCATCGCGGTGGTGGGGATGATCGTGCTCTGCGTGCTGTCCTATTCCCTGTTCATGAGCCTTTCTATGGCCGTACTGGGGTTCCTCGCCGTGCTGGTAGCTGCGGTGGCGGTCTATGTTAAGATCTGGGGCAAGCAGGTGGAATTGGAAAATGATCTGATCGTGGATTATACCAGTGAGGGTAAGTGATAAAAATGGAGTGAGGATAAGAGCGGAGGAGAGATATGCGGTTTACTATCGTGGGCAGCCATCTTTGCCCCAATACGATCTATGCGATCGCCAAATGTAAGGAAGCTCATGTGGATTTTGGATTTAAAGACGTATCCGCCAGCCTGCAAGATCTTCGGAGCTTTCTGGCATTACATGAGCATGATGAGGTCTATAGACTATACCGGACTATGTCTGATCAGGCGGATTATGTGGAGAAAGGAAAGATCGGCCTTCCTTGTTTCGTCTTTAGCGATGGGACCAGAACGTTGGAACTGGAGGAGGCACTGAAAAAGGCAGGAGCGTAATAGAGCAGTGATATGATCATATGAGGAGGATGTAAAGATGAAGAAATATGACTTTGAGACCGTACATAAGAGATTTCATACCGGTTCTAAGAAATGGGATGAGCTGGAGATCAATGGAGTAAGGGAAGAAGAGGATATCATCCCATTTTCCGTAGCCGATATGGAATTTGTCACAGCGCCGGAGATCGTGGAGGCGCTGAAATATGAACTGGACCATTCGATCATGGGCTATGCGAACCCTACCAAAGACTACCTGGATACGGTCTGCCGGTGGATGAAGGAGCAGCACGGCTGGGATGCCGATCCGGAGTGGATCCTGCCATCCCATGGGATCATCGACGCTTTTTTTGACGCGGTGAAGATCTACACCAAGGAAGGAGAAGGGGTCATGCTGATGACTCCCGTCTACTATCCCATGTACCATGCCGTGAAGGATAATCACCGTGTACTGGTGGACTGTGGATTGGTAGAAAAGGGAGACAGCTATGAGATCGACTTTGAGGACTTTGAGCGGAAAGCGGCAGACGAGAATACCAAGATGCTGATCTTGTGCAGCCCTCATAATCCCTGCGGCCGCGTATGGACACGTGAGGAGCTGGAGAGGATCGGGGAGATCTGTTTAAAGCACCATGTGTTGGTGGTCTCTGATGAGATCCATTTTGATCTGGTGATGCCAGGATATCAGCACATCGTATTTGCTTCTCTTTCCAAGGAGATCGCAGACAACTGCATCGTTTGCACTGCACCCAGCAAGACCTTCAACCTGGCTGGATTGCAGACCTCCAATATCTTTATCCCTAACCCGGTATTGCGGGAGCAATTTCTTGAGGCCCTAAAGCGGACCAATCCGAACCCCAAGTGCAATATCCTGGGCTATCGAGCCTGCGAGGCCGCTTACAGAGAGTGTGGGCAGTGGTTAAAAGAGGCGGTCGGCGTGATCGATACGAACCGGAAGCTGGTGACCGACTTTATGGCCAGAGAATTTCCCCAGATCAAGGTTAAAAAGCTGGAAGCGACCTATCTTTTATGGATGGATTGGAGAGGACTGGGGCTCGACAGTAAGGAGTTGGAGCGCATTAACCATGAAGAGGCAAAACTATTCTTTGACGAAGGATACGTATTCGGTGCACAGGGTGATGGCTACGAGCGCTGGAACCTGGCCTGCCCCACCCGCTATGTAGAAGAGGCGCTGGGGAGGATGAAGGAAACTTATAAAAAATACATCAGATAGGAGCGGTAAAGGAACTTCCGAAGGGGGTGCTGTGTGAGATCGAAGCGGCCGCTATAGTCGGATAAGTGTGTTGTAGCGGTATTTTCAGTGGTATTTTTCTCCACGAACTGCAAAAAACCGATTGACAAAAAAAGTACCCCTATGTATAATATTAAAAGTGCGTATAGAGAGTTGATGCGATATCGCTCAAAATATGTTAGATGAAGACCCTATCTGGTGTGGACCCACACTGGCGGTTATTATCTGGATCCTATAGTTTAAGGAGGTGTAAAACCATGTCTATCTGTCCAAAGAATAAATCCTCTAAGGCTAGAAGAGATAGCCGCAGGGCAAATTGGAAGATGAGCGTTCCCAATCTGGTGAAGTGTTCCAAGTGCGGCGCTCTGATGATGCCGCATAGAGTATGCAAGGCTTGCGGCTCTTATAATAAGAGAGAGATCGTCAAGGTCGAGGACTAAGACCTGAAGATCGTAAAATGGAATGGCGAGTGGACATAAGGCTCCCGGGGTTTCCCTGGGAGTTTTTGTTTTGCCGCTCCCTCTATACTTTTTCCCGAAAAGATGATAAAATAGAACAACTTATATTCTGAGAGGGAGGGCCCCATGCGTACAACAAAAAAGACCTGGCAGAACGTGCTGTATATCTCGATCCTGATGGCGGCGGTCTGTCTGCTGTTCATCTGGTATTCGGCCATGAACAGCCGGCGGATCGAGGAATGCAACCTGAACTATGCGATGGATTCGGCACGGCAGACCGTACTGCGGATCGAGAGTGAGCTCTTGAACGCCAGCCGCCGGATCCGCAACTATACCTACCTGCTGAGCGAGACCTTGAACGAGCCGGAGGTGGGCACCGATATGCTGCTGGCGCTGGAGGATAATTCCGATTTCGATGCGCTGCAGTTCGCAGATCAGGATGGGGTCAACCTGGCTTCAGATGGAAGGACCTTCAACGGTCGGGACCGAGAGTATTTTGCCAGCGGGATGGCGGGGGAGAGCGGGGCCGACGTGGTCTTTGACTCCAGGATCACGTCCAAGACCATGATGGCATTTTATGCCCCTTTGCGGCACGACGGCGAGATCTTCGGGTTGCTGCTGGGGCTTTATTTTGCAGAGGATTATCTTCGGGAGATGCTGTCCACCAGCTATTTCGGCGAGCAGGCAGATGTTTTTCTGTGTACCCAGGAGGGGAGGGTCGTCGCGTCCTCCGATGCGGCCGTCTATGAAAAGCCGCTGCTGGATGCGCTGCAGGAAGCCGGGGTCATCGATGCCGGGACCGCGGCCGACGCCTGGGAGATCTTCCGACGCGGTTCAGGCGAAGGGGGGTTTATCTGTGCGCCGGGCAGCCTGACAGATAATCTCTGTGTGTTATATGTGCCAAACAGCGACTATGTGCTGGTCCAGACCTTCCCGAAGAGCGTGACCCAGGAGATGGTCCATGATGCCAACCAGATCGGGATGATCTTGCAGGCGGTCCTGGTGGGTATGTTCCTGGCCTACATCCTGCTCCTGCTGTTCAGGGGACGGCGGATGGGCAGGCAGCTGGAGAAGGAAAGCCAGGAAAAGAAGCACGCCCAGGCGGAGATCTCTGTGGCGAACCGCAAGGAACGGCAGTATCGGATCGCGGTCACCTCCAGCGCGTTCTGTACCTTTGAGTTCAACCTGACGAAGGACCTTGTCCAGCAGGATGTCCAGCGTATGGTGGACGGCCAGCAGATCTCCCTGCTGGAGAAGGTGGGACTGAAAGCGCCCTGCCCGGCCTCCCTGTGCTTTGAAAAGTGGAAGGACTTTATCCTTGAGGAATCCGTAGAGGACTATGATGCCACAGTGGATCTGGCCCATTTAAAAGACTGCTTTGAAAAAGGTGAGACCGAGGTGACCTTAGATCACTGGGACCGGGCCTCTGCCGGGCAGCAGATCTGCGTGCGCCAATCCTTTATCATGACCCAGGATGAAGGGACGGGGGATCTGATGGTCATGGTGATCTCCAAAGATATCACGGCACAGGTCAGGAAGCAGCGGGAGCAGACCCAGGCCCTCCAGGAGGCGCTGATGCAGGCCCAGCACGCTAACAGCGCCAAGACCACGTTCCTGTCCAATATGTCCCATGACATCCGGACCCCCATGAACGCGATCATCGGCTTTGCCACTCTGGCGGTGAGCCACATCGACAACCAGAGCCAGGTCAAGGATTGCCTCCAAAAGGTCTTATCCTCCAGCAACCATCTGCTGAGCCTGATCAATGATATCCTGGATATGAGCCGCATCGAGAGCGGGAAGGTGCAGATCAAAGAGCAGGAATGCAATATCTCGGCCTTGACCCACAATCTGGTCAATATCATCCAGCCACAGGTGAAGGCTAAGCGGCTGGAGCTGTTCATCGATACCTTTGACGTGACCAATGAGGATGTGATTGCCGATTCGCTAAAGCTCTCCCAGATCTTTGTGAACCTTTTGAGCAATGCCGTGAAATACACGCCGGCAGGAGGGACGATCAGCTTCCGCATCCTACAGCAGGCCACCTTCCACCGGGGCTATGGAGACTACGTGTTCCTGGTCAAGGATAATGGCATCGGCATGTCACCGGATTTTGTGGAGCACATCTTCGAGCCCTTTGAGCGGGAGGCCAGCACCACCAAGACCGGCATCCAGGGTACAGGGCTGGGGATGGCGATCACCAAGAACATCGTGGAGATGATGGGAGGCAAGATCAGCGTCCGCAGTGAGAAAGGAAAAGGCAGCGAGTTTAAGGTGGAGATCAGCCTGCGGCTCCAGGATATAGAGAAGAGCGCGGCGCAGATCAAAGAGATGGAGGGGCTCCGGGCCCTGGTGGTGGATGACGACCATGACAGCTGTGAGAGTGTGGCCCGGATGCTGGAGCAGCTGGGGATGCGGGCAGAATGGACCACCTCCGGCAGGGAAGCGGTGAGCCAGGCGAAGAGCGCCCATGATAAGGGCGATCCTTACCATACCTACATCATCGACTGGCAGATGCCGGAGCTGAGCGGTATCGACACAGCGAAGGGCATCCGCGCGGCCATCGGCCACGAGGTGCCGATCATCATCCTTACCGCCTACGATTGGACCGATATCGAGGAGGAAGCCAGAGAGGCGGGGATCACGGCGTTCTGTGCCAAGCCCTTGTTCATGTCCGATCTTAAAGCCTCCCTCCTGGCGGCGAATGACCTGATCGAAAAGGAGGAGCGGCCGACCTGGTCCCAGGCCGATTTCAGCGGGAAGCGTATCCTGCTGGTGGAGGATAATGAGCTGAACCAGGAGATCGCGGAGGCGATCTTGGAGGAGACCGGCTTTACGGTGGAGTCTGCGCCAGACGGATCCGATGCCGTGGAGCGGATGCGCCAGGTCGAGGAGTATTATTACGACGCGGTCTTGATGGATGTGCAGATGCCGGTCATGGATGGCTACGAGGCGACCAGGACCATCCGCGCACTGCCCCGCAGGGATGTAAAGGACCTCCCGATCATCGCTATGACGGCTAATGCCATGGAGGAGGACAAGGAGGCGGCCTTAAAGAACGGGATGGATGCCCACATCGCAAAGCCGATCGACATCGAGCTGTTCATGTCGGTCCTGAGCCGGTATCTCCACTGAGCCACTGCCGGGCCGCTATGGGGCAGGCAGAAAATTTAAGAAAGTGTTGGTTTTTAGGATCCACATAAAATATGATAAAAGTGTGATTAAATCCACATAAAATGATATTTTTATGTGGATGGAGGGCACTATGGAGCGGGTGATGATGGAACAGCTGCTGAAATGGAAAGTGAGAATGCTCCGGCCTATCACATCGCCTGCGCCAGCTCCCTTCTTGGGAGCGCGTTAGCCAGGCCCTCTTCCTTTCCGGTAGGGAAGGTCAACTTTATGCAGATCGATCCCATGACGTTTACGGAATTTCTCATGGCAAATGGGGATGGAGGTCTTGGGGCGTATCTGGACACCGTCGATACCTTGGAGCCGATCCCGGATGCATTTTATGATCCTTTGGTCGAGAAGCTGAAGAATGACGTCTTTCCGATAGAGATCGAGTCGGAGATGAACATAGCCGGCAAGAGTCTCAGGAAGTTCAAGGAGCTGTTTGGGGACAGGGTAAAGCTGCGCATCCGGTTCTCTCTGGAGAATTTAAAGGCAGATGGAGATGTATTGAACATCCCGCTTTTTATGGCGGACCATGCGGACCGGCTGATCGGACTGGCATTAGATCGACGCTTTCCGAAAGCGTGACATGAGACGCAGCCAGATGGCTGGATACCGCGCCAAAGGCTGGCCGATCCAAAGGACGCCAGTGGTCCATAGCAGCAGAAGGAGAGGGGAGTGGCCATATAGATCGTGGCGCTCCCCTTTTTTGTGATGTTCTTCAAAGGGTCAGATGTGGACCACGACCCCGGATGCCAGAAGGACGATGTAGGTGATCACCTTTAAGATGCCGGTGAAAAAGAACTTGCAATTTTTTACAGGATATGATATCCTTTGTCTATCTATAACAGGCGTGTTCTGCGCCGTAGGCCATGCGCGGCTTTTTGAGCGATGCGTATCTGAGGCCATTTTTCCCATTTTTTATTGAGGACAGGTCTGTCCTATGGTCGGCTTTTCGATCTACCTGTCCTGTGACCTGTCTGTACCAGGAGTCTGTCTGTATCTACAGGCCGGTCTGTCACTATCGATCATCAAAGGCCAGGCCGCCGTTCATTGACTGATCATCGGTCATCGCTCAAGGAAAGGAGAACACATTTTATGAAAAGACACAAGAACAATACTGCCATCACAGCAGGAGCTGGACAAGGGATGCCCCCACTTCCCGCCCAGCTCTCTGCGCAGCCGCCTACCCAGTCCCTCTCCCAGTCTCCTGCGCAGCCGCCTACCCAGCCCCTCTCCCAGTCTCCTGCGCAGCCGCCTACCCAGCCCCTCCCCCAGTCTCCTGCGCAGCCGTTTACCCAGCTACCCGCAAGCCGTCCCTTGCAAGGCATTTCCCTTCTATCCGTTCCCGGAAGGCGACCCTGCAGATCATCGCTGCCAGCCCAGCCCTGAGTGCGCTCTTTGCGCAATGGGACCAGGATGTAAAAGAGGAGTTCCTGGCCCAGTGCTGTGGGGAGAAGGGGATAAAGGTCCTTTATGACGGGATCTTCAAAGAACTTTTCAATCCGGAGAACACCCCAGAGCGTCTGTCCGCGCTCCTGTCCCTCCTCCTGGACCGGAAGGTGGCGGTCCTGCAGGCGTTGCCCAATGACTCGGTCCGCCTGGGGGCCGAGTCCTCCCTTCTCTACACGGATATCATCGTCCAGCTGGAGGATGGGAGCCTGTGCGACGTGGAGGTCCAGAAGCTGGGCTATGCCTTCCCCAGTCAGCGCTGCGCTTGTTACTCCTCAGATCATCTCCTGCGGCAGTATAAAAGGGTCCGTGGGGAGAGGGGGGACCGTTTCAACTACCGGGATATCAAAGTGTATACGATCGTCCTCTTTGAGAAGTCCCCTGCTGAGCTCCGCCCGTACAAGGACTGCTGGCTCCACCGTTTCCGCCAGCGGTCCGACAGCGGTGTCGTGATGGATTTCCTTCAGGAGTTTATCCTGATCCCTCTTGACATCTACCGCAAAAGTATGGAGAATAGACCTATCAGCACAGTCCTGGAGGCATGGATGGCTTTTTTAAGCTTCACCGACCCGGCGCGGATCGAGGAGCTGATCGTCCGCTTTCCCATGTTCAAGGATATGTACCAGCAGGCCTATGACCTATGTTTTGATACGGAGAGGGTGATGAACATGTTTTCTAAGGAGCTTGCCATACTAGATCACAATACGGTGATGTATATGGTCGATGAGATGCAAGAGGAGTTGGAGCAGAAGAAACAAGTGTTGGAGCAGTTAGGCCAGGAATTGGAACAGAAGCATCAGGAATTGGAACAGAAGCATCAGGAGTTGGAACAGAAGGATCAGAAGTTGGAGCAGAAGGATCAGGAGTTGGAGCAGAAGGATCAGGAGCTGGAACAGAAGCATCAGGAATTGGAACAGAAGGATCAGGAATTGGAACAGAAGGATCAGGAGCTGGAGCAGAAGGATCAAAAGCTGGAGCAGAAGGATCAGGAGCTGGAGCAGAAGGATCAAGAGCTGGAACAGAAGGATCAGGAGCTGGAGCAGAAGGATCAAGAGCTGGAGCAGAAGGATCAGGAGCTGGAACGGACGAAAATGGATGCGGCGCGAAAAGACCAGGAGATCGCTGCACTAAAGGCTCTTTTGGCTGCCAAGAAAGGGTAAGGACAAAAAGGTCCGCTCTACTGGATACGGACCATCGCCCTCTAGCTTAAAAGGAGGAAGGATGCAGAGGATAAGAGCGGATGCGCCCGCCAGGGACAGCATCCATTTTTCGATCGGGAAGAAGATCCTGATGCTGTCGATGGCGGCTATGCTGCCCTTTATCACTCTTGCCCTGGTGCTCTTAGTCTCCATGGCGGACTACAGCCAGACCTATGACAAGATCGTCAGCAATATGACCATCGCCAATAATTACAACTTAAACTTCAAGGAAGAGATGGACGAGAGCCTGTACAAGCTGGTGGTGGGCTACGTGGACCAGGAGGGGATCGGGGAGGATGACACCTTAAAGGACCCTTACGCCCTGATCGGGGAGCTGCGGGGGGACCTACAGAAGCTGGTGGGGGTCACCACGGAGCCGGAGAGCCGCAGCTGGCTGGAGAGCCTGCTCCGGAATATCGACACCCTGGAAAAGCGGGTGGACGATATCTTAAAGAACATCCAGATGGGCGGGCGCTACGACCAGAACATCAAGGAGCTGGATAACAACATCTACATCCTGACCGAGCTGATCCAGGAGAACATCCAGTATTACATCTACTATCAGACCAAGAGCATGGAGACCGTCACCGATGCCCTCCATCGTCAGATCCAGGCCTTCATCCTGATCTGCGCCATCCTGGTGGTGCTCCTGGTAGCGGTCACCACCTGGATGGCGTTCAGGGTCACCAGGGGGATCTTAAGCCCGGTAAAGGCGCTGCAGGAGGCTGCCAGAAAGATCGGGGCGGGGGACTTGCGTGTCCGGGCAGAGGTGGCCTCGGGGGATGAGATTGAGGGGCTGGCCCGCAGCTTTGACGATATGGCGGAAAAGATGGAGGCCCTGCTGGAGAAGACCAAGGAGGATGAGCGGAAGCTGCGGTGGATGGACCTGCGCCTCTTGCAGGAGCAGATCAATCCCCATTTCCTCTATAATACCCTGGATACCATCGTCTGGCTGATCGAAGGGGAGCAGGAGGACAAGGCAGTGGATATGGTAGTGGCCCTGTCAGACTTCTTCCGCCTGGCTTTGAGCAGGGGGCGGGAGCTGATCTCTTTAAAGGAAGAGAAGGAGCATATCAAGAGCTATCTGGAGATCCAGTCCGTGCGCTACCGGGATATCCTGGAATATGAGATCTGGATCGACCCGGCGCTGGATGAGCACCAGATCTTGAAGCTGACCCTTCAGCCTTTGGTGGAGAATGCCCTGTATCACGGGATCAAATATAAGCGGGCCAGGGGCTATATCCGGGTCACGGGGGCGAAGGAGGGGGAGGACCTGTGCCTCACCGTCCAGGACGACGGCGTGGGGATGGAGCCGGAGGAGTTAGCCCGGCTGCAAAAGGATATCGAGCGCCCCTGCAGTGAGACGGATAAGGGCTTTGGCCTGGCCAATGTCAATGAGCGGATCCATATGCACTTCGGCCCGGAGTATGGGATGAAGATCTGGTCGGAAAAGGGGAAGGGGACCATGGTCGAGCTGAAGATCCCGGCGATGGTAAAGAGAGAGGAGCAGGAGGGCAGATGAGCGAGGAGCAGGTGACTGGGGAGCAGGTGGCTGGAAGGAAAGGAAAAGGGACAAGGCGGAGCAAAAGACCGGGGAGAGGCCTCCTCTTCGGGATCGCGGCCCTGTGGCTGGCGCTCACAGCTTTCGGCTGTACGGGAAAGCTCTTTAAGGAGCAGAGAGCGGATCAGGCAGCGCTAAAGGAGACAGACCAGGAAGAGGAACTGATCGTAGTGGGGGTATCCCAGGTGGGCAGTGAATCCGTGTGGCGGACGGCGAATACGGCTTCGATCCAGAAGGTCTTTACAAAGGAGAACGGGTATTTCCTGATCTTCAAAAATGCCAGGCAGAAGCAGGAGAACCAGATCAAGGCGCTGCGCAGCTTCATCTCCCAGCGTGTGGATTATATCGTGTTCTCTCCGATCATGGAGATGGGCTGGGAGACGGTGCTGCAGGAGGCGAAGGAGGCCGGGATACCGGTGATCATGATCGACCGGAAGGCCAAGGTCTGGGATGATTCCCTCTACGTGGCCTGGATCGGCCCCGATTTCGTGCGGGAGGGGCGCCTGGCCGGAGAAGCGCTGGAGGGATGCTTAAAAAAGCAGGGGCGTCAGGATGAGGAGCTGGATATCCTGATCTTGCGCGGCACCGAGGGGGCCACGGCCACCATCGGGAGGACCAGGGGCTTTATGGGCCTGGCAGAGGAGCATGATAATTAGCTGAATTTGCCTATACAGAAAAGTCCGCAGAAATGCGGGCTTTTTTAATTGCACAGAAAGGAGGCGCATATGGCTGAGGATGTTGGGATTTGTGAGATAAACTCTGACGGAGAAATCATTCGTCTGGAAAAACAATTCTACGGCCAGGGAACAATTTTTAAAAGCTGGGACGCTTATAAGAACAGACCTTCCGACCCGTGTTATGTTCCGGAACTTTCCGATACGGTTTACACGGCGGAAAGCTTTCTGCAAATTTGCAACGATCAAAAAGACTTTGCGGATGAGTTATTCAACAGTGTAGACTGGCAGCATCCCGAGACTCTTATGGAGGACTGGATGCGGAATAATGAATGGCTGGAATGTCCGAAATGCGGGATTCTGGTGGACTATGGAGACGGCAGTAATGATACAGTTTGTCCCAGGTGCGGAACGAAAGTGGGTGATGAATAATGCAGAAGCTGATAATCGACATCCGAAGAAAGATAGAAAACCGGTCAGCGAGAACCTATTGGGATCGGGGCGTGAGAGATTTTGCAGTTGATATGTTCAATGAGTATCTTGAACGGAAGTCCCTTGGCTTGTGGGATCCCAGAATAAGGATTGGGAAAATCACGGAGGAGGATCTGCTTAACGGGGCAAAAAACTGGAGCCAGTATAGCCGTGATGGAAATTACCTGATCTACGACAGTGATATCTGCAAGGCTCTGTGCGGGCCAAGGGAGCAGAAACGGACAAAGACCGGAACTCTCCCGCCTAATGACCGGGAGGACTGGATGGATATGCAGGCTCGGGCGCTGCAACAGGCAGCGGCCATCTTAATGGACGAAGTAAACAGGAGGACAAAATGATAAAAACAGGAATAATACGGCGTGTTGACGACCTGGGGAGAATCGCTATCCCGAAAGATATCAGAAGGCAGCTGGAAATTAAAGAAGGGCAACCCATGGAAGTTGGCATAGATAACGAGGGGCGGGTTGTCTTACAAAAATATATCCCGGAGGTGGAAAGTAACTGATGGAGAAAAAAGAAATGACTTTAAGAGAGTTCTGCGAGAGATACCGCAGGGGTGATTTTCTCGCAAAAGATTTTAATACCCAGGTTGAGGCCGGGTGGTATGACTGGTTCTGCGAGACGGATGAGCTTGCTGACAGGCTGGCAGAGATATGGAAGATCCTCGACGGCATCACAAGTGAATACATCCTGGATAACTACCGGGTCTGGTTTAAAAACAACTGTCCGGCCAGTGACGATCCTCTGTATGACGACGTTCGTTTTGAGCCGATGGACGAGAGCAAGCGAGATGATCTTTATTTCCTTGTAGCCATTGATGACGAACGCCGGAACTATAGATATGAAATCTATACCGCCCGCAACGATTATGATATGGAGGTTGGATACAACAGTATTCAGGAAGTCCATGCGTTCATCAACGGATGGGAAGAAGCTTTAAACGATCAGGCGTTTTACGAGTCCCGGAAGGCAAAGTATGCAGAACTGGAGAAGTTGAACAAAGAAATGACAAGGCTGCTTGCTTTGGGAGAGCAGATACTGGCTGAAAAGGATCCGGAAAAGATGGATAGTCTCATTCAGGAAATGGAGGGTATTTTATGATAAAAGGAATGACGATCAGCGATGCGGCCCACAGATGGGTAAGCGAAATGAACGCATATCCGCAGGATATGATAAGAGTCCTTATGGACGCAAAGCCTCTTGACTGGCGCGAGATAACTGCTGTAGGTCCCGGTCAGCGGGTTTATGTTTATAACCTTCCTGAAGAAAATCCGGATGGAGAGCCTTATAGAAGCTCCGAACATTTTGGAGAAATTACAGATTGCTTTGACCATGATACCTACCGGGTCAGTATGGACGACGGCGAAAGTATCCTGGTTAAAGAAGATGATTTTGGACGTGCTTATGATGAAGGCTTACCGATGTGGGGATGGATGTGGTCCTTCGGGGATTCCGCAGATGACTACTGGCTTGAAGAACTCGGTGGCATTAAGCTCATGTCCGAGTGCGGGTTCAGGATCTATGAAAATGATGAATGGGGATATTTCTTCGGCATTGACGGTGCAGGCTACGATTTTTACGAAGCGCACTGGATCCCGCTTTATAAAAAACGCGGGTTAAAGTGGCACGATACCAGTATAAAGGAGGGCTAAAAGATGTTTACCCTGGAAATCAAAACCGAAAATGCGGCTTTTAAGGATCCTTTTACCGGTGAAGAGGACAATATTGTGGAGGCCACTGAAATAAGAAGTATACTTGCAAAGGTTTCCCTCGCTCTTGAAAATGGCGATATGTCTGGAATCCTTATGGACCACAACGGGAACCGTGTTGGACAGTGGAGGAGGTAATATGGCAAAGAATTACAAAGATAAGATCAGAAAGCTGCTCGCTTTGGCAGAGAGCCCGAATGAGCATGAAGCGAGAGCCGCACTTTTGAGAGCTCGTGAACTTATGGCCGAGCATAAATTGTCGGAATCCGATCTAAAAGATCCTGAAAATAAATCAGTCAAAAGGATTATGACAGACATAACCTGCTCGAAACGAAGAAGTCCATGGGTGATTCAGCTTTCTGCGGTTATCGGAGAGAATTATTGCTGCCAGGCGTATAGAAGCCGCTCAAAAGGCAAACAGACTTTCGCTATTGGATTCATCGGATTAGAGGATGATGTCGGTATATGCGTAGAAATATTCAAATATGCCGTAGACTGTGTTTCATCCAAAATACGAGTGCTGAAAATAGAAAGCGGCGGGTATTGTGCGGAATATGTCACACGGCTCTGCAATAGCTACGGCTACGGATTTACCAATGGCGTCAAGGAGGCGTTCCGTAAGCAGAATGATGAAAAAGAACAGGGCCGGGGACTGGTTATGGTGATGCCGCAGGAAGTTAAAGAAGCATCCAAAGATTTAGGCCATGCAAAATTCAGAGCGAGGGCTGCCGAGCAGATTTATTCTGGCGCATATGAAAATGGATATGAGGATGGCAAAGAATTTAATCCGGCGAGGAGACTTGCTGAAGCTTGACGGGGGGTGATTATGTGGATCGAAAACAGGCAGACCGGATAATTGTAAAAAGCAATGCCAGGATGAAAAAAGTTCTTGACTGGTATTTGAAAAACCGGGAATGGCTCGATAAAGAAACGTTCCATGCCCCGATGGAATATGGCGTGATAGAGTTGCAGGAAGAACTTCTGGATATTGCTTTTGAAGTAATGGATGAGGACAAAGTAGAGATAACAATATTTCCAACCATCAAACCGAATCTTCCTGCAAGTGTCATCCTCGACTACAACCCTCATACCGGAATTGCAACAAACTACAGATTTGCTCCGGGCCTTCCGAAAGTGAAGCAGGATCTAATGCGGATAATCATACTGGCAGACCGCACGGACATGAAGGAAGTTATTAAATATCATGCTCTGATGCTTTTTATGGTCCACTATCAGGAGATTGTCACTGTATCAGAAACACGTCCCCGGACAAAGCACGAAGCCAAAAAGATCAGGAAAGACCGCAGTAAGCCTCTCCCGCTTATACGGAAAACATATGTCCTTGCAGATGCAGATAAAAAAATTCTGCGGAAGCCTGGAGATAAAAGGGCATATACAAAACCGGATCACGAAGTAAATGTGAGAGGGTATCAGCGCAGATATAAGAGCGGAAAAACCGTGTGGGTGAAGCCTTCTGTCCGGTATAAAGGGAAAGGAACCAAACGGAAGGAGTATGAATTATGAGAAAGCTGGATGATGAATTAAGCGCTCTGGCAGAAAGCATAGCCAGGAAATTGATTGCCGAAGGATTTATCGTACAGAGGTATGGCGCCTACACAACAAGCAGCATTTATCTGAAACTGGATTACGGTGTCTGCAATTCCATCAGGATAAGTGACCACCCCGGCAAGAGGTATCTGAAATACCGGTACAATATCGGCCCGTTCGTAAAAGAGTTCAGGACGGAAAAAGATAAGTACGACCGTTTCTATTACCGGGCAGACAAAGCTAAGAATATGCTGAAGCGGATAATAGAGGATCGGGAATTTAAGAAAGCCAGGTACGGGGAATCCGGTTATCGGAAACTCATGCAGAAAAATAAAAGCGACAATGCTAATTCTCCAGGATTCTGGAAGAAGGCAGTATTGCTGAATAAGGGGGTGTAGTTTTTGGATATCAGTGATTTTAAAATCGGCCAAACAGTTGTGATCCTCGGAGACGGCGGTGTGATACAAACAACAGACCGAACAGAAGCTTTCGTTACGAAAGTCGGAAGGCAGTATGTTCATGTCGTGCAGAAAGGCGGCGGCTACCCGTCCATGTTTCAAAAACATGTAGAGAATAAAAATTATCTGATTGAGGTCGTTGATATCGGATCGCCCCGTATCCTCTTGCCATCAACGCAAGCCGCGGACGATTACTGTGAAAGAAAACGCCTCATAACCTGGTTAAGAAATGCCACGAGCTGGTCAAAATGTGACAAATATACACTTGCTCAGCTCAAAGCAGTAAATAAAATACTGGAAGGAGATAACAATGATTAAGAATTTCACACCACAGCCTTACGAGGGGCTCAATCCGTTACCTGATTATGTAAGGAACAAGCGCACTTATACGCTTGAAGCACGGGCAGCAGGCGGGTATGTGATTACCCTTGCCAAACTGACTACTGGAGATTCTGTAAGTGCCGGCACTCCCCTCTCCCACGCCATGTTCGAGAGTTTTTCAGACCATGGTGAGAGGATGAAGGCCGCACGGAGCCGTGTAAGCGGCGTTGACAAGGAATTTGTGGCAGCGAAGATTGCCATGGCTGATACCGGGATCGAGTTCCATCCGGCTCTCCCCAACTCCTGTGAGACTATCCTTTATTCCCTCGGGGAGTGGTTTCAGGTCCAGAACCCGGAGATTGAGGCGCTCGCCGTCGTGTCACAAACCTGTCATTGACCTGACATTAAGGAGGAAGTACAATGGTATCGTGCAAACTTATGGTCGCGCCCATGCACATGCGACTGGAAATCCTGAAGAAGTGTAATTTTTTCTGGCTCCGGTCCATCAAAGGCGTTGACGTCACGCAATGCTGTGCGAAATGCTTCATCGGTGAAAAGGATAACCGTGTTTACTACGGGACGCTTCACAAATCCCATGCTGTCGTAGATATTGACATCAAACAATACGCAACCGCGAAGGCGTACTACCTTTGCGGATTGAGTGACGGGTTTGTATGGGCGCTGAACACCCATGTGGCTTTCGTGCCAGACAAACATTCGGAAATCCATATCGAGAATGACAGGATCAGGCTCGATATTACTAACGCAAGGCGTATCCATTTTTGGGACTATACGCCAAGTCCTCCTGGATATTTCACAAAGCAGCAGAGAACCTGCCGCAACTGGATATTCGCAAATTATATAAAGGATGGTATGCCGCTATGATCGTAAGCGCAAGCAGAAGGACTGATATTCCGGCGTTGTTTTCTGAATGGTTTTATAACCGTGTTGGGAAGGGGTTTGTCCTCCTTAGAAACCCATACAATCCTCTACAAGTCGGGCGTGTTTCACTAACGCCCGACAAAGTAGATGGCTTTGTTTTCTGGACGAAGAACGCCGCTCCAATGCTGAACAGAATCTGTGAACTGGACGGATTCAAATATTATTTCCAGTACACGATCACCCCATATGGGCGGGATGTAGAAAAAAATATCCCGGACAAGAATGAGATCGTGATACCAGCTTTTAAGAAAATCGGGAAGGATAAGGCCATCTGGCGATATGACCCGATCTTTATAAATGACAGATACACCTGGGACTACCACATCCAGGCGTTCGCAAAGATCGCCAGCTCCCTCGAAGGCTGCACATCAAAGGCAGTAACGAGTTTCGTAGATGCCTACAGGACTGTTGACCTGCGGCCCCTCAATATCCGGCCTCTTACAGCGGAACAGCAGAGGGAGCTTGCACAGCAGTTATCTGATATCGCAGCTGCACATGGCATAACCCTTTATTCATGCGCAGAGGACCTGGGACTTCCCCACTCCTGCTGCGTAGACGGGAAAATGTTCGGGGTGGAAAAACCAAAGGATCGGAACCAGAGAGGGCTGTGCCAATGCGTTGAAAGCGTTGACATCGGCGCTTACAGCACCTGCCGGAACGGTTGCGCATACTGCTATGCGAACCACTACGGTTATGTTCAGGACCCGCCTGATCCTGATTGCGACCTGCTGGGTCCGCCACTGGCAGGCAATGAGAAAATTAAACAGAGGAACTGATGAAAAGCCTCCGTGCAACAGCGGAGGCTTTTCTGTGTTCATATCACAAGGAGGACAAGAAATATGGATGTCATTATGAAACGGGTCGAGGACCTCGTTGAATACGATGGCAACGCCCGCCGGAATGACGCTGGCGTGGCGAAGGTTGCGGAAAGCATCAGAGAGTTCGGGTTCCTCAATCCGATAACGATTGATGCGAACAACGTCATAATCTCCGGACATACCCGGCTGAAAGCTGCAAGGCAGCTGGGGCTTGAAGAAGTCCCCTGCATCGTCCAGAATCTTTCCGAGGAAGATGCGAAACTGGCAAGGATCATAGACAATAAGAGCCATGAGTATTCCACGTGGGATGTTGGAAAGCTTCACCAGGAGCTGGCCGGCATCGGTATGGATTTCAAGACTACGTTCTTCACGCCGAACCGTGACCGCAAATTCTTTACGGATAACAAATTCCTGATCTTCGGGAATAACGAGCTGCCGATCACGGAGGAAGAATACGCACGTTTGAAAGCCGTGTACGACGATTACATCAACAGGAACAAAACTTATCTGGGATTCGTGATGTTCCTGACTGGAGGTGAGGAAGGATGAACATAAGGGAAATATCTATAGCCCGGCTGAAGGAATATGAGAACAATCCCCGCAACAATGACCTGGCGGTTGAAAAGGTAAAGTACAGCATTGAACGGTTTGGCTTCCTGTTCCCGGTCGTAGTTGACATGAACTATACCATCGTCTGCGGGCATACAAGAGTCCGCGCCTGTAGGGAAATGGGGATACAGGCTGTACCCTGTATCATAGCCGATGAACTTACGGAGGACCAGATCAATCTGTTCCGGCTCGTAGATAATAAGACGAGCGAATACAGTGATTGGGACTTTGAAAAGCTGAAAAATGAACTGTCCCTAGTTGATCTGACTCTCGATAAGAACCAGCTGCTACTCGACCGGTTTGAGTTGAGTACGGAAGTATTTGACATTGATGCTGAAATGGCGGAGATAAAAATACCCACCCACAACTTCATGGGTGTGAATGAAAAGCCCAGGGAGAAGAAGCCCCCGGTCAGGACAGTCGATGGGGATTTGGAGGAAAAGCCCGAAAAAGAACCTGAAGCGGGTGTGGATAACAAGGCTCCCACAACGGAAATGAAAATGCCGGATAATCCAGGACCGTCCCGCGCCATCCCGGAACAGAAGCCGGAATCTCCGGGTAATGCAGAAGCCCCGCAGGATGAGCCGAAAAAGAAGGAGTCCAAAGCGGTACTTCCATTCTGCCAGTTCAGATTCGGGGATGTGGCCTTCTTCATTTCCCAGGTTGAGCTTGACAGGCTGAATAAAAAATATGCCGAGTACATCGACTCCGGGGCGATTCTGGAGGGCAGCTTTGCAAACTATCTGCTGAAAGGAGTGGAGAACTGTGATTGATTTTGTGGAACGAGTACCGATTGATGAAGTGACCGGATCAGAATACAACCCGCGTTCCATCACCCCGGAAGCATTAGAAGCGCTACAGCACAGCATCCGCCGGTTTGGAATGGTAAAGCCGCTGATCGTAAATGCAACGAACAATGTTATCACCGCCGGACACCAGCGTAAAAAAGCTGCTACGGCGATAGGGCTGGAATATCTTCCGTGCATCAGGATCAACAGCCCGAATTTGCAGGATGAGATCCTGTTTAACCTCATGCACAACTCCATTGAGACGAGCAAGACAACGGTGCGCCTGGAAGATTACACAGTCGGCGGGTATCACTACTGCCCGTCCGAGAAGGTTCGGATCGAGAGTGAACCGAAGAATGTGCTGGTCTGCTCCGAGATCACCAAGCTGATGTCACGGTACGGTGAGTGGGGAAGCGTGGTTACGGACGGGGACGGAAATGTGATCCTTAATGCAGAATACGCTTACTGCTCCAAAAAGCTGGGATATGGTGTCCTGAGCTATGCGATACCGAATGAGGACGTGGCTGAGTTCCTGGAGTGCATGGGTATCGAATATGGGAAATACAATTTCGATAACCTGGGGATCCAGACATACCATCAATTCCTGGCTCAGCCGAAGCGGTTAAGTACGGACGGCAGGCAGTCGAATACTTCTGTCCTGTATGAAAAGTACCTGATCCCCCGCTTGCAGAAGTCCGATGCCATCATTGACATCGGAGCCGGGCGCATGGCGTATGTGAAGCTGCTGAAATCCAAGGGCTACAACATCCACGCCTACGAGCCTTCCCTCATGGTCAAGGGGGCAAACAGGCTGGATATGAAGGGGATCATCGCCAATATCCTGAACGCTGAGAAGCAGGTAAAGACAAAGGGCCTGTTCGACTGGTGCGTACTGGAGGCCGTCATCAATTCTGTCGTAGATGATGAGTTTGAGAAGGCTGTCCTGACGGCATGTAACGCTGTTCTGAAGTCAACTGGTATGCTCATCACATGCACTCGGAATCTCGCGTATGTTGAGAAGGCATACGACAAGACGAAACTGTCTGCCGGAGCCGGAGACTGCCTTTGGTATCTCGATGACAAGAACTATACGCTCGGCGTTACGAACGGGATCGTATTTAAACAGAAATTCCACACACGGGAGAGTTTCATCGAACTGCTCGAAAAGTATTTCGACAGTGTTGAGGTACTGGCCTGTAATGCAGGTTACATCTACTGCGCCTGCTCGCTTCCGAAGCAGCTTCCCGTTGACGTGTATGAAGAATATCTGGATAAGGAACTGAATATCGAGTATCCTGGTGGCTTCAGGCATAACAAGCACAGGGGCCTCATGGATGCGCTTATAGCGAAGGTAGCGGAGAGGTATGGCGAATGAGAGAAAACGAAAGGACTTATTTGAACAATGGGTAGAATCTGGTGAGGTAGACAACAATCTCGCGATCATACAATCCCTGTCAATGCAGGGAAAATCTATGGCTGAAATAGCCGATGTTTTTGAGATATCCAGACGGACATTGCAGAATCTCCAGAAGGAACATCCGGCGATAGAAAAGGCGATCCGCTCAGGGCGCCTTTCTGTTGTAGCTATGTGCCAGAACAAACTGATGGAGCGGGTATCCAGCGGTGATACAACCGCTATTATTTATGCACTGAAGGTCTACGGAGGGGATTTCTTCAATGACCGGAAATCCGTGGAAGCCAAAATCACGGGTACGCCTGTTTCTGTTCAGCCACAAGTCCAGATTTACCTGCCTGAAAAAGATTCAGAAGTAGGTGAGTATGGTGAGAAAAAAGAAAAATGATACAGCAGAGAGCAAACCTATCATAATCCGTCCGCAGAAAGGAAAGCAGGAGTTATTCCTGCGCTCTCCCGCCGACATCTGCATTTACGGCGGGGCGGCGGGCGGCGGAAAAACATATGCTTTATTGCTTGAACCTTTGCGGCATATTGATAATAAGCATTTTGAGGCTGTTATTTTCCGGCAGTCAAGGCCGCAGATTATGAGCGCCGGCGGATTGTATGCTACGAGCCAGGAAATTTACCCATATCTGAACGCGACAAATGTTCTGACTCCCAATGTCCAATGGCGCTTCAATTCCGGGGCAAAGGTAACATTCGCCCATATGTTTTATGAAAAGGAGAAATATAACTGGCAGGGTTCCCAGATCCCGCTCTTAATGTTTGATGAGCTTGTGCATTTTACAGAGAGCCAGTTCTTCTATATGTTCTCCCGAAACCGATCTACCTGCGGGGTGAAACCCTATATCCGGGCAACCTGCAACCCTGATGGGGAAAGCTGGGTGGCGCGGTTCATAGACTGGTGGATCGATCCTGAAACCGGATATGCGGATGAGAGCAAATGCGGAAAACTGCGGTACTTTGTACGCCGGAACAATATCATTCATTGGGCTGATACTCCGTGGGAACTGTATGAAACATTCCGTTTATATTCCCCGGAAGAACAGGAGGATGTTAAGTCCGTTTGCTTTATCAGTGCAAAGCTGACGGACAATAAGGCGATGATGAAGCACGATCCTGGCTACATGGGTGCATTGAGGGCGATGTCAGAGTTCGATCAGGAACAGCTGCTGAACGGCAACTGGAAGATCCGGCGTTCTGCCGGCCACTACTTCAAGCGTTCTAAAGTCGGGCAGATGTTCCAGGCCATGCCGGTTGATGTAATCAAATGGGTGCGAGCATGGGACCTTGCCGCCACCGCCCCGGAAGAAATGGATGAAACCGACGGGATGCCGCAGGCGCTCCGCAAAAACAGCCGGAGTGACAGCAGTGCGTATACTGCCGGGGTGCTTCTTGGAAAAAGGAGCAATGGCCGCATCATTGTTGCTGATGTGATAAATGTCCGTGAAAACGGTGCAGATGTCCGAAAACTTATACTGAATACGGCTATAAGCGACGCAGCATTATATGGGAACGTAACAATAAGGCTTCCGCAGGACCCAGGCCAGGCCGGTAAGGATCAGGCGCAGAGCTTTGTCCGTATGCTCGGGGGGTATACAGTATCTGTTTCTCTCGAAAGCGGGGATAAGGTAACTCGGGCAGAACCATTTTCTTCACAATGGCTTGCCGGAAATGTTGACGTGAAAACAGCCGAATGGAATGACGGGTATTTCAGCCAGCTGGAAAACTTTCCTGTAGGGAAGTTAAAGGATATGGTGGATGCTTCTGCAAACGCCTATCTTGAATTAGAAAACGGGAAGCCGGACTTCGGCTTTACTTTTGGATGAGGTGCAGGATGAAAATATTCAATATCGAAATTGGAAAAAGAAAGGTGCGGGACACCTATATGGACCGTTCCCAGGGCAATTTTGTCTCGCGCTGGACGAGGCCGCCCTCAATGAATACCGCTGAATGGCTTGATACCTTTTCAAAAAGCCCGAGGCTTTCTGTAGTTGACCGGATCGCAAGTGACCTTGCAAATATTGAAGGACGGCTATTCCGGGTAAATGAAGATGGAACAGAATCTGAGATAACAAGCCACAGATTTCTTGACTTCATGGCGCAGCCTAACCCGCTTTATGAAATGACGAGTTCCGCAATGTGGAGGCTGCATGAGATATATCTTCTGCTTGTCGGTGAAGGATACTTCCTCATTGAGAGGGACAGTTTCGGAAGGCCCGTGGAATTATGGGTGGTTCCGCCCCATTGGGTAAAAATGACTCCCTATCTGGGAAGTCCAACGTACACCATCGTATCTTCCGGCGGGCTTACCATGACTGTTCCAGTAGATGATATGTTCGTTATGAAACAGCTCAATCCTCTGGATCCGTTCATGCGCGGATTAGGTGTTGCCGAAAGCATCGCTGATGAAGTTGAGATTGATGAATATGCAGCAAAGTTCCAAAAACGGTTCTTTTACAACGACGCTACGCCCCCTGTTGTTTTCGTGATACCAAATTCCACGAAGGACCAGCGGGAAGAGTTTATGGCCCACTGGAATAAGAAGCATAAGGGCGTGGAAAACAGCCACCGGGCAGCGGCTTTGTCTGGGGACATTACGGTGAAGGAACTCGGCAGCACAGATGGGAAGAATCTTGGGTTCATAGAGAGCCGTGTTGCGATGCGTGATGCTGTTCTCGAACACTTCAATATGCCGCGTGAGATCATGGGTATCACTGAAAACAGCAACAGAGCCACCGCTGATTCAGCGCAGTATATCTATGCCAAGAATGTACTGACGCCAAGGATACTTACACGTGAGAAAGCGATCAATACGCAGCTCCTTCCTTTATTTGGCCGTAACCTCGTATGGAGATATGATCCTGTGATTCCCTACGATAAGGTGTTCGACAAGGAAAAGGCGATCACTGCATACGGAGCCGGGTTGCTTACAAAAAATGAAGCACGAGAATTATTGGATTTGCCTGCTGTTGAGGGCGGGGACGTATTCAAGATATCCGTGAACGATCTGTTTTTGGATGAATCGGATGATCCTGTCGCAGTCACGCAGGCTATGCTGGAGAGCGAAATCCCGGCAGAAATACCGGGAAAGAAATCGAGGCGCATGAATATTGCTGCTATACTCCGAAGGGAAACACAGGCTGTCAAGGAAAATGAACGCTTGTTTGAAGCTGCCGCAATGAAGCATTTTACCGATCAGCAGGCTCAAATATCTTCTTCCCTGGGCATCAAGGCAAAAGATGATCTATTTTCCTCTTTGGCAGATTACATGCTTCCTGACGGCACATTCAACCCGGAATTATGGGCGATGCTGCCGGAGGCAGAACAGATACGCCTTGCGGAAGGGATAGCCGCCGGCCTGCTGGACTGGAACACCGAAGCTGAAAAGCTGGCGAAAATGTTCCATCCCCTCTGGAAAAAGGCATACGACGATGGAGTCTCCATAAGTGAAGAAGGCTATGGGATATATGCTGTAGAACGCCCAGAATTTGTATCCCCGGCAAAGATAAATGGAGGCAAGCGCATTGTCGGGATTGAGAACACTACGAAAGCAAGGATCGCAGATATCATAGCCAAGGGGATTTCAGAAGGATCGAGCCAGACCCGCTTGAAAGATGCCATTCAATCAGAGATGGGGACTACAAAAAAGCGGGCAAAGCTGATAGCCCGTCAGGAAACCATGACGGCCCTTGCGACTGGACAATTTGACATGATGAAGTCAGCCGGTGCAACAACAAAAACATGGCATCATAGGCCGCAAAAGAACCCGAGAGACGGAACCAGAGGGCCGAATCACGTTATATTGGATGGCGAAACAGTAGGAATAGATGAGAGATTCTCAAATGGCCTACGCTATCCAAAAGATCCAGAGGATAATCGCCCGGAAGAGCTTATTAACTGCCGGTGTTATCTCACCTATGGTGGTTTTTAAGATACCCTAAACTTTGAAGAAAGGAGGTAAACTACATGGCATATAAAAAGAAACATGCTGTCATCATGGAGAAGAAATCGGATACTGCTGTACGGGAATGTAAGGCCGTCAGATTCAATGTAGAAAGTGTGGACGAGGAATCCGGCGAGTTTTCCGGCCACGCTGCTGTATTTGACAACGTGGATGACGGCGGTGATATCATCGAGCCCGGCGCATTTTCCAGGACGATCAAGGAGAACTTTGACCGCATCAAAATCCTTTCACAACACAACGATTGTGACCTGCCTATAGGCAAGCCGATTGAACTGCGGGAGGATGATAAGGGGCTGTTTGTCCGGGGTAAGATCAGTGATACTCAGAAGGGCCGTGATGTCCAGACGCTGCTAAAAGACGGCGTACTGAATGAGCTGTCCATCGGGTACGATGCTATTACTTTCGACTTCGACAGTGATAAAGGTGTCCGCCACCTAAAGGAAGTCAGGCTGTGGGAAATATCAATCGTGACCTGGGCCATGAACGACCAGGCAACGATTGATGAAGTGAAATCGCTGGCAGAGTCCCTGAAGATTGAAGCAAAAGCAGGCAAGATAACCAGAACAAGGCTGGATGCTCTCAAACCGTTCATCGCAGTAGTGAGGGAACTTGCAGACATTCTCGGCCCGTTTTTGGATCCGCCTGTGGTAGAGGATGAACCCGGCACACAGAATAATGTCACAAAAGCAACTAAAAACCCCGCAAGAGAGATCAAAAAATCTGGAATGATATTCGAGATCATTCCGTAACCAGATGGGAGGTAAAACATAATGAAATTAACACCTGAACAGCTCGCCGAACTGATCGCAAAAATATTTGCCAATATCAACGAGAAGCGCAAAGCACGTAAGGAAGCGGAAGGAGAAGCCCAGGAGGGCATCACCACTGACGAGATCCTTGCAGAAGTGAGTTCCATCATAGAGGGCATGGGTGGAGCCGAGGAACCGCCCGCTGAAGGCGGCGAAAAGGCAGAGGATCCCACAGAGGGCGGCGACTCCGCGGTATCTGCTGACCTCGTTGCACAGATCATCGCTGCACTGGAGGAAAAAGGCATCAAGGCCGGGGAGAAACCCAGCGAGACAAAAGCCGGCGGCCCTTCCGCAACCGCTACCCCGCAGCGTAAATATGCCAATCTCTTTCTTGCCAATGGCGGAGTATCCCGCGATGGGAACACGACGAGTGGGTTTAAGGCAAGGATCGCAACCATGTCAGGTCCCGAGCGCCGCAAGGCCGCTTATGGAATGTTCGGACGCGCAGTGAAGTGTATCCATTCCTCCGGCGGCGATACGGAACGCGCCGCCTATACCGCAGAACACAGATTTGGTGATGCAGAAATGGCGCGTGAGTTCAAGGCCCTGTCCGCTACGTCTCCTGCCGATGGCGGATACCTCGTACCGGAAGTATATGCGAATGAGATCATCGAGCTGCTGTATCCGGCAACTGTTATCTACAGCCTGGGAGCAAGACGGCTTGGCATGACCAATGGGAACCTCAATATCCCGAAGCTGAAAACCGGATCCCGTGCATTGTTCACTGGAGAGACCCGGGCCATTCCTAAGACAGCTCCGAAGTTTGGAAACCTGAAGCTGTCCGCAAAGAAGCTGACTGCGCTTATCCCCATGAGCAACGATCTTCTCCGATCCACCAACTTTGACAACGATGTCATTGTCGGACAGGACATCACAAAGCAGATGGCGCTCGGCGTAGACTATGGTGCCCTGATGGGAACCGGCGGGGAGTTCCAGCCTCTCGGCATCACTAAGAACAAAGGTGTGCTGAGCATCGACGTTACATCCCTGGGGACGGAATACGCAGGTACGGATGGAAAGCTGACTGCTGCCTTCCCGAACTATCTGGTGGCTGCTGTTCTGAAGAACAATGTGTATGCAGATGGTCTGGGCTTCGTGTTCAACACCAGCGTGGAACAGTTTTTCAAGGCCATGCGTGATGATGTGGGCGGGTTCATTTTCGCGAAAGAAATGAACGAGAACAATACCCTCGTAGGATATCCATACCGCACGACCAATCTGATCGAGACCGTAGGCGGCAAGAGCCAGATTATATTCGGTAACTGGAATGACCTTGCCATCGGCGAGCAGGGAGCACTGGAGATCGAAACCAGCCGCGAAGGAACCTGGACGGATGATGCTGGCAATCTGGTATCCGCTTTTGAGAATGACCAGACCCTGATCCGTGCCATCAACAATGTAGACACCGGCCTTCGCCATGACGAGAGCTTCGCTGTGGCAACCAAGGTCGCCGTACCGGTTTAATACAGGAGGTATCAAAATGAAAAGAGAATTACTCCAGAATACCAGGGTGCAGCCCTACACTTCTGGTGACGCAATCGAGAGGAAGGGATTCCTCTCCTGCGTTGTCGGCGCTGTGATCGGAACCGCTGGTGCTCTTACGCTTACCGTAACACATAGCGATGACGGGACCACCTTTGAAGATGTCAAAGACAAGAACCTGTTCATCGAAAAGCCCACAGAAGATGGAGCCTTTACCACGGAAAGCATTGAAAAGGATGCTGTCGTTAATTTCGACATTGACCTCATCGGGCTGAAAGACTACGTGAAGATCACTGCTTCCGGGGCTGCGGCAACTGGCACAACGCTGGCCGTCGCCCTGGGTGATGCGAATGTGCAGCCCGTGTAAGGAGGATCAGGACTATGCCGAGAATCTATAAACCTGCAAAACCTTCCAACAATAAAGCCGTGTCTCCTGCAAAGGAAACAAAGACGGCGGCTAAAACTGCTGATAGGGATAAGAAGGAAGAAAGCGGAAAGTAATCCGTAGAGCCCGTTGCGGGGATTCCCGCAACGGGAAAGCAATTTAAGGAGGTCCACATGCTTGCAGACAACGCATTAACTACCGTTGAAAGAATGAAAATGATGCTCGGCCTTCCAGATACAGTAGATGAGCGGACGGATATGATAGTCGAACTGCTGATAAACAGAATATCCGCATGGATAGAACGCCAAACTGGGCGGCATCTGGGTAAAAAAGAATATCTGCAATGGTATGATGCGGACGGGCAGCAGGAACTTGTCACTGACGAATACCCGATCATAAGTGTCGAGTACATAAAGGAAAGGGATAAAATAGTTGACCCGAGCAGATACGATTACTCCCAAAATGGGAACGTCGGCGTGATATACCGGGATGAAGGGTGGCTGAAAGCCGGATACCGCCGTGGGCTTGCCTATGATATCGTGGCACCTAAAAGGATCATCGAAGTGAAATATACAGCGGGATACGTCCTTCCAAAGGATGCCACAAAAAGAAATCCCCAGACGCTTCCCGCAGATCTTGAAGGGCTGCTCTGGGATATGGTGTCCCAGGTATATACGAATCTGCAAAATGGTTCCCAGGGGCTGAGTTCATTCACGATCTCGGATGTCACATGGGTATTTGACAAAGCCCAAAATTCCGAATGGATGCAGCTCATCAATTTGTATAGGAGGCTTTGATATGGACGTAAGCACGATCCTGTCCGATTTTGAAAGGCTGAAAGCGAATTGTGAGCAGATGGCCGGCAAAAAAATAATCGTCGGTATTGTAGGCAGCGCTGATTCCGAAGTTATAAAAATAGCGCAGGCACACGAATACGGGACCGGCAGATTGCCAGAACGGTCATTTATAAGAGCGAGTTTTGACGCAGAACAGGAACAGCTCTGCGAAATCGTATCTGGTCAGGTAAACAGAGTGCTGTCAAACAAGACTTCTCCTGAAGCAGCGGCAAACGCGATAGGGGCTCAGGCGGCACAGCTGGTACAGAATTTCATAGACAGCAACCGAGTAAAGCCGCAGTCGGACTTTTCCAAGAAAACGCAGCATACAACGCTGTTTGAAACCGGTACGCACATCCGTGACCGTATCGCGTACAAAGTGGAGGGATGATTATGCTTTCTGCAACACCCAAATTGCCAAGAGCGTTGCTGCACATACTGACAGTCACGAACAGGACTTTTGTGAAAGGTCCAGGAGGGCAATCCAGACCGGTTGACGAACCCGTGACATCGTTTTGGGGAATAGTGCTTCCTCTGTCCAATATGGACTGGAAGCAGCTACCGGAAGGCTCCTACACCCAAAATACGCAGAAGCTGTATACAGACGATCCTATTGAAATACAGCCTGGACAGATCATAAGGGATACCTACGATGGGCAGCAGTATACCGTAAAGCAGAAACTGTCGCACAACTCCATACATCCGATGCTCAGGTTTCTTGTCGAGGGGGTGGTAAAAAAATGACTTTTGTACAGGCCCGCGATGCCATAATCTCCGGTCTGGAAACCCACATGGGGTGTGCGGTAGTCCTGTCAGATCAAATAGTAGACGTGCCTGAATATCCGTATTGTTACTACAGCGTACTGGCTCCGAGAATATCCAGCCATTCCTTCGGGCTGAATGAAGTCCAGGAAACTGCTGACGGATATTCCCTCATACGGTCCGAACCGGTATCAGCAACGATGTCCTTTACCTTTTGCAGTATGAACCGTGAAACTGACACAGGGTATGTTTATGGGGAAGATGAAGCCCTGGAACTCTCTGAAAAAGCAAACGGATTTTTTCTGCTGAACGCCCACAACATTTCCACAGAATACGGGGATGTTGTAATAAATAACGTCGGGGCATCTGCAAGCCGGTCAGGATTCCTTGTGGAAGATACGGTGCGCAGGTACGGCTTCGATATCCGACTGTCCTATGTACGGACAGATGAAATGGATACCCAGACAATCCTGAAAACAGGTAATCCTATTGGGACTGTAAAATCATAGAGAAGGAGGAAACGCCATATGGCAAAAGATGTAATTGTCGTTGTGCAGCGTGACGCACTGCCCAATGAAAAAGAGAGCCTTGACATTCTGATCGTGTCTACGACCGGCAAATGCCCGGTGGAGACCTACAGAAGCGTTGAGGCCGTTAATACGGTGTTCGGTCCCGATGGATCAAGCCCGAACGCGAAAGTGGTCCGCAAGGCAACTACCCTGCTCAATCAGGGCAAAACCACTCTCGCCGATACCCTTGTGAATAAGTTCAAGATCGTAGGCTTCGAGCCTACCAGCGCGTCTCCCGCGACTGCCGCAACATTCGTGTGTACGTTCGCAGACGGGGCGCTCACTGAGGAAATCCAGAGCGGAAATACACTGTGGGTGAGGGTGGGGGGAAATGATAAAGCCCTGGTAGAAGTGACAGCTTCCAAAAAGATCGGGACCGGTTCTGACCTTGCCACACTGTTCGATGGAACGAGTTTTACCTTCGGAGGTACAACATACACTGCCGCTGTTTCAGGAGCCACAGTAACGTATACGGCAACGACTCCGGGATCCGCAGATACGATACCCGGACGTGCGGATATCTTTGAGGATGAACAGCTCTCTACGGCATCTTCTGTTCCTGCACCGGAAGCAAAATTTGTGAACGGAAAAGATGCCAAAAGTGCAGCTGATAACCTTGTGGAGGAGATCAAGAGATTCCAGGCAGATGTTGACAATGACTGGTACTATCTTCTGACCGACAAGGATGACGACGAATATGTAACCGCTCTTGCGAAGTTTGCGGAGGCAAGTGAGCCGTCCGAAGCAGAACTCGGAGCAGGCGTTGAAGATCATCGGAAATTCTATATGGGGCAGACCAGCAACAAGAAATTCGCCAGTATCACAGCCCGTGCAGCTGTTATTTACACCGATGCAGAGTATCTGAATGAGGAGGCGGATGCGTCCTATACAGGAAACGTGGCCCCCTTTTATCCCAACAGTGTGACATGGAAGTTTAAGCGTCCGCAGGACGGGAACGCTCCTACAAGCGCAGGCACCAAGCTTATCACGCTCCCGAAGCTGACCGAGGATGAGAGGGATCAGCTGCTGGAAAGCCATGTGAATTTCCTTACGGAAGAATACAAGCACCAGTATGTAAAAAACGGGACCTGCCTCAATGGTGAGTTCATCGACGTGGTTCTCGGAGGAGACTGGATAGCGAAGCGTATGCGGGATCTGCTTTATGATATTCTGCTGTCCAATGACAATGTAAACTATGATGATGCCGGATTCGGCCTTATCTCTACCGCGGTAATGCAGGCTCTGGCGGAAGCCGTAGACCTGAATATCATTGCCCGCGATCCTGAAAGCAACTCAGGTGTGTATACTGTAACCGTTCCAAAGTATGAGGAAAGTACGGAGGACCAGAGAAGGAGCCGGATCATGCCTGATATCACATGGGAGGCCCTGCTGTCGGGAGCGATCCACCAGGTAAAGACAAAGGGCGTACTCCGTGCGACACTGTAAAGGAGGGATAATTTATGTTGAGAACATTCGACCCGATGAAGGTCAATGTAACATTCAATAACCGGCAGCTCCGTATGTTCGGGGACAGCCTGTTTACGCTTGCCCGCGACGAGGCGAATGTGACGCTGAAGAAAGGCGCGAAAGGTGACAGCACCTATGTGTTAAATGCGAACAAAGCCGGGAAACTGACGATCACGCTCCAGCAGGAATCCCCGGATGTGGCGTTCATTGAGAACTGCTCTGAAAGGAACCTGATGGCGAACCTTGCGATCACAGATGCCAACGACAGTGGCTCTATCTTTTTTGCGCAGAATGTTATGGTGGAGAAGCTGCCCGACCGTGTACGGGGTAAAGATGCATCTGATGTGACAGTTGTATTCCTTATCCCGGATCTGAAGATTTGACGGACTGAAACATTGGGTTGAAACATTTTCCTTAAAGTAAAGTATCAGGCGCGATATTCAAACTTAGAGAAAATAATTCAACCCAATGTTTTTACCTTGAATGTTTCGATGTTTCGGCAGATGTTTCACCGATGTTTCGGGGAAAATGCCCGTATTTATGGGCTTTTTACTATATATGAAACATTGAAACATTTAATACCATTACAACTAAATATTGAGTGATTAGGAACATACGCATATATCCTGTATGTGTATAGCATCCCTAATCTGCCTAATGCGTGCGTATATACGCGCGTAAAAAAGAACTGAATGTTTCAGAAGGAGGACTTACAAAATGGCAAGAACAAAAACCGTATCCGTGAATGGAACAGACTACACGCTTCAGAGCGTAACTTTTTCCTGGTATTCCAATTTGACCGATCTCTATGTCAATCCGGCAAATGGCCGGAAGAACACGGCAAAGTATGTAGATGCCCTGATTAAGGGCTGCGTGACAGCTCCTGCGGAAGTGGCAAAGCTGGGGCTTAAATATTTCGATGAACAGGAGGATCTCGCCACTCCGGGTGATCTGGCAAGGGAGATCGAATCCTTTCTTAGCGAACGAAAAAAATCCTAAAGATGCGAAAAGACGGGCCGAAAGAAATGAACGGTTTTGGCGGATGGTGTTCTGCATGAACGGTATAAGCTATACCGAGCTGAAGGAAATGGATCTGTATGAGTTTGCTGAAGCTGAACAGGCTCGGTTTTTGTGGCAGGATAAATGGAATAAAAAAGAATAATGAAGGGAGGGATGAACCGTGGATGAGGCCCGCAACCTGACTTACAGCATAAATGTCGAGACTAATGCGGCACAGGCAGAATCAGACCTGCGGAATCTCGTTGGGGGTCTCGGAAATGCTGGAAGAATCGAGATCAATGCCGACACTGCGCAGGCTGAGTCAAATATCCGCCGTATCACGGGGGACCTTGGCAGCTTAGAAACAGATGCTGGAAGTATAGGCAAGGCTTTCCGCAGTTCATTCCTCGAAGGCATAGATGGAGGCAACAGCTTTTCATCCTCTCTAAAATCCGGTGTGGCTGGTGCTTTCTCTTACGTAGGTGATAAAGCATCCAGCTTCAAGGATAACGTGGTACAAGGTGCGCAGAGCATCAAGGAAGGGTTCACCCATCCGATTGAGACCATAAAAAACGGCTTTGGAAACGCTATCCAGGGTACGAAGGATAAATTTATCTCCATGGTAAGGGGGGCGGATACCGCTGCTGATGCCGCAGACGGCGTAGGTGATGCCGCGGAGGATGCCGGAAAAGATGTCCGTGGTTTTGGGAATGAGGCGGATGATGCCGGAAGTAAATTCGAGAAGCTTGGAGGCATCGCGAAAACTGCGGGGCTGGCCCTCGGGGTTGCGCTCGGTGCCGCCGTAGGTGCTGTGGGTGCTTTCGGAATGTCCGCAGTTAATACCGGGATAGAGTTCGATTCGGCCATGTCGCAGGTTTCTGCGACAATGGGAATGACAACAGCCGATATTGCGGGAAACGTAAATGGTGCTGGCGATACTTTTGAAGCTTTGCGTGACAAAGCAAAGGAAATGGGTGCGGCAACAAACTTTTCTGCTACCCAAGCTGCTGAAGGTCTGAACATATTAGCTATGTCAGGCTTCGACGCGACAAGCTCGATGGACATGATCGAGGACGTGCTCCATCTTGCCGCTGCCGGCGGTATGGAAATGGCTGAAAGTGCAGATTTTATAGCCGGATCAATGAAGGGCTTCAATGATTCAACGAAGGACTCCGCTTATTATGCTGACCTGATGGCAAAGGGAGCCACTCTTGCTAGTACATCTGTTTCCGAGTTGGGCGAGGCTCTGTCTGGAGGGGCAGCTACCGCCGCATCATACGGGCAGGAAGCCGACAGCGTTACGCTTGCTCTCCTGCGGCTGGCCGATCAGGGCGTCGCGGGAAGTGCCGCCTCGACATCGTTAAATGCCGCGATGAAGGATCTGTATACTCCTACAGATAATGCAAAAAAAGCCCTCTCAGAATTAGGCGTAGCTGTCTATGATGAGTTTGGAAATGCCCGGGAACTGAATACTGTAATCAATGAATTGAACGGCGCCCTTTCCGGCATGAGTGAGGAAGAAGCAAACGCCTATAAGTCTACCATCTTCCAGATCCAGGGATTGCAGGCATTTAACAAAATGACTGTTACGTCTACGGAAAAGCAGGAGGAATGGGCTGCCGCACTCGCCGATGCGTCCGGGGAAGCTTCCCGTCAGTATGACACCATGACGGATAATCTCCAGGGTGATATAGACATATGGAACAGCGCTCTTGACGGATTTAAGATTGCTCTTTCAGATGAGCTTACGCCTACGATCAGAGAATTTGTGCAGTTCGGTTCTGACAGTATGGGGAAACTGACCGAAGCCTTTGAAGCCGGAGGAATATCCGGTGCTATGGATGCTCTCGGAACGATCCTGAGTGACGGCCTGGCTATGGTGGTGGATACGCTGCCATCTATGGTTGATGCAGGTATGCAGCTGATCGGGGCGCTTGGAAGCGGGATTATCGACAATCTGCCAGTCCTGGTGGATGCTGCACTTGAAATAGTGGGAACAGTTGCTACAGGAATTGGGGAAGCTCTGCCGACACTTATAGGGGCTGCGGCAACTATAATTGTCACTCTGGCTACGGGAATTGGAGAAGCACTTCCTGAACTGGTGCCGTCCGTGGTTGAGACACTGTTGTGCGTAGTCGAAACGCTCATCGAAAACCTCCCGATGGTTCTTGAAGCGGGAATGTCCATCCTCGAAGGACTGTCGCAGGGGATTCTGGAGGCGATACCTATTCTTGTAGAACAGCTTCCTGAGATAATCCTACAGTTCGTAGGGTTCCTGTCTGAGAATCTGCCGACCATTTTGGAGCAGGGTTCCCAGATGCTGCTGTCTCTGGGAATGGGAATCATAGATGCTATCCCGCAGCTGGTGGCACAGCTACCGGAGATCATAACTTCCATAGTGAGTTTTGTAACAGAGAACCTACCGCTTATCGTTGAAACCGGAATAAACCTGATCGTGCAGCTTGCTGTCGGTCTGGTCCAGGCAATACCACAGCTGGTGGCATCGCTTCCTCAGATAATTTCTGCAATCGTTGATGGATTCGCGCAGGTTCCGGGCATGATGCTGGATATCGGCAAGAATATTGTAGAGGGCGTTTGGAACGGTATTACTGCCATGGGCTCGTGGATAAAGGATAAGGTTTCTGGGTTCTTCGGCGGCATCGTGGATGGCGTAAAGGGCTTGCTTGGAATACACAGCCCGTCTACTGTATTCGCCGGTATCGGCGACAACATGGCTGCCGGTCTTGGGAAGGGCTTTGAATCTACTATTGGAAGCGTAACAAAGGATATTGAAAAGTCCATACCGACGGAATTTGATCTGCCGTCCGTGGATGCGCCAAAAGTGGAGGAGCCATCTGTCAAACCAGTTGGGGATATGGCCTATAAGGTCAGTCCGATTGTGGAGGACGCAGATCCAGTGATCGGGAGCTTCAATCCTCCCGAAACATCAGGCTCGGACAGGGAAAATCCTGATGAAGATAACCCGGACTCTGTGACAGGCCCGGATCCTTCCCCTGAATCTTCCGGCGGGGGCGGGGGAGGTTCCCCGTTCTCTCCCGTGATACAGATTACGATACAGGGCAATGCGGATGATGAGACCGTGGAAAAGATGGAGAATTCCCTCCGTGATACGGTAAAAGAACTTTTTGACGAGTTCAGGGAACAGGAGCTTGAACATCAGTCCCTGAAGAACCAATACGCTTACTGATAGGAGGAAGAGGCATGGCATATACACTTACTGGAAGAAAAGGCGGCACGGTACGTTTCGTGCCGTTCCAGACCGGTGTGGTTGAGAAAGAAAGTGAGAGCTACAGCAGTTCCGTGACCTCCAATCCTATCGAAGCCGGTTCGGAAATAAATGACCATGTAAACAATGCTGCCGGGACGCTTAATATCTCTGGCACAATCGTGGGCGGCGATGGCGCGGTAAATGCGCTGAAGGCAATGCGGGAATCGCGGGATCTGATAACCTATATCGGAGTGACACGGATGGCTAATCTCGTGTTTACCAGTCTTAAATTTGACCGCACGAGCAAAAACAAGAAGGGAGCCTCTTTCTCGGCCACCCTGAAACAGGTAAAGGTTACGGCGTCCGGGTATGTATCCATGAACGCTGTAGAGCCTATGATAAGCCAGGACGAGGGGAAAAACTCTGACGCACAGCTATCCAGGACTGCGAACGCCGGACTTACGGTAGTGGCGCTGCAATCGGTGGGGTCAGCAGGTGTGGAAAATTACAGGGAAGCCTATACGGGTTCCTATAACTCCGCTCCTCTCACGAGGATAACCGGAGGATATAACGGGCTGGCAGCATATTAGGGGGTGGTGGTATGGCGCTGCAACTGATTGATTTGACTGAGGATATAGAATACCTGGATATAGACGCTTCACGTGTGCCGTACTCATTTTCTGTGAAGCTGACTGACCGGACGTATATGTTTACAATTAAATACAATGATGTTGGCGGATTCTATACGGCTGACTTGCAGGATGTGAATGGGAACGTCCTCGCTTTTGGCGAGGTCATAAGATATGGCCGGCAGCTGTTTAATGTGGTGGAAAACGAGAATTTTCCGATACCCGTTATCATACCTCTGTGCATAAATGGGGAAGGAATATCGGAAATTACCCGGCAGAACTTCGGGAAGGAAGTAAGGCTCTATCTTTACGAAAGGATGGTGAAGTGACATGGCCCTTTGGATAAGGGAAGCCATTCTGGTGATCGGCCACAATAAATACTCTCTTGCCGGACTGGATTTTTCTTTTGAGATACCGTTCGAGGACAGTGATGAGCCGCCGGTTGCCACACTCAGCGTCACAAACCTTTCTCCGAATACCAGAGCCGGCATCAAAAGAAATGATCCAGTGGTTCTGAACGCTGGATATGAAGGGGATATCGGATGTATCCTGATTGGAAAAGTTGTGGGGCTGAAGCATAAGCAGTCTAACACAGATTGGACTTCTACCCTCACCGTCCAGCCTTGTGCAGATGAAATCTTAAACAGCTTGGTGAATAAAACTTACGCTGAGAACACTGTTGCGTCTGCCATGATCCGGGATCTGCTTAACATTTTCGGCGTGGAAGTGGCGAAGTGCGAACTGACAATAGATCAAGTGTATGCCCGCGGAAGGGTTTGCCAGGGAAAAATGAAGCAGGTACTTACGGAAATCATTGTAAACGAATGCCAAAGCAGGTTTATTATCCGGCCTACGGGACAGGTATACATAACGAAATCTGATGATGGGATAAATACCGGCGTATACCTTACTCCTTCTCTCGGGCTTCTGCGATCAGATGAGGAGAAGGTTTCGATACCGCTGGAGACAGACCAAACGGATAAAGAACGGAAGGATGATACCATTTCCCGATCCTGCCTCCTTAATTATCGGATATCGACCGCAGAAGTTGTGAAGATACAGTCTGCTGACCTGAATGGCCGTTTTCTTGTTGTAAAGGGAAAGCACAAAGGAGGCCGGACCGGGGACTGGAAAACCACAATGGAGCTGAAACCATTTACTCCCCCGGCTTCGCCAACAGGCGGCGGGAGTTCATCCTCCGGTGGCAGCAATGGAGGCGGCGGGGGAAGTTACGTCATTGGCGATATTGTGAATTTTATTGGGTCAAGGCATTATGTGAGCAGTACCGGGGACACCGGATATAACTGCAAGCCCGGTACAGCAAAGATAACAAGGATTGCTGCCGGGGCAAAGCATCCGTACCATCTGATCCATATAGATAGCAGCACGAATGTGTACGGATGGGTAAATGATTCAGACATAGGAGGTCGGGCATAGTTGGAGGATAATGTATGCATTTAGACGAATATAAGTATCAGCAGATACATGATGAAAAACTTGCTGCGTCGATATGCGTATCGGCAGTTGTCCAGGTCACTTCTTTTGACCCTGCTAAGATGACTGTAAATGTGCAGCCTCTGTCGAAGGGATTGCAAAATGGGAATTACGAGAGCAGTCCTCCCATATTGGGGATTCCGGTAGCTTGCACCAAAAGCGGAGGATTTCTGTTCCGCCCGTGGTTTAAAGCCGGAGACACCGGGGTTGTGGTGTATCTGGACAGGGAAAGTGACGGAAGTGTCATGGGAGGAAAAGAGACTATCCCTTCAAGCAGGCGGAACCATTCTTCCTCAGACGCAATTTTCGTTGGGGCGATAGTGCCTGGAAACTTTACAGTGTCTGGGCTTCCTGATGAAAGCATCGTCCTTGCTACGGAGGACGGGGGGAAATACGTTGCCATCACAAAAGAGAAGATACTGATTAAGGGCGATGTGGAAGTTGATGGTTCTGTAAAAGTCTCCAGCGGAATTATTGGATAGCAGGGAGGATGGATATGGATAACATGACTTTGATGATCGACCCGGAAACCAGGGATCTTGTTTTTGATGAGGATGGTTCTTTTAAAAAGATATTTGATACCGATACCACAGTCCAAAATGTCCGCCATGCTCTCCTGACTTGGAAGAAGGAATTTTTTGCTGACGAAACGCACGGGACGGATTACGAGAGGATATTTGGTCTGAACCAAAATGACGTGGACAATGATGAGATTGAGGAGATCATCCGGGAAGCCATTTTACAGGAGCCGGATATTTCTCGGATCGATACCCTCACGGTTTCCTATGATCGGAGAAACATATCCGTAGAATTTTCAGCCACTCTTGTGAACGGAGAAACTATAGTATTGGGGGTGACAGCATAATGGCAAAAACATCGGATTGGGGCCTTACGGATGCCGGGTTCCGGCGCCCCACATACGCAGAGCTGCTGGATGCGCTCGAACACAAAGCCCGGGAGCTGTTCGGCTCTAAAGCGAATATGACTGTCCGATCCCCGCTTGGGATATTCCTGCGCATATACGCATGGATGTTGAATCTGCTGTTTTCCACTTTAGAGGACGTATATAATAGCCGCTTCATTGACACTGCTGTCGGCTCCAGCCTATATAATCTTGGACGCGCCATAGGATTAAGGCTCCTCGGGGCGCAGAAGGCGGTAGGATATCTCACTTTCTACGGGGATGACGGCACGAGTGTCCCGGAAGGGTATCTCGCAGAAACGATAGCGGGTATGCAGTATATAACACTCCGGTCTGGAACCATCTTAAATGGCAGCGTGACGCTTCCTGCGTCTGCGGTGATTCCTGGTCCAGATGGAAACACTCTGGAGGGTTCCGTAAGCATTATAACGAATCCCAAATTGGGAATCGCAACGGTAACGAATGAAAGAGCTTTTGAAGGCGGAAGGAACACAGAAACGGATGCAGAGTTCAGGGAAAGATATTACCTGTCGGTGGACTTTGCCGGAGGCGTGAATATTGACGCCATAGTGTCTGAAATATATGAGAATGTGGAGGCGGTAATAGCCGTGACCGGAGAAGAAAATGATACAGACGCGGAAAGCTCCTCCGGCTTGCCGCCCCATTCTATAGAGATCGTTGCATACGGGGGACTTGATGAGGATATCGCAACAGCGATATTCAGGAGAAAAGCAGCCGGCATACAGGCTTTTGGAAACACCGTAGTCGGGGTTGTAGATGCGTCTGGGGTGTCGCATGACATAGGATTCAGCCGTCCTACTCCCGTGAATATATGGATAAAAGTATTCAACCTGGTAACTTCCAGCGTGTTCCCCTTAGACGGAGTGGAGCAGATAAAAAAGAGCCTTGTGTCCTACATAGGAGCGAATACCAGAGGCGGGCTGAATATCGGCCAATCTGTTATCTGCGTCACTCTCCCTACGGAGGTCCTGAAGGTTCCCGGGGTTGTGGATTTTGACCTGCAACTAAGCCCCGACGGGGAAGTATACGGCTGGGATAATATCGTAGTCGCCGCCAGAGAAAAAGCCGTTACGGATGAGAGCAAGGTGACAGTGACATGAGGAATTATCTGTCCGAAATGCTGTATGCATTGACGAGTGCGTACAGCAGAAAGGACTACAACAATCGTCAGATGGAACTCCCGATAGAGACAAATATCGGGAAATTGTTTTCGATACTCGCCTGGGGGCTGGATACGGTTCAGGAGCAGACGGAAATGGTAAAGCTGTGGGATGACATAGACAATGCCAGAGGTTCTGTCCTTGACCGATACGGCGCAAATTTTGGCGTAAAACGGATGAGTCCTGATGACCGGTATTACCGGCTCGCGATAAAAGTAAAGGTGATGGCGCAGCTTTCAGGAGGGGATATCGACACGGTTATCTGGGCCGCATCTTCCCTGATGGAAGTGGAGCCGGAAGAAGTGCTGCTGGAGGAAGTTTATCCGGCGAAAATAGCCCTGTATGTGGATCAGGACATCCTTTCCCCGGAGAAGCTTGAAATGATATTTGTGCTTGCTGATGCGATAAAAAGAATCATGGCGGCGGGGGTTGGGCTGCGGCTGTATCTCCGTACTTACCGTACATTCAGGGAGGAATACAATATAAGCCATTTCTGTTACATGAACGCGCACTCTACTGGTTATCCGGCTATACAGAGCCGGATCAACCGGATTCCTGTGCAGCTGTCACAGGGAGCCGTCCGGGTTTCGGATGTCAGAGGTGCTTCTCCAGGCGTGGAATTATCGCAATCGGATCGTCGGGAAGATTTCCGGGGTGTTTACTGCAACGTTCATCTGAAACCCAAAAGAATAGATTAAAAGGAGGGACAGACATGTCTAATTTTGAGGATGGGAGTTATGGTTCCCTTGCTGGGATCGCATTGATCGGGAAAGTCCTCGCCGGGCGGTGCCAGATGCGTTATATTCGGGCAGCAGTCGGAAAAGGGAGCATTCCGGAGGGGAAAACCCCTAAAACGATGGACAGCCCGCCGGAGTATGTCATGGATGCGAAGATCGCCAACGTGACAAACCCGGTTGATGGTGAGTGCCAGGTAACAATCCAGATCAGGAGTGACGATGTGGAGACAGGGTTTTACATCACGAGCATTGTCCTGTATGCAGAAGATCCGGATATAGGCGAGGTTCCATACACTTATTTGAGCCTGGAGAATGAGCCTGAGTGGATCCGCCCGGCAAGCTCCGTAGTGGGGAAATTCGCTACGTTCGATCTGATCGCGGCAGTGGGTGATGTGGATACTGTAAGTGCCATTATCGACCCGGAGGCTATCGCTACAGTGGGCTGGGTCAACCAGACACTGAAAGGCTACAGCAAAAAGACGGCTGTTGTGGAGTTTGAGATACCGAAAGACGGCTGGGTGCGGAACACGGGGTTTAACGAGGATCCGAACATGATCCATGTTGATGTTCCGGTGGAAGGGATTTTTGAGGATATGATACCGCTGCTTTCCATCTATTCATCGAGTATGGATACGGCCCGCGCGTGCGGTATTAGCACTTCTTCAAAAGCGATGAATGGAAAGCTCCGTATCTATTCTCAGGATGCCCCCGCAGTGGAAATAAAAGCGGGCCTCGCACTACTGGACGGGAATACCCCTGCACTTCCTGTTGGGGTCGTAAATGTACCGGGTGTGACGTATTCAGAGTTTCTCGCATTTAAAAATTATACTTTGAGGGAACTCCAAACCATAACAGATATCGTTCTTGGCCGTTCCGTCGCATTGACTCTGCAAACGCAGGACAATGAGACGCTCTGCACACAAAACGGTGAGAGTATTCTTGCCACAGTAAAACTATAAGGAGGAAACATTATGGATTCTATCAGAACAAGTGAACTTCCGGCGCATGATAAGTTTGTGGAAGGCGACAGTTTTCTCGTTGATGCCACAGCAGGAACGAGAAGGCTCCCCCACGAAAAACTTTATGACGGATATGCCGAGCTTTTAAGCCTTGCCGCTCAGGGGGATGAGTTTATCATCAGCACGACTGCCGGACCAAGGAAGATGAAGGCGAGTGTCCTGGCACCGGAATTGGTGAAGGTGTTTTGTGGGGATGATTTCCATACGCAGGTGGCCATCCATAACAGCATTATCCGACATAAGATCCTGACGGACTATTATGAGTACGCAGAGATCCTTACAAAGCTGGCGAATAATGATATTTCCGATATCTTCGCAGGAGATATTATCGAGAGGGACACGCCGGCGATCAGTGTAACAAAGTATACAGCCCAGAAAGCAAAGTATGTGATCTTGGAGATCAATGGCCTCGAAGGGTATGGAGACACTCCCACCACCGGCAACCATCTTGTGATGGCACCCCTGGACGGTCTGGGGGATGCTTATATGAACGCCACGAATACTACCGCAGATGCCTACGCAGGAAGCTATATGCACAAGACAGTCATTCCTGCGGTCGTAAATGCGCTGGAGAGTGCGTTCGGAAGCACACATCTTGTAACCACGAGGGAACTGCTGACAACCACCATGGTTCCCACTTATGCGAGTGGCGCCGGTGCAAACTGGCAGGGGTGCAGCACAAGCTGGGCGTGGTATGACTGCCGGGCAAGGCTGATGACAGAGCTGGAGGTTTACGGTGCGTGTCCGTTCAGCTCCAGCGGATATGATCTGGGTGGAGTAGCCCACCAGTTTGCTGCTTTCCGGGATCCGTGGGTGATGTGCAGGCGGTTCACCTGGTGGCTCTCCGTAGTTAGTTCAGCCACGACTTTCGGCCCTGTCACCGGTTCCGGGGCTCCGGCCTACACCCACGCCTCCAACGTCCATCGTGTCCGTCCTCGCTTCGTAATCCGCTAATCCCGGCCCCTTGTGGGCCGGTATGCGCGGCATAGCCTCGTTGGAAAGGAGGTACACACTGATGAGCGTACCAAAGCACATGCGGAGCGAAAGCCCTATGGAATTTATGCACAATGCACTGAAACTGGAAAAAGAGGTCACGGAGCTGCTGCTCCGTGACTTCGGTGTAAAGGACAGAGTACGGAACCGCATAAGGGATGCAAAGCTGGATGAACAGTCTGCTGATGTACTGCGGGAAATAGAAAACCGATATTGTATGGAACCCTACGATAAAGACTGCATTGACAGCATCATAAGCAACGCAACAGTAGAAGCCCGGGAACTCGAAAGGTATCCGGAATGGCTCGTGGATCATTACCGGGAAAAAGTCTTGGATATTCTGGACAGCCTCATGCGAAATATTTATGCGGCGAACAGTATTTATATCTCAAAGGAGAATATGTTCACGGAATATGGCCAGAGAAGGGGCCTGTGGAACCTGGCTATTGGAAACTGTTACCAGCTGTCTGCGAAGTTCGATACGATCCGAAAGACATTTCCTGTGGATGCCAATAAGTATGAGCCATACCTGGGACGGATAAAGAAGGAAATCGCATTGATAAAAGGTGTGCGTTCCGCTGATAACAGGGTTCTGACAAAGCTTGTTCAAAAAGCAACGCAGGAAGGGAAGCTGTTTGGAGGGTGTCCCCTCTCCGGCCAGCAGTGCATCATTATCCCTTTTGATAAAGAGATTTAAAGATATATAGGTTAAACACTGTTTTTCGACGGTTCAACTGGTGGCTCTCCGTAGTTAGTTCAGCCACGAATTTCGGCAATGTCAACAGTAACGGAAATCCGAACAACAACAACGCCTCCAACGTCAATCGTGTCCGTCCTCGATTTCAAACGCACCCATAAAGGGGAAAAACCTCCGGGATTGCGGATTGGAAGGAGTGTTTGACCTGCCTGCGGGCGAATAAGCCGGAAGAAGATTCCGGGGAAGCTGCGTTGGCAACGCGCTTCTCGGCATGATGTGGCTGGTTACGACCATTGCTGCTGTAGACGTGCCATTTTATCTGCCAAAAGAAAGGATTCAGAGCATGAATAGAGCGGCTGATATGAACGTCCTTCTCAATTCATTTGATGATTGCAAGGAGGGCAGTGACTGGAAGGCAAGCGTCCAGAGATACGAGGCAAACGAAATGTTGGAGGCATTTGACAGGAAACAGGACCTCGTTCACAGAAGATATAAGCCGGAAAAGTGCAAAGAATTTGTGCTACGGGAACGTGGCAAGACTCGGCCTGTAAAAGCCCCGGCCATAATAGACAGGGTTGTTGCGAAGGCGCATAACCAGCAGATACTTCTGCCGGAAATCCGAAAGAGGGTGATCTATGATAACAGCGCCTCTCTGAAAAACAGAGGGAATGATTTTGCAAAACGCCGGTTCGAGACGCACATACACCAGAATTACCGGCACAGAGGAAATAACGGAGGATTCGTGTTCTTCGGGGATAATACGAAATTCTTTGACAACATCCCTCATTCACAACTGAAAGAACAGTTTTATGCGTTCTGCCAGTCCGAGGATGAGAGGTGGCTCACAGATGTCCTCATAGATGCTTTCCAGCCGGATGTTTCCTATATGACGGATGAAGAATATGCAGGGGCAATGAATGTTATATATAATTCCCTGGAGCATGTGGGATACAAAGGCCCTCGTGAAAAACTTTTAGCCAAGTCCTGCAATATCGGGTCAGAGACATCCCAGAGTGGCGGCGTCTATTATCCGCACGAAATAGATAATTATTTCAAAATCGTCCTGGGTGTGGGGCCGTATGGGAGATATATGGATGATACCCACATCGTTGGTGACTCTCGCGAAGAACTTATGGAGTATGAGGCAATTTACAAACAAAAATACCGGGAGTATGGATTGTTTGTGAATGAGAGGAAAACTAGGATATGCCCTCTGAATAAGCCGTTTGTGTGGCTGAAGGTGAAGTATATCCTGACAGATGACGGGCAGCTGATAAGGAACCTGAGCCACGATGCAGTTGTCAGGGAAAGGACAAGGCTCAAAGCATACGGGCGCTTGGTGGAGGCCGGCATCCTTCCGAAGGAGGAAGCGGCAAATGCTTACCGGAGCTGGCGCGGAAACGCAACAAGGCACTATGACAGCTACCGGACAATCGGAGAACTGGATAAAGTAGCAGCAAAAGAATTAGGAGGATTTTAGCATGGATTACAAAAAGATTTATAACTCACTTGAAACAAATGCAGACCGGATCACATTCCTGAAAAGCCTTCTTTCTTCGCAGGAGAGCCCTGTCGGAGACTGGAAGGTAATGAAGATCTATGAGGCTCGGCTCACCGAAGCAACGGATCCTTATGGTGTGGATGAACTTATGCAGAATCGGCAGCTCATCCGGGATAAGATCAATGAATTGCAGGAAGCAGAGGAAACTGAATAAAACCGGCACAGAGAGGCGCGTTTGCGCCTCTTTAAATTTATCGTAGGAGGAGAACATGAGTATACTGGAGATTTTAGCAAGCGGGGGCGGCGTGATTCTGCTCTTAATGACCATGGTACAGATCGCCCCCGTAAAGATCAATCCATGGCGCTGGGTAGGGAGAATGATCGGGAGGGCCATCAATGGGGAAGTGTCCGAACGGCTTACTGGAATAGAGAAGAAGCTGGACGGGCATATCGACATGGATGACAGGCGTACAGCTGACGGCCACCGTGCTCAGATCCTGCATTTCAATAATGAGCTGCTCCGCCCCATACGGCACACAAAGGAGGAATTTATCGAAGTCCTGGCAAAAATCGACGCCTATGAAAAATACTGTGATTCACACCCGGACTATCCTAATAACCGGGCCGTCCTCGCCATTGAGAATATCCGTGAGATTTACAGGGAGCGCATGAAAAAAAGGGATTTCCTTCAGGAAAGCAACACGGATAGAGAGGAGGGAACACCTTGAAAATTATCATCCCGATAATTGCGGTACTGTCTTTTTTGGCAGCAGTCTGGCTTATGCTGTATGCGAACAGAATCTGCTCTACCAGAAGGAGGAGGATAAGGGCAGAAAGCCATAAAAGGAAACAGGAAACCACAAAAAAAATGATTTGGGTCTGCCTGATAAATGGATTTGCCTGGGTGTGGTGCAGTTATATCCTTGCCTATCTGGATAAAACGCAGATTGCAGAAAGCCTTTCCCAGGTGGCGGTTACGGAGATCATCGGGGTTGTGCTTGCCTACTGTATAAAATCGGCTGTTGAGAATCTGAGTAAAAATAACCACTGGCCTGACAAACCTGATTCCGGTGGGGAGCCCCCTCCTGATACGGATGCGGGCTAAAAGAAAGGAGCGGTACAAATGTTACGTGGAAACGACAACGCTGAGAAAATCTGGAACAAGCTGCTGGACGTGGGTGCAAATGCCTACGGTGCTGCCGGAACCCTCGGGAACCTTGATCCAGAAAGTGGATTAAATCCTCAGAATCTCCAGGATACCGGGAATCGGAAGCTGGGGATGACAGATCAGGAGTATACCAGTGCTGTGGATGCTAGGACGTATCTGAACTTCTGTCGGGACGGTATCGGATACGGGGTAGCGCAGTGGACGTACTGGTCCCGGAAGCAGGCACTTCTTAATTTCGCCCGTAAAACAGGAAAGTCCATAGGTGATCTTGAAATGCAGCTTGATTTCTACATCAAGGAAATGCAGGAGAATTACCGTGCTGTATGGAACATTCTAAAAACGGCGAGATCAGTTGAGGAAGCTTCCCGGGCGGTGATGCTGAAATATGAGGCTCCCGGAGATCAGAGTGAAGCAAACATAAATAGAAGGGCTACGATAGGCCTGAAATATTACCGCAGGTTTGCAGAGAATGGAGGGAACAGTATGGCAATCAGAATCGCTCATGCGAGCATATCGGAAAAAGGAACCGTAAATGGTGCCAAAGGCGATCAGACCAAAAAAGAGGTATGCGTCAGGACGTGGTACAGCAAGCCGTGGGATTTTATGGCGATCCACCCGGATGCTATTGTCCGTGAGAAACACGCAAAAACAGCCGAAGCAGGATGTGCCAACGACAATATTGGCTATGGACAGGGAGACCGTAACACTCTCAATACCGAGGCAAAAAAAGTCGGATATGATCTGTCAAAGATCACAGTACCCTGCAACACGGATTGCAGTGAGTTCCAGAACGTCTGTGCCGTGGCAAGCGGATCCGGCGCCACCCACGCCTCTAATGGATGGACTACCCGGACCATGAGGAACGCTCTGAAGGCCTTGGGTTATGTAATCGTCACAGATGCTACATACCTTGCTAACGAGGCATATTGCGTGAGAGGGGCGATCTATGTGCAGTCTGGGAGCCATACAGTGTGCGGGCTTGACAACGGGAGCAAAGCAGAAATGACCCTGAAAAGAGCCGGCATCGTGACAGGAACACAAAAGCCCTCTGCTTCTGTTCCGACTTCCGCAAAGGTGCTTATCCGTAAGCTGGCAGGTGCGCAGAGCAAAGATAAAAAGCTTGCCGGGGAATACCATACCACAACGGGACTTAATTTGCGGTATGGCCCGGATAAAGAAAAATACGATACCATATTAACCATGCCAAAAGGGGCAAAGTGCAGGTGCTACGGGTACTATACGGAAAAAGCGGGGAAGAAATGGCTTCTCGTGGAGTATACGGAAAATAAAAAGACCTACACAGGATTTTGCTCCAGTGCATATCTCACAAGATAAGGAGGATTTATCATGCAGGAATTATTGAGCAACTTGTTGATCGCTGTAATTACAGCGGCAGTGCCGGTCATTACGGCCTATGGGATTTCCCTGATTAAGAAAACAGCGGAAAATGCTGCGGCGAACACCAGCAATGTCAAAGAGCAGGGGTACATCCGGGAGATCGCTGATGCTATTTCCGATGCGGTGGCCGCAACGAGCCAGACTTATGTTGATGCCCTGAAAAAGGCCGGCGTATTTACGAAAGAGGCGCAGGAAGAAGCTGCAAAAAAGTCCCTTACGGCCTGCCTTGCATCTATCAGCCCGGCGGCACAGGCGTTCATAGAAGCTGCATACGGAGATGTTCGGGATTATTTGGTGAATAAGATCGAGGCCGAGGTCCGTAAACAGAAAGTGAGCATTGGGACTCCCGTGTCTGCGGTGCTTGAAAGCACTCCTGATACAACAGCCGTGGCTGCTACCACGGCGGCGGCAACAGCGGCCACCATTGCGATTCAGAAGATGGAAACTGTGCAGAACACATAATATAAAATGCCCCTCCCGCGATACTGCTCCGGGAGGGGCATTTTATGTTTAAAAGGCCCATTCGATCTTCACTTCATCATCTGTAAGGATGATACGCGATATGAGGCTCTGCATGATGCGGCGTTTCTGGGATTCGTCTGCAAAATCCCATATCTGGGCTGCGTCCGCTATCAATTCTTCGACCAGATCAAAAGGCATTGTGTCTGGTTCTGCTACCGGGACAAGAGCTGATTGTAACGCCGTCCTTTCCCCGTACAGCTTATTTATCCGCTCGCCAAGAAGTTCCGGCGGCATATCTTCCCGTTGGTACAGCTCCATCAATTTGCCTATCTGCTTATCTATTTCCCTGATACGCTTTTCGATGTCAGTATTCTGGTTTACGGGAACGGATTTTGGTCGGCTTTCTATGATATCCTTCGCAATCTGCGGAGATCGGAGAAGTTCACGGATTTGGCTTTCTATCTGCGGTTCCAGATCCTGTGCTTTCCAGATTTTGTTTTTACAGTCGGGATCCTTTACCATGCTCTTTATCTGCTTCGTCCTGGAATAGCAGGCATAATATGAATACTTCCCAGAGTTCCTGAGATAGTATCTGCCCCCGCAATGGCCGCAAAACATGAGCCCTGTAAGCAGATGCTTAGACTGAAAGGCATTGCTCCCGAACTGCTCCCGGCGCTTCCCCCGAAGGACCTGCGCCGCATTGAATTGTTCCTCACTTATGATAGCATCATGCGCATGTTCCACAACAATCTCCCCAAATCGCATTTTCCCCGTGTAAGTCTCGTTTTCAAGTATGTTCCTGACACTTGACCAGGAACTATAACTGCTGTATTTGTTGGTGTATCCCTCATCCTGAAGCCTGTCAGTAACAGCTTTTAAAGATAACCCAGAGAGATACCATTCAAATATCTTCCTTACCTGCTCTGCCTCATATGGGTTTATGGTAAGCTTCCCATCTGAATAATCATACCCGATTGGGATATTCCCTCCCCCATGATAAAGGCCAGTCTTAGCCCGGGCAACGCGCCCCATCCAGGTGCGCTCTTTTATCTGCTCGCGCTCCAGCTGTGCGAATACAGCAAGAAGCCCTATCATGGCTTTACCGAACGGGGAGGACGTATCAAAGCTCTCCTGCATGGAAACAAAATCCACACTGTTCGGACGGAATACTTCTTCAATGAGATAAAGGGTATCTCGCTGGGAACGGGAGAGCCGGTCCAGCTTATACACAAGAACCAGATCAAATTTATCTGTTTCCGTTATCAGCTTCTGTATGCCCGGACGCTTCAGGTTACTTCCTGTATATCCCCCGTCCACGTAAATATCAGCTATGATCCAGTCCTGGGCTTTACAGTACGCAATCAGACGTTCCTTCTGTTCGCCGACAGAATATCCCTCCTGTGCCTGCTCCAGTGTGGAGACCCGGATATAAAGAGCTGCACGTCTCACAGCGGCATACCATCCAGCAGATAGTTAGCGAATATCCAGTTACGGCAGGTCCGCTGTTCATGGGTAAATTCACCTTCCGGGTTTGGCTTATAGCTTTGGAAATCTATCTGCCGGGCATCTGTAATCACAAGCTTAATCTTATCATTCTCTATCTCGATATTTTGGCCTTTACAGGGAACGAAAGCAACGTGGGTATTGTCATCATACCGGAATCCTCTGCTAAGGCCGCAGAGATAGTAGGCTTTCACACTCTCATCTAAGGGGATGTCAAGTTCAACAGTAGCTTTGTCTTTAAAACGTGTCTTTTCATAAACCTCATTAAGCTTATCCCCAATGAAGCACTCCGCACAGCACTTATCAATTCTGGCGTTCCTGATAGCTCTAAGCCAAAAGAAAGAGCATCTTTTCTTAATCTCCAAGGATACCTTCATTCCGCACTCCTTTCCAGCTCCACTGCAAAATTAAGGAGCTTCAGCCGATCCCGACCGCCGAGACTTTCATAAATATGCAGCAATTCTACTGATTCCGGGGACAGTGTTTTCCCGCTTTCCCCATTAAAGACCACGCCGCCGTTGTTAGCCTGTATGAAAGGGCTGTTAGACAGATGGCCGCTGATATTATTCTCCACACCTGGGGAATACTTTTTCCCACGGAGCAGATAGTCCAGGCTTACATTGAAGAAGTCGGCAATCTTTATGAGTGTTTCTATACTCGGGTATGATGCTTCGAGGCGCTCATACTTCCCGACAGCTGATGGGACAACGCCGATCTGCTCAGCAAGCTGTCCCTGGGTCATGTCTGAATCCTTCCGTAATCTTTTAAGTCGTTCTCCGAACCCGTCCATAATAACACCACCTTTCCTCTAAGTAGATTATATGTCTTTTAATTCAAGTTGTCAACGTAAAAAATTTTTGAGAAAAATTTGAGATTTCGAGTTGACATACACGACTAAAAGTGTTATAATAAGACTGTAAATCAAGAAAACAACCCGCAGGACAAGGAAAGGAGGGGATGGGAAGATGAACGTTATGAGAGAACGAAGGTTACGCGGCGCAATTCCAACCCAGCGGGAGGTTGCCAAAGCTCTCGGAGTGAAAGAGTCCGCAGTAAGCAAGTGGGAGCGGGGCATCGCCAAGCCGAGAGCCGATAAACTGCCGCAGATTGCGAAGCTCTACGGATGCACAATCGAGGAGCTTCTTGCGGATGACGGGACATGACAGAAGCCCCGTCCGTTCTGTTCGCCGTAGCAACAGAACTTGCTAAGTTGGCAAAAGCCAGTATGCCTGAAATCCGGGAAGATGAAAGAATACTCCGAGAGTGGTATGAGAGCGGTGTTTATTACCGCGAAACTACGCTCGGTGATGAAATATTCAGAAGCCAATACGATTTCCGGCAAAGAAAAAGCCGCCGGGTGGCGGTAGCTGAATAAGTGAGGTAAATGATGGAAAAGGTTTGCTGTATTTGCCTATATCGTTGCCGCCGCCACCTGCTTCGCAGCTTCGGCATATCCTCTGTGGTATGTGTAGTAGATTGTCCCGGAGGCTGTCTCATAAACCCCGTCCAGCGGCTTCTCGGTATCCTGAATGGCGATCAGCTGTTTGGTTTTCTCGTCCCTGACGATCTCGCTTTCCATCTTGCCTGTGTTCATGTTGAACAGCGTCTTTACGCAGTACCAAAGGGGGCATTTTTTCCAGTCCCTATATTCAGTTTCCTCTCTGATGCACTGCTGCTCTGTAAGGCCCATCACTTTTATCATTTCTCTTTCCTCCTCAACGGCTCTTTTCAAATTTCCTTACATTCTTATTTTAACACTTTTAGTCGTTTTTGTCAATGTTTTTTCAAAAAATTTTCCAGAAAAATTTTCATAAAAGGAGACTGAGTATAAAAAATCAGGAGCCTTCCGGCTCCTGATTTCTCTACCTTTTATGTTTCCATGTGCCTATCGCCTCAATGCCGAACAGCAGGACAGCCAGGTCATCCATCGCTTTTCCAATGTCCCGGTAAAACGTGCGCTTGTCAACATGCAGCTCTGCGGCTATGTCATCCACACTTAACCGGGCCGGGTCTATGTAGCGCAGGTAGACGGCATCCCACCGGCGGGCCTCGTCAGAATCCCCGGCCTCCTTGCACATCGCCTCATACGCGACGAGCATCTTATCCACGTGGCTCATCATCAGCCCGGTCTTGCTGTGCATGGCGCAGATCGCATTGACCGACAGGGTTTCTGGGGAAACATGGGAGTAGTGCGCCTTTAGCTTGCGGTAATTCGCCATCAGCAGCTTCACGTCCTGATACCGGGCATCAAACTCCTCGTCAAGCATTTCTTCTTTCTTTGACAGAACCTCGACCGCCGCAACGCGGGCGATTTCTGCGATTTCCTCTTTCTTCACTGTGATCGCCTCCCTTTTTTAACTGTGCAATTTATTTATCCGTACCCGCAGGGCGTCCATCAGAGCGTTCTGCATGTCGCTCTTGTTCTGGAGGGCGTCAAGGACAACTTCGTCCATCCCGCCCTGCACGATCAGGTGGTGGATGACCACCGGATGCTCCTGCCCCTGCCTGTGCAGACGCTTGTTCGCCTGTTCATATTGCTCTAGGCTCCAGGTAAGGCCGAACCAGATCGCATGGTGTCCTCCCTGCTGCAAGTTCAGCCCGTATCCGCAGCTTGCGGGGTGGGCCAGAAGAATGTCGATCTCCCCGTTGTTCCAGTCGATCTCATCCTTTGCCCGGGAATAAACCCGGACATTTAGATTGTATTTTGCCAGGGCTTCCACCAGCCGGTCACGGTCGTGCTGGAAATTGTAGAACACAAGGGCGTGCTGCCCGTTCAGCTGCTCGACCAGCTCCAGGAACGCATCTATCTTGCAGTCGTGGACTTTCACCGCCCGTTTATCAGCGTCATAGATCGCCCCGTTGCAGAGTTGCAGCAGCTTCCCTGTCAGTACCCCGGCGCTACCCGTCGTGATGGTGTCCTCATCTACCTGAAGGAGCAGGTCGGTTTCCAGATCCGCATAGGCTTTCCTGGCCCTGGAGTCCAGCGCCACGGGGATATCACTGTGTATCACATCGGGAAGGGTAAGGTAATCGCTGGATTTCATGCTGATGCAGATGTCGCTGATCGCCTGCTTAATCATTTCAAAGCTGCCTTCCTTCGGCTCGTAGCTGAATATCGTCGTGCGGTTCCGCTTTCCAGGGATGAAGTATCTGTCGCGGTAGGCCCCCAGGGTTTTCCCCAGCCGTGCGCCACCGTCCAGAAGGAATATCTGCGCCCACAAGTCCTCCAGCCCGTTGCTAGATGGCGTTCCGGTCAGCTCCACGATCCGCTTTATTCTGCTGCGGACCAGCTTCAGGGCCTTGAACCTTTGGCTGGAGGCGTTCTTAAAGCTGGAGCTTTCATCCAGTATCACCATATCAAAGGGCCAGGCATTTTTGAAATGGTCCACAAGCCACTTCACATTCTCCCGGTTTATCACGTATAAATCTGCCGGGGTGGACAGCGCCCGGAGTCTCTGCTGCTCCGTTCCCAGGACCGGGACCACACGCATCATGTTAAGATGATCCCATTTTTTCGCTTCCGTGGTCCAGGTTGCTTCGGCCACCTTTTTCGGGGCTATGATGAGGGGCTTCATCACCTCCCAACGGTTATACCGGAGGTCATGCACGGCGGACAGGGTAATCACTGTTTTGCCAAGCCCCATATCCAGGAACAGCCCTACCGCGTGGTTGTATATGATGTTGTCGATGCAAAATTGCTGGTATGGGTAAGGGTTAAATATCATGTTCGATCTCCTCCAGCAGAGCTTTTACCTCGTCCAAACCTTTCACAACGCGGACATCTGCTCCGCGTTTCTGCATTTCCCCAATCGTGTATCTTTGGATCTTCTGCAACCTGCCGGTCTCGGTTTTCAGCTCTGCAAATATGATTCTTCCAGTGGCAGTGATGATGAGCCTGTCTGGGACCCCCGGTGTTCCGGGGCTTACGAACTTCATACACACGCCGCCCAACTTTCTCACGCCTTCGACGAGACGCCTTTCAACTTGACTTTCTTTCATGCTTGTCCTCCTGAAACATTCGGGTCATTTCGCGCGCGTATACTATGCGCAAATCAGGCGGATTAGGGAGCACACATTTTCTCTATTCCCTCTAATCCCTCTAATTCTATAATTTATAGGAATAAATGTTTCAATGTTTCAATACTGGTAAAAAGCCTGTATTTATGCGGGTTTCCACTGAAACATTGGGTGAAACATTCCCGAAACTTTGAAACATTTAACGCCGAAACATTAGGTTGAATTTCGTGTCTAACATTCGACTTTCGTGTCTAATACTTAACTTACATTCAGATGTTTCGTTGAATGTTTCACGTATTTCCACGGTGAAAAGCGGCATTTTCGGCATCTTCAGTCCAACTCCACCTATTTACTTCATGTGCTTCATCAAAAGATATTCCCTCGGGGAAAAACTTTCGTATCAGTATGATAATGAGTTTAAAAACGTAGCACTTAATTAAATTCTGCGCCATATAACGACTCTGCCTTTCTAGTGTTTCAAATATCCACAGTTCGCCTCGACAATCTTCCTCGCCATTATCGGCACCACACTGTTCCCGATCCGTGCCACCTGCTTCCCGACCGGATATCGGTTTCCGTTATAATCCCGGTCTATGATATAGCCCTTTGGGAACCCCTGCATCCGCTTCAGCTCCTCTGGTTTCAGCATACGCAGGAGGATATCGGATATGGCGTATTGCTCGCCTTCGATCATTACATTCACAAGTCCGAACCGATCCTTTGTGGTTATCGTGCCAAGCGGGATATCTAACCCCTGGCCGCATCCGGTTCCGTAGTATTTAATCAGGAACGCTGATACCAGTCCGAAGTGTCCTGGCGATGTGGTGATCGTGTGAAGAGGGCTGTCGCATCCCTGGCCTATCCCGGTTTTATAATATTTGGTGATAAAGGCCGTCACCAGTCCATACCGGTTGCTGGTGTCTATGGTCTTTATTGGTTCCGTCAGAAGCTGCCCCCGTGCGTCTCCCGGCTTCGTTTCCCCGTGGTACTGGATAAGGAAACTTGTGGCATACTTATTCGGCACGATGTATGGATGCGGATTCTCTATTATGTATTTCCGTATGCCATTCGCAATCCGCGCCTGCGTAGCTTCTGCAAGGGGCTTTTTCCTGCCGAATATGGAGCTTCCCATATCTGTCCAGTCAATGTAGTTCCCGCACGGTTCCCACTTCTGAAGGATTCCACCGTCCTTGCTGTGCGTGGGTTCCGGCCACACAATGCCTCGTCTGTCCCTGCGGAATACCGCATACCACCGTTTCCGCGTTGTGGGGGCGCCGTAATCCGCAGCTACCAGCTCCCGGCTGTCGAACTCGTATCCAAGGGCTTCCATCGAAAATATAAACTTCTTATAATCTTCGCCTTTTCGGGAAGCTATTGGGTGGCCAGCGTCGTCCAGGGGACCCCACTGCTGTATTTCCTCCACGTTCTCCATGATGATGACTTCCGGCCTGATCTCCCTTGCGTGTTTATACACGGCCCATGGAAGGATGCGCAGCCCCCGTTTTCGCGGCTGTCCTCCCTTCGCTTTGCTGTGGCTCGTACAATCAGGGCTGGCCCACATTAGAGATACCCTGCGCCCCCTTACATGCTTCTGAAGGTCAACCTCGAAAATGTCCTCCGTAAGATGGAGCGTATGGGGATGGTTGGTTTTGTGCATCAGTATTGCATCAGGATCATGGTTAATGGCTATGTCTATGGGCCTGTTGAGGGCCAGTTCTATTCCGGTACTGGCCCCGCCGCCACCGGCAAAACAGTCGATTATCAGATCATTCACTGTGGTTCACCACCTTTTCATATATCTTCAGATGCGCGTTGTGCATCCGTTCCCACCCCGGTGTTCCTGGTATCCAGTTTGGTCCCAGCCATTTCAACGGATCGGCTTTGATAGCCTTCCAGTACCAGGACGGGGTTCCCATTTCTACAGAAGATGTTTTGGGATCAGAGTAATTCATTTGCCTGGTCATTTCTGCGGATAATCCTCCATTCAGCAGATGCTCCACCTCTTGCTGGAATAAGAATAGGAGACCTGACTGAACCAAGCAGGCCATCTTCAGTTCTTCATAAGGAACCTCTTTCCCATCTTTCAGATCAGCTATAATTTCGCACGTGCTTCTCATCTACTCGTCCTCTCTTTCCAGCACCGCATAATATTCGCTCCCTTTTATCGCTGTTGCAAAATCCGGAACCTCAGCCTTGCCGTCAGAATCAATATGGCAGTAAAGGATCTCCCCAACATGGAACAGCTGCTCTTTCCACCGGCATCCAAGGAGCGACATCGGCATATACCCGAAAAGCTGGGGCTTCCGCATATGTTTGATATCTTTCATAGCTTCCACCCAAGCTTTGTTCGGCGCTGATGTTTTCTTAAAACTCTGCCCGTCAGCCATCAGCATCTTCGCAAACTTCTCTGCATCAGATTCCGTCGGTTCTATCGCTAGCCGGTCCTTTCTGGCAGAAAACCGCTTGCTTTCGATGCCAAACTGATCCATAACCCTGTTCGCGGTATCCACCATGTTTTTAAAGCCATTGCGCCACTCAAAATAATCCTTATATAACCGGCTGTCATTGTGAATCGTCATAAACACTTCGCTCATGTTTTATCTCCCTTCTGTTCTAAGATTTCCGGGTTCTCATGCACATTCCCGATGATAGTTGACTGATAACTGACGCTCCCCACCTGAACCGGGGACACTTCGCCACCCCTGCATACGAAGCAGCAATGGTCCTCATCCCACCATACGCTTACGATCTCTCCCGTGCTATCGTTCCGCAGGATATCCCCCTCAAAAATCTTTTTTGCATTTCGATCATTTTTTCCGGTATATTGTCCGACAGTTTCAGGGTCTATCTCGTAAAGGCGTAGCTTGTTCGGAAGGCCCCAATCTGTCATGGATTCCTGCGCGATCATGTGGAAGGTTTTCACCGGATACTTCTGATAATCCTCCTCGAACGCATAAGTGGTCTCACCCATTTTGCAGTAATATCCATATACCCAGGCACCGTTCTGAACCAGTTTTCCCCTATAAAGTATCTCCCTCATTCCAGAACCTCCTCTAAACCTATTCCCGTTTCCGCTTCAACGATCTTTATGGCTTCTCCAATCGCAGCATCCCAACCTTTAGAATACTCATCCTCGGCATCGCATCCTCCGGCTCCATGCAACCGCCGAAGGATGGCCTTAATAGGATAGCTTGTGAAGAAATCATCCAGACTGGCTTTAAGGTCCCTGGCTTTTTCCCAGATCTCATTTTCACTCGTATCTTCGCTGTCAGCTGGTTCATGCTCCAGCACAGCCCCGAGTTTCTTTTGCAGTTCTTTTAATTCGCCGTGCTGTTCCCGCCTTAATCTTTCATTCGTATCCATATTGTCCTCCTTATATTTTTTATCCCCTTTGAGATATATTCCCCTTCGTTCATAATGGGGCATAGAGGCATACGGGTTTTCCTTTGTTTCCCTGCAATAATTCGAGAGTTTCGCAATCGGCAAAATCTCACGCTTTCATCTGAAAACAGGCACTTGCTACACTTTTCTGGTGTTTTAGCTAGTCGAATAATCGCTCCCATATAAGCCTCCCTTAATTTGATCTTCGTAGAAATCCCCGCTGATACCCGCAGTACCCGAACCTCAGTCCGTTCTGTGTTTTTTCCCACCCGGGGATCGAGCGCAGGATATCATTTATCTCCGATGATTCCGAATACCGGAAGTCTTTCGGTTGCCCTCCAAACGCCTCACACCATATCTCCAGGGCGCATATCCTGTCTCTGGGGACGAGGTTCAGGTTCCCCTCTACCGTGCCGCTCAGGAACATTCTCCGTTTATCCAGAGCCCATTTCTGCCAGTCATCTGGCACCAGCTTCTCTACAAAGTCAAGGATGATACCTTCTTTGCTGCTGACTTCCCGGTGGGATTCCTGCTCGGCTTTCGCCGCATCTTCAAGTTCGCCGGTAAGGAACAGGCTCTCTCCTAATCTCCAGCGCATCACTGCTTCGGCCCATATCTGATCGACTTCGCTGTCCAGTTCCTTCCAAACGAATTTCGTCCGGGGGATTACCCCAACATCCACCGGCCAGAATCGCCTGTTGCCCGTCCTGTCCCGCAGGAAGGCAGATGTGTTGGTGGTCCCGAAGAATACGCAGCATCTGGGAATGTCCTTCACATGCCGTCCATATGCTGCCCTGAAGCGGTCGGCCCGCAGGCTGAGGAACTGCTTGATACGGGACACGTCCGTCTGTCGGAAGGCATCTAGCTCACCGATCTCCACCAGCCATACGCCCTGGAGTAGCTCGCTTGCCTCCTTGCCTTCAAATGTCCTTATGCCATCATTGAACCAGCCTTTGCTCATTTTATCGAGAAGCGTGGACTTTCCTATGCCCTGCGGTCCTGACAGGATAAGCATGGTATCATATTTGCATCCGGGTTCCATCGCCCGTGCCACCGCCGCCGTAAATGCCTTTCTTGTAACAGCCCTGGTATATGGCTTGTCATCTGCCCCCAGGTATTCTATGAACAGCGTATCCAGCCTGGGAGTCCCATCCCATTTCAGGGATGTCAGGAAATTTCTCACATCATTGAACTTATGCTTTTCACTGTGCAGGGACAGCGCCCCGTCTATCTTTCCGTTTCCGGTCAGCTTATACACCTTTTCAAAATACCAATACAGGCCCTGGTTATCATTGTCTGTCCACGCCCGGCGTTTCTCAAATGCGCTCCAAGGAAGGTCCCCAAGTATCTCCCCGCGCCCGGCAAACTCATTCAAGGCAAACTTCCCTCGCAGGTTCGGATCGTTTTCCAGAATGAGCCAGATATTGTCGATTGTGGCCTTTATCGTCCCTGTTTGGTTATTCAGTTCCAGGTCAACCGTCCATTCAAGGTTTTCACTATTGCCGTCCACTAGCCGGCTGAAATCGCTCACCGCTGAATCTGCCCGCTCCTTTGCCAGCTGGCGGGACACTTTCGTATCATCCACAGCCAGCTTGCACATCGCTGTATAGGAGGGAAGCCTGTTGGTGGGGGTGTACGGATCAGCATTATCATCCATGTCCCCGAATTTGTGCATACGGACCAGATCGAACGAGTTTACCAAACGCCCACAGCACGGATCCGTGGAATGGTGGGAGTAAAGGAACATCCCGTTATCGTAGATTACGGCCCCGCCCGTCGTACTTCCACCGAGATAGGTATAGCGCTCGTGCGAGTTATCTACTGCTTCATAGATACCTTCGAGAAAAGTATCCATCGCCCCGTAAATGTCATACGTCCGGCAAAATGCCCCCACCACGCCGCTCTTGCTCAACGGATCGCTCTGCTTCATCGCCATTTTCTTATAGGCATTATCAGCTCCGGGAACTTGCGGCCATTTGGAAACATCCTTCCAGTCCCCGAACCGCTCGTCCATTACCCGGAGTATCCCGTCCAGGGAAAGCATCGGCTTATCCCCGAACGTGTAGACATATTCCCCGTCAGAACAACAGCTCGGCCAGTACATCAGCCGCGTTGCCTCGAATGTGGTAGGGTCGGCAAACTCTATCCCGATGCTCGCCGCCATATATCGCGCGGAAGGCTCATATTCATCCGCCGTAGCTGTTCTGTCCAGAGGGAGCAGTATCCGCAGCCTGGGGCTTGCGGGAGAGTGCTTTCTTGTGGAATAAACGCAGTACCCGCAACCGAGAGCATCAACTCTTTTCAGAATCTCATCTGTTCCTCCAGGAGGGATCGTATCGAAATCAAGGGTTATAATATCGCGCCCTGTTACTGCGCCGGCCTTTCTCCGCACACCAGACAGGCTGCCTGCCACAAAACCGCCGATGTCCTTGCGGTCATCCTGCTCGGATTTTTTCATGCTCAGGTATTCCTGCATGGTTTCTGTCGAACGGCTCGGTATCCGAAGCTTCTCATAGAACTCAGACAACATGATGGACTGCGGACGCCAGTTTATGCTTTTCCGGTTATTTCCGACTGTGATTGTGATTGAACGGTCGTGTATCATATACGTCCCCCCCCCTACGCTGCATCAATCTCTTTTGAAAGTTCGCGCAGATAATCGTAGTATTCGTTATATTCCTGCCGGGTTATGGCGTTCGTAAGGAGAAGGCCGGAGAGAAATCCTGCACACAGCATGAGTCCGTAATCCCTTTCAGACTTATTTTCTGCTTCCTGTATCACGGCAACCTGCTTTTGCAGTATTTTTTCCAGCTGCCTTTTTCTTAACATGATCTGCTCCTCCCTTCCTCATATACCGGAGTGTCGTTCGGATGATATATCGTAACTGATCCGGCCTATCCCATCCGTCAGGGGTACTTAGAATACATCCGGTTAGGTGCGTATCTCCGAAATCTTTAACCTCATAAGGACATCCGGAACATAAATATTTGGCTTCTCTGTTCATGTGGTTTCTGCATATCTCCCCTGTAACTTTCAGAAACCTCGATCCGTAAATTGCCATCTTCGTTTTAAAAAACTTTTTCATCTTGTCCTCCTTTATAGACCTTCTCCAATCCATGTTTCGTGATTGCAAGCTCTATAAGTCCGGCATCATACGCCTCCTCTATCTCATCAAGCATCCCTTCGGAGAGCCCTTTACGGCTCCCAATAAGGATGTATTGGCACTGCTTGAGAATCTCTATTCCTGCGGCCATCCCTATCTTTCTCTGTTCCGGATTTGATTCGTCCAGAACCTGCGTAAGATACAGATGAGGCGTTACCGGGGCGTATCCGTTATCGAGTGCAACCCGTGTAAGTTCTTTTGCATAGGCCACATTATCTTCAACGTGGCCTCTGTATGGGCTGCATATATAGCACATTTTGTTTTCCATGCGTTCTTTAATCCTTTCTAAAGAAATCCCCTACCCAACCGTCAGCGTTCAAGGGCAGATCGGGAGCCCAGGGGATCGGCAGAGTCATTATTCGAACAACAGCATCAAGGTCTGCCTGGCTCGTAGGGCAGTCTATGACAACTTCATCATGCACATGGAATACCACAGGGAATCCGGCTTCCTCCAGATGTTCGATTGCTACTGCAAGGCAGTCCCGGGCAATCGCCTGTATAATGTTCTCCACCAGCTTCCCACCATACGTCTCCAGCTGCGTCCATTGCTTCGTAGTCTGGTTCACTCCGCGGTAGGTGATAGAGGGCTTATTCCATTGGTTGAATCCAAGTTCTGGCTTTGCATAATACAGCTTTCTCCGGCTGGGGAGAGTGATTGTCAGGAAATCCAAGTCATTGTCTGCATCGTATTCCCGTGCAAAGATGAGATTTTTAACCCCTGCTGGCGTTCCATTTTGAATGACCGAAACGGCAGCGCTTTCCACTGTGTACCACAGATCCACGATCCTTTTATTCGATTCTCGCCAGCGGGAAACGATATCCGGCAGTTCTTCTTCAGGGATCCCCATTTTCAGGGCTCCCATGGCGATAAGGGCGCCGGAGCTTCCCTGGTAGCCGAGGGCGAGTTCCGCAACCTTGCCTTTTTGCCGGAGTTCATATTCCGGGTTTCCCTTTTTGATCCTTTCCAAAGGAACGCCGAACATCTGGCTGGCAGACGCTTCATAAATCTTCCCGTGGGTCCTGAACACCTCCAAACGCCACTGCTCACCGGCAAGCCATGATATAACCCTGGCTTCTATGGCGCTGAAATCCGCATCCACCAGTTTGTTCCCGCCGGAAGCTATGAAGGAAGTCCGTATCAGCTGTGAGAGCGTATCAGGAACGGATCCATACAATACTCGCAGTTTATCTGCCCTCTGATGCTTTACAGCGTCCCTTGCGAGAGGAAGCTGCCCTATGTATGTACGGGGAAGATTCTGTACCTGCACAAGCCTTCCAGCCCATCTTCCGGTCCGGTTAGCACCGTAAAACTGTAACAACCCCCGTACCCGGCCATCCCCGCACACGGCAGCTTCGATGGCATCATATTTTTTTGTGCTGGTCTTTCCGAGTTCCTGCCGGATCTCCAGCATCCTTTCCGCGGATCCCGTTACCGAACCATCTTCAAGTAAGGCCGATACAGTTTCTTTATTCAGATTTGATACCGGAGTATCCGTGTTCATATTCAGCCAGGTTTTAAGCTGGGCTATGCTGTTTGGATTATTCAGCCCCGTCAGATCCATTGCCTCAGACATCAGGCTTTCCCGCGAAGATTCGCCTATATACAGAGCCCCCTTCACCATATCCATATCAACTGCAACGCCCCTCGCATTTATGGTGAGGTCCGTCTGCCATTGCTTCTCGACTGCATCGGGGACGGGGAACGCAGACAGCCTGCGGTCGATCTCCATTTCAGTTACTACATCCCCGATGCAGTATGTCTTGAACAGATCCCATTTTTCAGGATCGTGCTTCGGAAGGTTCCTTGTCCGTCCTCCGTTTGATTTAGTAGGGGAACACGGGACGCAGAAATACCGGATCAATGATTTTCCTACGGACAGCTTCTGCTTCTCTGCCGGAAGGCCGAGGGCCTTGCCTGTAGCCTCCAGCCCTGCGGTGAATCCGCAATACAGGCCGTGCAGCATGGTATCCTTCCACTGATTTACCGGGAGCATGACCCCGCAGAATTTAGATAGGCAGTACCACTCAAATGCAGCATTGTAAGCGTGTTTGATGTACTCTGGACTACAGATCGCAGCATATAACCAGTCCGGTAAAATCTCTCCCTGCGCAAGGTCAACAATCTCCACCGGGTTCCCGTCCAGACTGTATGCGAACAACAGTATCTCGAAATCCGGGCTTTGGACATATTTATAGGCCCCCGCCTTTGATATTGGAACACTGCTGAAGGTTTCTAAGTCTATTGAAAGATGCCTCATAAGGGCCATACCTCCTCTAAAAGCTCGATGCTCTTGGCTATTTTGGCTCTCTGTTTTTGCAGCTGCTTTTCAGCGCTCGATAATATTCCGCTCGGGATGCTTTCAAAAAAGTGTGTAAGTATTTCCGTCCTCCGTAATTCCAAAACAGCTATCTCGTCGAGGGCTTCTTTTCTCCGTCTATCCTCGCGGTTCATGGCAGAAAGCAGATCCTCCCTCTGCTCCAACGAGCAATTCTCCGATGCCAGCTGGAGCAGCTTTTTAATTTTCCGAGTCTCCGCTGTTCCGAAAAAGCTTCCGACGTCTACCTGGATATTTCCTGACGGATACTCAATGCGAAATATAGTTCTTGCTTCCATAGAGCATATCCTCCGTTTCATAGAAAAGCATGGCTACGGTTTTGATGCCGCAGCCATGCGTATTTCTTACCACGCCTTTAATTGTACGGCAGTCCGTTATTGTTATCCACCCCTCCGTAATAAGGCTGACCAGTAAGGGGATTAACTGCCCCGGGCTGTACGCCCAGGGGGTTGTATCCAGAGTACCCAGTGTTCTGGCGGGTCATCTGCCCGGGAGTAGCGGGCATCGCGCCGCCATATTCGGGCGTGGCCGATCCTACTGTCTGGCCGACACCGGCGAAATCTGCGGCCGCAGAAGCACCGCCGGCCAGAGGCTCACCATCGCGGGTTTTCATCACATTACCGAGGCCGCACCCGACTCCCCTCTTACCTCTCTGGTTGTACCCGAAGAAATTGATCGTCACACGGGCATACATACCGCTGTAAATATCCTGCGGGAGAAGTTCCGTATTGATGTCGCTCTGGTGTACTACCTGGGGCTTCTGCTTGGAGCTCGCGGTCATAACCCAACACCCCTTGCACTCAGGCCCGAACGGAGTGCCATTGTCACGTACACCGTCTCCGTCGTGGATGGGGATAGGCATGACAGGCGGACGAACACCGTTCCAGATCTTGCCCTGCGCATCAGCGGCGGCAGCTTCGATGCTAGCGTCAATGTTCTGCTTTACTGCCAGATCAGACTTCGGGATAAGCAAAGTTACAGAATACTTGGGATCCGCATTAGGATCGCTGTTGTTGGCCCTGGGAGCCACGAGATTGACATAGGACAGGCGGACCTCTCCGGTCAGAACTTTTGTGGGAATGTTGTTATACATGAATTTTGTCCTCCTTATTTTTTATCAACAACCGCAGAGAAATCAGCTGCGGCACTGCTGTACTCTTTTCTTGAATCCTGTTCATTTGCCAAAGTGGGTTTTCCCTGCGGTTTTACCACAAACTCCCCAACAAGTTCAGCAAACCTCTTTTTGCCCAATGTTGTTTCAAGCTGAGAAAGAGTTTTCGGTACGCTGTCATAAATAGCAGCCCTTTCGATCCCGGATTCTTGCAATTTCTCCAGAGCCTTATCCTGATCGCTCCATACCCGGATACTCCTTCCTTCAACTGCTTTCCACCCCGGTACTTTTGTGCCGGCAAGGATGGATTCCAGAGCCTTCTGCTTTACTTTTTCATACCAGTCCACGAGATTTTTCCCGCGCTCCAGAATGGTTCCAATCTCATTAGGGGTAAGTATCGCAGTATTTTCGGAGATCGTCCGGCCTGTTCCCTCCACCATTTTTGCTTCTTCGGGTGTAAGTATGCCGGGCTTTCCTACGGCTTCCGCAAAATCATCGAAGGCGCTGACCTGCTGCTTTGCCTGGGCGCTACAGATCCCGTTCGCCCGGCAGAACTGGCACCAGTCACCTGCATGGTACTCGCCGAAACCCATGTATGCCATCTGCGCTTTCGGTTTGATTTCTTCTCCCCAGGAAAGCAGGTCCGCCACGTTGCAGAACCATCCTTCATATGAGTTGAGCCTCGGCTGGTCTATAAAAATCCCAACTTTCTGCAAAGCGTTCCCGAATAAAGGCTGATAGAGCTTCAGGGCTCCGAGCGCATAAAGCATGAGCTGCGGGTTGTTTTTAGCGCTTACAGGAACACCCTTTCCGTGCTTATAGTCCGTTATGATGAGGGTATCATCACCGAACATGGCGCAGTCACACCGGCCAAAAGCCTCCGGTACATAATCAGAGATATCAACCTTTACCTCAAAGGCCACATATGGCTCCTTTTCAAAAGACATCGCTCTTTCTGCAAGGTGATCTACATAGGTCTCTGCGGTATGGAGCATTTCATCATTCCACAGGGGATCCGTTTTCAGTTTTTTGATCTTTCTGGTGTATTCTGCCGCCTTTACTTTTTTGAAATGCTTTTTAGCAGCTATCTCGCACACGCTATGGGCTGTTGTCCCTTCCCTTGCATAATCGCTCGTCTGCTCAGGAAGCTGGGCCTCAAGCCTTGGAGCGAGAGGGCAGTTCAGCCATCTGTGTGCGCTGGACGGAGATAATAATGCGTGTTGGCTCATATTTTCGCCCCCATTTCCCGCATCGCTGTCGCAAACGCGCCGAGCTGCTCCTGCTTCAGATCCATAACGGCCTGAACACCGAAGGAGTGTAACAGGTTTATCAGCTCATTTGCTTTTCCGGCATCCATGAGCATCGCTCCAGCCGCCATGATCTGATCCACTGTGTACTGCGGGGGCTGGGCCAGGGGGACGCCGGGAGCCGCATAATTCTGTGCAGAAGCCGGTGTCTGGTTTACCGGGGGCTGCGGTGCGGCAGGCGGATTCATTGCGGGGGGCTGTGTATTCACCGGGGGCGCCGTTACCGGAGGTTGTGCGCTCGCGGGGGGTTGTGTCTGCGTTACTGATACATTCGGTGCGAAGGTCTGCACATTTTTACCTCCGATAGCGGCCGCCAGATTGTTGATCGCCGCTGTCAGTTCAGGGGCTTCGATTGTGATTCTTGCTTCTAACATGTTTTTGTCCTCCTTAATATTCACTTCTGAAAGTGTTTTCGCGGTTTTCTCCCGCACAGAAATACAGATAATCGGAAAGGGCTTCGCATCCGTTGGCATACCAATCGGAGAGGGCCTGTTCAGCAACTTCCATGTCGTTCTCGCTCACAGGCCTGTTCTGTTTCCAGTATCCATTGAACTGGCTGCTGGATGCCAAAACTTCCAGAACAGTATCTCCCCAGCTTCCGTCACTGACCCGGTTCAGGATCACTTCGCATACCCGCCTTTTGTCATACACCTTGTCGTTGTAACACTCACCTGCAAGGGTTAGGGCGATTGCCTGGACATCCTGATCTGTCCACGGCTTCGTTTCCAGGGTCTCGATCACGATAACTGAGGGTTCTATGATGATTACCTCAATCTGTGGTACGGGATCTTCCTGCTTACCGCAGGCCGTGAGAATTGTCAGTGATAAGGCGGCGGCAATAACCCCTTTGTGTGTAATGCTTTTCATTTCAATAGTTAGCTGAATTTGAACAAAACACTTTTAGTCGGGTCAAAGAAAAGGAGGACAACCATGAACGAGACAATGCTGAGGATATTTGAAAACGCTTTGAGAGGATTCATTGAGGAATCCGTCCAGTCCGAGGATGGATTGAGTAAGGAGGATATCGAGTACATAACAGCCGAGCGGGAACGCATCCGGCAGATGAAATTAAGTTTGGCGGCATAAGCCGCTCCCTAATGCAGCTCGCGGGGCATCACAGAAATAAGTCCCCGCAAACGGTCGCAAGCCCGTAACGATGCAGAGCGAGGAAAAAGACGAAGGAGGACAAACAGATGGCAGAACTGAAACAGGGAAGATGGGTAAAGGTCCATGAGCCTGGACAGGCGAATTACGTTGAGAGCGAGAACATCATGGATATCGTGATCGGAGCTGACCGGTGCCAGGCAGAAGCGACCTACACAGTGCGCAGTTATAAGAAAGCGGCTTACTGGCTGGAGCAGTATCTCAAAGCGGCCGAGGCTCTCCAGATTGTTGCGGCTGATGCGATGGAACAGATCCAGGCGGCATCCGAAGTGGCGAACCGCGAGGATTCGAAAGTGGCGGCTACCGGCGAGGGCTGGACCTGCGAGATCGAGAAGATGGCAGACGGCGCTTTTAAGGTTTACCTGAATTGGATGGTCAGCGAGCCGGTCACGAAGAAGCAGAAAGCCACCAAGAAAACGGAGGAGCCTGCTGCCGAGGGCAAGACCACCAAGAAGCGCGGCGGGCGCAGGAAAAAGGAGGAAAGTGCTGAATGAGATTAGTCCTTGACGTAAAGCGGTATCACGAGTTCTTCTGGCTCCGGGATATCCGGGGAGTGAACATCTACAAATGCTGCGCGGAGTGTTTCATCGGTGGCCGCGACGGAAGGGTTTATTGGGGTACGCTCCACCAGCCGTCGGCCCACATTGACATCGAAGTCAAGGAGCATCCGAGGGCAGTTGCCTACTATCTGTGCGGGCTGAGTGCTGGATTCAACTGGTACGAGAACACGCATATCGCGTTTGTGCCGGCATCCGGGGAAATGGTCTCCGTGGACAACAAGAATATCCAGCTCACAATCACAGATGCCCGCCGGATTGAGTTTGAAAGCTACAAGCCGGAACCACCGGGATACTTCACCCAGAAGCAGCGGACCTGCCGTAACTGGATCTTTGCGAATTATATCAATGATGGAATGTTAAGGAGGTAGTAACCATGGAAATGCAGCAGATTATCGAACAGGCTGAACAGAATATCCGTCAGGCTCTGAAGGACTATGGAAGGCATACGGATCAGACACAGGTTCTCTATGATGTTTCGAACTGCTTTATCAAGCGCCTTGCGAAAGACAGCTCTTATGCGAAGCAGGAACTTCGGGATCTTTTCAGCAAATCTCCTGTCTGGGATGAGCGGCTTGACGCACTGGTGATAAATGGAACTCGGACGCACAACCCGGATCAGGGAAGGATCTATGATCTTGGAATGGAAATTTTAGAAGGATGGGTACGCCAGAATGGCGGGATATGGTCCCCGGCAAGTGATGATGTGAAAAAAATAGTTGCCTTTTTCTCATCAAAAGATGAGGAGAGAAAGGCTGAAGGGCTGAAAGTGATCCGGGAACTTGCGCCGAAGGCATATGCCCCCACAAAGAAGCTAAGCCGCGTGTTCAAAGCGGTATGCGTGGCCCTTGGGATTGCCGATGAGACTGCCGGAAGTGATTTCCAGAGGCTCTATGCGCAGTTTGCAGATGAATTGTCTGCAAAGAAGATCGGTTTTAAGCTCTACGTCTCCATAAACCCGGCCCATTTCCTGACAATGAGCAATCCGAAAGAGGATAGCCGGGGATGCACTCTCACAAGCTGCCACTCTTTCAATTCGACGGAGTATGATTGGAACAACGGATGTGCCGGTTACGCTCGGGATGAGGTCAGCTTCATTGTTTTCACTGTGGATGACCCGAGCGTTCCGGAACTTTTAAATAATCGCAAAACTACCAGACAGATCTTCGCGTATAAGCCGGGGAATGGCTTTCTGCTCCAAAGCAGGCTTTATAACACCTCGGGAGGGACGAGAGGAGCACAGGAAGATTCAAAGCTGTACCGGGATCTTGTGCAACGGGAGATTTCCATGCTCGAAGGAGCGCCGAATCTGTGGAAGACCTATTCCTCTACCGGGGAATATGGCGCGTGCGTTGATGCAGGATACGGGTTCGGTGGCTATAAGGATTGGGAATATTCTGAATTTGATGGGAAGGTAAGCATACGAGACGATCACCTGGACGATTTTGAATCCCTGGTTGTGGGGAATTACGGGTTGTGTATCTGCTGTGGTAATGAAATTTCCAAGGGGTTGTACTGTTCCACATGTAACGAAGGTGGATCTGAAACCTGCGACTGTTGCGGGGATAGCTGTCAGGAGACGTTCGCAGTTTGGGGTGAGGACGGAAGAAGAAAGTATGTCTGCGAAAGCTGTCAGGAGCGTTACTATACACGCTGCGACGAGTGCGGGGAATATTATCCGAACGACAGCATGACGTATATCTCAGAGGGCGAGGAAGTGTGCCAGAGTTGCTTGGACAGATACTATTCTGAATGCGACTGCTGCGGGGAATATTGTCGCTCTAATGAATTGCATGCCGCCGCTGATCATACCGGAAACAATGTCCTAGTATGCGATGATTGCCTGAGAGCGCATTACACCAAATGTACTGACTGCGGAGAGTATTTCCATGACGATCTGATGCGTAATATTTTCCGGGAGGGCGGGTTCACAGAAATGGTGTGCGAGGATTGCGCGGATGAGTATGAGGAGTGTCCGCATTGCGGAGAACTGACGGAAAACAGAACTATCTGCCTTGCATGTGGGGCAGTGATTGATGAGAAGGAGGAAACGGCATGAAACCTTTAGAAGATTTTCTGAAACCTACGCAGATGGAACTTTTTACCAGGCTCCGGTCCATGTATAAGGGCAAGACGAGGATCTGCAAGAACAGCTATATCCTTGTCCAGGGGGAGGCTCCGGTAATGCTGGTAGCGCATCTTGACACGGTACACCATACTCCGGTCCAGCAGATCTGCAAGACATCGAACGGAAACATCCTGATGTCTCCCCAGGGGATAGGCGGGGACGACCGATGCGGCGTGTACGGCCTTGTGGCGGCGCATGAGCAGTCGCAGGTCAAGCCGTGGCTCCTGTTCACCTGTGATGAGGAAACCGGCGGCAACGGGGCAAATTCCTTTTGTGTAAAATACCGCAAAGGCGTCCTTCCCAAGGGTCTGTATGATCTGAAGCTGATTATCGAGCTTGACCGTAAAGGGAAGAACGATGCTGTGTATTATGACTGTGGCAACGAGGACTTCGAGGATTACATAACCAAAAAAGGATTCAAGACGGCTTCCGGTTCCTTCAGCGATATATCTTATATTGCCCCGGAACTCGGAGTGGCTGCTGTCAACCTGTCATCCGGGTACTACAACGCCCATACGCTTCACGAGTATATCAACCGGAAACATCTGAATGAGACCGTGAAAAAAGTTGTGGAGATCATATCGGATTCCGTAAACCCCGATTTCCCTAAATACGAATACGTGGAGGATCGGTCTTGGGGAATATGGGGCGGCTGGTATGATGACTACTACACAGAGCGCGTATTAAGCAAGATACCGGAGGATATCCGGGAGGAATATGAGGCGCTCCTGGATTATTACTCCGTGGATGAACTCGAAGATTGCCGTGCGGAACACGGAGACCGGTATATTCCGATGCTTTATGAATCGGAGTTCGGAGACCACGCCGCCCTCCCGGAAAAATCCGATGGCTGGGGGGGGGGATTCCGACAGTGTAAAGGAGGAACCGGCAGATGAGTGAGAAACAGCAGGAAGTGTGGGACAAGCTCTGCGAGTTAAGCGGAGAGACCGTAGCACAGCTCTTTACAGATTACCACGGAACCCAGCTACTCTCGGACGGGTTCCGGGAGCACTTGCAAGACGAGGGTTATCTGGACGCGGATCCCGAAGATGAATGTTGCGGGAGCTGCCTCGACTGCGGGGTGTGGCGCACATGCGGTGACTACGGATTATACGACTGAGGAGGAAAGGCCCATGAAAAGCAAAAGCTACGGGGGGGGACGCATGATGCTCGAACCTTTATCTCCCGCAGAACGGTCTGTAGCGGAAGAAAACCATTACCTTGTCGAACGGTTCCTGAGTTCAAGGAAACTTCCCTCGGATGAATGGTACGATGTCGTGGTGTTCCGCTATCTCCGGGCGGTCGAACTGTGGTTTCGCCGCCCGGATCTGTACCGGTACAAGTTCAGCACGATAGCCTGGAAAAACATGAGTTCTGCTGTATACAATGAAAGGCAGAAACAGAACCGGCGGATAAGAACCGTGAGCCTTGATGATGTGATACCAGGGTCTGACGGAATGACGTTCGGAGAAACCGTAACAGCTGAAAACTTAGAGTTTATACCATATGCGGAGGTGAGCGATTATGAAAATTACATACAATGTTGAGCATCTGCCGGAAAGAAAGGCCGGCGGTGGAAAACAGTGTGAGGAAGTCAATGCCGTAATAGCGTTCCTTGCTAACGGCCAGAAGAAAAACATGTGCATCGAATATGACGATCTCAAAGAGGCCAAGAACCGGCTCGGATCCATTCAGAGGTATCGGAAGATAAATAAGCTCCAGGATGTATTCGATGTCTACCGTGTGGAAAAGAAGATCTATGTCGTAAAGACACCGGAAAGGAGAAAAGCATGACGGATAAAGACATCCAGTTTCAGATGGATCTGCTGTGGCGGGACGGATACCACGCCGCTGCCCGGATCATTGAAACTCTGCAAACTACGATCAGCCGAAAGGTTGAAATGGACTATCTGAAAACATTCGTACAGCAGGGATGCTTCAGCGAGGAACTCAGCTGGAACCAGTTGCGCTGCATGTGGACGGCATACTGCTTCCACCATAATCTTGATGTGGATACGTCCGGGTACGATGAGGACCTGAATGAGCTGTGGGATGCAATGGGTGAGCCGAATAGGGAAGGATTCGACAATTTCATGTGTGAATATCTTGTGTAGGAGGTGGGGCCGTGAAAAAAGAAGTTTACCGCCGGGGCATACCCGGCAAGAAATTCGGCATTTGGAACACTGAAAAAGGCAGCTGGGATCTTGATGTCTGCGAGGACACCCCGATGCTTGCCAATGCCAGGCTGTATCAGAAAATAGGCGATGCCGCCAAAAACAGAAAATATGAGCCCCGGATTCTCCCGGGCAGAAAGGGTGCGGAGAAAACATGAGTAGAGAGGAATATTATCATCTTCTGGAAAAGAAGCATGAGCAGACTGACTGGAAGGATTTGCAGAGTATAAAGGCATATAACGCATATGCGAGACAGCTCCGCAAGCAGTTAAATGAGGAGGATTAGCATGGATGGAAGGACGTTAGCTGAGAAATTGAATTACACGGGCATGGAGCGGGCCGTCAGGAAACTGGCGATTGATGAAAAACTGGCTCCGGTAGAACAGATCGCAGTAATGCCGGAACTGGAAGTCTGTAATCTGGTCGCAAAGGATTTTGAAATGGTTTATGCAGAGCCGGAAAACATTGGCCTGGTGCGGCGTGATGATCTGAGCGAATATAGCCGGCTGGTAAAAGTGATTTCGAGATAGAAAGGAGCGCACAAAAATGAGCATAAGCAAAGAGCAGAAGAAAGCAGAGGCGGTATCCCGCATGAAGTCTCTAGGGATTTTTCCGCAGACCATCCGCCAGTTCAGGGATAATGGGTATGTGAGCATCAGTGAGCCGCCATTCGGTGCATTTTATTGGGCTGAGAATGAGGATCTGAAAAGGATCCGGGATTTTGAGGATCAGCATGATGCACTGGTCTATGTAGTGATACGCAGCTACACCAACCTCGGTAAGATGGACACATACCTTTATGTCAGTGATTATGAGGAGGAGTGGGAACAGGACAGAGAAGATTTGAAAGCAAAATCCCCGCTGGCCTATGTTTACAACCATGACATGCCGGATTGTTCTGAGTTCGGATGTGTCGGCATCAAGCCGTCAACTGCCGCCGGACTCTTGCGGGTATGGTGAGGGGGCTAGATATGCGGAGGAATTATGCGGATGTTGAGTATTGTGTCCCTGGGAGAAAACGGCGCGTGGCCGGTTCAACGGTTGCCACAAAGGATTTCCTCGTGATGGTTCACGAGGAAAATCCTGCTGCCACCATTGTTCAGCTAAAGCAGATCATCACGGATAAGAGAAAGTTTATTTTGTTCCCAGATGCGGTAGCTGTCCTGGATGCGCACATAAAAGCAGGGTACGGGAACTCTGTACCGGATTGGAGGTAAAAAAGATGCTTAAAGTCAGATATGAAGAATACCACAATGATTATTTCCGAAGGAACCACGAAAAGTCCTTTTCAAATCTCCAGGAAATGGAAAACTGGATTTTCGACCAGATGCAGCAGGATTATACGAAGGGGAGAGGCATGTATTTCCATACTCCGAAAAAGGATCAGCAGATCCACGGGGACGGGGCATCGAGAATCGAGTTTACCCCGAAATTCGGAGGGCCGACATTCTGGATCCATATGATCGAAGATTATGGCGGGATCATTTTTTCCGATGGTTCTTTTACCGCAGGCCAGAAACATTGGAGTCGGGATGTGCAAAGTTGGCTGGAGCACTGCGATGTCCGTCAGCACACGCCTAAATTCAACTTTGTAGAATGAGAGGAGGCGTATGGGATTGTTGTATGATCTGGTTATGAGTTTACGAACTGCTAAAACAGCCGAAGAAAAAGAAAAAGCGTTCCGGCGGCTCGAACAGGTCGGTATGGATCGGATGACAGCCGCTGTTGTAGCAGCAGAAATGGAGAAAAAGGATGAAGACAAGCAGTAATATGGTCGTGGAGGTATGCCCTCATTGCGAAAATGAAATCGAAATGCGTTGGGACACCAGTACAATGGGGTTCAGAGCTTTCTGCCCTGTTTGTGGAAACAGGCTCATGCTGTGTGATGAGTGTCTGCATACTCAGGACGGTGACTGCGATTATGACAGCGAATTGAACAGCTGTAAATTCAGCAGGGAAAAGGAAGCCAAGGAGTGCTACATAATCATCCACTCAAATTATGCGGAGGGATCGGATGCGTATGCTTTTGCGAATATGGAAAGCGCCCGCAGAAGCATGAAAGCAGATGTGGATGTAGAGCTAAGGAATCTCACAGATGCCGGATACCGGGACATTGTGAAAGAAGAATCAGAGGACGAAGCATCTGTATACGTGAGGGGCCTTGACATTTATTACGAATGGAGCATCATCCCGTCCCATTTGGAAGGAGAATGAAGCATGAGAACATTAAAAGAACGTGATAGCGAACTGGAAAAGCTGTGGGGATAGTTTGGGGATGTTCCGATGGATCCGGAAACTGAGTGCCTGGAAGAAGCATTTTTACATTTCCCCGCCGGTACTTTCCGGGAGGATATCTGGCGCTGGTTTGATGAACGGTACAGCTTGGGAGTGTACCATTTGTTGTATCCGTCCGACGGATCAGATTTGGAGGAGTGTCCTTACTGCGAAGGGCGCGAGCGTCCTTTATACTGCCGGGGGTATGGGAAAAAGGAGCATGAAATATCACCAGGTGTGTTTCTTACGTCTGAAGAATTGCGCCAGGCATATGAAAAACAGGAGCATATCTATGATCTCCAGGATATCGAAGAAGAACTGGACACTTTTTCAGAGGAGTACGGGTTGGATGAAATGCCGGTAACAGATACGGAACTGGAGGATATGGCAACGGATCTTAGGAGGCGGCTTGATGAAAATGCCGACGCCATTTGGTCCATCTGCCGGTCAGAGGCGATAGAAAAAATCTTAAAGGATAGGAAGGAGGCACCAGATGCAGATAAAGCGAGGAGAAGTGTGGTACATTGAAAAAGGTTATAGCGTTGGAAGCGAGCAGAACTCCGGGAGACCGGCAGTAATAGTATCTAACGATAAAAACAATACCTACAGCACAACCGTAGAAGTGGTTTACCTTACCACGCAGTCAAAGCGCGATCTTCCTACGCATGTCCTCATACATAGCCTGAGCCGGATAAGCACCGCTCTGTGTGAGCAGATCACCACCGTATCAACGGACAGGGTAGGGAATTATTGCGGAACGGTGACTGGTGATGAAATGGATGCCATAGAATCGGCAATCTGCATTTCGCTCGGAATCCGACCGGAGGGAGAACAGCTCTCCCCCCCCCGCCCTTGCTTCCAGACTTGCTAAAGTGGAAACCGAGTGCGGACTTCTCCGGCAGATGTATGATTCCTTGCTGAATAAGTTCATAAAAGTCAGTTAAGTAGATGGCGTGGCTGTCCCGTTTGTGGACGCTGCGCCATTTTATCATCAGGATTTTTTTTCTGGAAAAATTTTCTCAAAAAGATTGACAAAAACGACTAAAAGTGTTAAAATAAGAATGTAAGGAAATTTGAAAAGCCCGATAAGAACAGGAGGAAATAAAATGTATACAGTGACAGTCACAAACGGTTTGGAGCTGCTCGTAAATAAAGAATACAAAACCCCCTGGGGAGCGGTGAACGGATGGTTGAAAGAAAGCAAAAAGCATCCCTTTGAAGCGGCGATAGACGCCACAACAAAAGAAGAAGTGATCGCGCTCCGTAAGATGGTCAAAGATTATGAAGAATGGTTCTTAGAAGCTCATGCGAAAGCAGAAAATACATATGATGCAAGATGGTTACTCGGTCAGGTGCAGGAACCGGAAAAGTTAGAAGGCTGCGAATTCAAATATGACGACGTTCCAAGTTACCCGTGCATACCGTTTACCGTAGGATAGGAGGAAGATAAATGTTTGAGTGGATTGAGCAGTTGATGGAGGCTACTGGATGTGATTGGGACACTGCGGCGCGAGAATATGATGCAATGCACAACCCGGATTATGATGCGGCGGACTATGACGAATAGCCGAAACGCCTGAAAAGGCGTCCACCGGAACCGCCCCACCGGTGCTGACAAGGCAGGGCAGAAAGGAGAATAAATATGACGTGTGGAAGCTGTAAGAACTGTATACCGGCCGACCGGTGTAACGGAGACCATGACTGCAAAGCCAAAGGAATCGAAGTTTCCAGGGATGATGACACCCGGTTTTACGGCGAGCAGAACAACGCTCCGTGTGAAGCATATGAAACTGCGGACTGAAATATAGGCAAATACAGCTATCTATCATGATAATTGGAATATCCTGGAGCAGGTGGACGGAGAGTTCACCACCGCAAAGGGACAGGAGGTGATGGAGCGGATGCTCCGCCGGTATGACAGCATCGATGTGCTGATCTCCCAGAACGACGATATGACCTTCGGAGCCTTAGAGGCGATCCGCAAGGCCGGGAAGACCACCGGGGAGGACGGCGATATCCTGGTGATCTCCTTTGACGCGGTGGACAGCGCCTTAAAGCTGGTAGAGGAGGGGCAGATCACCGCTGATGTGGAGTGCCGGTCCGATCTGGGCGGATATATCGAGGAGGTGATCCAAAAGCTGGAGAAGGGGGAGAAGGTACCCAGGCTGAACTTCGTGGAGGAGGGTGTGTTCACCAAGGAAAATGTAGCAGAGAAGCTGGACGGAGAGTGAGGAGGAGGGGACCCTCACCGCCGCCTTGGCGGCCCTGCCGACAGACAGAAAGAAGGGACGATAAATGCTGCGAGTGTTTTTGGTAGAGGATGAGAGCGTGGTCCGGGAAGGGCTGCGGGATAAGATCCCCTGGGAACAGTATGGCTTCCAGTTCGTGGGCGATGCCGCGGACGGGGAGATGGCGCTGCCCATGATCCGCAAGATGAAGCCGGATGTGCTGATCACGGATATCAAGATGCCCTTTATGGACGGCCTCTCCTTAAGCGAGATCGTGAAGGAGGAATTCCCTAAGATCCGGATCGTGATCATCAGCGGCTACGATGATTTCGAGTACGCCAGGCAGGCCATCGTGGTGGGCGTGGACCAGTACCTTTTAAAGCCTGTCACCAGGGCGGCTCTGCGGAATGTGATGCTGGAGCTGAAGGAGAAGATCGGGCAGGATATGGGGCAGAAGGATCACGATTATCAGGCCCAGTTCCAGGACGAGATGCAGGCCTTTGAGCAGTTCCCCCTGCGCCGTTTTTTTGAGAAGGTCCTGGACGGGAAGCTGTCGGTCAAGGAGATCTATGAGGAGGCGGCCAGGTTGTCTCTGCAGATCACGGCTCCCTGCTACGACCTGCTGCTCTTTTCTCTGTACGAGAAGGAGGACCAGCCTGCCAGGGAGGACCGGGAGCGGTTCATGCGCAAGCAGGATGAGGTGTTCCATTTCTTTTTGCGGCATCCCCAGTATATCCTGTTCCGTTTAAATGTGAACAGCTACGGCGTGCCGGTGGAGGGCGAGCGGGCCCAGATCCAGGAGCTGGTGGAAAACGGGACGGACCATCTGCGCCGGTACTGTGCCTCCGAGGAGGACCATATGGGCTGGCATGCGGCTGTGGGGGAGCCGGTGGAGCGGCTCAGCATGCTGCCCCAGTGCTACCGGAAGGCCAGCCACCATTTCGCCTACCGGTTCATCCTGCCGGATACCCATATCCTGACCCAGGAGAGCCTTAAGGCTTACGCGGCGGACCAGGAGGAGAAGGAGATCACCGATGTGGATCTGGTGCAGATGGACCCGGAGATCATCCGGGATTTCCTGGCGAAGGGGACGGAGAGCGAGATTCACGACTTCGTGGTCTCCTACCTGGATAATATTGGCCACGGGCTGCGGTCCCGGATGTTCAGGGGCTATGTGTTCTTTAACATCCGGGTGGCGGCGGCCACCTTCCTCCATTCCATCGGGGCAGACCCGGAGGACGGCCGGAAGGAGGCCGGCGGGACCGTTCCGACGGTCCCGGACAGCGAGGAGGATATGTATGTGTATTTTATGGGGATGCTGAAGGATGTGATGGAGATCCGGGACGGGATCGACAACCGCCAGGGGAAGAAGCTGTTCAAGAAGGTGCGAGATCTTATCGACAGCCAGTATGACCAGGAGAGCTTTTCCCTGAGCATGGCAGCGGAGCAGATCGGCATGAGCCCTAATTACCTGAGCACCATCTTCAGCCAGAACATGCAGCAGACCTTCATCGAATATGTGACGGAGAAGCGGATCGAGAAGGCGAAGAAGCTGCTAAGGCAGACCGATAAGGCCTCGGGGGAGATCGCCAGGGAGGTGGGGTACAAGGATCCCCATTACTTCAGCTTTGTGTTCCGAAAGCTTTTGGGGTGCACACCTCGGGAGTATCGGGCGGAGGGACGGTGAGGGACGGATCTTATGTGCCGGCCCTCTATCCATGTACCGGCCTTTATGTACGGCCCCTATGTGCCGGTCCGTCCTTCATGCCCCGGTGCTTTCTTTTAGGTTCAGATGCCATGGGACTTCCTGGGAATGGACAGGGAGTCCTTTTATCTTTTTCAGCAATGTGGAGGCCGCCCGGGTCCCCATCTCATGAGGACGGTGGGAGAGGGTGGTGATGGTGAGGATGTCGGAGTTACTCAAGTAGGTGTTGTCGAAGGCGGTGACCGCCATGTCCCGGGGCAGGCGGTAGCCGTCCTGCAAAAGGACGTTCACCAGGTGGTAGGCCAGGATATCGTTATAGCAGACCACGGCGGTGCAGGAGGACAAAGAGTCCAGGACGATCTCTCGTAAGAAGGATGCGTCCTTAAGGGCGGTCAGCTTGTGTAAGTCCCGGGAACCATACCAGGAGACCTGGTCCTCAAAGAAGGGGAGGGAAAGATCGCGCAGGGCTTCGATAAAACCTTGGTACCGCTCATGACCCTGGAGATCATCAGCCTTAAAGATCCCACCGATCCGCTGGTGACCCTGGGCGGCCAGGTGCTGGACCAGCAGCAGGCTGCCGGAGCGGTTATCGTCCTGCACGAAAAGGGGGCCTGCCGCTGCCGGGTAATGGTTGTACAAAAAGCAGACCGCGCAGCCCTTCCGGTCCAGCTTCCGGTAGAGATCCAGGTTGGGGTTCGGCAGGGCGCTCTTGCTGCCCTCTACGATCAGCCCTCTGGGTGGAGCTTCCACAAGGCCCTCTAAGATCTGCCGTTCCTTGCTGACGCTGTTGCCGGTAGGGAAGAAGAGGGTGGAGAAGCCGCCCTGGGCTAAGGTCAGCTGGATATCCTTTAAGGTGCCGGGATAGATGTAGTCCTGGTCGTTAAAGAGCAGGACCCCGATCACGTTCTCCTGAGGTACAGGGGAGCGTCCGGTGATGTAAGAGCCGCTGCCCCGCCGTTTCTCGATCAGTCCCTTTTCCTCTAAGACCTTTAATGCCATGCGCACGGTCTGGCGGCTCAGCTGATAGCGGGCGCACAGCTCCTGCTCTGTGGGCAGCTTATCCCCCCCCTCCCGGATGCTCTTTTGGATCAGAGCCTCCAGCTGTCCGGCCAGCCATTTATAGCGGATCGCCATGGCAAAAAACCTCCTCATCTCTGTGGGAGCCCTTCTTTGGGCTCCTTATTTTTTTCGATAAAAAATACCAAGATCAGTGAAAAAGATCCAGGTCCTCTGGCAGAAACGCCCAAAGCCTGTCGTAGGATATCTCCCTGTCTCCTTAAAAGACCCAACAAAATATCCGCCATATAGGAAAACTGCACAGATCCGTCCAGGGCCGTCAAAGGGCAGCCATGAGCCTCTCCCTCCGGGGATATCGGAAGATATCCTCCTTTTTCGGAAAAGATCCATCCTTTGGATAAAGTTGTACCGTTTTTTCAGCATAACATAAAAAAGTTGTATTGTAAAGGATAGACAAACCACCGACCGGAGCCCGCCCGGCGATTGAAGGAAAACAGCTCCCTCTGGTAAGCTATAGCCATCGGGAGCACATCCCGGGAACGAAAGGCCCGCAGGAAAGATCAACTGCGGAGGATAAAAAGCGGAGGTAGAAAGATGAAAAAGAGAACGATCGCATGGATGATGACAGCAGCATTGGCCGCAGCCAGCTTAACAGGATGCGGCGGCGGTACTGCGGCCACAGAGGCGGCTACCACGGCAGCGGCAGAGACGCCCACCACAGCGGCGGCAGCGGGAGCCGATACAGGAGCGGAAGCTAAGGATGCGGGGACAGAGGCCGCAGAGGCGGCGGCTCCGGCGGCGGACGGCGAGCTGATCCGGGTAGGGATCATCAACAACGACCCCAATGAATCCAGCTATCGTACCGCCAATGACGCAGACTTAAAGGCCATGTTCACCAAAGAGAACGGCTATGACGCCTCCTTTGCCTACAGCTTAAAGAATGACGAGCAGATCACGGCAGCACAGAAGTTCATCCAGGACGAGGTGGATTACCTGCTCTTATCCGCCGCGGATACCTCCGGCTGGGACAGCGTGCTCCAGGACGCAGAGGCGGCCGGGATCGGCGTGATCTTATTTGACCGTACCATCGATGCCAGCGAGGACCTTTACCTGGCTTCCATCGTATCCGACATGGATAAGGAAGGACAGACCGCGGTAGACTGGCTGGCCGGACAGGGCTTAGACCAGTATAACATCATCCACATCCAGGGTGTCATGGGCTCCGCCGCGCAGCAGGGACGTACCGGCGCGTTAGATGCCAAGGTAGCCGCAGAGAGCAACTGGACCCTGGTGACCCAGCAGACCGCAGAGTGGAACTCCGAGAAGGCCCAGCAGATCGTCCAGTCCGTGATCGACTCCGGCACCGAGTTCAATGTGATCTACGCGGAGAACGACGATATGGCTAAGGGCGCCGTGGCCGCTCTTGACAAGGCCAACATCTCCCACGGCGTGGGCAAGGACGTGATCGTCATGGGCTTTGACTGCAACAAGTGGGCATTACAGGAGCTGTTAGACCAGAATTGGAATTATGACGGACAGTGCAATCCCTTCCAGGCTTCCTATATCAACGATGTCATCAAGAAGGTAGAAATGGGTGAGGAGATCACCGAAAAGACCATCATCATGGATGAGAAGGGCTTCGACGCCTCTGAGATCACCGCGGAGGATGTGGAGAAGTACGGGATCTGATCGTAAGGCTATCCGGCAGGGAGCGCTCCAGGCGCGTCCTGCCGGATCTATCCATCATGCCGCCTTTTTGGAGCCTTCCGAAAGACGGCTGCTAAGAACGTGCTATGAAAGGGGTGACCAGCGGGTGAAAGAACATGCAGTATTGGAAATGAGGAACATCCACAAGAGCTTTCCCGGGGTCCGGGCTCTCCAGGGAGTGGACTTTACCCTGTGCAAGGGGGAGATCCACGCGCTGATGGGAGAGAACGGAGCGGGAAAATCGACATTGATCAAGGTGCTCACCGGCGTTTACGGCAAGGATGAGGGGGAGATCTGTCTGGATGGGGTAGACGGACCGGCCCAGATCCGTTCGCCCCAGGACGCCCAGAACCTGGGGATCAGTACCGTGTACCAGGAGATCACCCTCTGCCCCAACCTGACCGTGGCGGAAAATATGTACATCGGCCGGGGTAAGGGACAGAAGGTGGACTGGAAGAAGATGAACGCCGACGCCGATGAGATCTTGACCAACCTCCAGATCCCGGCCAGGGCGGCCCAGCAGCTCTCCGACTGCTCCATCGCGATCCAGCAGATGGTGGCGATCGCCCGGGCGGTGGATATGGACTGTAAGGTATTGATCTTAGACGAGCCCACCTCCTCCCTGGACGAGTCCGAGGTGGAGAAGCTCTTCGGCCTGATGAAGGATCTAAGGGCCCGGGGCGTGGGCATCATCTTCGTCACCCATTTCCTGGACCAGGTCTACGAGGTCTGCGATAAGATCACGGTCTTACGGGACGGCCAGCTGGTGGGCGAGTACGTGATCGAGGACCTGCCCCGGGTGAAGCTGGTGGCTAAGATGCTGGGTAAAGAGCTGGATGATATGGAAGAGATCAAGGACGAGACCCAGGTCTATAAGGGGCCGGATGAATGCGTGTTCGAGGCAAAGGACCTGCAGAGTGACGCAGGGATAAAGCCTTTCGATTTCCATATCCGAAAGGGCGAGGTCAACGGCTTTACCGGCCTCTTAGGCTCCGGGCGGAGCGAATGTGTCCGGGCCATCTTCTGCGCCGACAAGGTGATCGGCGGCTCCGTGAAGGTAAAGGGCCAGGAGGTGAAGCTCACCAAGCCCTTAGATGCCATGAAGCAAAAGATCGCCTATCTGCCGGAGGATCGGAAGATCGACGGCATCGTGGGCGACTTATCCGTGCGGGATAACCTGATCTTAGCGGCCCAGGTGCTCCGGGGCGCCTTCAAGCCCTTCTCCAGGGCAGAGGCGGAGAAGTTCGCCGATGAGTACATCAAGCTTTTGGAGATCAAGACGGCCTCCGCCGACACCCCGATCAAGTCCCTTTCCGGCGGGAACCAGCAGAAGGTGATCTTAGGGCGCTGGCTCCTGACCCATCCGGATTATCTGATCCTGGATGAGCCTACCCGGGGGATCGATATCGGGACCAAGATCGAGATCCAGAAGCTGGTCTTAAAGCTGGCCGCAGAGGGCATGAGCGTGACCTTTATCTCCTCGGAGACCGACGAGATGCTCAGGACCTGCTCCCGGCTGATCGTCATGCGGGACCGCAAGGTGGTGGGCGAGCTTTCCGAGGAGGATCTGACACAGAGTAAAGTAATGGAGACCATTGCCGGAGGTGGAGTATCATGACAAAGAAGAAAAACCTACTTGCATCCAGGCAGATATTTATCCCCCTGGCTGCATTGTTGCTGCTGGCATTGTTCAATCTGGTGCTGGACCCCTCGTTCTTTAAGATCACCCTGGGCCATAACAGCGCCGGGGATCCGGTGCTCACCGGTTATCTGATGACGATCTTAGACTACGGCTCCGAGGTGGCGATCCTGGCGATCGGCATGACCTTAGTCACCGCGGCCTGCGGCGGGCAGGACATCAGCGTGGGAGCGACGGTGGCGATCGCAGGCTCCGTGATCTTGCGGGTCCTGGTAGGCTTAGGGGGCGACGGCACCTTACAGGCCCCGATCATCGTGGGCTTTCTGGCCGCCTGTGTGGTGTCCATGCTCTTCGGCGCCTTCAACGGCGCTCTGGTGGCGGTATTTGACATCCAGCCCATGGTGGCCACATTGATCTTATATACGGCGGGCCGCTCCATCGCGGCGTGGATCAACTTAAACGAGCTGCCCATCATCACGGATAAGACCTTTACCTACTTTGGCGGCTTCATCCCGGGGATCCCGATCCCCACCCCCTTCTTCATCGCCGTGGTCTGCATCATCGTGGCGGTGCTGGCCCTGCGCTTTACCACCTTAGGGCTTTATACCCAGTCCGTGGGCATCAACGCCAGCTCCTCCCGGCTCAACGGATTGAACCCCACCATGATCAAATGGCTCAGCTTCGTGATCTTAGGGCTGTGCGTGGCGGTGGTAGGGCTGATCAAGACCAGCCGCTTATCCACGATCAACTATTCCGTGATCGCGAAAGATATCGAGATGGACGCGATCTTAGCGGTGGCCCTGGGTGGCAATGCCTTGAGCGGCGGTAAGTTCAACATCATGGCCTCGATCTTGGGCGCCTAAGTGATCCAGTTTTTGACCACCACCCTCTATAAGTTCAATGTCTCCTCCGACGCCCTGCCGGCCTACAAGGCGGTAGTGGTCATCCTGCTGGTGGTGTCCAGCGCGCCGGTGGTGAAGGACAAGGTGATGGCTCTGATCAAAAAACAGAAGGGGGTAGGTTGATATGGCAGGTACGAAGACTGCGAACGGCGTTCCAAAAGCCGGCAAGACAAAGATGACGGACACCAGCCTGCTGCTCCTGATCACGGTAGTGGTGTTCTTAGTCATGTACATCGGGGCGATGTTGTTCTTGAAAAAAGGATTTTTAAAGCCCCAGAACTTTTTTAACATCCTGGGAGCCAATGCGGCTCTGATCATCACGGCCTGCGGCATGAGCCTGGTCATGATCACCGGCGGGATCGATATCTCTGTAGGCGGTGTGGTGGCTCTGGTGAGCATGAGCTGCGCCGTATACTTAGACTTCCAGGGGGGCGGCGTGTTTGGCTCGCTGCTGATCGCTCTGGGGATCGGTCTGGCCTTCGGGGCCTTCCAGGGCTTTCTGGTGGCCTACCTGGACATCCAGCCCTTCATCGTGTCTTTGGCGGGGATGTTCTTTGCCCGGGGCATGACCACGATCGTCCACACCGCTCCTTTTAACGTGGAGAACGCGGCCTTTGTGGCCCTAAAGGGCGTGCGGATCATCATCCCGGGGCTGGGCAGCGTGACCCGTCAGGGGAAATATGTGGATGCCTATGTGGAGCTGGGGGTGGTGGTGGCCCTGCTGGTGGTGGCGATCCTCTTCGTGGTGCTGCGCTGGACCAAGCTTGGCCGGAACTTCTACGCCGTAGGCGGCAACCGTCAGAGCGCCCTGATGCTGGGCATCAACGTGAAGCGCACCCGCTTCCTGGCCCATCTTTTCTGCGGCCTTTTAGCCGGCATCGGCGGCTATGTGTACTTCCTCCATGTAGGCTCCGGTTCCGCCTCTCATGCGGCAGGCATGGAGATGAACGCCATCGCCTCCTCGATCATCGGCGGCACCCTGCTGACGGGTGGCGTGGGCAATATCTTCGGCACCTTTGTGGGCGTACTGTCCCTTAGCACCATCCAGAACATCGTCTCCTCCATCGGTCTGGACGACGCCTGGTGGACCGGCATCACCGTAGCCGGGATGCTCTGTGTGTTCCTGGTCGTACAGAGCCTGCTGCTGTCCAGGAAGAAATAAAATGAGGATAAAACGAGGATAAAGCAAGGATAAAGAAAGGAGATCGTATCGATCATGAAGACAAAAAACTATCAATTCTGGTTCGCCACCGGCTCCCAGGACCTCTACGGAGATGAATGTCTGGCAAAGGTAGCGGAGCATTCTAAGATCATGGTGGAGGCCATGAACAAGACCGGCCTCCTGCCCTTTGAGCTGGTGTGGAAGCCCACCCTGATCGACAGCGCTTCCATCCGCCGCCTCTTTAACGAGGCTAACGCCGATGAGGACTGCGCCGGTGTGATCACCTGGATGCATACCTTCTCCCCGGCCAAATCCTGGATCTTAGGGCTTAAGGAGTACCGGAAGCCATTGCTCCATTTCCACACCCAGTTCAACCAGGAGATCCCCTATGACACCATCGACATGGACTTCATGAACGAGAACCAGTCCGCCCACGGCGACCGGGAGTACGGCCATATGGTCACCCGGATGGAGATCCCACGGAAAGTGGTCATGGGCCACTGGAGCGATCCTAAGGTAGTAGGGAGGATCGCCGGCTGGATGCGCACGGCGGTGGGCATCATGGAGAGCTGCCATGTGCGGGTGGTCCGTGTGGCCGACAATATGCGCAATGTGGCTGTCACCGAGGGCGATAAGGTAGAGGCCCAGGTAAAGTTTGGCTGGGAGGTGGACGCTTACCCAGTCAACGAGATCGCGGACTATGTAAAGGACGTGTCCGCCGGGGATATCAACGCCCTGGTGGAAGAGTACTACGATAAGTACCAGCTGTTGACCGAGGGCCGCGACGAGAAGGAGTTCCGTGCTCATGTTGCGGTCTAGGCCGGGATCGAGATCGGCTTCCAGCGGTTCTTAGAGGAAAAGGACTACCAGGCCATCGTCACCCACTTCGGGGACCTGGGGGCATTAAAACAGCTTCCCGGGCTGGCGATCCAGCGGCTGATGGAGAAGGGCTACGGCTTCGGCGCGGAGGGCGACTGGAAGACAGCGGCTATGGTGCGCCTGATGAAGATCATGACCCAGGGCATGAAGGATGCCAAGGGGACCTCCTTTATGGAGGATTACACCTATAACCTGGTACCGGGCAAGGAGGGGATCCTCCAGGCCCACATGCTGGAGGTCTGCCCCACCATCGCGGAAGGCCCCATCGGCATCAAGGTCTGCCCCTTATCCATGGGCGACCGGGAGGATCCGGCCCGTCTGGTGTTCACCTCGAAGACCGGCCCGGCCATCGCCACCTCGCTGATCGATCTGGGGACCCGATTCCGTCTGATCATCAATGAGGTGGACTGCAAGAAGGTGGAGAAGCCCATGCCCAAGCTGCCGGTAGCCACCGCCTTCTGGACCCCGAAGCCAGATCTGGCCGTAGGCGCGGAGAGCTGGATCTTAGCAGGCGGCGCGCACCATACCGCCTTCTCCTACGACCTGACTGCGGAGCAGATGGGCGACTGGGCAGAGGCTATGGGGATCGAGGCCGTGTACATCGACGGGGACACCACGATCCGGGGCTTGAAGAACGAGCTTAAGTGGAACAGCGCGGTATACAGGTAGCCATATCGAGGAGGAGATGAAGATGCGTTTTTTTGTGGATACAGCAAAGGTTGAGGATATCAAAAAGGCTGATGACATGGGCGTGATCTGCGGCGTGACCACCAATCCGTCCCTGATCGCCAAGGAGGGCCGGGACTTTAACGAGGTGATCCGGGAGATCACCCAGATCGTGGACGGCCCGATCAGCGGTGAGGTAAAGGCTACCACCACCGATGCCGAGGGCATGATCCGGGAAGGGAGAGAGATCGCGGCGATCCATAAGAACATGGTGGTGAAGATCCCCATGACCGTGGAGGGCTTAAAGGCGGTGAAGGTCCTGGCAAAGGAAGGGATCAAGACTAATGTGACCCTGGTCTTTTCCGCCAACCAGGCGCTGCTGGCGGCAAGAGCCGGCGCGACGTATGTCTCTCCCTTCTTAGGGCGGCTGGATGACATCAGCGTCCGGGGCGTGGACCTGATCCGGGAGATCGCCGAGATCTTCGCGGTGTCCGATATCGATACCCAGATCATCGCGGCCAGCATCCGCAACCCGATCCATGTGACGGACTGCGCTCTGGCAGGGGCGGACATCGCCACGGTCCCCTACAGTGTGATCGAGCAGATGACCAAACATCCGCTGACCGATATCGGGATCGCCAAGTTCCAGAAGGACTACGAGGCTGTGTTCGGAAAGTAAGGGAGTGAGACCGCCGCCTATCCGGCGGCGGTCTTTCAAGGTAACGTTCAAAGTATGTACAGATAAGGAGGATCTTTACTTGGATAAGCGCAGATTGCAGCAGATCGCCAATGAGGTGCGCAAAGGGATCATCGAGGGCGTTTACGGGGCTAAGGCGGGACATCCCGGCGGTTCCCTGTCCGCCGCAGATGTGTTCACCTATCTCTATTTTGAGGAGATGAACGTAGATCCCGCGGATCCGAAAAAGGAGGACCGGGACCGTTTCGTCCTGTCTAAGGGACACAATGCGCCGGGCTTTTATTCGGTGCTGGCCCAGCGGGGGTTCTTCCCGGTGGAGGACTTAAAGACCCTGCGCCATACCGGCTCCTATCTCCAGGGCCACCCGGATATGAAGCACATCCCCGGTGTGGACATGTCCAGCGGCTCCTTAGGCCAGGGGATCTCGGCGGCAGCAGGCATGGCCCTCTCCGCCAAGCTGGACGGCAAGGCTTTTAGGGTCTACACCCTTTTAGGGGACGGTGAGCTGGAGGAGGGCCAGGTGTGGGAGGCGGCTATGTTCGCCGGCCACAGGAAGCTGGATAACCTGGTGGTGATCGTGGATAATAACGGTCTCCAGATCGACGGAAGGATCGAGGACGTATGCTCCCCCTACCCCATCGATAAGAAATTTGAGGCCTTTAACTTCCATGTGGTCTCGATCGACGGCAATGACTTCGACCAGCTGAAGGCGGCCTTTGACGAGGCTCGGGCCACTAAGGGCTGCCCCACGGCGATCGTGATGAAGACCGTCAAGGGAAAGGGCGTCTCCTTTATGGAGGATAATGTGGGATGGCACGGCAAAGCGCCTAACGACCAGGAATACGCGGTGGCCATGGAAGAGCTGAGGAAGGCAGGTGAGGCATTATGTCAGATGTAAACCTCCATGCGCCCGGCAACGGACGCGTCACCACACAGAACAGCCTGGCGGGCGCATTTGGCATACCTGAACGCAGGCCGCCTATCCGGCGGCAAAACTTCATAGTAAAGAAGATCGCCACCCGGGAGAGCTACGGGAACGCCCTGGTGGAACTTGGGAAGGAGCATGACGACCTGGTGGTGCTGGACGCCGACCTGGCGAATGCCACCAAGACCGACAAATTCCGCAAGGCCTTCCCTGCCCGCCACATCGACTGCGGCATCGCCGAGGCGGATATGATGGGGATCGCGGCGGGGCTGGCCACCACAGGTAAGGTCCCCTTCGCCAGCACCTTTGCCATGTTCGCGGCAGGACGGGCTTTTGAGCAGGTCCGCAATTCCATCGGCTATCCCCATCTGAACGTGAAGATCGGCGCTACCCACGCGGGGATCTCCGTGGGGGAGGACGGCGCCACCCACCAGTGCAATGAGGACATCGCCCTGATGCGCACGATCCCGGGGATGGTGGTGATCTGCCCGGCCGATGACATCGAGGCGAGAGCGGCGGTGGAGGCCGCCTACCACCATGAAGGACCGGTGTACCTGCGGTTCGGCCGCCTGGCGGTGCCGGTGATCAACGACCGGCCGGACTACCGTTTTGAGATCGGGAAGGGCATCACGCTGCGGGAGGGCAAGGATGTGACGCTGATCGCCACAGGCCTCTGTGTCTGCCATGCCCTGGAGGCGGCTGAGCGGCTGGCGGCCGACGGCATCGATGCCCGGGTGCTGGATATCCATACCATCAAGCCCTTAGATGAGGAGCTGGTGATCAAGGCGGCCCTGGAGACAGAGAAGATCGTCACCGTGGAGGAGCACTCCGTGATCGGCGGCCTGGGCAGCGCCGTCTGCGATGTCCTCTGCGGCCAGGGGATCGGGAAGGTGAAGAAGCTGGGGATCCAGGATGTGTTCGGCGAATCCGGCCCCGCACAGGAGCTGATCCATAAGTACGGCCTGGACGGCGAGGGGATCTACAGACAGGTACGAGCATTTGCAGGCGCGTGAGGCCACTGCCGGAGTATTTGGTAAAACGTACAAGTGATGCGTACATCTGCAGGCGCGTGAGAGATGCCGAGCGTCTCCCTGCGCGCCATGAAAGGAGGAAACATGGGATCGGCAAGAGAATGTATCGATAACGGGAAGGCCGTCCTGGGGATCGAATTTGGTTCCACCAGGATCAAGGCGGTCCTGATCGACGAGGCACACACACCCATCGCCTCGGGGAGCTACGGCTGGGAGAACCAGCTGGAGAACGGATACTGGACCTATTCCCTGGATGCGGTCTGGAAGGGCCTTAGAGCCTGCTACAGCAGCCTGCTGGCCGATGTGCAGGCCCGGTACGGGACGAAGATCAGGCGGCTGGGGGCGATCGGCTTCTCCGCCATGATGCACGGCTACATGGCATTTGACCAGGAAGGGGAGCTCCTTGTGCCCTTCCGCACCTGGCGCAACGGCACCACGGGGCCTGCGGCATCGGCCCTGACGGAGCTTTTCGCCTACAATATCCCCCAGCGCTGGAGCATCGCCCATCTGTACCAGGCGGTCTTAGACCGGGAGGAGCATGTGCCCAGGGTCCGCTTCCTGACCACCCTGGCAGGCTATATCCACTGGAAGGTGACTGGGGAGAAGGTGCTGGGGATCGGGGATGCCTCCGGCATGTTCCCGATCGACACCACAGCGAAGACCTACGATCCGGTGATGATGGAGAAGTTTGAAAAACTGATCGAAAAGGAGCAGTTCCCCTGGAAGCTCAAGGAGATCCTGCCCCAGATCCGCATGGCCGGGGAGGCGGCCGGGGTCCTGACGGCAGAAGGGGCCAGGCTGATCGATGAGAGCGGCGATCTGGAGCCGGGCATCCCCTTGTGCCCGCCGGAGGGTGACGCGGGGACCGGTATGGCGGCTACCAACAGTGTGGCCGTGGGGACCGGAAATGTATCTGCCGGCACCTCGGCCTTTGTGATGGTGGTGTTGGACAAGCCTCTTAAGAAGGTCCACCCGGAGATCGATCTGGTGACCACCCCCGACGGCAGCCTGGTGGGCATGGTCCACGCCAATAACTGTACCTCGGACCTAAATGCCTGGATCGGGCTCTTCGGCCAGGTGCTGGAGAGCTTTGGCGTGAAGGCGGACATGGATCTTTTATTCCCGGCTCTCTACAAGAAGGGGCTGGAGGGGGAGAGCGACTGCGGCGGCCTTCTATCCTACGGCTTTTTATCCGGGGAGAACATCGTGAAGGTGGAGGAGGGCCGCCCCATGGTGGTCCGCAGGCCCGACAGCCACTTTACCCTGGCCAACTTCATGCGGGCGCATCTCTACGCGGCCTTGGGCGCCTTAAAGCTGGGCATGGATATCCTGACCCGGGAGGAGAAGGTGTAGGTGGCCCAGATCTTTGGCCACGGCGGGTTCTTTAAGACCCCGGTGGTGGGACAGCGCTTCATGGCCGCGGCCATGGGGACCCCGGTGACGGTGATGGAGACCGCCGGAGAAGGCGGCCCCTGGGGGATCGCCCTCTTAGCCTCCTACCTGCTCCAGAAGGAAGAGGGGCAGACCTTGGGGGACTACCTGGCCGGACGGGTCTTTTCCGCCAGCCAGGGGAGCCGGAGGCAGAGGATGTGGAAGGCTTCGACCGGTTCATGAACGCCTTCCAGGATGGATTGGATGTGGAGCGCAGAGCGGGAGAGCTGCTGTAAGGAGAAGAGAGGATACAGGAAGATGCTAGAGAGATTAAAACAGATCGTCTATGAGGCGAACATGGACCTGCCCAAGTACGGGTTGGTCACCTTCACCTGGGGGAATGTGAGCGCGATCGACCGGGAGAGCGGCTATTTTGTGATCAAGCCCAGCGGCGTGCCTTATGAGAGCTTAGACCCGGGGGACATGGTGGTCATGGACCTTGAGATGCATCAGGTGGAGGGGAGGCTCAAGCCCTCCTCGGACACGGCCACCCACTGCGAGCTGTACAAGGCCTTCCCCAAGATCGGAGGGGTAGTACATACGCATTCGCCCTGGGCCACCAGCTGGGCTCAGGCAGGGAGGGATATCCCCTGCTACGGCACCACCCACGCCGACTATATCTACGGCCCGGTGCCCTGCGTGCGGAACCTGACCAAGGAGGAGCTGGAGGATTACGAGGTGAACACCGGGAAGCTGATCGTGGAGCATTTTAAGGCCCTGGATGTGGAGGCCGTCCCCTGCGTCTTGTGCAAGAACCACGGCCCCTTCGCCTGGGGGAAGGACGCCAAAGAAGCGGTCCACAACGCGGTGGTCTTAGAAGAGGTGGCCAAGATGGCCGCCCGGTGCGAGCTGATCGGACCCCATGCCCATCCGCGCCTCAGGAGCTGCAGGATAAGCATTATTTCCGGAAGCATGGGGCCAACGCCTATTACGGGCAGGGGTGAGGAGTCCTTTTATATAGATCTTTGCAGGAGAGACCATCGTCCGCCGGTGGGTCGCTCCTGCTTTTTCTTATGGTGTATAGTCTCGCCCGGAGCGGCGCATTTACGACATATCGATGTGATCGGACACATTATATATCTTGCCGGCCAGGATCCTCACAGGATAGGTTGACAAGCTTGGTGGGAACGGTTAGGATAGGAGAGGGATGGAACGGTCGTATGAAGACTGTCCTGATCTTGAAAGGGGGACCTATGCTGAGCATTTATTTTGGTGATGATCCAGGGGAGGGCTATATCTTTAACCCGGATGTGTTTTTTAACAATATGTATGAAGACGGATGGATCACGTCCGCCGTCTCACGGCAGATGATCCAGGATATCGATGGGTCAGAGGTGGTCGGGGCCCATTTGATCGAGAGTCCCTTCTTGGGGCCGATCCCGCCGGAGAGGTTATCGGGCGGGGTAAAAACCCTGATCTTGATCGCCCATGACCAGGACCATATCTTTAATGCTTCCGCATGCGGAGATAATTGCTCAGGGTGGCTGCTGCGTTTAGCAGAGGACCGGGATATCGTCATCCGGCTTGGATATATCATGGATCTTGGAAAAGAGCCTTTTTCGATCAAGGTCTTGAACACGGGAAAGGTGGTCCATACCATGCTCGAGTTGGATGAGGAGATCATCGGGGCGCATTTATTGGGAGGCTGACCTATGCTTGGCAGATATGAGATCCGGATCTATAATAAACGTGTACATTATCATTTTACGATCAAGCGAAATATCACAGTCATCCAGGGGGATAGCGCAACGGGAAAGACCGAATTAGTCCGGATGATCGCGGACTATGAGAACAATAAAGAGTCCTCCGGGATCACACTGCTCTGCTCAAGACCTTGTGTGGTGATCGAGAATGCATTTTGGAAGGAAAAGATCTCCTCCCTTTCCCAATGTATCTGTTTTATCGATGAAGGTGCGGCTTTTTTGAAAAGTAAGGGATTTGCGGAAGCGATCAAGCACAGTGACAACTATTTTGTGCTGGTCACCAGAGATAGCCTGGAGCAGCTGCCCTATAGTATCGAAGAGATCTATGGGATGAGGCAGGAAAGAGAGAGTCAGAAGTATAAGGGAGCGAAACGGGTCTACAATGAGCTTTATCCGCTTTATAACGTTAAGGCAGACCAAAGACTTTTGCCGGACGTGGTCCTGACAGAAGACTCCAACGCAGGCTATATGTTTTTTAAAGATGTATTTGGCGAGATCTGTGAGACGGCAGGTGGAAAGAGTAATATCTTATCCAGGCTCCTTAAGACCCAGGAGCAGGAGCTGCTGGCGATCGTGGACGGTGCGGCATTTGGCCCGGAAATGGCTGGTGTGATGCGGTATATCCGTGATACCGATAAACGGATCGTTCTGTATGCACCGGAGTCCTTTGAGTATCTGTTGCTGAAAGCTGATATCATCGGCCATACCTCTCCCGTAACGGAAGAAACGTATAGCTATGCGGACAGCAGGAGATATTTCAGCTGGGAAGAATTTTATACCGACTATCTGGTCAGGTAGTCTGCGCATACGGTGTATCCCTACAGCAAGAAGAGACTGGATACGGCTTATCTGACGACGAAGGTCAAGAGAAAGATCCTGGAACAGCTCCCGGAAAAAGTGCGGGAGAGTATCGATCGTCGCTGACAGGACCGATCATATCAAGCGGCATATCACATGGAAAGAAAAGGGGACTATCCATTATGGTGACAACGACTGCAAGGCCATCCTCATTTTACCGGAACATGCTCCGCCTAGCGCTGCCCATCGTGATCCAGAACCTGATCACTACGGCGGTCAGCTCGGCGGACGTGATCATGCTGGGCTGGGTGAGCCAGACGGCCCTCTCTGCAGGCTCCTTAGCCAGCCAGATCATGTTCATCTTAAACCTGGTCTATTCAGGGATATCCTCGGGGATCGGGATGCTGGCCGCCCAGTATTGGGGCAAAAAGGATACCCGCACGATCGAGGAGATCATGGGGATCGGGATGCGGCTGTCGATCCCGGTGTCCTTTTTCTTCTTTGTGATGGCCTGCTTCTTCCCCCAGGTGCTGATGATGATCTTCACTTCGGAGCAGGAGCTGATCCGGGCAGGGATCCCCTATCTGCGGATCGTAGGTGTCTCCTACCTGTTCATGAGCATCTCTCAGGTATACTTATGTACCATGCGCTCGATCGAGCGGGTGGTGTTCGCCACCTTTACCAATGCCTCCGCCCTGCTCCTGAACATCCTTTTAAACGCGGTCTTTATCTTCGGGCTGCTGGGAGCCCCCCGGATGGGGATCATGGGCGTGGCCCTGGCCACCACCATCGCCCGGGGCGTGGAGCTTTTGCTCTGCATGGCGGACGCCTGCCGCTTCCAGGTGCTGCGCTTCCGGCCTTCGGCAATGAGGTGTCCTGGGGGCTGGCCTTCTCTATGTACTCGGTGATCATGGGCCATCTGGGCAGCGATATGGTGGCGGCTAACGCGGTGGTCATCGTGGCCAGGAACTTAGGGACCGTGGTCTGCTTCGGCATCGCCAATGCCGGGGCGATCCTGCTGGGCAAGACGATCGGGGAGGGCCATCTGGAGCAGGTGAAGGCGGACGCCTCCCGGTTCTGTAAGATCACCTTCCTTGGCGGGCTCGTGGGCGGGCTCCTGATCTTCCTCCTGCGGCCGGTCTTTATGGAGATGGCGGACTTGAGCCAGGTGGCAAAGGGATACTTGAGCATCATGCTCTATATCAATATGTACTATGTTTTAGGACAGGCTATGAACACCACCGTGATCTGCGGCGTCTTCCGCTCCGGCGGGGATTCCAGGTGGGGCTTTATCTGCGATGTGATCGACATGTGGCTCTTTTCCCTTCCTTTAGGGTTTTTCAGCGCCTTTGTGCTGAAGCTGCCGCCCATGGTGGTCTACTTCCTGATCTGCCTGGACGAGTTTGTGAAGATGCCCTTCATCTATCGGCATTATAAGAGCTATCGGTGGCTCAAGGATATCACCAGGGAGTTTTAGAAATAGAGATCGAGAGCATAGAAATTACGGAAGGGAGTGTTTTTATGGCAATGAACCAGACACCAGCCGCCGAACGGGTCCATATCGGATTCTTCGGGCGGAGGAACGCGGGAAAGTCCAGCTTGCTCAACGCGGTCACCGGGCAGGAGCTGGCCGTGGTCTCCCAGGTTAAGGGGACCACCACGGACCCGGTCTATAAGACCATGGAGCTCTTACCCTTAGGGCCGGTGATGCTGGTGGATACCCCAGGCATCGATGACGAGGGAGAGCTGGGGGAGCTGCGGATCAAGAAAAGCCGTCAGGTCCTTAATAAAACGGATATCGCCGTGCTGGTGATCGACGGGACCGTGGGGGAGACCCCGGAGGACCGGGAGATGATCCGGCTGTTCACGGAGAAGAAGGTGCCCTTTGTGGTGGTGTATAATAAAGCGGATCTGCTGCCGGAGGGGAAGGATGTGCCGTGGAGGACAGACCGGTCAGAGGAGAGCGCCCGGCCAGAGGGGACGGCTCCGTCCGAGCCAGGGGCAGGACAGCCAGGAAGAGACGGGACGGCAGGCCCCCCCTCCCGCTATCCGGTCGTATATGTCAGCTCCAGCACCCGGGCCGGGATCGAGGAGCTGAAAAACTGTCTCGCGGCTATGGACCCGGCCAAGGAGGAGAAGGACCTCTTAGAGGGTCTGGTGGAGCCGGGGGACCTGGTGGTCTTAGTGACCCCGATCGATAAGGCCGCTCCAAAGGGCCGGTTGATCCTGCCCCAGCAGCAGACCATCCGCGCCCTCTTAGACCACGGCTGCGTCTCCGTGGTGGCGCGGGAGACCGAGCTGGCGGCCACTCTTAAGGACCTGGGCCGAAAGCCTGCCCTGGTCATCACCGACAGCCAGGCCTTCGGCATGGTCTCTAAGATCGTGCCGGAGGATATCCGCCTTACCTCCTTCTCGATCCTCTTCGCCCGCTATAAGGGCGACTTAGAGCAGGCGGTAGCCGGGGTACGGGCCTTAGATCAACTCCAGGAGGGCGGCCAGGTCCTGATCAGCGAGGGCTGCACCCATCACCGCCAGTGCAATGATATCGGCACGGTCAAGCTGCCGGGCTGGATCCGGGGCTATACGGGAAAAGAGCCGGTGTTCTCCTATACCTCCGGCAGCGGCTTTGAGGAGGATCTGACGCCCTTTAAGCTGATCGTCCACTGCGGGGCCTGTATGCTCAATGAGCGGGAGATGAAGTACCGTCTGGCCTGCGCTAAGGACCAGGGCGTGCCCATGACCAACTATGGGATCCTGATCGCCTACGTCCATGGGATCTTGAAACGGAGCCTGGAGCCATTTCCGGATATCGCGGTATTGCTGCGGTGAACAGATGGACAGGGGCTGTCACAAAATAGCCGCTATATACAGGATATGGCGTTCTGACCCGATCGGTCACAGCCACATATCGTGTATAAGCTGCATTTTGCGACAGCCCCCTGTGTGAAAAAAGGGTAAAAAAGCAGTTAAGATTCTGGGCTTTTTACAAGGCATGTTTTTTTCCAGAAGGCGATCCCCAGGCGCTGGACCTGGTTAAATCCGGCCCGTTGGATCTTTTTTGCATATTGTCGGTCTTCGATCTGTTGTAAGGCTTCGCCGCATGCCTTTTGGAGACCACTCTCCTTATCTACCCATTTTGCTTCGATCACCACGGCGCGTCGGCCTTTTCGGTCTTTGATGACCAGATCGGCCCTTCCCAGACCGGTCTCACTGTTTGACTCTACCGCGAACCCGGCATTGGAGACCAGACCGGTGAGAAAGGCGTGGTAAAAGGTTTCCTGGTAGTCATGATAGCTGATGGTGTCAAAGAGCAGGTCCGAGAGCAATGTGGTCAGCTTCCGGTCATCCCCTGCCCACAGGGCGTCAAAAAGCTCGCGGCGGTCGCTGGTGGTGGAGCGGTCGGTAAACCATAGCGTTACACTACGCCGGAAGATCTCCATGACCTCCCGGTTGGGGATCTTTAAGAGCAGCCGGCCAGGGGAGGACCTGTCTGTGGATGCCCTTTGGGGTTCTGCTCGGGTGAGATATCCGGTAAAATACAGGATACTCCACAGATCCGTCTCGGTCGCGCCCAAGGTATCATAGGTCAGGGTCTCGGTGATCGGCTCCTGTACATATCCGCCGGCCAGGAGAGCTTCGAATTTTTCTTTTACATCGAAGGATGTCCGGTCGAGAAAGGTCCGGATGATGGCATTATCGCTGGTGTTCTCCCAAAAGTTTTTGGGTAGGGAAGAGGGGTTAAAAAGGAGTTCGCGTACATAGTTCATCACATCCCATGGGCAGTAGATCGCCTGTCTGCCGAACCGATAGCCATCGTACCATTCCCGGATCTTAGAGGCGTGCTCTGAAAGCCCTGTATCTAGTAACAGCCGGTCCACTTCTGCCTGGGTGAACCCAAAATACCGGTCGATCCGGGTATCCGAGACCGTATCGGACACAAAATTGTTTGTCCCGGTGAAGATGCTTTCTTTTGCGATCTTCAGGCAGCCGGTGACTACGGCTGAGCGCAGATCCCGGTTATCCTTGACCGCCTGCATGAGTCCCTTCATCACATCCAGCATCTCTTTATAATACCCCTTTTCACTGGCCTTCGCGAGAGGGACATCATACTCATCCAGCAGGAGGATCACCGGTCTCCCGTAATGGGACGCCATCATCCGGATCAGGGAGGCCAGACTGTTTTTGATCTCTGCAAGCCCGGCTTCTTTGCTGGCGATCCGATAGAAGAGTCTTTTATCAAAGGCATGGAGCTTGTCGCTGTCCATCAGATAAAGATGCTCCTGATAGAGCTCTGCGATAGCGGACACGATCATCTCATAGGCGCCCTCAAGATCTGCGCCGTCAACGCTTTTTAAAGACAGGAACAGAGTGGGCGACTGGTTCATCCAAGCGCTGCACAGCGCCTGATCCTCGAAGATCGAAAGCCCTTTAAAAAGATCTAGGCTATCCTTCCGGATATCGAAAAAATTGTAGAGCATGTCCATCGCCAGTGTCTTTCCAAAACGGCGGGGGCGGGTGATCAGGGTGACCTGTACGCCGTCATCCTGCAAAAGCTCTTTGATCAGGCTACTCTTATCGATATAATAGTAGCCGTTTTTTCGGATATCGGCAAAATCAGAACGCCCTACCGGGACTAAGATCTTATGGATGTCCATGGGTCCCTCCTTTTCTATCCCATATATTGTTATACCTATCATATCACAGATGAAAAGATCCGTAAAGGATGTCTGTTCAGACGTTCCCTCCCGGAGCGGACCCTCTGGCCAACCTGTGAAAAGTACCAAAATATCTGTAGCCCATGTCACATCTGTCATATGCACACCTGTCTTTCCCCAAAAGATCTGTCTATAATGACCTTATCAAGCGATAGGAACCCCTAAAAACGAGCATATTTATAGACAAGGAGGACCAAGTAGATGGTATTACCGCAGTTTGAGTATCTGGCTCCCACCACCATCGGGGAGGCCTGTAACCTGCTCCTGGAGCTGGGAGAGGGCGCGAAGGTCATGGCCGGCGCTACAGACCTGATCCCACCTATGCGGGACAAGGCGATCGCCCCCGAGTATCTGATCGACCTAAAGAAGATCCCCGGCTTAGACCAGTTGACGTATGACGAGGAGGAGGGCCTTAAGATCGGCGCCCTGACCACCCTGCGCACCCTGGAGACTTCGCCCTTAGTGAAGGAGAAGAACCCGGCGGTGGCCCATGCAGCCAAGGTGGTGGCTTCCACCCAGATCCGCATGAAGGGTACCATGGCAGGCAATATCTGCAACGCCTCTCCATCCTGCGACAGCGCGCCCAACCTTCTGGCCCAGGGGGCGAAGATCCTGGTCCAGGGTCCGGATAAGGACCGTGTGATCAAGATCGAGGATTTCTTCCTGGGTGTGAAAAAGACATCCTTAGAGCCAGGTGAGATCGTGACCGGGATCGTCATCCCGCCCTTAAAGGAAAATGAAGCCGCCGCCTATATCAAGCACGCGGTCCGCAAGGCCATGGACCTGGCGATCATCGGCGTGGCGGTGAAGATCAAAGTAGAAGAGGGGATCTGCACCGACGCGAAGATCGCCCTGGGCGCGGTAGCCACCACTCCGATCCGCGCACCCAAGGCAGAGGCCGCGCTGATCGGCAAGGCGCTCACCGACGAGGCGATCGTGAAGGCGTCAGAGGAAGCCATGGCGTCCTGCGACCCCATCTCCGATATCCGGGCATCCAAGGAGTATCGGAAGGATATGGTGCGGGTGTTCACGAAGCGGGCGATCAGGCAGGCCATGGAGCAGCTGGCGCAGAGATGATGGGATACCCGTATCTGTTGCGAGGGATCTTCGGTGGACCAGGATCTGGAAAGCCAGGACTGGGGATACCAGGACCAAAAGGCAGGACCTGGAAGATCAGGACCTAAAAGTTAAGGACCTGGAAGACAAGAACTGGGAAGACAAGGACCCGGAAGAGCAAAGCCTGAAAGAGAGAGGCTTTGAGGAACTGGCCCTGGACGGCAAGTGATGAGAGATATAGGAGGCGAAGAGGATGAACCATAAACATACGATCAGTCTGACGGTCAACGGCGATCAGGTCGATGCGATCGTGAAGGACAATCTGACCTTATTAGATTTCCTGCGGGACCAACTGTTCCTGACAGGGACCAAGAAGGGCTGCGAGGAAGGGGAGTGCGGCGCGTGCACAGTGATGCTGGACGGAAAGCCGGTAAATTCCTGCTGTACCCTGGCGGTGGAGTGCGATGGCCGTGAGGTGATCACCGTAGAGGGGATCGCCAAGGACGGGAAGCTCCATCCGATCCAGAGGCAGTTCATCGACAAATGGGCCATGCAGTGCGGATACTGTACCCCGGGCATGATCATGTCCGCCAAGGCGCTGCTGGATACGAACCCGCACCCCACCGAGCTGGAGATCCGGGAAGCGATCGAAGGGAACCTGTGCCGCTGCACCGGATACGCCAAGATCGTGGAAGCGATCCAGGCAGCCGCGGCCGAGATGGACTGGGAGGAGGTAAGCCATGCATAAGGACTGTGACAAGACCTATTTTAAGAAACCAGAATTTTATCGCCTGACGGGCGAGGATAACTATGTGCGGATCGACGCCGAGGACAAGGTGACCGGCCACGGCCAGTATGTGGGCGATATCATGTTCCCCGATATGCTCACCGGCAAGATGGTCCGCAGCCCCTACGCCCGGGCGAAGATCCTATCCATCGACACCAGCGAGGCCGAGAAGGTACCAGGGGTAAAATGCATCCTGACCCCCAAGGATTTCCAGTGGGCCGCTAAGGTGGGCAATGGCGAGTTCGCCGCCGAATTTGCCGATAAAGAAGTATTGTGCAAGGAGATCGTCCGCCAGGTGGGGGACGAGGTGGCGGCTGTGGCCGCGGTGGACGAGGAGACCGCTCAGATCGCGGCGGATCTGATCAAGGTGGAGTATGAGGTGCTCCCCGGGGTCTTCGATCCCTTCGAGGCCATGGAGGAGGGCGCTCCCGAGGTGAAGATCGGAAGAGCACACGTCTGAACTCCAGTCACCGC
>CAJUFE010000009.1:0-4608 GCA_910585635.1 uncultured Lachnospiraceae bacterium | reverse complement strand
GGAGGGCAAGGGCCTCCACAATATCGGTATGCAGTCGGTGATGAAGGCCGGCACCGATATCGACGAGGAATTTAAGAAGGCAGCCTACGTCCAGCACCGGGAGTATGGCACCCACCGGATGGTCCACGCGGCTATGGAGCCCCACGGGGCGGTAGCCACCTACCGGAACGGCACCTACACCGTGTGGATGTCCACCCAGATGGCCTATGTGGATCAGTTCTGGTATGCCAGGTGTCTGGGCGTTCCCGAGAACAAGGTGCGGATCATCAAGCCCTTAGTGGGCGGCGGCTTCGGCGGCAAGCTGGACTCCTACTCCTTCGGCCTGTGCGCGGCCAAGATGGCGGAGCTGACCGGCCGTCCGGTGCGGATGATCCTGTCCCGCGAGGAGGTGTTCCAGACCACCCGCCACCGTCATCCGATCTACATGAAGATCGACACGGCCTTTGGGGCGGACGGAAAGCTCCTGGCTAAGAAATGCTACCATGTGCTGGACGGCGGCCCCTACGGCGGCTCCGGCGTGGCCTCCTGCGCCCAGGCGACCTTGTGGGCCAATTTCCCCTACAAGATGGATTCCGTGGATTTCCTGGCCCGGCGTATCTACACCAATAACCCCTCGGCAGGGGCCATGCGCGGCTACACGGCCTGCCAGGTCCATTTTGCCCACGACTTAAATATGCAGTACGCGGCGGACCAGATGGGGATCGACCCGGTGGAGTTTAGGAAGATCAGCGCGGCAGACCCGGGCTATGTGGCCCCGGCGGGCCTGACCATCACCAGCTGTGCCTATAAGGAGACCCTGGACACGGCGGCTAAGGAGATCGGCTGGTATGAGAAGAAGGGCAAGATGAAGAAGGGCGAGGGCATCGGCTTTGCCGGGACCGGCTTCGTATCGGGGACCGGATTTGCCGTCCTGGAAGCGCCCAACCAGAGCTCGGCCTGCGTCACGGTCCGCTTGAACAAACGGGGCATCGCCACCTTGTACATCGGTTCCCACGACATCGGTCAGGGCTCTGATACGGTGATGACCGCGATCGTAGCCGAGGAGCTGGGCCTGTCCATGGATATGGTGAAGACCTTTATGTCCGACACCTTCCTGACCCCATGGGATTCCGGTTCCTACGGCAGCCGCGTCACCTTCTTAGCCGGAAATGCGGCCCGCCGGGCGGCGGTAGATGCCAAACGCCAGCTGTTCGAGGTGATCGGACCCATGTGGGGCGTGATGCCGGAGACCTTAGAGTGCCTGGAGGGCAAGGTGATCAGCAAGGAGAAGGCCGAGCTGCAGATGCCGATCGGGGACGCTATGTTCCGATATATGACCGTCAAGGGCGGCGATGAGCTGGTGGGGATCGGTTCCTACTATCACCGGACCGATAATTCCCAGTATAACGGCGTGAACACCACCAACTATGCCCCGGCCTACAGCTTCTCTACCGGCGCGGCCCATCTGACCGTGGACGAGGAGACTGGTGTGCTGGATATCGATGAGTTCGTATTTGCCCATGACTGCGGCCGCGCCTTGAACCGCCGGGCCGTGGAGGGCCAGCTGGAGGGCTCCATCGGCATGGGCTTAGGCTACGCGGTCTACGAGCATAACATCACCAAGGAAGGCAAGGTCTTAAATCCCAACTTCCGGGATTACCGTCTGCCGACAGCCCTGGATATGCCGAAGATGCGGACCTTCTACGACTTTACGCCGGACGCGGAGGGACCATTAGGGGCCAAGGAGGCCGGCGAGGGTTCCGCGGCGCCTGTAGCGCCGGCGATCGCCAACGCGGTGAACATGGCCACCGGGATCTATTTTACCGAGCTGCCCTTGGATCCGGAGCACATCTGGCGGGCGCTCCATGGGATGAAAGATGACCGGAACAGCAAATAAGATCAGAGAAGGGCGGCTGCTTTTGGGCGGCCGCCTTTTTGTGGACAGTCTGGACGCAGTATACGGACTGTCACGAAAAGACTGTAGAGTGGATAAAAATGGAAGGGGGACAGCAGGCTATGAAACATCAGCTAAAGACCATGATCTTGGAGAACGGGACAGAAGTTAAGGAAGCCGGATGCGGGGATTATGTGTGCCGGTACTGCGGCGGGAAGGCCACGGCTTTGAACTATGTGGCGGATATGTGCCTGCAGGTCTATGCGCGGCATGAAGGGGTCTGCGGGGCTTACGTGGACTCGGACAAGTACCGGGGGTATGTGACGGATTGCAGCACATGTGCTCACCTGGGGGAGGAGAGGTGTCTTTTGTAGAGCGGGAGCGCGTCCCAGTGAGGACCGGGCCTTCGGATGCTGGGTAGCTGGTAGGCGGAGTATCCAAAGCTTGGCAACCCTGTGAGAAGTAACCCTCTGCGTAACAGTTCAGGGTGTCTGAACTGTTACCCCTCTGCTTTGCCCAAAGAGGATCTCGCGCAGCTCCCTATTTCCATTCTCCGCCTGATGTGCTATGATGGTGTAGAAGGATGATACCAGGAGGGATGGACAGTGGCTACAGGGGATAGACAGATGAGGAAGAGGTCCCGCAGGAGAAGGAGCAGGAGGCGAGCGATCAGGCAGCGGTATGGGATAGGTCTGGCGCTCGTCCTGCTTTTTTTGGCAGGAGGGGCGTTTGCAATCAGGCGTGTTAATGACCGCTATGCTTGGAGCCGCCTTAAAGAGAGCCAGGAGGCCACGGCTGCTGAGGACTATGGGTGGTGGGGAGCGAGGGGCCAAAGCCTTTCGGAGGAAGGGCAGGAGATCTTCGGGGAGGAGAGGACTCCGCCGGAGGTCTCCTTAGAAGCCAGCGACTATGCAGGCTGGCGGAGGCTTTTAGATGAGAACCAGGTATCGGCGGCATTCCGGGAGGGGGCGGAGGCCTTTGCATTTGACAGCGGGAGCCGTATCTTAAGACAGAGCGAAGGGAATGTGGCTTACAGCCCATTGAGCGCCTATCAGGCTCTGGCACTGGCGGGCTGCGGGGCTGATGGGGAAACGGAAAAGGAGATCTTTAGGGTGCTTAAGGTGGAGGACCGGGAGACCCTGGCGGACCAGTGCCGGAAGCTCTATCAACAGCTATACTATGCCGGTCAATGGGCCCAAAAGCAGAGTGAGACCTACGGTGGCTCTGGCGAGAGGGACCAGATCTGGCTGGGCAATGCACTCTGGGTCTCAGATCAGGTCCAGATCGATCGGGACTATGAAGAGCTGGCGGCCCGCTGCTTTTTTGCACCGTCTATATCGATCGATCTTGAGGATCCAAAAGCCGGGGAGCAGATGAGCCAGTGGATCGCGCAGAAAACAGCCGGAAAGATCCATGCAGCACCGGACCTGGGTCCGGAGGACCGGATGGTCTTGATGGATACCCTGTATTTTTATGGAGGCTGGCGGTATCCCTTCCGGGAGGCGGATACCCAAAAAGACCGGTTCACCTTGGAGAGCGGGGAGGAGGTCTCCTGCCTTTTTCTCAATAAGACCATAGAGAATGGATCCTTTCGGAAGGGGGAGGGCTTTACGGTGGCCTATCTGCATACGGCGGACAGCAAGGTGTTCTTCCTGCTCCCTGAGGAAGGGAAAAGACTGGAGGAGCTTTTGACCACGCCCGAGCTCTTAAAGGAGGCTATGGATCTGGAGCAGGAAGGCTGGTCTGTGGGGGAAGTGACCTGGAAGATCCCCAGGGCCTCCTTTCAGAGCAGCATCGATCTGCGGGGCTTTCTGCAGGATATGGGCCTGGAGCGGATGTTCGGGAGCACGGCGGAGTTCGGACGGATCGCCCGGGGACCGCTGTGGACTACCTCGATGGTCCAGAAGACCAGTATCGGCCTGGAGGAAGACGGGCTGGAAGGGGCGGCTTACACGGTCCTGGAGTCGGAAGCTGCAGATGAAGAAGAGGAGGACCCGCCCCCACACGTGGATATGCTCCTGGACCGTCCGTTCCTGTTCGGCGTTCGCTGGGATGACGAGTTTTGGCTGTTCTTGGGGGCGTATCGGGATCCGACGGCCGGATAAAAAAGATCATCTGCCAGAGAACGGGAGATAGCGGAAAGGGGAGGCGTCGGGGGAGACTAGGTGATCAGGAAAGTATCGATCGGTCTCCCCACAAGCCGGACAGTGGATCCACAAGGATCTATCTTTCATCACATCACACTTTCTTGATACCGATCCCTACTCTGCGGCTTGCGTCTGGTTTTAGAGATCAGCATACCTTACCCATTTATGACAGTCCTTATTTTTCCGGTGTTCCTGGCTGCAAAGCCATACGGGATCCTTCAACGGACAGTTTTTTGTGAAGATCCAAAGCCATAAAAACAGTGATAATGGCGGCCAGAACATCAGCGACCGGCTGGGCGTAAATGACACCGTTTAATCCTAAGATCCCTGGCAGGGACCAGATGACCGGCACAAAGCAGATCCCCTGTCGGCAAGCGCCAAGAAAGCAGCCCTCTTTTGCCTTTCCCATTACAAGAAACAAGAAGGAGTACACGGTATAAGATCCAAAAAGGATAAAGGACAGACCATTTGCCCGCAACGCTGCCGCACCGATCCGGATCATTTCGGTATCTCCTTTTGTAAACAATGCCATGATCTGTGATGGGAATATAGCGGCTATCAAACCAAAAACCACACAGAATATGGTTG